>PGYL01000051.1 GCA_002839645.1 Methanomicrobiales archaeon HGW-Methanomicrobiales-2 | reverse complement strand
GAAGGAGAACTGGATAGGATAAGAAGAGTACGAAGTGGGGAGGAAGGAGAACTGGATAGGATAAGAAGAGTACGAAGTGGGGAGGAAGGAGAACTGGATGAGAAGGGCTCCCCTCTCCGGGGACCCCCTCGCTCTCTCGACCACACCCTTCCCCCTCCCGGGAGAGACCACTTCCCGGGAGAGCCCGTCATACCCCCATGTAGTTCCAGTCGAAACAAAGGGGTCGGGGATTGAACTCATCCAGCCGGGGGATAGAAAGAAGTAAAATACGGGATACAGGGGTACTGGAAGATCCTATGGAGAGTAACCATCTTAAGCCCCTCACGGTGACCGGTGCCGTCATCACCGTCTCTTCGAGCCGGAAACCAGAGACCGATACCAGCGGAAAGACGCTCATCGACCTCCTCTCTGCCGCAGGAATCGAGGTGACCCATTACGCCGTGATCCCCGACGATATCGCAAGAATCCGCTCCGAAGTCCCTGTCGCGCTTTCGCGTGCAACCTGTGTCATCATCACCGGGGGCACCGGGCTCACCCCCGACGACGTGACGATCGAGGCGGTCGCGCCGCTGCTCGATAAGACGATCGACGGGTTTGGGGAACTCTTCCGCCTCAAAAGTTACGAAGAGATCGGGACCGCCGCGATCCTCTCGCGAGCGATCGCCGGCGTCATCGGCGGGCGGGCGGTCTTCTGCATCCCGGGATCCACGAAGGCTGTCACGCTCGCTGCCCAAACAATCATCATCCCCGAGATCCGGCACATCCTCAGTCACGCGTCGTCGGGTCAGCGGTAGACGTCGAGGAGCGCCACCCGCTCGAGGACCAGGTCGCGGAACCGCGCCTCCCCGACCACAAGGACCTCTTTTTGCGTGATCCCGAAGAGCTCCGCAAGACGCGCCCTTTTTGCGGGATCGATCTCCTCCTCCCTGTCGTCGTCGACGAACGTCACGAGACCGGCAAGGCGGTCCCGGACACCCGCCGTCGGCGGGCAGACGGCGATGTAGGAGTGGTTCTCTCCCGGATGAATCCCGAAGGATGCGGCCACCTGGCACTGCCGGGTTCCCGCGGCGTAGAGGAGCGCCTCCATCTCGATCGAGTTCGATATCGGCTCGCCGCCGGCCCACGATCGCCAGGCGTGCCGGAGTGCTGCATCAACGTGGTCCCTTCCTGCGAGGCGGTCGGCGTCGAAGAGGATGATGTGAGTGCCACACTCGTCGGCTACCTTGCGGATTTCCCGGAGGAACCTGACATTCTCGTCGACCGTAAAGACCGCCGGGTAGATATCGCATGCTACTTCTGTCATTTTAGTTCACCCGAACCGGGAGAGGGTCGACTGCTCGCCGGTGACCCCGGCGATCTCGTCGCGTGTCCCCTCGAGCTGCTCGAAGATCTGAGCGGCGATCCCCTGCCCGAGAACCTTCCCGACCTTCTCCGGGCCGGCGGCGCGGAGCGCCTCGAGGGACCCGATACCGCTGTTGAAGAGCCGGCGGGCCCGGACCCGGCCGATCCCCCGGAGCCTGATGAGGGGCAGGAGTTCCTTCTTGATGCCGTGTTTAGTCCGGAGTTCCATCTCCTCGATCGGACCGGCGAGGTGCGGGGCGAAGAGACCGGCGAGTTGCCGGGTTGCGTGGACCAGCCAGGCGACGCTCTCCACCATCCCGTAGACGTCGCCCGGACCAACGTTGTAGCGCTCGCAGATCACGTCTTCGCCAACCTCACCGGCCCAGTCGGCGAGGAGGAGCGCGGTCTTGAGGCTCCGGTCGAACCCCTCGCCCGCGTCCCAGGGGATCTCCATCCAGAGGTCGTCCCGGTGGTCGGCGAGGAACCGGTCCAGGAGATACATGTCGTCCCTCCTGACGAAGAGTGTCATCATATCCGGTGTGGAGCAGAGGAGGTGCAGGAGACCGATATCGGTGTACTCCTTCTGCCGGACCATCGTCGTCACGATCGTCTCGGCGCTTCGGGGGTCGATGTAGAGCCGGGAGACGAGCGACCCGTATTCGGTAGCCTCGAGCCACTCCCCCACCTCGGTGATCATCTCCGCCTCCCCCAGGAACTCAAGCACCCGGTTGACCGCCCGCGAGAGCGCGAGCGGGCTCTCGCCCAGGTGGGCGTAGAACGTCTTGTCCATGAACCCCAGCACCTCGCCCGTTTCCCGGGCGAACCCGGTAGCGATGAGCGAGAGGATGTGAGTGCAGAGGACCGCCTCGTTCGCGCACCGACTCTGGACATTCTCGGCAGGCGCCCCGATGTAGCAGTCGAAGAGTTCCTCGACCATCTCCTCGGACTTGGCGATCAGGACGGCCTCTCCATAGGGGTCGAGGTGCGGCCGCCCGGCCCGCCCGGCCATCTGCCGGTACTCCCGGACCGGGATCGGGACCATCCCCCCCCCGGCGTTGAACCGGAGGTAGTCGCGGACGATCACCCGCCGGGCGGGCAGGTTCAGCCCGGCCGCGAGCGTCGGGGTCGAGGCGATCGCCTTGATATGTCCTTCCCGGAACCCCGCTTCAACGATCCGGCGCTCCTCCCGCGCGAGCCCCGCGTGGTGGAATGCCGCCCCCTGGGCGACGCAGGCGGCAAGGGTCCTCCCCATATCGGTCGCGGCGTTCGAGCGCAGCTTATCGGCATAGCCGGCGAGGGTCGGGTTTGCCAGTTTCAGCCCTGAAGCAGCGCGTTTTGCAAACGCCTCGGCGTTCTTCCGGGAACTGACGAAGACCAGGCACTGCCCCCCTTCTGCGACCGTGTCGAGGACGAGGTCCAGGTCCTCGTACTTGCTCCGGCGACTGATTTCCCGGGTACTGTCGGTAAACCGGATGCCGTCTTCAAAGAAGACTCCTTCGCGGAGGTCAACCGGCCGCCAGTCGCTCTCAACGAGCTCCGCATCCAGCCACCCGGCCAGGTCCTGAGGGTTTCCGATGGTGGCGGAGAGGCCGATGATCTGCATATCCGGGTTTTTGTGCCGGAGCTTTGCTATCACCATCTCGAGCGTCGCTCCCCGGGAGGGGTCGTCGATTAAGTGGGCCTCGTCGAGGACCAGCAGGGTGATCTCGGCGAGCCATGGCGTCCGGTTCCGCAGGAGCGAGTCCACCTTCTCGCTCGTCGCCACGATGATATCGTTCCCCCCCAGGTGCTCGTCCCGCCGGTCGAAGTCGCCGGTGGCGATCCCGACCCGGAGACCTTTCTCCGAGAACTCCTCGAACTTCTCGCTTGCGAGCGCCCGGAGCGGGACGATGTAGAGGCACTTGCCGCCCCTCCCCACCTGGTGGTGCATCGCCATCTCGGCGACCAGGGTCTTGCCGCTCGCGGTCGGGATTACGATCAGGAGATTCTTCCCCGAAAAAAGTCCTGCTTCGACGCAGGCGGCCTGCGGCGGGTAGAGTTCCGTGATCCCGCACCGAGCGTAGCCGGCCGCGAGATCCGGCGGGATCGGCAGGCTGGCTATCTCCATGTATACCCCTTCATTTCCACTGCAAACTGCATATTCCACGTATTGTCATGGTCATGGACGGGGCCGATATGCCCCGGCCGCATCACGAGTAGTACTCCAGCATCGACTGTTTGGCTTCCTTCTTCTTCCGGTCGAGGTACCCGTAGACGTGTTCGTGCGGCACGCCCTGGATCAGCATCTCCACCGCTTTTCTCGCGGTCTCAGCCTGCTCCGGGAGACCGATGATCGCGACGGTCTTCCCGTGGACCGAGATCTCCGTGTTGGTCAGATCCTCGATCTGCGAGCGGGATGTCCCCGCTTTGCCGATGATCCGGCCCCGGAGCCGCTCGAGCTGCCGGGTCGTGTCCGAGAGGTCTGCGAGGTTGATGATATCAAGCATCATGTCCTCGTCCTCAAGAAGGCGGAACGCACGCTCCGGCGAGAACCCCCGGTTGATCGCCTGGATGACGTTCGTCGCCGTCATGACGGCGATGGGATCCTCCGCCTCGATCGTCACGATCCCCTCCTCACTGTCTATCCAGAGGGTTATCCCGGTCTTCTCCTCGATCTCGCGCTTTGTGGACCCGCTCTTGCCGATGAGTACACCGATTCTGGCTGTTGAAACTTTTATCTCCTGTGTGGTCATGATTGCATCCCTTCTCCCCGGTGTTCAGGGCTCCCGGCGTCCGGTGCCGACGATCGCTCTGAGGACCTCTTCCTCATCCGTCACATCGCAGTAGCGGGAGAAATATCTGTTGAGGTTCTTTATATCCCGGATCAGAAACACGGGTGCTCGTGGGTGATCCAGCGTGACCGCCTGCCCCATATCGATCAGGTATGGTTTCTCGTGGTAGAGGATATTGTATTCGGAGAGGTCGGCATGGATCAGGTGCGCCTCCTGGTAGAGCCGCTTCACGTAACCGAGGATCTGCTGGTATACCGCTCCGTAATCCTCGACCTCGGCGTTACGGAGCTGGGGATACGGCACCTCGTCTTCGCCGAGGAACTCCATCAAGAGGATGTTCCGGTCGAAGACCAGCGGTTCGGGGACCGGGATCCCCACGTCGTGCGCCCGGGCCAGGTTGCTGAACTCCTTCTTCGTCCAGGCAAAGATGAGGCCCTTGCGCGTCCCCCGGACGCTCGAGAACCGGCGGTCGCCCGCCATGTACTCGGTCATGGCCTTGAAGTTCGCGGTCTGGATGCGGTAGATCTTGATGACGATCCCCCTTCCATCATGCTCCCCGTAGAAGACGTTTGCCTCTTTTCCCGTGCTGATAGGCCCGCCGATGACCGAGATCTGTTTCTTCTGGACGAGCTTGTAGAGGGCCATGAGGGTGACCTCGTCGAAGACATCGTCCCGTACCTTCACGGTGTTGGCGTCTTTTATCCTGACGCCCATTGCCTCGATCTTGCGGTCAAACTGATCATGCTCTTCATCGCGGGTCACGGTCAGGTCACCTGCTGCAGACGTAATCGTGTACGGGGGCGAGGATATCGATGAGGTGGTCGGCGGTCGCCGCTTTGAGGTCCATCGGGTGAACCTCGCCGGCGGCGTAGGCCCGCTCGAGGTCCTCGTAGACGGTAAACTCCCGGTCTCCGCCGAACTTCGCAGGCCGGCGGATGGTGACCGTCCCGGCCCGGGGGAAAACATGGTAGCGCAGGATCTGGAGTACCGGATTGTTCTCAACCTCCGGCGGGCAGAACGCCTTCTTCATCTTCTGCCTGATACCCTCCTCGGAATCGGCGACCGATATGACGTTTCCGGCCGACGACGACATCTTCTTTCCGTCGAGGCCGTTGATGATCGGCGTGTGGATGCAGACCGGCGCCGGATACCCGATCGAGGGGAGGTGTTCCCGGGCGAGCATGTGAATCTTTCGCTGGTCGATCCCGCCGACGGCGGCGTCCACCTTGAGGGTCATGATATCGACCATCTGCATGATCGGGTAGACCATCTGGGAGACCGTGGGATTCTCCATCTGCCGCCCGACCTCGTCCATGCTCCTCTTCGCCCGGTTGAGGGTGATCGCCTGGGAGAGTGTCAGCACGGCAAGTTCGTACTCCGGCGTGAGCTGCACGTCCGAGCCGAGGACGTAGATTGCGCCACGAAGGCCGAGGCCCTCAAAGCAGCGGCGGTTGTACTCGGCGGTCTCCCGGATCTCCTCCATGGTCCCCTTGCGGTTTAAGAACGCATGAAGATCGGCGATGAGCACGGTCACTTCGAACCCTGCCTGTTGCAGATCCATCAGCTTGTTCACCGTCACCATGTGGCCGAGATGGATCTCCCCGCTCGGCTCGTAGCCGGTGTAGACCCGCTTGACCGGACGGTCGATGAGCGCGCGCAGTTCCTCGTCGGTGACGACCTCTACGGTATTTCGGGTCACCAGTTCGTACGGATCCATTAAAAGAAGTGGGTTTGCCGGGGAGTTAATGCTTCTTCCTCCTCCGGCTCCCCTGCTCCGCCGTTCACCCGATGGCGACGAGGCCGAGCGCTTTGTTGGTCATCCGGATGGACTCTTGTGGATCCTTCACCGTTCCCATCAGGGCGCGGATGCAGTCTATGTTCTCGGGGATGACGTCGGCTTCCTGGTGGATGGCCTGGAAGCAGTAGAACTCCTTCCCGTTGAGGACCGAGACCGACTCCTCGAAGACACCGTTCTCCCAGAGGTCCGTTCTCGGCCGGCCGAGATCCTGGGTGTACTCCCGGAGTTCGGCGTTGCTTTTGATGCCGGTGGCCTTGCGAACGAGGCCGATGCGGCTGTGGTCTTCAAAGACTTTCAGCACCTCGTCCCGGGTGGTCTCCTTCTTTAAATCCATCTGGATCGAGTGCATGTGCATAAACGTCGTCGGGACGATCATCGCGAGGGTGACGATGTTTATGTGCGGGAGGACGGTCTGGACGTCGGGGCCGTGGTGGCTCGGGATGGTGGCCGGGTTGAGGACGATGGCGTCGATCGGTCCCCTTTTCACGTCGCTCGGGTCCGCTCCGCGCCGGACCATCACCGCCCGGACCCGCTCGACGCCGAAGGCCTGGTCCATGGCGTTGATGATCCGGACGAGCCCGGTAGTATTGCACGAGACGACCCGGGCAAACTGTTTTCCTGCAGCCTCCTTGTAGTTCGCGTGGGCGTTGAAGGAGAACCCGGCGACCTCGTGTGCCTCGCCCCCCTGCCAGATTGCTTTCTTGCCGAGGCGCTCGTAGATCGGTTTGTTCTTCTCCCCGACACCGCCGGGGGTGGCGTCTACGACGATGTCGGCGGCTTTCAGCATCGCAGCGACGTCGCCTGCGACCTCGATACCGGCCTTCTCGAACGCCGGCTTTTTCGCGAGGTCGGCGATGTAGAGGGGATATCCGCGCTCTTTTGCGATGAATGCCTCGGCAGAGACGCTTGTCTTTGAGACCCCTATGACTTCCATATCGGGCTGTGCGGCGACCGCATCGGCGACTCGTTTGCCGATGGTGCCGTACCCGTTGATCGCGACTTTGATCATGTATGATGGAATACAGAACAAAAATTAATAAAGGTTGCTGATTTTCAAATAGCAGAGGTATTATGGGGTCTTACCTCAAACGGAGATTCTTGAGTGCCCAAAATATCTATTACATCATGTAATTCCGGCAAAAGGGAACCCAAGGGATAAACCGGGGTGGTTTCAGGCAGATGATATGGCCAGGGGGGGTCTGCCGGATCTCTTCGTGCCGTCCTCTCGCGCGGCCCGGGCGGCGGCGCGGCAGGATTTATAACCGACCGGCCCTATGAGCATATATCCATGGAGAAACAGCCTATCCTCGCAACCGGCCGCCTGCTCCTGCGACCGTTCGACCTTCCGGACGCCCCGCTGGTTCAGCGACTCTGCGGAGACTACGCCGTTGCCGCGACGACCCTCCTCCCCTACCCGTATCCGGACGGTCTTGCGGAGCTCTGGATCGCCTCTCTCCGCGAGGGCATCGAGCGCGGCGACGCTGCGGCCTTCGCCGTCACGCTCGCCGAGGATGGGACTCTCGTCGGCGGCGTTCGCCTGCGGATCGACACCGAGCACTCCCGTGCCGAGCTCGGGTTCTGGGTCGCGAGCCGCTGCTGGGGCCGGGGATATGCCACCGAGGCGGTTCGTGCGGTGATCGAGTACGGGTTCTCGACTCTCGGGCTGCACCGGGTCCATGCCATGAACTTCTCCCGGAACCCGGCCTCAGGCCGGGTGATGGAGAAGTGCGGGATGCTCCATGAAGGCCGCTTCCGGGAACATGTCCGGAAGTGGGGGATCTATGAGGATGTCGACCTCTGGGGGGTTCTCCGGGAGCCGGTCAGCCGTCCCGGGGCATATTCACCCTCGCCGCTGCACAGAGCACCCTTATGAGCGGACAGCCTCTCCTCGTAACAGAACGCCTCCTCCTGCGCCCGTTCAGCCTCGCGGATGCGCCGGCGGTTCAACGGCTCGCCGGTGACTATGAGGTCGCGTCCCGCACGCTCGAGATCCCCTACCCCTACCCCGACGGAGCGGCGGAGGACTGGATTGCCACCCACCGTCCCGGGTTTGAGAAGGGAATGCATGCCATCTACGCCGCCACCCTGGCCCCGGACGGGGATCTCGTGGGGGCGGTCGGGCTCGTGGAGGTCAACCGCCGTCATGGTCGGGCGGAACTCGGCTACTGGGTCGCGAAGTCCTGCTGGGGTCAGGGGTATGCCACTGAGGCTGCCCGGGCGATGATCGAGTACGGGTTCTCTGTCCTCGGGCTGCACCGGGTCTACGCCATGCACTTCTCCCGGAATCCGGCGTCGGGCCGGGTGATGGAGAAGTGCGGGATGATGCGTGAGGCGCGCTTCCGGGGGCATGCCCGGAAGTGGGATGTTTATGAGGATGTCGACGTCTGGGGGGTCCTCCACGATGACTGGCGGAAGCGATGCACAGAGCCGGCGATCCGTGAGTGCCGGGTGCGTTGAACCAGCTGGTTCAACCCTCGAACTTCAGTCGTACAGGGAATATATCACCCCCCCCGTGTGACGGAGTAATGGGGAATGTGGATGGGGTTCGCCCCCCACTCTGTTATATTGCCCCGGCCGAAGGCACCCGCCTGTGCTGACTTACCCCCTCCACCGGACAGACAGCCGGGCGGCTGCCTGCGCGGTAAAAACGCACTCTTATCTTCTGACAAAGACAGCGTAACCCCGGTGCCCGCCCGCGTGGACGGTCGGAAGGACGAGGACCTCATCTTCCCGGCCCTGCAGCTGCCGGGCGTAGGTGGTTGCGGCCCGCTGGGTCTCGTAGAGTCGATCGGCGTAGTACTCGGCTTCGTCGATGACTCGCCGCTGCCGTATCTTGATCCACTCTCTTTCCGAGCGCGGTTCCATACGATATGGTTGCAATAGACGGGCAATAGTTGTTGCGCACCTCCCCCGCTCACCGGCCGTGTCCTCCCCGGGTCCGGCCTCGCGGCAGGCCCCCATCGCCCACAAAGCATTTCTCCTCACGATACCCTTTCAGGTGCCGGTACCTATGACCTGCAGAATTACCCCTTCGGTTACCCTTGAATCAAAAGAGCCTGGATTCTCCGCCCTCCTTTCGCTCGTCTTCGTCGGGCTCGGCCAGGCATACAACGGGCAGTTCTTGCGAGGCGTGCTGTTCCTCGTTGGGACGCTGATCGGGGGCCTCTCCTTCGCTCCCGCCGGGGCGGCCGTCTGGCTCTACGGTGCCTACGACGCCTACGCCGTCGCACGGAGGATGAACGGCGGCACGGTGCCGTACCGCGAGAGCAGCGTTGCGGCTGTCCTCCTCTTCCTCG
>PGYL01000004.1:73665-85134 GCA_002839645.1 Methanomicrobiales archaeon HGW-Methanomicrobiales-2 | reverse complement strand
TCGGCGGGGTCGCGGCACGTTTGCCCGGGTCCTCAACGCCGCCCGCCTCCTCCAGAAGCACCGGGTCGAATTCAACATCCTCTGCGCGGTCAACAGGACGAACGCCGACCATCCGCTGGAGGTGTACCGGTTCTTCCGCGATGAACTCGGTGCGCAGTACGTCCAGTTCATCCCCATCGTGGAACGGGCGAACGAGACCGGGTTCCAGGAAGGAAATACGGTGGCCGACCGATCCGTCCGGCCGGATCAGTGGGGACGGTTCCTGGTCGAGATCTTTGATGAGTGGATCAGGAGGGACGTCGGCCGGATGTTTGTCCTGAACTTCGACGGGGCACTCGCGGGCTGGCTGGGTAGAGCAGGGACGGTCTGCATCTTCGCGCCCACCTGCGGCCTTGGGGTGGTGCTCGAGCACAACGGAGACCTCTATTCCTGCGATCACTTCGTCGAACCGGACCACTGCCTCGGCAACATCCTCGCGACGCCGCTGATCGATCTTGTAAACTCCGAAAAACAGCGGACGTTCGGGACAGCCAAGCATGATACACTTGCCCGGTACTGCCGGGAATGTGACTTCCTCGCCATCTGCAACGGGGAGTGCCCGAAGAACCGGTTCATCCGGACACCGGACGGAGAGGAGGGCTTAAACTACCTCTGTGAAGGCTACCGGATGTTCTTCTCCCACGCCGACCGCCCGATGCGGATGATGGCCGACCTGCTCCGGCAGGGGCGGTATGCCGACGAGGTGATGCCGATGCTCGCCGCGGAGAGGATGGCGCCGGCAAAAGTCGGCCGAAACGAGCCCTGCCCCTGCGGGAGCGGTTTGAAATATAAGAGGTGCTGTGGGCACGGGAACCGTTAGCGACACGCTGCCGGGGCAGGTTCGCCGGCACAATTTCTTCTCAAGATACTCTTTTATTACCTGACGCGAATTCGGCGGAACGGAGTAACCGTATGGTAGAAACCGTATCGTTCACGGTCTTCCTCGAGACGATCGGCGTCCTTGCGACAGTGATCTTCGTGCTCTCGAGCATGCTTGCCATGGGATTCTCCCTGACCCTGCGCGAGATCGTCGAGCCGCTGAAGAACCTGCGGCTGGTCGTCCTCTCCCTTGTGGCGAACTTTGTCCTGGTACCGCTGCTCGCGCTCGTTCTCCTGCTCGTCTTCCCTCTCTCCGAAGGGCTCTCCATCGGCCTGTTCATCCTCGGGACCGCCGCAGGAGCACCGTTCCTGCCGAAACTTGCGCAGGCGGCGAAGGGGGACGTTGCCTTTGGGGTGGGGCTGATGGTGCTCCTGATGGTGGTGACGATCGCCTACGTGCTGTTCGTCCTGCCGTTGCTGCTCCCCGGGGTCGCGATCGATCCCTGGGCGATCGCCCGGTCGCTCGTCCTGCTGATGCTCATACCGCTCGGAACCGCCCTCCTCATCAGAGCGCGGTACAGGGAGGTTGCCACAGGGCTTCTGCCCCTGATGAACCAGGCAGCCAACCTATCATCACTGCTCACGCTGGGTGTGGCATTCTTCGTGGTCTACTTCACCGACCTCGTTGGGGCTATCGGCACAACCGCGATCCTGGTGACGATCATCTTCGTGATGGTCTCGCTTGCCATCGGTTACGTCCTCGGCGGCCCGGGCGGCGGTATAAAACGGGTGCTCGCCGTCGGGACGGCACAGCGCAACCTCTCGGCGGCGCTGGCGATTGCCGCCCTCAACTTCACCGACCCGGATGTGATGATCATGATCCTCGTCGTAGCAATGGTCGGTCTCACGCTGTTGATGTTCATCGGCGAGGAGATGGGCAGGCGGGCGGAGACGACATCCGGGGTCCAACTGAGATGAGAAGACTGCGAAGGCACCACAGGGATCAGGAGCGGAGAGGAACTCTCCCGCAGTCATTCCTCCCCGAGCCGGCAGTGGGACAGGTCCAGGGCGACGCCAATCGCCTCTTCGTCAGGCATGGCTCCGTTCGCCCGATCCCCCTTCCCTTCGAGATGTCTGGATCGGGATTAATCCCTCATGATCCAGGCAGCCACCTCCTTCTCATGGTCGACGTAGTGCTCGCCGCTGACGTCGATCACCACCCGATCGATGATCCCGCCCGTAAAGGCAAAGGGTGCGGAGTAGTCCGGCGATGCCGGCGATCCGCTATCCCGGCCGACACAGAGCCCGTCGCCGGTGAGGGAGAAGGATCCCGGCTGGGTCCTGACCCGTCCCTCTCCCACCTTCTTCATGTCTATGTAGAGCGTAAGGGTGCCAATGGCGCTCTTCGTCTCCGTATCCTCTCCGTCCCTGGCAAACTCCGCGGTGAAGACGTGCCGGCCGGCAGGCACGGTGCTGCTCGAGGAGATCTTCTGGATCGCATCCCCCAGCCAGTTGTAAACATAGTGAAGCCGCCCATCTGCAATGTAGAGGCTGTGACCGCCACCGACACCTCCCTGGGCGAACAGCACGCCCTGCGCCTCCGGGCCATCGATGACCGCACCCGCTGCGATCGTGTACGATCGTCCGCGGATATTGACGGCCACCGACTCGGGAACTTCGGCGGTCCCCGGGTAGTAGATGTAACGGGTTCTTGGGCTGGAGGGCTGGGGACGCGGCGTGGCAAAGATCTCCAGCGGGTTGCGGTCATCAATGGGCATACCCTGGTAAATGCCCGCATAGTAGAACCAGAGTCCCTTGAGGAGCTCAAGCACGTCTTTTTTCTCGTCTGCAAGGTTCTGCATCTGGGCCCGGTCCTCCTTCAGGTCATAGAGCTCCCAGATGTCGTGCGCGTAGTTGCCCCAGCCCGAGAGGGGAGGATGGACCGTGTTTGCCAGCCAGCCCTGGTGGTAGATCGCCCTCTGGCCGAGCATCGCATAGAACTGGGTCTCCCGCCCGGGCGCACCGGGATCATCAAAGCTGGCCTTGAAGCTTTCCCCCTCGATCGGGCTCTGGGTATAGCCTTTCAGCACCTTCGGCAACTCGATCCCCAGCAGGTCGTAGAGCGTCGGGACAATGTCCACCGCGTGGACATACTGATGGCGTATCTCTCCGCGGGCACTGATGCCGCGGGGCCACGCAACCAGGCACATATCCGCAATGCCGCCCTCGTACCCGGCAAACCGCTTCCAGTAGGGGAACGGGGTGTCGAAAGCCCACGCCCAACCGTTGCAGTAGTGGTTGTATGCCCCGGGGCCGCCGAGCTCGTCGATATGCGGCAGGTTCGCCTCGACCGTGTCGGGGACGTTGTTGAAGAACTTGTTCTCGTTGAAGGAGCCGCTGGGGCCACCCTCTGCACTGGCGCCGTTGTCGGATACGACGACGATGATGGTATTCTCCAGCTGACCGGACTCCTCGAGATAGTCGAGGATCCGCCCGATCTGGGCATCGGTGTAGGTGACAAAGCCGGCATACACCTCTGCCATGCGAACAAAAAGCCTCTTTTCGTCCTCGTTCAACGAGTCCCAGGGGGGTACGAAGTCAAGTGCAGGCCAGGGCTGACCGTCCGGCCCGGTCGTAGCCGGCTCACCGTGGGGGTTGATGGGCGACAGGCCGGTATTCTCCGGCAACAGCCCCATCTTCTTCTGTGTCTCAAGGATCTGCTCGCGGATCTTCTCGTAGCCCTCATCGAACCGGCCCCTGTACCTGTCAGCCCACTCTTTGAAGACATGGTGCGGGGCGTGGGCACACCCGGGGCAGAAGTACATGAACCAGGGCTTCTCGGGAGCGATCATCTTCGAGTCGCGGACGAACTCGATCGCTCTGTCGGCGATATCCCGGGAGAAATGGTAGCCCTCATCCGGGCGGTAGGGCTGGTCCATGGGGTGGTTGTCGTAGACGATGTCGGGGTACCACTGGTTGGTCTCCCCGCCCATGAAGCCGTAGTAGCGCTCGAATCCCCGCCCGAGCGGCCACCGCCCCTTCCACGAGGACATATCGGTCTCTTCTCCCGGGGTTAAGTGCCACTTGCCGATGGCGTAGGTGTTCCAGCCCCGATCGTTGAGCACCTCCGATATGAACCCGTTCTCGAACGGGATACGGGCGGAAAGCCCCGGAAAACCGGCGGACGCCTCCGTGATGCAGGCCATGTTGTTGCTGGTTGCGTTGCGGCCGGTGAGCAGGCAGGAGCGGGTGGGAGAACAGAGCGCCGTGGTATGGAAGTTGCTGTACCGTATGCCCATATCGGCGATACGCTGCATCGTGGGTGTCTCGATAGGCCCGCCGAATACGTCCATGGCCCCGTAGCCGACGTCGTCCCAGACGATCATCAGGATGTTGGGGGCATCTGCCGGAGCCTGCGGCTGCAGGTAGGGATCCCAGTCAGGCACCGAATCCCGGATATCGAGATTGACCGTGCCATTCCATCTCTCAGACATCTTGCACTCTCCACTTTTTATGGTTGCGAGCGCCGTGTAGGGAGATGTCGCAGATAAATGCCTTTCGTTGCCAAACACCTGGAAAACCGGGTGAGGTACTGACCCCGGAGCGGGGAACAGATACTATCAAACGGGCAACGGCGAAGGAGTGACCTTATTCAATCCGTTTTGAGATGTCGATGCAATGACACCGCTAAAAGAGTGAACTATGAAAAAATGGTTCAGGTCCAGTACCTCGCTGTCTCGTTTATCGCTGTCGTCATCGTCCCCACCGGTGTCGTCCCCACCGGTGTCACCTCGGTCGCCGTGGGCGTCGCTTCGGTCGGCGTTACCGTCGGGGTCTCGTCTCCCACCGGCGAAACGCAACCTGCCACCAGGACCGCCGCTGCCATGATCACCAGGATCAGCAGGATCAGTTTCTTCAACATCGATAGGCCCTCCTGAGTTGAGGATGAAGGGACCGGCTATCCGGCAAATATATAAAGTTAATGGCGTGGTCAGATGGCGCACGATTAGACTGCTATGGAAGAAAAAGGGAGATCGACACCTCAACGCAGACAGCGTATGAAGAAGCGCCGAATGGGCACAGGCAGCCTGATTGGGACGCAGGGCACTGGAATCGGTGCCTGTTTGGATGGTTGGAGTTATCAGAAGACCACCCGGACCAACCCGAGCGCCACGAGCAGGAGGAAGACGGTGACGAGAATCCATCCCAGCGTGACGAAGAATATCGATTGGAGTTTGTTCCAGCGCAGAAGCCATCCGATGACGACGCTGGAGTAAAGGCCGATCACCGGGAGTGCAGGAAGGACGATGAGCGTGACTGCGCCGTACTTATGTAGAATAGGGTACCTGGCCATCTTCTCTTCCGTACTCTTCGTGAAACGCCGGACTCTCTCCGACTGCTCGGCAAATACATCCAGGATCTCGTAGATGGCGAGGACGATCCCGAGCTCCACGAATACCATGACGACCAGAATGAAGATGGGGTTCAGGCCGAGCGAGAGGCCGATGAAAGCGGCGTTTGCCTGGAGAAGGAGGGTGGAGACGATCAGAGAAAAGACTCTCCCGGTCGGAACGGAGAAGAGAAGGCCGAGGAGTACGGGGATCAGAGTGGCGAAAACGAAGGCGACGGCGATGGCCCGAAACCCTTTCCGGATTCCATCAATCGCCTGAGATCGGTTCATTGTTCCACCCGAGCGCCGGGGGAGGGACGATCCCCGGTGTTCTTGCAATTCCGGCATGCCACAGGATGCGCACTCCGGTATATGAACCTTGCCCGCGGGCCCGTTCTGCGCCGCATGAGGCCGGAAGGGCCGGAATAGCTCCTGAAGCATAAAACTGCGGCGTTTCCGGAACCTATTCATACGGACCTGCAGGATAATTTATGCATGCGCCGTTTCGTGGAGCGGTTTGAGAATTTTACCTATATCATGCTCATCATATTCCTGGTTGTGCTGCTCTTCTTCGCACTCCTCGAGCTGGGGTGGCTGGTGGTCGCGGGGCTGTTCGAGGATACTGCCTACCGGCTTGACAGCGACGAGTTCTTCAGCCTTCCCGGATACTTCCTGCTGGTCCTCATCGGCCTGGAACTCCTGGAGAGGATAAAGGCGTACCTGAGAGAGAGTTCCATGTCGAGATCATCGCCATCGCGAGAAAGGTTATCCTCCTCGACACGACAACTGCAGGCGAGCTCATCGGCATCGCGCTGATTATCATTGCCCTCTGCGGTGGCTATTACCTGATACGCCGGGCGGGACAACTGCGTTCTCTCCCGCCGCCCGGACGGGAAGAGCCGTGATCTCCGCCCCCGTGGGGAAGCCTGAATGGCGTATGCACCCTTCTCCGCTCCGTTCCCGGCCCTGCGGGATGCGGTCCCTCACGAGGTGGCGCATGTTTAAGTACCGGAGTTGCAACTGAGCGCGATGACATCTCCGGCAGGCTCCAATAACGGAGCATCATTGGTGTTTTACAAAATCTCCTCCCCCTCTGCGGCGGGGTTCGTCCTCTCCCCTCCCCCCGCCCCGGTTTTGAACCCGCCTCATCCCGGGGATCTGGCCCCCGGTCCCCTTTCCCGGGTTCAGCATAAATCCCGTATCCCACGGCTCCGGAGCGGGGTGGTAGACCCCTATGGCGCCTGAACCCGACCGGATCACGGGGTTCGTCCTCGTCGTCGCCGCCGTTGCCGCCGTTGCCGGGATCCTCTTCGGATTCGATACCGGCGTCATCTCCGGGGCGATCCTCTTCATCAACGAGGAGTTCAGCTTAACAAGCGTCATGACCGAGGTGGCGGTGAGCGCTGTGCTGATGGGTGCGATCATCGGTGCGCTCTTCGGGGGGCCTCTCTCGGACCGGGTGGGGCGCCGCAGTTCCATCCTGGCCGCATCGCTGATCTTCATCGCGGGCACGTTCGTGGTTGTTCTCTCCCCCCTCTTCTCCATCTTCATCATCGGCAGGATCCTGATCGGGATAGCGATCGGGGTGGCCTCATTCGTCGCTCCCCTCTACATCTCCGAGATTGCGCCGGAGAGTATCCGGGGCGCCCTGGTCTCGCTCAACCAGCTCCTGATAACGGTCGGCATCCTGGTCGCCTACGGCGTGAACTACTACTTTGCAGGGGCCGGTGACTGGCGGGCGATGTTTCTCGCGGGCGTGATCCCGGGCACGGTCCTCCTGGTCGGCATGTTCCTGATGCCCCGGAGCCCCCGGTGGCTGATGTTCATGAGCCGCCCCGGCGACGCCGCAAAAGTCCTCCGGAAGATCCGCGGCACCGCCGACGTCTCGGACGAGATCGGCGAGATCGAGAGGAGCGTGCGCACGGAAGGGGCGGGCACGTGGTCGGACCTGTTCGCGCCTGCTGTTCGGCTCCCGCTGCTCCTGGGGGTGGGCCTCGCGATCCTCCAGCAGGCGACCGGGATCAATACCGTCATCTACTACGCCCCGACCATCTTCCAGTTTGCCGGCCTTGCGGAAGCGACCGCCTCGATCGCCGCGACGGTCGGGATCGGCGTCGTGAACGTCCTGGTGACCCTTATCGCCATCTGGCTCGTCGACCGGGCGGGACGCCGGCCGCTGCTCCTCTGGAGCCTTGCCGGGATGGGCATTGCCATGCTGCTCCTCGGGGTCGGGTTTGCCCTCGAGAGCGGCGGTGCCGGAGGGGCGGCCGTCTCGCTGGGGCAGGTCACCGCGGTGAGCCTCATCATCTATGTCGCCTCCTTTGCGCTGGGCCTCGGTCCGATCTTCTGGCTGCTCATCGCCGAGATCTATCCGCTCAGCGTGCGGGGACTGGCCATGAGCCTCGCGACGGTTACGAACTGGGCCGCGAACTTCATCATTGCAGCGACGTTTCTCTCGCTGGTGGATCTCATCGGGGAGTCGGGGGTCTTCCTCCTCTACGCCCTGGTAGCCCTGCTCGCGTGGCTCTTCGTCTTCAAGCTCGTGCCGGAGACGAAAGGGCTGTCTCTCGAGCAGATCGAGGCGTATTTCCGGTCTCGCGGGCGTCCGGGCGGATAACGGGAGCCCCGGCGGCCCGCCGATCGGGCAGGGCCGGGTCAGGGCTCCGGGGCCTCGGGCACAGGGGTGGCGGGCAGCATGAACGCGGCTACAAGACCGACCCCTGCAAACAGCACCAGAACTACCAGGGCAAGAGCATAGCCCATGTTCCCCACGGCCAGGCTGGAGACGATGACGGTTCCTGCAATGGCCACGCCGAGCGATGAGCCCAGGTTCGAGACACTGCGGGAGAGGCCCGATATCTCCCCCTGGTCCTCTTCGGGGAAGCTGGACTGCACGACGTTGACCGAGGATGTCAGCATGACCCCGACGCCCAGACCGACCAGAAAGAGGCCCGGCACGAACGTACGGACGGGGGACGTCTCCCGTACCAGCAACAGCAGGAGGAAGACGCCGGCTACCGTCACGATAAACCCCGCCCGGATCAGCGTTGCCTGGGAATACTTCCGCGCCAGCCTGCCCGCGGCCATCGAGGAGAGCAAAATACCGATCGTGGCCGGCGTAAGGATCAGACCTGTCTCGATCGCGTTGTAGCCCCGCACGGTCTGCACATAGACGGAGACCACAAAAGAGAGGCCTAAGAGGACCAGCCATTGCATGTTCTGTGTGACGAGACCGAGGTTTGATGTGCGGTTCTTAAACATCCTGGTGTGCAACAGAGGCTCCTTGCCTGCCCGTTCCATGGACCGGATATGCCAGAAGAACAGGGCGAGTAGTACCACTCCAATAAGCACGAAGACCCATACCGGTGAGATGCCGCCTTCCGGGATCACGACCGTATTGCCGATGACGAAATCCTGGCTGGCCTTAAACCAGCCGTACGTCGAGGCCTGCAGGATGCCGACCACCACAAAGAAGAGTCCCGCCGCAGAGAGAATGGTTCCGACGATGTCGAAAGCGGGTTTCTCGCCCTGCACTCCCGGATCGACGATCTTCCGGCTCTGGATGATGATTATGCCGACAACAAGAGCCTGCACGACAAAGGCTGCCCGCCAGCTGATCGCGGTGGTGATGATCCCGCCGACCAGGGGACCTGCTGCCGCCCCGACGCCGCCCGCCGCACTGATCGCACCGAAGGCGCGGGCGCGTGAGGTGAGGTCGGGAAAGAAGACGGTTGCGAGGATATACACGGGCGGGATCAGCAGTGCGGTCCCGATGCCTTCGAGGAGCGAGTAGCCGAGGATCAGGATCCCGAGCCCCGGTGCCGCTGCCGCTACCAGCGCTCCGACCCCGTAGACCAGGAGGCCTCGCCTGAAGAGGTACGTGCGGCCCAGGATATCCGTCAGCTTGCTGCCGGGGATCATCAGGGCTGCCATGGTGAGCGTAAAAACGGCGATGGTCGTCTGGACGCCGCTGACCGTTGTCCCCAGGTCGGTGGCGATGTTGTTTATGGCCACGTTCATGTTCGAGGCAGCGTAGCTGCAGATGAACTGGGCCAGCGCAAGCGGCAGGAGCACGCCCTGTGGGGTTGCCGCCGGTGTCCGGGGAGCCGGATCTGGTTCGCTCTCCATTCTCTCAGCCCTCTCGTTGCGTCCATCAGACGGATAACGTGCATATTAATCTAACTGCCCGGCATTTCTGGCGGGCGGTGCATCCCTGTAAGGGAAGACCGGAGGGCCCGCCTGGCGGCAGCGGCAAAGGCTTCCTGCGGTCCGCCCGTCATGCCGGGTCAGGTTTTTCACCCGGTCTTCCCGGCCGGATCGCACGCCGTTTCCTCCGTTTCCCCGTTTCCTCCGTTTCCTCCGTTTCCTCCGTTTCCTCCGGTTCTCAAAAAACGAGAATCCACGAGCTGCACTCTGCCGTTGAGGCAACCCGACAGGCATCTCCTCGAAAACTATATCTCGTCCCGGACTGTCTGGCTCCCGCATGACATCTACGGCGATCGTGCCCGGTACCTCTGAGGGAAGACGGCTGCTCGAGGCCCGGGACGATAACATCCCCTGGCGCAGGTGGGGGCCCTACCTGAGCGAACGGCAATGGGGAACGGTGAGGGAGGACTATGGGGGGGACGGCAATTCCTGGGCGTACTTCACGCACGATCAGGCGCGTTCCCGTGCCTATCGGTGGGGGGAGGACGGGATTGCAGGCATCTCGGACGATTCCCAGCACCTCTGCTTTGCGCTTGCCCTCTGGAACAGTAATGATCCCATCCTCAAGGAGCGGCTTTTTGGGCTTACGAACGCCGAAGGGAACCACGGCGAGGACGTGAAGGAGTACTACTACTACCTCGACAACACCCCGTCGCACTCCTACATGAAGTACCTCTACAAGTACCCGCAGGCAGCATTCCCGTACAACGACCTGGTGGCCACGAACCGGCAACGCAACCGGTACGACCTGGAGTACGAACTCATCGATACCGGCATCTTTGCCGACGACCGCTACTTCGATGTCTTCGTGGAGTACGCGAAGGAGTCCCCTGAGGATATTCTGGTGCAGATCACCGTGCATAACCGCGGCCCACAAGAGGCGTCCCTCCACCTGCTGCCCACCCTCTGGTTCCGCAATACCTGGTGGCAGGGAGGCGGTGGGGAGAGACCGTCCCTTCAAAAGACGGAAGGCCCGCCGGGGACCGGCGTGATCGCGGCCAGCCATCCGGCGCTGGGTGACCGGTATCTCTACTGCGAAGGTGAGGCCCCTCTTCTCTTCACCGAGAACGAGACCAACATGGAGCGCCTCTTTAAGACGCCGAACGCCACGCCGTTCGTGAAAGACGGTATCAATAACTACGTCGTCGAGGGGCGGACCGATGCCGTGAACCCGGAGGGTTCCGGGACCAGGGCTTCTGCGCATTACCGGTTGACCCTCGCTCCGGGAGAAGTGCAGACGGTACGGCTGCGGCTGAACCAAACCCCGCCCTCCGGGGAAATTCCTCTCTTCGGGAGCTCCTTTGAGAATCTGCTCTCACAGCGAAAGCAAGAGGCGGATGCATTCTACGACAACATCACTCCTCCGTCGGTCGGCCCCGATGCGGCGAACGTGATGCGCCAGGCTATTTCCGGCATGCTCTGGACGAAGCAGTACTACCTCTATGAGGTCGATCGCTGGCTGGATGGGCACGATCCGGGCCAGCGGTCCTCCATCCGGAACAACTCGTGGTTCCACATGATGAATGCCGACATCATATCCATGCCCGACAAGTGGGAGTATCCCTGGTATGCGGCATGGGACCTGGCATTCCATACCGTTGCCCTTGCCATGGTGGACCCGGAGTTTGCCAAGAATCAGCTCGACCTGATGCTGCGCGAGCGTTACCTGCACCCGAACGGCCAGATCCCGGCCTACGAATGGAACTTCAGCGACGTCAATCCTCCCGTGCACGCCTGGGCCGCTCTCTTCATCTACCGCACGGAGAAGGAACTCCTGGGTACGGGGGACGTGCAGTTCCTGGGACGGATCTTCCAGAAACTGCTGATGAACTTCACCTGGTGGGTGAACCGCAAGGACCGCACCGGCCAGAACGTCTTTGAGGGCGGGTTCCTCGGCCTCGACAACATCGGAGTCTTCGACCGCAGTGCACCTCTGCCCACGGGGGGATACCTGGAGCAGGCCGACGGAACGGCGTGGATGGCCCTTTTCGCCCAGACGATGCTCGATATTGCCG
>PGYL01000004.1:0-73635 GCA_002839645.1 Methanomicrobiales archaeon HGW-Methanomicrobiales-2 | reverse complement strand
CAGGAGATGGCGACCAAATTCTACGAGCATTTCGTCTGGATCGCCTCGGCGATGAACCACATCGGAGAGCACCAGGAGGGGATGTGGGACGAGGAGGACGGTTTCTATTACGACCTCCTCCGCCTGCCCGACGGGAGCGCGACACGGCTGAAGGTGCGGTCCCTGGTGGGGCTGCTGCCGCTTGCCGCGACCACGGTCTTTACCCGGGAGATGGTAGAGCAGATGCCGGAGTTCATTGAGCGGGCCCGATGGTTCAAGCAGTACCATACGCGTATGGCGTCTACAATCTCTAACATCGGCCAGTCCGGCGTCGGAGGACGGCTCCTCCTCTCACTGCTCACCGAGGAGAGGCTGCGAAGGGTTCTTTCGCGAATGCTGGACGAGAACGAGTTCCTGAGCGACTACGGGATCCGGTCCCTTTCCCGGGCACACCTGCACGATCCCTATATCCTCTACCAGGACGGGCAAGAGCACAGGGTGCAGTACCTGCCGGCGGACTCCGACTCGAGCATGTTCGGCGGGAACTCCAACTGGCGGGGCCCTATCTGGTTCCCGATGAATTTCATGCTGATCCGGGCGCTGTTAAATCTCTACGCCTACTACGGGAACGATTTCACCGTGGAATGCCCGACCGGGTCGGGGAACCGGATGAACCTCTACCAGGTGAGCGAGGAGATTGGACGACGCCTGACCCGGGTATTCCTCCGCGATGAGAGCGGCCGCCGCCCGGTCTTCGGTTACGCTCGGAAGTTCCAGGAGGACCCCCACTGGCGCGACTATCTCCTCTTCTACGAGTATTTCCACGGAGATAACGGAGCCGGAATCGGTGCCAGCCACCAGACCGGGTGGACAGGGCTCGTCGCCCGGATCATCCAGCTCTTCGGGTATATGAGCCCCGAACAGGTGCTCGGGGAGGGAGCGCGGAGGCTCGTCTACAGGAAGGAGGGATCTCCTCCCCGATTGGTAGAGGGGCCTGTTGCCAGATAACCTGTGAGGGTGGTAGGTCTGGCGTGTCCCGAAGACCCTGATGCTCGTGCTCGACGGCTGCCCCGGGGGGCCGTACATCCACCACGAGAAAGAGGCAGCCGCGATGATGGCCCGGGAGTGACGGGCCGGAGCGTCTCTTTGAGGTGAGGAAGATGATGCGAAGGAGAGCAGAAGGCGGCCTCGCGAGGCGCGAAGAGGCCGGCGGTACACACCGGTACAAGATGAAAGAGCGGCTCATCGATATCGGGGACGACTACTGGATCGAGGACGCAGCGGGAGAGCGGGCGTTCAAGGTGGACGGAAAAGCGCTCCGCGTGCGCAATACGCTGATCATCCAGAGCAAGGAGGGGCAGGACCTCTATAAGATCCAGGAAAGGATGCTCCGTATCAAGGATACCATGGAGATCGAGAAGGGCGCAGGCGGTACGGCGGCGACCATCAAGAAGGCCCTGATCGCGCCGCTCCGTGACCGGTGGACGGTAACCGTCCCCGGGCAGGAGGACTGGGAGGTGCAGGGGAACATCCTCGACCACGAGTACCATATCGAGGCCGGGCGGAAGCGGATCGCCGAGGCCTCCAAAAAATGGTTCCGGGTCCGGGATACCTACGGCGTGGAGGTGGAACCGGGATACGATGACGCGCTCGTCCTCGCCATTACGGCGGCGATCGACCAGATGGCGCATTAGGCCGCTATTGGAGAAGAAAAGAGCGAAGGGCAGTCAACAGGGCCATCGCGGCAGCAGAGCAGGGTGCCGGAGGGCACGGGGCCCGGTTGGGGGGTGACGGCTCTTATACCGGAGGGTGTCCGGATATTCGGGCTCACCTAAATTATATGCCCATATTTTTATACTGTGTTGCCCATCAGGCTCCTGACCTGCCGCCGGTCTGCGCACTTCCGGAGAGAGACGCAAAGCGTGCAGGTAGAAGCGTTCTATCGATGCAGTTGTATTGCGGCACGGGGGCAACAGATCACGGGGTGTGGGCAGGCAACCCATGCAGTTTGTCATAGGAGGAATAGAAAATGGCTGAAGTTATGTATGGACCGATGCAGCTCCTGGTCATCGGGTTCAAAAACCCGGACTTCCACGGCCAGATTCGCAAGGCACTCGGGTCGGCAATGGAGAAGGGTGTCGTCAGGCTGATCGACCTCCGGTTCGTGTGGAAGGATGCGGACGGCAACGTCAGCGCCATGGAGGCCACGCAGCTCGACGATACTGAACGGCAGCGCTTCGGCGCCGCTGTCGGAGCGCTCATCGGTCTCGGGGCCGGCGGGGAGGAAGGCGTACAGGCCGGCTGGGAGGCCGGCACCATGGCGGCCGCCCAGCGGACCTTCGGGATGACCGAGGAGAACGTCCGCAAAATTGCGGATACCATCCCTAACGACAGCGCCGCCGCGATCTTCCTCATCGAGCATCTCTGGGCAAAGGGCCTCAAGCAGGCGCTCGGGGATGCCAACGGCCACCTCATTGCCGACGGCATGGTCACGCCGGAAGCCCTCGTGATGGCCGGAGAGGCGCTTCGTGAAGCGGTTGATGCTGCTGAAACGGCGGAGAAGAAGCCGATGGCGGCACCGGCACGCTGAGAGTGGGTCAGTCCCGACCGCTCTCATTTTCATCGGGATGTCCTGTCTCCAATGCATATGCCGGACTGATGGGACATGCTTTCAGGGGTCTTACGCAAGTCGGCCCGGGCAACCTCATTGCCGGAGAGCCGGGAAGGTACCACAGGGCGGCAAGGATGGCGGAATCTATGCCGTATTCACTAAATAGGGCGTTTTATGATGAATAAATGGATTTTGTCCGGGCAAGAATCCTTTGCCGGCGTTCAGGCGCGGTGCACGTACCGCCCCGTTATTCGTGCAGGCAATGTCGACAGCGAACCGGGTCGGATCGGAGAGGGCGTGCATGCCGGGCCCGACCTTCGCCCGGGATCCATCACCGCCGGTCCGGCGATGAGCAACCGTGCGAACAAAGGAACGCATCCCGGATCAGGGAAGCGGGAACCAGCGGCGAGCAGACCGCCTGCTTTCCCGGGAACCTCGCAGGAAGGGACCTGACCATGTCCCAATCAGACGAGAAATTCAGCACGGTGCCACTGGACTGGAAAGAGGTGTACTACACCAACTGTCCTCTCGTGTCCGCCAGCAATGTCGACCAGGAACTGGGCTGGACCAGAGAGGAGTTCAAGAAGATCGGCGTCCAGTACGCTTTCCTCCGCTCCCGCCGCGAGAACAACTGGTATCCGCACTACATCCACAACCTCGACAACCTCATCCGCTTCGGCGGCCTGTTTCCGCCCATCCACGTTCACGCGGACATCCGCAGGACCAGGCTCCTTGGGGCGACGCACGTATACGAAGGCGGCTGCATGATGGTGCGCGCCAGGGACGACATCTACCGGATGAAAGATCTCAAGGGCAAGAAGATCGGTCTCACGAAGAGCCTGAACGCGATCAAGAACGACTGGTGGCGAATCCAGGAGGAGCAGGGCATCGAGCTGATGCTCATGCAAAACGACATGACCCGCGACGACGTGGAGATCGTGGAGTTCCCCTACCCGGATGACTGGTACGACGATCCCGGGATGCTGGAGCCCATGGACAACCCGTCGGAGTTGTGGCTCAGGCGTGACCACAAGCACGACCTTGCCTTCCGTCCGCTGGAGCCGGCGCTGGAGCAGGGTGTCGTCGATGCGATCTACACCCAGAGCGGCCCCTTCCAGCATCTCCAGGAGGCAACGGGCAAGTTCAAGGCGATCGAGGACCTGTCCAGGTATCCGGACTGGACCCTGCAGGTCTGCAACGTCCCCGCCGTCATCACGTGCACGGACGTCATGGCCGAGCAGCATCCGGAACTCGTCGTCGCGTTCATGAAAGGTATGATCAAGGTGGGGCGGTGGGCGAACGAGCACAAGCACGCCGCGGCGGCGATCCTCGACAGGCAGACGTTCTACCTGGACGTAGAGGATACGTACCGGGGTATCAAGCATGTCGACATGGTGCCCAACCTGTCGCCCCAGAACCTGGCAGCCATCGAGATCGGCAAGGACTTCATGCTGAGCCACGGCTACATCAAGAACGATTTCGATCTACATGAGTGGGCCGCACCGGAGTTCCTTGAGCAGGCAGCGAGAGAACTGCTCGAGGAGCAGTGGCAGAAGGTGACCTCGGCAAAGCTGCCCGAGGTGTCCGAGCTGCAGGTGTCTACGCGGCGGCTCGGGTAGTCGGGGGAAGCACGGCTATCTCAGGAGATGTTTTGAGTTGGGGGGCTTCCCGCTCCTGAATTCCCGATAAAGACCCTGACAGGTCTATACCTGAGGTGAAGCGATGAAAGCAATCACTGTTGAACCAAAGAAAGCGGGAACCGCACGATTGGAAGATATCCCCGAACCGGATATCCGGAACGGCTCGGTGCTCGTGGAAGCCGTCGCTGTCGGAGTATGCGGAACCGATGCCGAGATCGCTGAAGGGAAATACGGCTGGGCGCCTCCGGGGAGATCACGGCTCGTGCTCGGGCACGAATCGCTCGGCCGCGTGATCGATCCCGGACCGGTGTCGGGGCTGAAAGCAGGAGATCTCGTGGTGGGGATCGTCCGGCGCCCCGACCCGGTTCCCTGCGCCAACTGTGCGGTTGGGGAGTGGGACATGTGCCGCAACGGCCTGTACACCGAGCGCGGGATCAAGGAGATCGACGGTTTCATGTCCGAGCGGTGGAGGATCGAACCCGGGTACGCGATGAAAGTGGATCCTGGTCTGGGGATCCACGGCGTGCTGCTTGAGCCGACGACGGTTGTCGCAAAAGCCTGGGAGATGGCCAGGGCGGTAGGCCAGCGCTCGTTCTGGGAACCGGAGAATGCGCTCATAACCGGCGCAGGGCCCGTCGGCCTTCTCGCGGCCCTTATCGGCATGCAGGAAGGGCTGGATGTCCATGTTTACGATCGCAATACATCGGGTCCCAAGCCCGAAGCCGTCAAGGCTCTCGGAGCGACGTATCACTCGAGATCCGTATCAGACATTGGCTTCGAACCTGACATCATCATCGAGTGCACCGGTGTCGGGCAGGTCATCGCCCAGACCATTCACCAGGTGGCACCCGGCGGCGTCATCTGTCTCACGGGCGTCGGTGGAGGTGGCGCGGCACCGGCAACGCCCACGGCGGACACCGCCGCTGCGGCGGTGCTCCGAAACATCGCCATCGTGGGGAGCGTGAATGCCAACAAGAGGCACTGGTACAAGGCCGGCAGAGCACTGGCCCGTGCAGATCGAGCGTGGCTGGCGCGCCTCATTACACGGCGGGAAAGACCGGAGAATTTCAGGGAGGCCCTGGTGCGACAACCCGGAGACATCAAAGTCATTGTTCAGTTCGCTGAGATCTGACCCGGGGGAGTTCTGCATCACGTCACATTAGAGAGGAGGATATGATGGCTTCAGACTGGATCGACGTTTCGGTAACGCTGAAAACCGGCATGGTCACCTGGCCGGGTGATCCGCCGGTCAGAATCAGCCATGCCCTGAGCATGGAGCGGGGCGACCCGAGCACGGTGTCGCTCCTCGAGATGGGCGCACATACGGGCACCCATATGGATGCCCCCGCACACTTTGTCCGCGGCGGCACCGGGATCGGCGACATCCCGCTGGACGCAAGCATGGGTCCGGCACGGGTCATCCCCATCCGTGACCGCACGTCCATACAACCCGACGAGCTGGCGGAGCATTCCATCCAGCGCGGCGAGCGGGTCCTCTTCAAGACCCACAACTCAGAGCACTGCTGGGATACCGACACGTTCGTCGAGGACTTCGTGTACGTCTCGGAAGCAGCGGCCGAATACCTTGTCGAGCGGCAGGTGCGGCTGATCGGCGTGGACTACCTCTCCGTCGGCGGCTTCCATGCGGACGGGGTGAAGATTCACCGGACCCTGCTCAACGCCGGCATCTGGATCATCGAGGGGCTGAATCTGAAGCAGGTGCCGCCGGGCCAGGTGGACCTGGTCTGCCTGCCGCTGAAGATCCTCGGAGGCGACGGTGCTCCGGCCCGGGCGCTCGTGCGTTCTCTGGACCGGCCGACCGGAGAGGGGCGGTGATGGAGCCGCTGTGCGGGGTTGGTCGAATACTGGCAGGACGAGAAAGGAGGAGATTGTATGAAAGTCATTATTGTTGGTGGAGTAGCCGGCGGGGCGTCGTGTGCA
The DNA here is from genome assembly GCA_002839645.1 of Methanomicrobiales archaeon HGW-Methanomicrobiales-2. Classification (GTDB taxonomy): domain Archaea; phylum Halobacteriota; class Methanomicrobia; order Methanomicrobiales; family Methanoculleaceae; genus Methanoculleus. Next base: position 67,464 of record PGYL01000004.1, on the reverse strand, counting down.
GCGCGCCTGCGCAGGCTGGATGAAAACGCCGAGATCCTCATGGTGGAACGAGGGCCGTACGTTTCGTACGCGAACTGCGGGCTGCCCTACCATGTCGGGGACGTGATTGAGAAAGAATCGAGCCTGCTCGTGGCCAACGAGGAACTCTTCCGGGCGCATTTCGCAGTCGATGTACGCACCAATTGCGAGGCCATCGCGGTCTCGCCGGACAAAAAGACCGTGGACCTGCGGGATCTTGTGACCGGGGAGGTCACCACGCATCCGTACGACAAACTGGTGCTCTCGCCCGGAGCCGCTGCCGTCCACCCGCCGCTGCCGGGCATAGACCTTCCGGGCATCTTCCACGTGAAGACCGTACCGGACGCCCGGGAGATCCACGAGTGGCTCGAGAAGGGCACCGCATTCCTCTCCGGCATGGACCGGTACTCGGGATTCCAGACCCTCAGACCAAAAACCCGGGCCGTGGTGGTCGGCGGAGGATTCATCGGTCTCGAGATGGCGGAGAACCTGGTCCAGCGCGGCTTTGAGGTAACCCTGCTGCAGAAGCCCGATCAAGTCTTACGGCCGCTCGACCGGGAGTTTGCCCGAGTTGTCGAGGCTTTTATGGAGAGCCACGGGGTTGGCGTGATGCACGGCGACAGGGTGGTCGGGTTCAAGCAGGCCGAGCACGGCGCCATCAGCGTGGAGACCGATTCAGGCAAGGCCTACGTGGGCGACGTGGTGATCCTCGCCATCGGTGTGCGCCCGGAGATCACTCTCGCAAAGATGGCCGGCCTTGCGATCGGCGAACTCGGAGGGATCCGCGTAGACGAACATATGCGGACGAGCAACCCTGATCTCTTCGCCGTCGGCGACGCCGTCGAGGTGAAGGATTACGTCACCGGCGAGTGGAGCCTGATCCCGCTGGCGGGTCCGGCCAATCGGCAGGGGCGCATCGCGGCCGATGTCATCGCGGGGCGCGACTCCCGATACCGCGGCACGCAGGGCACCTCTATCATCGGGCTTTTTGGTGCGGCCGTTGCATGGGCTGGGCCCAGCGAAAAGGCGCTGAACGAAATGGGTGATACCGATTATGAAAAGATCTACATTTACCCGAATTCACACGCAGGATACTATCCGCAAGCCCGGCCGATCGCGATGAAGATCATCTTCCGGCGATCCGACGGACGCCTGCTGAGCGTGCAGGCGCTCGGCCAGGACGGAGTGGACAAACGGGTCAGCGTTCTTGCGGCTATGATCCAGATGGGCGCGACCGTTTACGATCTCGAGGAGGCCGAGCTCTGCTACGCGCCCCAGTTTGGAAGCGCAAAAGATCCGGTGAACTTTGCCGGGATGGTCGCAGCCGACGTTCTCAGGGGCGATATGCCGCTCAGTCACTGGAATATCGCCCGGACCGGGTTCCTCCTGGACGTGCGCGAACCGATGGAACTTGCCGTGGAGAGTGTGCCGGGAGCGCTCAACATCCCGCTGGGACAACTCCGGGAGCGTCTCGACGAACTCCCCCGCGACCGGGAGATCCACGTCTTCTGCCGTTCCAGCCAGCGCGCCTACTATGCAACGCGGATCCTCGTGCAGAACGGATTCAACGCTAAAACGGTATCCGGAGGGATGCTCTCGCTTGCGCACAATTACCTCTTTGGTACGGGTGGGGGAGCGGAACCGGGGAAAGCAGTCGAACCGGTCGAAGCGAAGGAGGAAAAGAAGCCGATGGCTGCCCCGGCACGATGAGGGGGGCCGGCACCGGCATGCTTTCGCTTGCGCACAATTACCTCTTTGATACAGGAGGGAGGGGGAGTAGTGGATGTGATGGAATGGATCGGAATCGCGCATTGAAGGGAGAATCCGCGGATCCGTAGAGGTGGCCTTGCCCACCCCGTCCCATCTCGCATCCCTCACCTGGATTGTGGTCATCGGTGCCATTCCCGTCACCGGCATGTACCTCGCCGCATCCCTGGCAAACCTGTTCCTCTTTGCGTTCGTCGTATCGGTCATCGCTACCCCGGCGCGCTGGTGGTGGCCACGGGGATCGCGGGCACCGATTTCATCGCCCGGACGATCTTCTCCCCGCACCCTGCAAGATGGGAGCTTGGGATATCGCCGCTCGTCATCGTCCTCTCGGTCTTCTTCTGGTCGCTGGTGCTCGGGGTCCCGGGACTCTTCCTCGCCGTGCCGCTGATGCTGTTTGCGAAAGCGGTCTTTAGCGCCCACGAAGAGACCCGCTGGCTCGCGGTGCGATGGAGCCGTCCAATCACGACGGTAAGCCCGGGAGACGCTCCGGATAGCCCCCCGGCTCCACTGCCTGCAGAACCATATTCACTCCACCCTCACACCCCGATCATGCGTCCACATGGCATCGCGGGCGGCTCGCCCCAAAAATATATTATATCTGCAATAATAATCCAACCCGCCGGAATCAATGGTCGAACTGAAAAATATCAGGAATAACACCCTCTCTGAGAGTGACGGGCTGCTGACGGAGCCGATACGGTGACGTCAATCCATCCCGGCGGCGCCCGGGACTGGTGGAGAACCATCCTCCTGGTGCTGTTGCTCTGCTTGCCGATAGGAACAGCGGTTGCCCAGGAGGCCGGTGACGCCTCCGTCCAGGAGATTCTTCATCGTATAGAGCCCGGACAGGCAGTCTTCTACGATCTCCCCGACCTGCAGGCGGGAGAGGAGATCTACGTCTATGCCAACAGGACTTCCGGAAACCTGGATCCCTTCCTGGCCCTCGCGAATACGAGCCTGACCCCGGGCCTCGTGCGCCAGGAGTTCGCTGCCGAGGTCAACCGGTCCATTACACAGGGGCGGGATCCGCTCCGGGTGGTTCCCGAGATCGCGGACCGGTACTTCCTCGCGTGGGACGACGACTCCGGAGCGGGTTATGATGCGGCACTTCGTTATGCGGTCCCTGCCGACGGCGATTACCGACTGATTGTATTCGGCTCCCCGGCGAAAGAGGATACCTTCGGGACCTACCGTCTGCTGATCGGCATAGACGCGCCGGAAGTCCTGACCAGGCAGGGGGAACCGGCCGGCGCCGCCATCGCCGTCCTGAACCAGGGAGCGTCACGGGTCGGTGTCTCCGTGCAGGAGGTGAACGGGACGCTGACGGCGAACCGGACGTCGACGTTCTACACCCTCGGCCCCGTTACGGGGGGCGACACCTTCTACGCCTTCATCGAGGCGACGTCCGGAGACCTCGTTCCTGTCATGGTCCTCCGGGACTTCGGCGGCAAACCCCTGAGTGCCGGTGTGCCGGCCGGAAACGGCAGCACTGCCACCCTCCAGTACCCCTTTGACGATGACAGCGAGAACAACGAGCTGGAGGTCTTTGCCCGCAGCCGGAACGGTGCCAACACAACGGGCGGCTACCGGCTGCTGGCCGGGCTCAACGCGCCTGCTGTCCTCACGGGAGAGGCCGCGCCTGAAGGTCCGTCCGTTCTTCGGCAGCCTATTCCGGTTCTGGTCGGGTTCGAGCTCGATCAGATCACGACGGTCGACCAGCAGGCCGAGAACTTCGGGGTCGTCGGCAACCTCTGGATGCGGTGGACCGACCCGGCGATGGCGTTCAGTCCCGACGAATGCACCTGCCAGTTCAAGGTCTACCGGAGCCTCGAGGGGTTCGTAAGTGCCGAAGGGCAACGGTGGCCCGAGTTCACCCTCTTCAACCAGCAGGAACGGCGCTGGACGCAGAACCAGATCATCGTGGTCCGCCCCGGCGGCGAGGTGACCTACTATGAGCGGTTCTGGACACTCCTGCAGGCCCCGGATTTCGACTTCAGGCAGTACCCGTTCGATACCCAGAACTTCTACGTGAGGGTCGACCTGCTCTACCCCGAGGAGTTCTACATCTATACGCCCTGGGAGGAGAAGACCGCCGTCGGCGGGCAGCTCGGTGAAGAGGAGTGGTACATCACCTCCTACGACACCAACGTGAGCAGCATCCAGATCACCACCCAGAACTCCCGCTACTCCTTCCATTTCGAGGCGGCCCGCCACCTGACGTTCTATATCTTCCGTATCCTGGTCCCGATCCTGATCATCATCCTGCTGACCTACGTCACGTTCCTCCTCAAGGATTACGGCAAGCGGGCCGAGGTCGCCAGCGCCAACCTGCTCCTCTTCATCGCGTTCAACTTCACCATCGCCGGCGACCTGCCGCGTCTCGGCTACCTCACGTTCCTGGACGCCATTCTGGTCACCATCTTCGTGATCACCGGTGCGACGGTTGCCTATAATCTCTATCTCAAATGGCTGGCAACGGCGAGGCAGAAGGAGATTGCCGAGCATATCGACCTGTTCATGGTCTGGTTCTACCCGATGGCGTACCTGGCGGCGCTCATTCTCATTGTGGCGCTCTTCATGTAGCAGCGGCCTCCCGGGGCTACGGGTTAAAACCCCTATATCTCCGCACCACATGCCGGAATATGCACTGTCCGGTCGGCGGCCCTTCGGCCCAATCTGATCTCTATGCCTGGAGGCCAAGGGCAACAGCAATCTCACCAAGGGCGGCCTTTTCCGGATCGCTGAACGCAACGCCATGCTCTTTGGCTGCCAGGGCGACCTTCTCACCTATCTGCAATAACCACTTCTTATAGGCCTCAGCCTCGTTCGGCGGTACCGTAGCGAGAGCGGTGGCGGCGGATTTGCATGCTTCAATGGTTCTGCTTCTATAGCCCATCTGATCCTGCTTCAGCAGATTCTGCTGCTCTTTGATCAGTTCCCTGGCCCTGGGTTGCATACCCGCAGAGACGAGGTCGACCAGTTCGCTTCCGCTCGTCGCTGCCAGCCGGGGCGGTTCCTCTATCATGGTTCTGGTCTCGCCCCATGCACCCAGGAGAGATGGCGCTGCGGCCATTACTGTTATGGAGACCGCGTACGGCAGGCTCTCAAGGTTCCTCCAATCATCGTCTCCGAAATACTCCTTTAAGGGCATGGACCCTTCGATGCTGTGACTGGATATAAATAGATGTTCCAACGGGTTCTGTTGCTTATGTGGGACGTTAACCATTGCAGTGTGGGACGCCGGAACTGCAGGCCTGTTTCGGGCATCCTTGCGATCCTCTGTTCCTGCACCACCTATTGAACGCAAGAGTTCCATGAACGATGACGAGAACTATAATCCTCAACGTCCAGAGATAGTGTTATTTATCCGGTCACCGGCAAGTCGATGCATCTGCAGGTGTCTGGAAAGAGATAACGTCAATCCTGGAGAGGGACAACGCCAATGATATCGGCGAATCTTGAGGATGGAATCAGATGGTGAGGAGAGAAGTTGAGCACGCTTGAGTCGTATCTCGGTGCACTGCACCAGGGGGTCTTTCAGGTCGTCGTCCCGAAGGCTGTGGTGACCGAACCGCTTGAGCCGGACTGGAAACGGTCGGCCATCAATGTGCCCAGCCCCGATACGATTGCCAGTTACCGGAAGGGACAGTATCATGCCCACGAGACGGTGTCGGAGTACCGTGTCCACATGGACCGGTACGACCCCGAGAAGAACCCCCTCATGCACCTGATCGACGACGCCCCTCTGGTTCTCATGCTTCATGAGACCATGGAGACCATCTTTGTAACGGGCAAAGATGCAACACGAAGCGATCCCCTGCAGCGCCTTGAAGATCAACGCGTGAGCTGGAAACTCCGGATGGGCCTCGGCGTGGTCCTGCTGGCGATGGGCGCCGTCCTCCTCATCTTAGCATTTTATGAGACGGTGATCTTCTTCACCGTAATCCTGCCCTCCCTGGTTCTCCTCATCGGTCTCCTCGCGATTATTAAGGGCATCCAGCAGAGTGACCGGAGAGAGGATGCAGTCAAGAACGTCATCCAGGGGAGTATGATGGCTGGTGCAGGAGTCGTTCTGTTCATCCTCTGGGAACTCTACCTCCTCCTCATTCTGCTGATCCTTGCGATCTGGTTCTTTTCCAGTGCCGTTGTCACGCTGCTCCGGGTGGTTCGGGAGAGAAGGAATTTAACGAAGGGCTTCTGGTATACGCTCGGACTGGGCGTAAGTTCGCTGGTTCTCGGGATTCTCGCCATTACTCTGCCTGAGGAACTGGTCGAGTTGCTCATCTTCCTCCTCGCAGGACTCGTGCTCATGGCGGGTGCATTTACGGTCCTCGATGCGTATGGGTTGAGAAATGCCGCCCGTCTGATGGAAGCGGACGGCGTTTCCCGGTGATCGTCCATTCGCCCGGGGTTCCTGGTCGCGGGAGCGTATGCTGCTGTGGGGGTTGAACCCCGGTTGCCGGCGTGAACGGGCCGGAATCACAGTCGGACAACGTTCAACGAAGAACTCCGGCTAATAAGCGCACCGCAGTGAAACCGAGCGATATGAGCATTCGTTCACGTGACTGGTTCACCCGGCATGCGGCATCATGATCGGGCGAGTATCGGGATGACCTCACCGAATCGGCGGGGCTCTCTATGCGCCGTTTCGCCCGATGCCGTACCTGGAGATTGCAACGCATGGACAAAGTCCGCTCTACATCTTTTGCAGACATACATATTCGTATCAAAGTCCAATTCCCCCATGTGGTACGTCAGGAAACACCCCTGATCATTACAGTGGTATAGGCCGCAAGCCATCCCGAAGGCTTTGACAATCCCCTTTCCCAGACGTTGCAGTAACTGTTCTGTCCCTGTGCTTTCTTGCCTGAAACGATGGAGTGACAGAAGGGAGGCGTGGTTATCGCAATCAATGGCGTACAGGTATCGTGAAGGTGGAACCGGATCACAGAGGCCGACTTCCGTAATACCAATTTTGATGGAGCCGTCGATCCCGTGCATAATCCGGTGAAACTCATCCCTTCTATGCTCGGGTTGGGCTATAGGTGGATTGTCACGATAGATTATCGAAAGATTGAGAGGCTGCGGAAGTTCGTTCTGAAGAGATGAGAGGAGCCCTTCTATAGATCTTCTGATTGCGACCGTTATGGATCTTTCACGGACATCGAAAAACACCAGGACAATCGAGAGAGTATTATTATCGGTTCGACCCCCATCTGCAGCAGCGTTCATGTAAGGCACCCGGGGGGCTAAACCGTCCTCTTTGTTGATTGTACGCATGTTTTTCAGACTCCGTGTTTGAGCGTTCAACGTATGATCCTGAACTTATGCGGTAATTATATTTAAATTTTACCTATGTTAAATACTGGTATTATATATAATTTATCTTTTTTGTTGCCCCTGAATCTCGGGGGCCATTATATTGTATTTATATGTATCGTTTGTGGATAAGTTATATCTTATATACATTGTGCAACGTCCGACGGGAACCAGCATGTCGTTCCGGGTTTCGTACGTATCGCCGGCTAAATTGAAACCATTGTCTTCGTGGACTACCCGGCAGAGAAGGCAGCGGCGAAAGGGGCTGCACTGCAGCCGCCAATGAGTGTCGATGAGATGGATGCTGTCGGAGAACCGGCCTTTTGCCGGCTATCAAATCGGGAAAAAAGCGCTGGTGGATATTTTCAAGGGGATAGGCGAGTTCACCGCCGTCCGCCTTAGGGTCATCCGATAAGGTGTTTCTTCTCCGCGAGTGACTGGACATAAAACAGAGCGAACTGTGACAGTCCGAAGCATACGAGAACACCGGCAATTGTAAGGCCTTGAATCAGGTTTTTGAAAAGCATCGATAGACCGAAGGTGATCATCATGGCGACCGTAAGCAGTGCCAGAGCAAGCAGCGAAATCATCAGCAGGAGATCTTTTCCTTTCGGTTTCGGGGCGGGCTCCGCTGGCTTTGGTTTTGGCCAAAAGAGGATGTAGAGAAGATGAAGCCCTCCGAGAATGACGAAAACTCCTATAAAGATAATCAGAAACTCGACAATCGTGTCAGGAACAATGATAGCAAATGCGCCGACCGCAACGAGCACCATCCCCACAAGGAAGAAGATCCAGTTACGTTTGAACGCGAATGTCATCATAGTGCCGCAGACCAGCGCCTGAACACCAAGCAGCACTATCAGGGCGCCATGCATGGCGCTTGTAGCATACGGCAATAACCCGAGATTCACCGGAACCAGCAGGCAGCCGAGAACCAGCATGTAGAGACCAAACTGCATTCCCATGATGGTGTAAAGGGATGCGCCCGGAGTGTTTGTGGGGATTTCGGACTCGGCGTGAAGTCGATGCACCTTCTGTAGCATAGAGGCAAGGTAGAACAGGGCAATGCCGAAGAGCAGAGCGACAACCGCCAGAATCTCTGTTGAAATGAGGAAAGGCCGGTAAATCTGCGCTGCAATCAAGACTGCAATCAGAATCTCCAGGATATAGACTGCTGCACCGCTGACGGTAAGGCGTGTAACTACTCCGTCATCGAGTGTTTTCCTGAACCGACGCATCTCATCTGCAGAAAGCAGTTGTAAAAGCAGCAGAGTACTGCCGGCTCCGAAGATGATCATCACCAGAACCTTTGGAATGTCGCCAAGAACTCCCGGAATAAAACAGGTGGCAAAACCAATTGCGGTGATGATGACTCCTGAAATGAGTCCCGGCCACGATCTCTTCACAGATCCGATCGGGTTTTTTCCTATCGTTTGCAGCTGCAGGCCGAACATAATCAGAAGGAGACCGTACACGCCATCCTCATAGTAGGGCAGTGCCCCTGCAGCCACCGAAAACAGCACGGTACTGAGGGCAAGCATTATCAGGCCAATGGCCAGGAGATGAATCACTTCCAGGGAGATGCCCGTCTCTTCTAAAATTTTCATATTTTACCTATCCATTGTATTGTTTTGTGACGTTACCCTTTTAAACTATGAGTATTCTACGTCATCAGGACTGGGCGTGGGCATATCGCGGTTGTCAGACACGTCCCCCTGTCTGTGTCGAAGAAACGGAACGGGCATCACAAAGAATTGTCCGAAGTCGTCCCGCGCCTTCTGGTTGTCCGGCTGCGGTATGTATGCCGTCAAAGCCGCGGATGCTCCGGGGGTTTTCGATCGGACGAGATACAACCGGCAGGGGATCACCTCAAGACCCGCTGAGAACAACAGCTCCCCTTGTCTTTCCGTAGGTAGTAACCGGATCGATTTCTGCCCACGTTACCCGACTGACACACACCTCTCAGTGGTACCTGTAGGGCTGAGCAGAGCAGGATTCGCCTGCTGCTCGATCTGTGACTATCGAATGATTTCCGGGATGTGCCCCGGGGTGACCATGCGCTGAATGCAGGGTGGGTCGGGATGATGCCGGATGACCTGCCGGGGGGTACGGTGCCGGGCAGGATCCTGCATGGGGGAGAACGATGAAGAGGAAGGAAGCGGGTTAGCCGGTGGTACTCTTTATATTAACCGGTAACATATGGGAATGTTTATATTTAATGGTACCCCGAAATGTCCGGGTCCCTTGAAATGCAGCGATTACTGAACTATCCTGGAGTTAATGCCCAGAAATTTCCCCTCTTCCTCCAGGAGTTGCAGTTTCGGTATGAGCATTGCGACCAGGATCTTGATGATCATATCCAAGTGTTAACTGGATATATAGTTGCGTGGCGTATACTGAGTAATCACCAAAGTTTAAGTTGCCATGCCGCAGATTAAGACCGTCCCCAAAATCTGTTTTGTCTGCCATAAATCATCGAAACAGATAAACAGTGCACCCTCTACGCATCCCGTTACGGCAGGGACATCGGGAATAGTGGAGCTTGAGGGTCGTCCAAAGGAACTGACAACGGACATTCTTAAAAACCAGCTTGAAGTATGTCCACATTGCGGATACATTGCGGAAGACATCGGGGAGAAAACAGTAATCACCAAAGACTTCCTGCAGTCTCCCAATTACTGCGATCTCCAGAATCCGGATATCCCCCCGTTAGCTTCACGGTATATACGTGCTGCACGTATCCAGCTGGAGGAGAACGATCCGGAAAAAGCCATAGACTATTATCTCTCGGCCGCATGGTCCGCTGACACCATGTCCCACCGTGAGATAGCCGTCTCCTGCCGTAGAAAAGCCCTGTCCCTGATATTTGCAGGCAACAAAACACTCGCCGACATCCCTTCAAACAAATGGGTTCCGGTCCTTGATACCATGCGGCGGTGTGGGGATTTCGACAGCGTAATCACGTACTGTACCAGTCTTCTGGCTATTGCAGGCCCAACACTAAAGCAGGGACTGGATTACGAACTCTTTTGTGCAAGACAACATGACGGTGAACCGCATACCAATCTTGATGCCGCAAACAGCAATCAATACAGGTCAGGAGCTCCGGAGGCCAACGAGGAGTTTGTCATCGGCGGGAAATCCTACTCCGGCGAAGACGACTGTCATGGCAAGGGATGGAACTGGGTTGCAGAAACACGCACCCTTGTCCTTTCCAACTATCATGGCTCGTCAATTGAAGCATCCGGAGACCTCACCATCCGGGTGGAACAGCTTGACAACCAGATCTTCAGCCCTCATGGGCCGGGAATCCGCATTCACAACGGAAACCTGAAACTTACGGGTATTGCAGGGTTGTCCATAATGGGAGATGACGGAGGGATTTTTGTCGAGTCCGGCTCCCTGCAAATTGTACAAACCGTCCTCACCATCCGGACAAACGAGTATGGAATCTATGCGTCAGGGAACATCTCCGTCACAAACGGCAGCGTACTCGACATCAGTTCTGAAACGACAGCAATCAGATCGGTATTCGGGGGCTTAACCATAACCGGTATGTGTTCCCTGACAATCTATGGAAATCGTGCAGGAATTGACCTTGCGGGAGATATGAATTTCTCCGTAGGGGGCCTGAAGATCGAGAGCCCCGAGGGATGCGGAATTCTGATTCACCACGGCTCTATAGATCTATCTTCTGCTGTTTTTGACGCCTTCTGCGGCGATATAGGTATTCGCCTGGAGGAGGGCAGTCTCACCGTTGACATTTCGACATTTGATCTGAATGCAACATCCTGTGTGCAGGTAAACGGTTCGTGCAATATTCTCCGGTCGAGTGGTACTCTGTCGGGAGAGGATTATGGGTGTTTTGTTTCCCGGAATATGGATCTTTCCGGGAACTACGAAATCTCCGGAAAAACTGCCATCGCGGTTGGAGGAAATCTGCAGATACAAAACGGAAATATCACTGCATCCGGGGAGACCGGAATATCTGTTGGGGGTGACCTGAACTATGTCGGGGGAGGTCTGATGCTTACAGGAGATACGGCAATGCAGATTGCAGGTAATGCAGAAATCTCTGGTGGCCGGATTATGGGGATTGGCAAGATCAACGGAATTGTGGTGAACGGCTCCTATACCATGTCCGGCGGGGATGTATCTGTCTCCGGGGAGGCTGAAGATGGCATGCGGATTTCCGGGAAAAAGATGACCTCGACCTTTGGATCCATCACCGTATCCGGCCGTAAAAACGGACTGGTTGTGGCAGGATCTGCGGTAATTGAAAGTATTTATCTCTTGGCTTCTGGTAATATCGGATTTTCTGTGGGAAAATCGCTGAAAATTGAACGTGGTCGTCTGAAAGTTACTGGTGTGGAGATCGGTCTTTCGGTGAAAGAGGGCAACCTGATCCTTGGTACCGTGGTAAATATGAATGTAAATGGTAATGTGGGGATTTATACGACAAAGGATATCGGCATCCATGGAGCGACCGTCATTGTTACCGGCAGGTTCGGCGGAATTGTATCCGAGAAAGGCAATCTGATTATTTCCCACGGTAGAGTGGAGATTACAGCGGATGATTACGGGGTGCTCATCCCGTCAGGATCAGCAAAGATCCCTTACGGGATTGTCAGGATTACCAATTCACGGATGAGGGATTCTGTGGGCTGTGGTATTGTTGTTGAGAAGGGAGATCTCGAATTAGGGGGCCTTGTAATGATTGAAAGCGAGAATTGCGGGATATCCGTGCCGTGTGGGGAGATATCCATGATGACCGGTAAAATTGAGGCTTACGGTTTCCGGGCCGGCATCACGGGGAAATCACTGACTATCAAGGAGGCATCTCTTACTGCGTACGGGAAGACAGAGGGGGCTGTTGTTCTCACGGAGCGAGGACCCTGGAATGATGCAGGAGTCGTTGTTCTGGCAGGAAAATCAGGGAAAACCGCGACAGATGAGGTTTATTCCGGCCAGCGATTCCTCCATGCCTATACGGAACGTGTCCCTGATGCATCGTGATGCGCGGTATGGGGGTCAGGTCAACCCCATGTTCATAGGGATGCAGGAGTCATCCCCGGGAGGGGGATCTGCTTGAGAAAGATATTCGCTTCGCCCAGCACCTTCAGCATCTCGGATGGTATGAGGGCGCATTGATTCGAGAGATAGATGGAAGAAGAACCACGCATCAGAAAACGGCGATCTGCCAGCAGAAATGTTCACCCATTCCTTTGCCCTTTATTATGCCGTAAAAAAGTATTCGTCCTTTCTCTCGTAATTACCCGTTCTGCGTTGTGTGGTAACGTCGAAAGTTGTGTTGTGTGGTAACTTAATGCTGCCTCAACGGCCGCAATATAGTTCGATTGATTTCGCAATACACTGCGTTGCTTCTGTGTTCCTCCCAACCGATTTCAAACTCATTCCCTTGTTAAACCATGCATCTGCATGATAGGGATCGATCCTGATTGCCTGATCGTAACTTGCGATTGCCTGCTCGTGCTGACCGAGGTAGTCGCAGCAATCTCCCATCAGGGCAAACGCCCCCGGATGCTGCGGTTCCATGTCAACTGCCTTCTTCAGGCATTCCACTGCAGCGGCGTGATCTCCTCGCATCGACTTTTCCTGTGCCTGTCGGATCAGGTATTCCGTGTTGAAGTTAAATGTCTGCATCTCCACTTTATCCTTCCTGTGGTCACATGGTGCATCATCAGCTGTCCTGTGCCAAAATAAGATTCAATCGGCCCTTTATTATGAATTTGCACACTAATTCCGCCATATTAGTCTGCAATGAATCTATGCACCATGGTGTGCCATGCAAATTTTTATATGCACTTTGCTGTGATCCCGCACCCCTGGTGGACCGTTTCACCTTATTTTGTTGGTCCTGGTGCATGGAGGATTGCCATCTCACGCGAAGTGCGAGCGCAAGCGGAGCTTGAGCACCTTATTTAGGTGCGAGCCGCGAAGGACGCGGAAGGAGGATTGGGGTAGCACTCAATAGTCTTCACGCTCTTTGCGTGAGGCAGCGTTGTGTGAAATTTTAGATGCAGTGGTCCACCAGATGCCGTCGCAGTTACGGGTACGGCAGGCTAATGAACAACGTGCCCGGATAAAGGGCATCCGTTGGAACTTCCGATGCTCAGTTCAGGGCCTGCAGTGAACTACCCCGCGCTCTCGGGCGGGGCTTCCTGCTTCATCCTTCCTCTACTGAGGCAAGTCCACAGGCTCAACGGCGCGTCCCGCTCCGCCCCCTTCACCCCCACAAGATAAAAAAATTTACTATGCCAGCACCCAATTCCCTTGTATGAGCGTGCTCGATCAGGAGAGGATGGATCGAATCAAACAATATCTGAAATGGAACCCGCGGGGGATGACCATCTCGGATGTCTCTTCTAAACTGCACGTGAACCGGAATCTTGTATCGAAATATCTCGATATGCTCCTCATCTCCGGGCAGGTCGATATGCAGGAGATTGGAGCTGCAAAGGTATACTTCCTCTCCCATCGCGTCCCCATATCTGCGATGCTTGACTTCTCTTCTGATATGGTCGTTGTTCTCGATGATGAGAACAGGATCCTGAAGGTCAACGAGCCGATGCTGGCAGCGCTCAATGAAGATCGGGAATCGGTCGTCGGCACGGGTATACATATTTCACAAAACCCCATTTTCATTGCACTGAAGAATAATCTGTCGTCACCGGAGTCACGCGACGCACCAGACCGGATCATCGAGATGCGCTGCGTTCTGCAGGAAAAAGAGCGTCATTTCCGCGTAAAACGGATGCCGACAGTATTTGAGGATGGAGCCCGGGGTATCACGCTGATCATTGAGGATATCACCGATCAGGTCGCCTATCAGGAAAGGCTGAGGGTGAGTGAGGCCCGATACCGGGGTATCATCGAGGATCAGACCGAGTTTATCGTCCGGTGCATGCCGGACGGCACCACCACGTTTGTGAATGCTGCGTATGCCCGGTATCTTGAGGAGCGCGTGGAGCATCTCATCGGGAAGCCCTTTATTCCCGGCATCCGTAACGAGGATGTCCATGCGAGGGATCAGGCATTTCAGTCACTGAGCCGTGATCATCCGGTCTCCACGTTCGAATGCCGGATACATCATTCTTCAGGGCAGATCCGCTGGAATACGTGGACAATGCGCGCGTTTTTTGATAACTCCGGCCACCTCTCCGAATGTCAGGGCATGGGCAGGGATATCACCGAGAAACGCGAGGCTGCAGCGAAGATCAACGAGTATATCAGAGGGATGGAGTTCCTCTCGCAGACCGGTATGGCCTTTATGGACATGGGCGAAGATGATGACATCTACGATTACGTTGTGCGGCAGGTCTACTCGCTCGCCCCGCTACCTCTGGTCTGGATCGACATCCTCGATGAACCTACGCAAAACCTCGTTCTCAAAAGTATTGTCGGGGATTCGACTGTACCGGGGATAACGGAGCAACCACCGGGAACACGCCCCACAGGGATGCTCTTTCCTATTAACAAGGTCGGCATGACGGAACTTATCCAGTGCAGGAGTCTTGTAAAGGTGCCTCCACGTTCCCGGCTTCTGCATAGACAGATTGTGGAAACAACAGGAGGACTTGACATCTATCTGATGGGGCTTGTTTCCAAGGGAAGACTCATCGGCAATATCGGGGTAAGCCAGAAACGTGGCTCCTTGCTGCCGAATAAGGATCTCATCGAGGCGCTCATCCGGCAGGCCGCGATTGCAATTGATAGGAGGGTTGCCAACGACACCCTCAAGGAGAGCCTGGCACGCGAAAAAGTGCAGGTCCAAAACCTGCAGTTCCTCTCCCGGGCCGCAATGGACTTCATCGAGATGGAGGACTCGGTAGATCTCTACCACTACATTGCGGATCGCCTCTACGATCTCGTTCCGGAGAGTGTCATCGGCATCAACTCGTTCGATCCGGAGCAGAGGGAGTTTACACTCCGTGCTGTTGCGGGAGAAGAAGAGCAGACCAATGCGCTCTGGAAGGCTCTCGGGATTGTCAATCCACTCGGGGTATCGTTTCCTATCAGTGAGTTGCCCCTGTCCGAGACGGACTTCCATAAAGGTGCACTCATTGAAGTTTTATCGCCGTACGATCTCTGTTTCCACCGGATCCCACAGGAGCGTTGTGTACAGGCTCAAGAGAAGTTAAGACTTGGCCGGGGTTTTTGCATGGGTTTTGCCTGTAAGGGCGAGATTTTTGGTAGTATCCTGATTGAGTTGTTTCGACCGGGCGATGTTACAAACGGGGAGACCGTCGAGGCATTTGCCAACCAGGCTTCAGTTGCTCTGTTACGGCGATTTGCAAGGGAGCGCAACCGCGAAGGCAGAGAGTTCTTCCGGCTGATTGTAGAGCAGATGCCATATCCCATCGTTATTCTCGACCGGGACGGGTGCATCCTTGATGCGAACAAATTCGCTGCAACCCTTGTCGGGTGCCGCGACGCGGCAGAACTTGCCGGGAGGTCGTTTTGCGAGTATATGGAGAGTGGAGCAGATCTTCCTCCCGGGTTGTTACGGTGCCTGGTCTCCTATGAGAGCAGTGATCAATCCTGCCGTTTACGCCTGCGATCTTCTAGCAAAAGCCTATGTGATGTAGAGGCATGGGGTAGAATGGTTCGATATGACCGGAAACCCGCCCTGTATCTGGTCTTGCGTCCACTCTCATCAGAAGAGGGGGATATTCCGTCTCCTCTGTCCGGTGTTGAGCCGGTCGTTAACCTGCGGGGTTGAAAGGGGCGGAGCAGGGCCTTCGGCGAGGGGATCGGCCGCTCCAAACGGCGTCGAGAATGCTCTACGCTCTTCCCCTTGCACGTCGGGGAGGTTCGGCGCTCCCGCCCGCTCCGGCACGAGCAGGCGGCGGCGCACGTGCGAGCGGAAAGACCGGGGTCTGCCTCGCGACGTCCGGCCCGGGCGCCTGCAACCTCGTCACGGGGATCGCGACCGCCTACATGGACTCGGTGCCCATGGTCGCGCTGACCGGCCTGGTCCCGACGACGTCCATCGGGAACGACGCCTTCCAGAAGGCGGATATCACCGCTCCCGTCACCAGGCAGAACTACCTCGTCAAACGCTCATGAGGCCGCGTTCGGCCACAGGCGCAACCGATGAAAATCCCGAAGGGCGACAACCGCAGGTATGTCGTGTTTGGGAGCACGGCTATCTGAACTCTGTTTCCGATTTCGATGGGATTTTCATGGGAAAAAATGTACCGGATCGCATCGCATTACGGCCCGGAGATCAAATTGACAACCCTTTTGTATGCACCCTCAAAATGGTAATATTCGTAACTGCGGAGACTCGATGGCTATAACCGGCGCCGACCGGTGGGTAAATCTTTCGGATTGCCCGAACATTCCGCATCAGGCTGTTGTATCGGTGCGGATATTGTCGATCAGGAAGAGAATAAGCCGTTTGAGGAGACCTATGGGGAATATGCGCCACAAAAGAGATCCGTCCGGCAAAGGCGAGAGTACCCAATCCGGGCTTGAACCTGTTCCGGATGAACTGATCACCGACCTCAGACACCTCGTCACCGAAGCCCGATCCGCAGTTGCCGCCACCATCAATGCGGGACTGACACTACTATACTGGCGGGTCGGAAGACGGATTCGCAGGGAGGTGCTCGGCAATGAGAGGGCAGAATACGGCGAGAAGATTGTGCACGCACTGAGTGCACAATTGAAGAGTGAGTTCGGGGAGGGTTTCGGCAGACGCAACCTCTTTAATATGATTCGATTTGCCGAAGTGTTCCCCGATGAACAGATCGTGAGATCCTTCGCACCCTACCTGAGCTGGACGCACATGCGGCAGATTATCTACATCGACGATCCCCTGAAACGTGATTTCTACGCGGAAATGTGCCGGGTCGAGCGATGGAGCACCCGGACTCTGCAGAAGAAGATCGACTCGATGCTCTTTGAGCGGACTGCCCTGTCCCGGAAGCCCGAGGTCCTTGCACAACAGGAACTCTCGGCTCTACGTGAGGAAGACCGGATGACACCGGATCTGGTCTTCCGCGACCCTTACATCCTCGATTTCCTGCAGCTTGAGGATACGTACAGCGAGAACGATCTCGAAGCGGCTATTCTCCGGGAGATTGAGCAGTTCCTGCTCGAACTTGGCGCCGGATTTACCTTCGTTGCACGACAGAAGCGGATGGTGATCGGAAATGAGGACTTTTATCTCGATCTGCTCTTCTTCCACCGGAAACTTCGCCGCCTCATCGCCGTAGAACTCAAGATTGGGCATTTCAAGGCCGAGTATAAAGGACAGATGGAACTGTACCTGCGATGGCTTGAGAAATATGAGAGAGAAAACGGAGAAGAACGACCGCTCGGGCTGATCCTCTGTGCCGGTGCGAATCAGGAGCAGGTGAGCCTCCTCGAACTCGACCGGTCGGGCATCCACGTTGCCGAATATCTTACCGAGCTTCCGCCCCGCGAGCTGCTGGAGCAGAAACTGAAGGCTGCGGTGCATCTGTCACGGGAACAGTTTTCCGTGAGGAAGGATGAGAGATAGTCCCGAAGCGATCCCGATGTTTTGCTTGCTTAATCCGTATCTCCCTTCGGAGAGGCCTTTTTTGCCACCTTTTTTGCCAAAGGGATTATATGCGACCACGCATATCATGCAGTACCCGGGATCTGTGACGACTAACCATGGACGCGAGCACAATCAGTCCCGGTCATTGGGTCGGGGGCAGTTGACATTGATTCATACCCCCTGAGAGCAAATACTCCGGCGTGGTGGACAACCATGACGGATCGTTTTGTACAGCCGCTGCATTGCAGCGGAAAGAATTTGTAACCGGCCGGACTCTGTTCCGCTGAAACGCGAACGCTCATCCGACTATTCTCTGACTCTCCGTACGGCCCCGGCAGGGAACCCTCTCGCCGGCCCGTCCCGGGGTGATCGCATGAACCGATCCGGTGCGGACATCCTGCTTGACGGCGCAGCACTACTGCTTCAGGCGGCCCCGGACGTGGATATCGTCGGGCGGGCTCGAGACGATGGGCTACGGCCTTCCCGCGGCGATGGGTGCGCATTTCGCCCGCCCGGACGAACCGGTCTGTGTCGTCGCGGGGGACGGCAGCCTCCAGATGAACATCCGGGAGTTCGGGACGATCGCCCAGTACGACATCCCCGTCAGGATCCTGGTCCTGAACAACCGCTACCTCGGCATGGTCCGCCAGTGGCAGGAGCTCTTCTATGACCGGCGGTACGCCTTCACCGATCTTCCCATGGATTTTGTCGGAATTGCCCGGGCCTACGGTATCGAGGGCGAGACGGTCGAGGCCGGCGGGGACGTGAGGAGCGCGTTATCGAACGCACTCGAGCATGCCGGCCCTTATCTTGTCGATTTCAGGATCGAGCGGGAGGAGAATGTCTTTCCCATGGTCCCCCCGGGTGCCGCGATCAACGCGATGATCGATCCCGGTGCGGGCTGAAACCATCGCTCTCTTTTTCAGCGGCGGGTCCTGATATGCCCAAAATCCCGCCGGAGTCCCCGTTCAGATACTCTCTAGAGGTCACCTCCAGGTCACCTGTTCCCGTACCTGCCATAGACATTCGTCCAGGTATCGGCTACCTCCAGAAACGCCGGATACCCGTTCTGCGCGATGAACTCGACGGCCTGCTGATACTTTTTGTATTTATACCCGTTTTTGCCGTAAAATTCGCCGAGGATCCCACAGGTCCGGAGATCCGGACAGTCAGCACAGGAGATATACCCTCTATGTACGCAGCAGATCTTGATCCTGCACCTGGCCTTGCCGAGATCCCGCTCTCCGGTATCGTAGCCTATTTTACACCCTTTGCACGCCTGTTCCTTCAATGCCCGGCATGTCCCGCAATACGCGCCACAGCAGCCTATGTCTGTCAAAGACATACAGACACATGCTTGGTTTTGAGAATAATGTAGTTTCCCAAGCACGATCCGTTCTGCAGGGCTTCGATACTCCGGTGGATAACCATAGACTGGGTTTTGCATGCTTACGGCTTGATGATCCGACAATCGCCGCGCGGGATCGTTCAACCCTGATGCTGCCGTTGGCCTCGACTCTGGATTCCTGCCGATAGACAGCCCCTCGCATTCCGCCGGGCAGCCCGGGTGCCGTGGCTGCCTGAAAAGAGGAGAAACCGGGGATCCTACTGGGCAAGGATCTTCTGTTTCTCCTGCTGGAATTCTTCCTCCGTCAGGGCGCCCATCTGCTTTAACTCCGCGAGTTCCCTGAGTTGAGCCATCTTCTCCTCCTGGGTTATGCCTGTTCCGGCAGGCGCCTGCACCTGCTCCTCGGGTGGCACCGTCTGTTGCGCTTGCGTTGCTTTCTGCATCTCTTTCTGCTGTATCCGCTTATTGACAGCGTGGGAAGTAGCGGTGGCCGTTCCAGCGACCACTGCTGTACGAGCCACGGTACCGATAAGGCCCGGCCGGCCGCCTCTCATGGTGCCACCTCCAGTGCTTCCTGCTCTTCGGGCTTCCATGCCAGCGCGGCATCCACCCTCTCTTTTGGGATGCGTTCGCCCGCGATCACCCTCCCGTTGGCGTTCAGGACGGCGTCGCGGAACCTCGTCGCCCATACGTGCTCGAAGAGGAGCAGCGCCACGGAACTGTTGCTCTCCATGATCTCGCTGACCTTCTCTAGATCATCTTCAGCGAAGAGCGTGCTGGCATCCCGTGCGAGCGGGGCGAACGCGTCCGCTGCATCCTTCTGGAGGTCCTTGAGCTCCATCACGCTGACGCTGCCCCGATCGTCCTTCCTCACAAAGACCAGGTCGATGATTCGGATGACGCCCGCGTCGACCACCTCACGCAACGCCGGGATGATCTCACCTTTGAACTGGTTTCCCGGAAACTCGATGACCATATATTCCACCGGACCAAGAGACATAGCGCACCTCGAGAGCAGGATGCCGGTTCAACTATATAACTCAATTTGCTGCACGGCATCCGTGCGTATCGCGTCCGCGCATCCTCATCCGAGGGGCGAAAAGAGCCGCGATATCGACTCCTTGATCCGGATCCAGTGGGACCGCTCGTCATACTGCTCCTGTGTGATCTCGGTGCTCAGGGCAAGATCCTGCAGAAAGCGCTTCTTCATCTCCGCCCCGACGGTCGCATCGTAGAAGAAGGCGTTTGCCTCGAAGTTCAGCCGGAAACTTCGCACGTCCCAGTTCGCACTCCCGACGGAGCCCGCTTTCCCGTCCACGACGATGGTCTTGGCGTGGATGAAGCCGTTGTCATAGGTGTAGACCCGCACGCCGCTATCGAGCAGGTCGGCGGCGAAGGAGAGGGTCGCCCAGTAGACGAAGGGATGGTCCGGCTTGCAGGGGATCATCAGGCGGACATCGACACCGGAGAGGGCCGCCAGGCGCAGGGCGTCCGAGATGCTGTCATCGGGGATGAAGTAGGGGGTCTGAAGGTAGACGGAGTCCCGTGCGGCGTTGATCAACTTGATATAGCCCTCTTTGATCGGGCTCCGCCGCGTGTCCGGGCCGCCGGAGACTATCTGGACTGCGGTGGCGCCGTCACCGGCCGGTTCGGGAAAGTAGACCGGGTCGGCTCCCAGGTATTCATGGGTCGTGAAGTTCCAGTCAAGGAAGAACCGGAGTTGCAGCATTTTCACCGCCTGTCCGGTGATCTTCACGGCAGTATCCCGCCAGTAGCCGAGGGGGCCGCTGCCCAGGTACTCGTCCCCGATGTTGAATCCCCCGATGAAGCCGATCTTTCCGTCGATGACCGCGATCTTTCGGTGGTTGCGGTAGTTGACCCGGTAGATCGAGGGGGAGAAAACGCCGATCTGACCGCCTGCATCCGTCAGTTCATGGAAGGCTCCCCTCGATCCTTTGCCTGCACGGGTTCCCAGGGCGTCGAAGAGCAGCCGGACTCTAAGACCTTCTTTTGCCCTTACGGCAAGTGCGTGTACGACCTCCCGCCCGAGTTCATCGTTGTTGACGATGAAGTATTCCAGGTGGATATGGTGGCGGGCGTTCCGGATTGCGGCGAACAGGGCCTCGAACTTCTCTTTTCCATCGGTGTAGAGCTCGACCTGGTTGTCTCCCGTCAGGAACGCATGGCTATTCTGGAGAAGTGCGAGGATTACATCGCGGTACTGTTCCGCTTCCGGATTGGAGAGCCGGTACTGCCCTTCGAGAAGTCCCCGGTGCTGCTCCTCGAAGATCGATTTGAGGATGGCGTCGTCCTTCTCCTTGAGGGTGAACAATCGCTGCCGGGTGTAGTTCTGCCCGAGGAACAGGTACAGCACAAATCCGATCAACGGCAGGAAGAAGAGCACCGTTAACCAGCCCAGGGTCGTCGTGGGATTTCTCCGCTCAAAAAAGATGACAACGATAGCAAAGAAAATGTTGAGAATATAGATGATGCTCACGGTGAACGATCCATCCATATCGATGACTCCGGATGCGCGATCCCGCTGCCTGAACAAAACCCCTGATCCTGGTTCAGGAGACCCTTTCAGGCGAAACAACCCTTCTTCGCTTCGAGTATTTATGGTTATACTCCGGGATGGACGGGAGCGCTTTCGTGTTCGCCCCGGGCAGTAGAAGATCGACCGGACAAACCCACAAGCAGGAGTCCTGCATAAATGACACCCCATGCAACTGCCCGCCCCCTCCCATATCGCAGCCCCGCACAAAGGTTTTTCATGTATGACAACAGATTAAATGAGGTAAACGGGGTGCGAACACGCAACCGATGCATCTTCGGTCTCCGTTCATGCGCAGAGCATGTTATTTCCTCATATCCGGGCGAGGGTTGCCAAGCCAGGTCAAAGGCGCAAGGTTGAGGGCCTTGTCTCGAAGGAGTTCGAGCGTTCGAATCGCTCCCCTCGCACTCATTTTCCAGAATTCGTGTCTTTAGTTCCCTATTAAGGAGTTCCCTTATCTCCAGCTCCGGCTTGCCTCATAGGTATACCTGCCCGGTCTGGATTGTACCCCGTTATGCAGGCTGATCGGCGCTTCAGCCCGGTTTACGCTGGAAGTATAGCAAAACGACGTGGATCTGCCGGACGATGCTGTGTCCGGGGGAGAGAACTTTAGAGATCTTGTTGCCGGAGATCAGGGCCGGGATATCGTCGACGATCTTGTCCGGGCGCGACGGCTTCCCCCCATCTCCGGGAGGAAAGAAGCGATGACGTGCCCGGTCCGGAGGGCTTATGCCAGAGCTTCGTGACGCTGCTGGCAGCGTGCCTGCAGTTCATCCCACTCTTCCGGGTGCTCCTCCGCCCACTCCAGGATCGCATGGACTATCCGACCCCGCGACTCGGGGTCTCCCCGGTAGTTTACCAGGATGCAATCAACCACTACATCGATCTGTTCTTCCGAATTTGCATTGTTCGTCATCATACTGCATACCTTCTGTTGTGTGCCCCCGGTGCCCATATCGGGTGAAGATCCGACACCTTATAATCCTGATCATCCTCTGGCGGCGGTGTCCGGGGATCTCTCGGTTTCCCGAAACGAGACGTTACGCCCCGTCTTTTGCCTCCAGTCCGCTCCCCGGCCGCGTGCCGGCACCGCCGTTGCAGGGTTTTATCCGGCTCCCTGCCGAAGAGTTACGGGAACAATCATGAAACTCGGCGTACTCTTCTCCGGCGGGAAAGACTCCACCTTCGCCTGCTGGAAGGCGATGCAGCAGGAAGAGGTGGTCTGCCTGATCACGGTCATCTCCGGGAACCCGGAAAGTTACATGTTCCACACTCCAAACATCCACCTCGCCGCACTGCAGGCCGAGGCGGCGGGTCTCCCCCTCGTGGAGGTGGAGACGGCGGGAGAGAAAGAGGAAGAACTCCTGGATCTCGCGCGGGCTCTCCTCGCTGCCAGGGAGCAGTTCGGGATCGAAGGAGTCGTCACCGGGGCGGTCCTCTCGGTCTACCAGGCGGCACGGGTCCAGCGGGTCTGCCGCGAACTGGACCTCTGGTGCTTCAACCCGCTCTGGAACGCGGACCAGGAGGCCTACATGGAGGAGATTATCGACGCGGGATTCCGCGTCATCATCGCAGGCGTCTTCTCCTCCCCCTTCGACGAATCCTGGCTCGGGAGGGAGATCGACCGACGCACCCTCGACGAACTCCGGGAGATCGCCCGGAAGCACCGGATCACCCTCATCGGCGAAGGAGGGGAATTCGAGACGTTTGTCATCGACGCCCCCTTCTTCTCCCGGCGGATCGCGATCGAAGAAGTTTCAAGGGTCTACCGGAACTACAACGGTGTCCTCCGTATCGAGCGGGCAGGGCTGGTGGCAAAATGATCCTGATCGTCGACCTCTGCTACCGGGCCGGCTCGCTCTCCCGGGACGAGTTCGTCGGGCCAATCGAACGGCTTCTCCGGGAGGCCAAAACTCCGTTTTTCACCCGCCACTACACCGCCGTCGGCGCACCGGAGATCGAGGCCGCGGATGGGGTGATCCTCTGCGGGACGGCGCTCCGGGACACCGGGTTTGCAGAGCATCCTGAACTGTTCAGGTGGCTTCCTGCATTCGGGCGCCCGGTGCTCGGCATATCCTCCGGCATGCGGGTCCTCGCGGCGGCCTTCGGCGGCGGCACCGAACCGTGCTGCGAGATCGGCATGACCGACGTCCGGGTGCTCGCGCCCGATCCCCTCTTCGCCGGGAGGGAGGGCTTTTCTGCATACGGGGTGCATGAGTTCGCCGTGCAGGTCCCGGATACGTTCGTATCCCTCGCCGCCTCGGACCGGTGCATCCAGGCGATCCGGCACCGCTCGCTCCCCCTCTACGGCCTCCTCTTCCACCCGGAGGTCAGGAACGAGTGGATCGTCGAGCGGTTCCTCCAGTTGTTGGAGGCCGCCCGGTAACACTTAGTGCCGGGGTCCCGGGCAAAAGAGAAAGGTGCGCTGAGCCACCCGGGGTCTTTGAGAGGGACCTGGTCTCTGCATCCCCGATCGAGTGTTACAGGGGTGGCATCCCGAACGCGGCGCCGCCTTCTGGTTCACGGCATGGAGCGATCAGCGGCCGTAGCGGTTGATCGTGTTGATCAGGGCCGCGAACCCTTCCATCTCCTTCTGGAGCACTTCTGTTTGGGTCATCCCCATGCTCATCTCCGCATCGGCCGTCAGCATCTCGGGGCCGCGCACCACCTCGCGGTCGACGCCGTCGGCGGAGAGGATCTTTTCTGCCTCGGCGTCATGGACGAACGCCCGGCCGGGAATGATCACGACATCCTCGAGCCTCTTTAGGTTCACTTCGGCGAGATCCTCGGCGGTGATGAGACAGGCGATCTCCTTTCGGACTCGAACAACCCTCGGGGTCAGGCCGCGGATCGAGAGGATCCGCTGGATGAACGGGGCCGCGACGCTCCCGGTGATCACCGTCGCGCGTTTCCGGACCCGGGGGAGCTTCTTCAAGAGGTCGGGCTCGTGGAGGATCGCGAACGGCGACCCGATCGAGGGGTCGCCAAGCGGGGTCCCGCTGATCTTCATCGAGAACTGTTTGTTTAAGTCGGTGACGATATCGCGGAACTCATCGACGGTGTGGACCTGCTGCCCCTCGATGAGCGGCGCGTTGCCGAGGATGAGCCCCTGATCGGTCCGGTTCGCAAACCGCATCAGGATCAGCCCTTTTGCACCCCGCTCCTCCAGCCACGCGCAGGTCTGCTCCAGGGTTTCGCCGTCGTTGACGCCCGGCATGACGACCGCGGCGGCATAGACATCGATTGCGCCGCAGAGCCGTTCGAGGACCGCAAGCGAGGCTTCCGGCGTCGGGTCGTGCATCCACTGCCGCCGGAGGTCGGGGTCGGCGGCGAAGATGGTGTAGGAGACCTCGGAGAGGCCGTTCTCGATGAGGTGGTCGGCGATGGCCGGGTAGTCAAATCCCTTGCCGCTGGTGTAGCCGATATGGAGCGGCGCCTCCATGCTGCCGAGCAGTTCGATGAGGTCGCGGAACTCCGGGTAGCAGCTCGGGTCCCCGCCGCCGCTGATGGTGATCCGGTCGATGTCGTCGCCCGTCATCTGGAGGTTTGCCAGCGTCTCGTCTGCGACGGTCCGGAGGTCCTTGAACCCCGCGTACCCTTCCCGCACGCCCCGGGTGCAATAGTCGCAGCCTTTCTGGAAGGGGAGGCAGTATTTGCAGCCAAACGACGTCGTCCCCTGGACGTGTTTGAAGTAGCAGTACGAACAGAATCCCCGGCAGTCGAGGCCGGGCCGGCCCCCGAGATCGACGGTGAGATGCGACATCCTGTTGGTACATCTGTGCTCCTTTGTTATGAACGTTGCAGACTCGTCCCTGCCGTCGTCCCGCGGCGCCGGTTCGCCGGCCGTTCGGGCGTTGCGGCGAGGCCTACCGGGACCGGCGGCGGCACCATTATGGTCCGGTGGGGAGAGGTAGCCTGGGGTGAGTATGCGGACAAGCCACCGGCTGCTGCTCCGGCTCTATCACGATCCCGGCTACGACTTCTCAAAGGTCGAGGTCGAGTATGTCGACCGCGGAGCACCCGGCGACCGCTCGACGCTGCAGGGCGAGAGGGTCCTCGCGCTCGATGCGCAGTACCTGGAGGTGGACGCCGGGACCCATGTTGCCTGCATTCCGTATCACCGGGTCCGGCGGATTCTGTATGATGGTGAGGTTGTGTGGCCGGTGGAACCTGAGAAGCACGGGGATGCCGGAGAGACATGAGAATTCAGGCGCCATCTTTTTTACCGCGGACGATCCACATTATAAGGTATGCCTCAGTGGCTTAGCTGGCAGAGCGGCTGACTTGTAATCAGCAGGTCCCGAGTTCAAATCTCGGCTGGGGCTCTATTCCTTTTGTGCAAAGCCCTTTTACGGATCAGGGTGCAATTTGAGTGTTGTTTATATGCTTCGCCTGCAAAAATAGTGTACTATTATGGGTCGCGCTCAATCTCTCCGGTGCCCTAACTCCAGATGTGGCACTGCAATGAACCGGGCATACATACGGCCGGTGATCGGTGGCGCGCAGGTGCTTGATCCCATTGGCTGGTACTGTACCCGATGCGGTCGGTTCGTGGACGACCGGGCTGAAGAACGCTGATGTGTCGTCAATCTCCAAATCGGAAGTAGCCTTGATTCGTGTTTATGTGATTTCATCCACGTTGCCATTGCAAGCGACATCAGGTGGATTCGTGGGTCGTCCCACTGCTCCCTAGACATGCCCGTGCCGGTCTGACAACCCTGGCATTGGAGGAGGGCACCACCTTCAGTCCGCTCAGCAAGTACGAGTGTTCATTGTTCGCAAAAGGGCAGTCTGAGGGCAACATGCTCTTGTAGATAGGCATCCTTTGATTCACCGACAATGAACTAATATAGCCAGTCTGGTTCATCTAAGCCATAAGGACTTACATGCATTTCTCTCGTCACAGCAACTGTATGCAAACTTGTATTAATGCTCATGTGTAAAAGCCAATTACGAGAGGTATTGACTATGCCGAAAAGGGTGTGTGATTCATGCGGAAAGGAAAGAGAAGTGCATGGAGCAAAGGTCTGCGCAAATGGACATTTCATATGCAAAGTCTGTATTTATAACCAGGGATCATCCTGTCCATTGTGTGGAAAACCTTTGCGATAATCGGATTCGCACGTTGAGGGGCGAGGAGGAACACCAGACAAGCAGGGGAGAGCGAACCTTAGTGTTGCCTGCAATAAGATTTGGAAACACACAACGGTGTCTTGCTTAAGGTAAGACGCCTAAAATAATACCAATTGGATATCATGAACTCATAATCAGGGGGGTGGATTCCCCCCGGTGTTCATTTGGCTATACCGGGAACTGTATTTCGGACTTTACGGAGGTACGTCAATACTGACAGTAACCCCTTTCGTATTGCCGAAACAAATTTTGACCACTATGGGAGCCATAATACCACCTCCTTTTAAGTCCTTGTCTTTGTTCATCATCGGATTTTGTGAGAATCCTCGGAACAGTGTTTTGTATTATGGGGAGGTTTATATATGCATGTCGTTTTTATAGCGGTCAAAGGAAATTAGACCGAATATTTTAAGTAAAAGTGGTGAGTAATACTAAATTGCACTCACGAGTAGTGTTCGCATCCATGTCTCGAAATGAAGCAATGTTCTGTGTGAGTCGGGAATTGTTCATTTGAGATCACTTGGGCAGCAGGATACGCCTCGAAGTAAGTTCTTGTCTTCCTTGGGCCCTGTGTTGTGAGTGGGGCTCAAGGTTTCCATTAAGTAAACGCGAGTACGCTTGCATTAAATTCGCCCCACGCCTCGCTCGATTTTTGCCCCTGTCGTTCTATACTAAGGCGAAATGGCTTGTTATCAGCAACTATTTTATACGATAATTGTGTCTGTTTAAAGGGATCAAAAATGGCTGAAAACGCCGGGATGGATAACCTGACAGTTGCGCGGTCTGGTGCTGCTCGCAATCCTTGTGGCGAGTGGGATCCCAATTTGGGAACTGCCAATGCCCGATCTGTCATGGATCCCGCCGGATATTCTTATTATCGTCTGCATGGTTCTTGCAGTGGTGATACTGCTAAGGATGCCTAGGTAAAAATTACTTTTTTGAGAGAGCATCAAGGACGGCAGCGTCTTCTCTACATATCTCTTCCATCAGTTTCCGCGCCCTCGATGATAAGCCATTCCGCTCGCTCTCCGGCGCCTCAAAGACTGGCCGATCCTCTTCGCATATTTCCTCTACGGCCTTCATCATCTCTTGCGGTAATTATAAGGCGACAGGCAGACGCCCGAAGGGGAGCCAGAACAGGGGAGATTTCTACACCGATCCTCAAATCAAGTGGAGGATCACCTGTCGTGGTGCATGGTGTGACAGGTGGGGATTAACCAGTTGCACATGCAGTTCTTCATCACCCACCTTCCGTAGATTACACATATTCCCCTCAAAGTGCGGAAGAGGTGGAAGAGACAGATACTGAAGGATCATTGGGGGCTCAGCCTGGCCCCTGGACTTGCCGAGAGGGGGGGACTGATCTTCAGCGCCCCCTCCCTTGCATTTGGGAGGTTGATGATCAGTCTCCCCTCTATCATCTTTGGTGGGCGCCCGAGTGCTGGTCCCGAAAGTCCTTCTACCAGAAAAGTTGCATATGCAGAAAATATGGCGGAGTAAAAGAAGATCAGGGCGAAGCGGCGCAAAACCTCCAGAAAACTACTTAGAACTAAAAGTCCGGCATTAAGGCGGTTATAGCCTTATATCTCAATTCTCAGTATAGACATATTAGCGATTTAAGGCAGGGTATTTTCGAGGAGGATTTGGGATACTACCTACGATGAGATCGCCCGCTACAGAGCCACAGTGAGTGTGCATGGTAGGGCTTCCCGTCCTCACCCCCAGGTCAACGCTTCTTGACAGTTAGTTGTAGAGGGTGAGGATCACGAAGAGGGCCAGGAGCACTTCAATCGCGAGGAAGAAGAGGACGGTCGTGAGCGGGGTGAGGGTCGTGGACCCGGGCCGCGTCCGCGACGGTGCCCGTGGGCATTCGAGACGAGGGCCAAGTGGTGTACCTCGTCGGGATTGACGTCTGTGAGGTAGTAAAACTCCCCGACCTTCAGCCGTCCCCTGCTCGACCCCGGCCTCGGTGGTGTTCTGGAGCCCCTGCCGGCACTAAGAGGGGGCCAAACCATCTCTGTCCTGTTCTTGGTACCCTTTCAACCGGAGCGTATCGGTATGGTCCGACAGCGCTTACACGCCCGAATAGGCAGTTTGCGGGTTTCAATTAGCCTCATTTCACAGGAAAATTCGCTGCTTAAGGATACCCTATAGGGAGACCCCTATGTCTATAGTCATAAGGGTTCTAGGCACTACAATTGGGTCACTTACATGGGCAAACCAATCACTAGAAATCAACGGCTACAACTACTTTATAGTGAATCGGGTCGGGCTTATTCTCCGGCACCTCACGTGTGTAGGAGCGTAGGTGCTGTGTGGATGATCTTAAAGAACGCGCTCGTCATCATGAGGCCCGCGTGCGCGCCTTGGTCGCTCAAATTTTGGCTCTCTACTCTAATGCGCATGTGCGTGTATAGGTAGAAGAGGAATTGGGCTGGCGTCTTTTATTAAACGGGTTGAAGAATGCGCGTTGAGATCATCCGCTAACTGTCAACCCCTGTTGGAGTTCCCGAAGGTTTGTAAAAAGGAATTTATAGCAATAGTTCTGCTAGATCATTTATCTTTACCTGAAGGTCATCCCGGTAGTGTATTGTGAATACAGTATACCCCATTAAATCGAGTCTGTCTCTCTTCATCTCATCATCTCTCTTCTGTGATTCGTTATCATGGTCAGGACCATCAACAAATATCACAATTGAGTGTCCATTCTCCTGGTAGGCAAAATCAGGGCGGGCAATCAACTCCCCTCCCTCTGTAATGACCTTCTGCCCGCTGTCCGGGAGAGGCAGACCCGCTAAGTAAATGCTCTCAAGAACTGTTTGTTCTAACGATGATTCACACGTTTTTAGTAGATCCTCAAGCATTTTCTTAGCTGAAGGAGAGGAATCAGGGACTGTCTGAATCCCTGGTGTGAGGAGATCCCGGAGGAGAGGGAGTGCAAGTTTCCGGTCGAGGAGATCATGGTCGAACTGGTTGTAGTAGTTACATAGGCATTCGTAGCACGCCCGGTCACACTTTTTCTCATCGTATTCGTGAAGGATAGTCAGCGCCTGTCTGATAACCTCGTGGAACGTGGAATGATCAGCAATCGACTCCAGTATTCCAGCACCCCCTTCTGAAGTCTCGTAGAGGATGATGCTTGACTTCTTCCTATTCTGGGGATCCGGCATCAGGAAGTATCGGATCTCATCTACACCGACATTCATGCTGATCTGTACACCCTCGATGATCGCCTGAGCAAGTGTTGTAAAGAACGATCGATACAACTCTTCATCTAGCGGATTTCCCTCACTATCAAGCAGAGTGGGCACATCAATCTTGACAACATCATGTCGGGTGTTAGTGTAGAGGACAATATTCCTGATAATATTCTCCTCTGTCCCATTCCTCCAGCACCGTTTCATCTCGTTTTTTGGGTCCAGATGGTCTTTCACTCCATCCTTCCCGAAAATCCAGCGGTTACATGCCGTGCAGAGCGTGAAACCCGACTGTGGTTCATCTTTATCAGACGGTATTGGGCCGTGATTGATGCTGACGATCTTTCCCGAATGGTCGTAGGAGATGGTGAGCAGCGGTTCGCCGGGGTCTCCCACCACGTAAAATTGCCGTGTGCCTGAGGGGGTATAGTGGCGGGTGACCTCATAGCCGAGACGTTGCCGTTCCTCCTCATCACTCGTGATCGTCGATCTAGACTCCGCCAGCTGGTCGGGCATCTCAATTGAGTGGTGAATCACTACTGCACTCTCCAAGGATGCGCCACAACTCCTGCAGGCACCACCGGTCATTGAGATCTCCTTCTCATCCAGATAGACCGCCTCACAGTACGGGCAAGTAAGAACAGTGCTCATTGCAGGCTGGTTGTTCTCGGTCCTGAGCCGGGGAGTCCTGACCGAGTACCGATTCCCGCTGAAGTACACACTGTTGCCGGGGGCGTACTCTACCAGCGCGATGTTGCGATCCCGCTTCAGCTCTGCTTCTTCTGACCCAAAGACCCCCTTGTAGTTGATTGCAAGAGATGTAACCTGTGTGGGGAAGCCATAGTTGGGGAGGAACCCCTGTGAGCCAAGATACCGATAGGTCGTAAAGTCCCCGCCGCCGTTCCGCATATCGTTCAGTTTCTTTTCGATCGAGTCCCGCCTTCGCTTGTAGGCGCCCCTCTGTCGCTCAGAGATCCGGCCCCTCTGCAGGAAGATGTTAATCTCGTCCAGTTCTTTGAGGAGGGCTGAAAATTCACCCCTGAAGAGGTTGAACGCGCCATCAAACGAGGTGACAAACGAACCGACAGTCTGTACGATGAAGGTGTCGTCAAGCCAGCCGAGGGACTGCTTCTCTTCCGCAAGCACCTCGTTGATTGCATTCAGGATCTGCACCCGGTGCTCCCCGATCATCTCACTAAGGCGGGTTCTGCTGAGGCCTTCCTCCACACCCGGGATGTTCTCCGTGAACATCGGGAGGTTTTCCTTCTCGAAGTCGAGTATGCCATCGATCTTCTGCGGGATTTTAAGAGTGATGATCTCAAGAATGAGGGAATGGATATGCGCACGGATAAGCATCCGATTATCCATCAGGAACCGGGGGGAGGCGATCTTTCCGGAGATCATCTTTGCCGGATACCGGTAGAAGTACTGGTCATGGGGACCGCGGCGTGAGCCGACACCACAGAATGTGAGGATCATCGAGGCCTGCGACTTTCGTCCTGCTCGTCCAGCACGTTGAGCATAGTTGGAGGGCGATGGAGGGACATTCCTCAAATAGACAGCCGAAAGGGTTCCGATATCGATACCCAGCTCCATCGTAGGGGTACATACGATTACGTTCAGGTTATCCTGCGAATCCCTGAACCGGGTTTCAAGCAGTTTCCGGGTCTCCCCGTCGATCTGTCCGCTGTGCTCCTCCGCATGGAGCTGGACCGCTTCCCGGAACGACCTTGTATACTCCTGCCGGAAGTAGTTGTTGGAGAGGTCGAGCGTGATAAGGTCGGTGCAGTTCGGGTTGATGCAGAGATTGAGTTCATGGAAGTGGGTCACCTGCCCACATTTCCTGCAGACCTGCACCTCTCCGGGAGGAGCGAGCGAGAGTTCGATGATATCGGGGTTGATCATGGAGAGGGTTCCAACCCGGTCGATACGCTCCTGCTTCAGCCCACCTTCAGCGGCAAGCACTGCTTCTACATGTTCGACGATCTGTTGCGCTTCTTCAGCAGTCTCTGTCCCCAGGGACTTCTTTGTCCAGCGAACCAGCGATCCGTTCGGGTGAGTGAGACGGTAGACCGTAGCCCGATAGGTTTCTCTCCGCGCGTTGTCGCTGTACCCGGTTGGCCGCGTGGAGAGCAGTTCGTTGTGGAATATGATATCGGGGTTCAGGAACCGCTCAATCTTTTCGGCA
Organism: Methanomicrobiales archaeon HGW-Methanomicrobiales-2; assembly: GCA_002839645.1. Lineage (GTDB taxonomy): Archaea > Halobacteriota > Methanomicrobia > Methanomicrobiales > Methanoculleaceae > Methanoculleus. The sequence continues at coordinate 35,385 of PGYL01000004.1, read as the reverse complement.
AACTCAAAGGGATGCATGAAGAAGTCAGAGGAGATAGCAAGATTATGGCGCATAATGTCCAGGAACCCCTTCAGGTAATCCTCCCGCCTGCGGGGACCTGCCAGTGAGAGATTGGGGATGCCCTCCCAGAGATTATTATCCTCAGCGAGATTTGCAAGCCCAATATAGGTGACCTTCAACAGGCCAACATCCTCAAGGTTCGGCTGGTTCTTCTGACGTGTTGAGCCCATCTCGAGGATGGCATTCATCAGGAGGTATTTCCTATACACTGGTTCGGCCTGTGAGCCCCTCCGCATTCTGCCCCGACCGGGATCTTTCTCGTATTGAGGGAGAGCGCCGTCTGCACGACATTCTATAAAAGTGTCAAAGATGGCGTCCCCTACGTCGGTGAGGGGGAGAGAGCCCTCTGCCTGAGCCAAGGCATGATACAGGCCCCGCCTGAAGTGGATCCGCTTCTGAATGTTGTTCATGTGGGCTGCTTGTAGGGCTGTATCCTGCCGGTTGTCAGAGAATGCGATGACTTTCTGCTCGTTTTCAGGGAGGGTGGTGAGCATATTCGAGACCAAAATATCGGTAGCGGTAGATCTCCCCACGGTGCCAAAGGAGAATAGTTTGTTGAACTCCCTCCGCGTTCTCAGGTCATAGGATACGCCGCAGCCTTCACTTGGGCAGAACCGGAACGGCATTTCGATGAGGGTGACACGGATCTTCTCCGGGCACAGGCATATCTCTCCCTCTTCTCCGTCAACAAGCAACCTGTTGCAGTCCGGGCAGTAAGTGCCAGTCCGCGGAGTGACTATGGTGCGATACTTCTCTTTGACTGCTCCGGAATCGGTACACCACCACTCCGGCGGGGATGCCCTTCCCTCACGAAACTCCCCCAGGTAGAGGTACAGGGCCTCGCCCTCTTGCGCGGGAGCATCCAGATCACGTGGCCTGACTGTCCCATCGGCCAGGAGCTCGATGCTGTAATATTCCTGACCACATGCCCGGCAAAAGACCATGGGGAAGGTGATCCGTGTTCGTCCTCTCTCTGCGCAGACGGGGCAGGTGACTTCGCCGGCATCGTGAAGGTGAGGGCCGTCGTGAGAGAGGCAACACTTGATCTCCCTCCCTTGCGAGAAGTACATGTGCATCTTGGGGATGAACCGTTTCTGGAGGGTATCCCCAACAGGCACCTCGCTGAGCATGCCTGCAATGAATGCAGCCTCGATCTCCCGGGCTGCCTCTTCATACGTGGCATCTTGCCTGACGGTCGCGCGATATATGCGGATCAGGTCGGGAATGCTCTTTGGTTCATCAGCAAGCTGGTCCTCGATGAACTGGACGGTCTTCTGCGACCCGAGGGTTTCCCCGAGGTAGGCAGCAGAGGGATCCTGGATCCCAAGCGGCTCGCCGATGAGTTGTTCGGTGAGTTCCTTCAGGTACTCCCTGCCGGGATCCCTTACTTTGAGCAGGTCGTCGCCGACGAGAACCCTGTTGGGAAGCTTGCTCTCCGTGCCGCGGGGCGGGAGGAGGAATGTCTCTCCGATGACCGATGTACTGTCAAAGGGTTCACCAAAGAGTTTTGCGGCGAACCTTGCGATGGCCTCTCCTGCCTCCTCACCCTCTCCCTCTCTCACGGTCGCACTGGTCCCGATGCACCGGAGCGCCCCGGTGGTTCCAGTGTGCTGTTTCAGCCTCCGGATGAGGTACGCAGTGTCGGCCCCCTTCTTCCCGGTGTAGGTGTGGATCTCGTCGAGGACGAGGTATTTGAGAATGCCGAGGTTCTCCGGCGGGAAGAGGATCTTGTCCTCAAATCGGGTGAGGATGTACTCGAGCATTACATAGTTGGTGATCAGGATGTCCGGAGGAGTTCGCTGGATTTCTTCCCGTGAGATGAGCTCGCTATCATAGGGAGCATCTCGCGCGGTCCGCGCCCGGTATGTGATGAGCGCTTCGTTGTAGGTGTGCGGAGTATCGCCGGTGTAGATGGCGATCTTCAAACCCGAGCCGTCCAGGCGGGCCGAGAGGTCGTCATACTGGGAGTTTGCGAGCGCATTCATCGGGTAGACGAGGATTGCCTTGATGCCCCGGAGGCCCCGGTCCTGCATCTCAAGACATGTGGAGACGACGGGTATTGCAAAGCAGAAGGATTTCCCGGAGCCGGTTCCTGATGTGACGACAGTGTTTTTTCCCGATACTATCGATCGTATTGCATCGCTCTGGTGCTGGTAGAGGCGGACCGGAGAGGATGACCGGTCTTCCGGGTCCCTGGTGAAGTACTGCGAGGTTTCTGGATGGAGGATACCCGCTCCAATGAGGTTGTCAAAGGAGTCTCCATCGGCGTACCGGCGGGCAAGCTCGATGTACGGGCCTTTGTAGAGGAGCGTTCCTTCCTCAATCTTTCTGTCGATCCATTCTTTGATGACAGGGTTCTTGAATTTCTGGAAAGAACTGACGAAGGTTCGATATGCGCCGGCAACTGTATCGAGGGCCGTTACCGGGTCAAAACTGGTATTTGTCATGGAACGTAATGGATCATCTCTGTTGTAGACAATAAGTATTATGAAAAGTGCTTACGGGATAATGCTTGGAGAGCCTTTCAGAGAAAAAGAGTTATTTTTTTGAGTTCTTTGAGGCGGCGGACATTGCCCGAGACTTGAATCCCTGGTTGGTGCCGCTTCGGTCGGCAGATGCCTGGATTCGGCTTGCTGCACCGGGTTTCATCGATCCTTGCTTACCCACATCTCTCACCTCCATCATATGAGTTCGATGGAAACCTCTTGAGAGTGTCCGGGAACTGTTTCCGGGCTGTGCAACTATCCTTCTTCGCGTACAATATCCCTATCCTCCGCTTGTAACACCTTCCAGGCAAACTCACCATGTTGCGTCAACCGGTATTGTTTTGCTTTTCTACTATTGTGGCAGAACGACTCCTCAATGAGGCTCCACTCAATGAGTTGTTGCAGGATCTTTGTGACTGTCCCGCGGTTGGGACTGCGGGTAACTCCGGGGTCGTCTGCGAGTCTTGAAGGTCGATACTGTTTCTCCATTTCTCTGCCAAATTCCTGCCGTGTTGTCCAGCTGCCCATGTCCCATCGTGAAAGGATTGAGAGGGCAGTTACGTAGTTTGGGTTTCTTCTCACATCATCAAGGTGCATTCTCGGTATGAGAACCTGTTCGATGCGATCGCCTGATGGGGTCAGGTAGATTTGGGCATCGAGCCAGAGGGCCATGATGAAGAGGGAGAGGGAGAGCATCTTTGTCCCTCCACTCAGATTGAACGAGTAGCGCGCCTCAGGGTAATAGCGGGAAGTGGTGAGGATAGCGTCACGGATGGAATGGATCGTTGTATCGGGTGTCCGGATTACGGCAAATGAGATCGCCATCGGCTCGCAGATTGCTCGTACATTGTCGATGGCCTGGCGGATCTGTGGTTTTACCGACCTCAGGTGTTCAGGGTCGTCCGGCAGGTCGCGATAGACCCCCTCTTCGACCACAATGAACGTATGGGTGATTCCTTCGAGTCTTTTCACACAGATAGGGAAGGTCTGGTTGATACGCTCTCCTGCACTCATGAAGAGAAGGTGCGGACGGCTCATACGGAGAAGATGTATCGGAGTTGTATATTTTGTTTCCTATTTGAAAAACAATTTCAAAGAAGGGTGATAGTTTTTCCTTTTAGAGTCGTAATACATGCCTGCGCACTCCGCTATCCGGTCCGTCAACTGGCACCTGATCTCTGCCTGCAACTACTCCTGCCGCTTCTGTTTTGCCCGAAATCTTGGTGAAAAACCAGTATCTTTCTCCGAAGGTCTGGCAATCCTCTCACATCTTGCTGACGCGGGAATGGAGAAGATCAACTTTGCGGGCGGTGAACCCCTGCTGCACCCTCGACTCTTTGATTACTGCCGTGCGGGCCATGATGCCGGAATGGTCGTTTCAATCACCACAAACGGCTCACTGCTCACAGAGAAGATGATCGAGGACCATATGAGTTGTATTGACTGGATCGCGCTATCAGTGGACTCGGCATCCGAGTCTACCGAGAAACACCTCGGGCGCGGTTATGGAGAGCATGTCCAGCACTGTATTGATCTGTCGGATGCCGTCAGGGAAGCCGGGATCCGACTGAAGATCAATACAACGGTCACCAGGCTTACGTGGGAGGAGGATATGGCAGACTTCATCAGTAGAACATCTCCTGATCGCTGGAAGGTCCTCCAGATGCTCCACATACAGGGCGAAAATGATGATGCGGTAGCCGACCTTGCAGTAACCGATGAGCAGTTCCAGGCGTTCTACGACCGTCATGCGGGTATTGTACTTCGCAGAGGTGTCGAGCCGGTGTTTGAGTCAGCCACCATGATCGAGGGATCATATTTCATGATCACCCCCGGCGGGTGTGTAAAGACTGATACCGGGCGGGTGGTCCGGAAATATCCCCTTGAAGACGTTTTGCAGGTGGGGATTGCGGAGTATATCAGTGAGATGCTGTATCTTAACAGAGGGGGAGTGTACGCGTGGTGATGGGGGTTCTTTTACTGGAACACGAATGTAGGGGTTTATATCTCCCGTACCCCCATTTTCAATCGCGATCGAGGACTGAGGTGGTTCCCGGCCCGTCAAAAACACTGAGGGGATTGCAATGGAGCTGAATACAACTATAGTCAGGGACTTTCTCTGGGAGTCATACTCCGTTTATTCTGATCGTGAGTTTCTCCGGTCAGTTCAGGACATTTCACATGAAGAGAAGCGTGATCGGTTTATCGACCATGCACTAGATAACTGGCTGCTGGTCCGCTACAAAAGGGACCCTGGATTTGTTTTACATGTTATGGGTGCTGTAAACGGCAACGCTGCCGTTCAGCAGAGAATACGGGAGATTGTTCTCCTTCTCTTCGGAGAGACTGCCCGGATTTCATACTCTGATGATGAACCTCTTGGTCCCAAGGGCTCGACCGAGATCATGCAGAAGGCGATCAGGGAGGGTAAAAACCCGTTTGAAGAGGCCGCACTCTACTTGAAGGACCCGGCAGAGATAGACCAATACAACAAGGACCGTACTGAACGGGAACGCGAGAGTAAGATGCGATACCTCCAGGGACGCCTGGAGGACGCAGAGAGCAGGGTTGACAATGACCTGGAGATTATAGCGATACGCCGCCTGATGCTCGACCTGAAGACCGGTCGCTACTATGGTCACCAGATGGGCTCTGATGACCCTCTTTTTCCAGCGGCTGGCTTCACCGGAGATATTCTTCTCGCCTCCCAGAGATACCTCTTCCAGAACCTCAAGTTCCGGGGGAGGTACTTTGCCACAAGTGATCAGGCCCTCCCTGAGATGTCCCTTCATGAGTGCATTGTATGGATGCTCCCATTCCAGCATACGCTTGAAAAGGCGATATTTGGGGAGAGTATAATTGACTTGTATGCCGAGCACAAGGACCCTGCGGCCCTCTGGAAGTTTGAGGTTGACCTGACTACCATCGCAGGATATGAGTGGTTTTTAACCCTGTCCCGTGAAGAAAAGGTGGCGGTCCTGAACGGAGATTATCCCTTCACGATAAGGGAGGATATGCTGTCTCCACTTGCCAATCTGGGTCTGGATCTGTCATGGTATTTTCTGAACAAACAGAATCAGTTGTTCTATGCAACCCTCTATGAGCATGCCGCAAAGATAGGGGAGTATGCATACTCGCGCGAGAAGATCGGGGACAAAAAATATTTCATTGCCAGTGCCGTTGCAACCTGCTATCGCGAATTCGAGGACTACAAAGCCGCCCTTAAGTGGTATGAGATCGCCCTGAAGCTGACAAAGAAACTCGATCTCGCGAATCGCATCTATAAGGAGCTTATTGAGCGGAAGAACTGCGCCGAGATGCGGTATTATATGAGCGGAAGCGAGGTCTTTCGAAAGGAGATCGCTAGGATTGAGATGGATGCGAAACAACGTCCATCGGAGATTCGCGCATCCGTTATATACAATCTCGCTGAGGCCTGCCGCCGAACTGGACACCATGATCTGGAATATACCTATCTCATCGAGTTTACATCGCTGGCTGATCTGGACAATCCCAAACTCGGCCCATCGCTTGAAAGATTGGAGTTATTCAATATAAATCTCGACGACACCGACTTCCACGGGATCAGAGATATCGAAGCCCGCGAGCGGGCAGAGGTCTATGGGCGGCGCTATGTAAATGCGGTTCGATCATTTCAACATGCAGATGCCTCCCGGTGGATTGAGCGACTCATTTTATTACGCCCAACTTCAGCACTGTATCAGGAGAAGGCGGCTCTATACAGGCATAAGGGACAGATCGGTCAGGCAATCGAACTCTATCGGCGTGCTGTGGAGTATGGAGATGAACCCGAAGAGGATACGTTCCGCTGGATGTCTATTGCACTGCTCAGCACGTGGGCCAGTGGGGAGGTAGTCCCGGAGGCGATCGAGTCGATCCGCACCGCCTTCCACTGTTGGGGCGGCAGACATTGTGAGGAAGGTGAGCAGGCATATGACGTTGTCCTTAAACCGGTAGTGTATGAGACGGCAACGTGGCATAATCCCACTCTTTCGACCCAATTTATACAGGCATTTATAGGTGAATTCATCTCGATAGGTCTTCCCGGCAACCCGGCTCTCCTTATAGGAGATGCGTTTCTCGGGCACAGTATGAGCAGTGAGGGACGGCAATGGTTCCAGGCAGCTCTTGAGAGGACTGAAACTCCATCTGAACGAACTCGGATACTCTGTATGATCGCTGAGTCGTTCTTCATGGAAGGCGATCACAGAGCCGCGGTTGAGTGGTTCAAGCACGCACAGGAGAACGACCCGGAACTTCCTGATGTGTATGTCGGCATGGCACGCTGCCACACCTGTCTGATGGAATATGACCGCGCCAGCGCCGATATCAGCAAGGCATGTGAGCTGGATCCTGATAATGAGGCGTATCGAGATCTTAAAGGGGAGATCGATATGCTCTCAGCCCACGTCATCGGCTTACCACGCATCAGTTCGGAGGAGATCCGCTCTATCTTCAGGACCGGGGACTGGCTGCTCTTCAGCGTGTATAAGGGGCCTGAGAGGGGGATCTACGATCTCGGACCGGTTGTTATTCAGTACGGGAAGGGCGTTGAGAAACTGCTTCATGAGAGCCTTCTTCTTCCCATCCGTGAACGGATCCGGTCGGACAACATGTTCTGCAGTGACCCGCATGATGGAGTCCGGGCAATGTTCTGGAAGGGGTTTGATGAAAAGAAGATTCCTCGCCTCCCGTTCACCCTGAAGACTGTGCTTGGTAACGATGAAAAGTCGCTTGCCCTTGGTCAGTGGGGATACCTCAGCAACGACATCAGGAAGACCCGGGCAAACCCGGTTACCCTAGCGTTCTCTGATATGCTACAGGAGAGAGGGTTCTCTATGAATACTCTCAATGAGCTCGGTAAACTGTGCCGGGACCTTTCTCTTGAGCGGAATGGGGCGGCGCACATCTCGTTCTACAGCAGGGATGAAGTGATGGAGAAGAGGGGCGAGATGGTGAAGATCATCAACGATATCATCGGCATAGTCTCCAGATCAGGCGGTGATTCCCAATCTGCGTGATTGCGGGATACATCTGGGTTGGGAGGGCGGATATTGATCTGAAGGAAAAAATGGACAGCCGGACGTCCGAACGATCGCCCTCTCAATAAATCGGCCAGCACAACGAAAATCTCCATATTGGAACTATTTTTAGTGATGGTGGAATTTTCTCCAGTTTTCCGGTTGCCTAGGTAGGTAAGACATCGCATTCGTATTTTAAGATGTAAACGGAAGTTATATCGCCTTATTCACCAACCACTCGGTTGTCTGGTGCTGGATATGACCACGTATGATGAAGTGCTTGGTTTCGATTATACCGATAAGGGCGCTTGGAAAGAATTTGCCACCTCGGAGATTCTCCCCCTCCACACTGCAGCGCTTAAGATTACTAAGTTCTCTCAATATTTAAAGGGGAAATTGGAGAGTTCTTTTACAGACGCGTTTTTAGAGAATAAGGGTATCCAGAAGATACTTCTCGGGGGAATAACCCCAGATGGTGAATATGCTGAGAATAGCCTAGCCAGGTTGTATAAAGAACGTATTGGGGTCTACATCGATCCACATCTCTGGGTTTCGTTATGTAAGGAGCCCGGTACTGAAACCCTCTACCATATCGAGGTTCACTTCTCTCAACCGCTGATCCCTGATGGGTTGAGCAAGGTTCTCAGTTTAAGCGGTAACATGCTCAGAGCGGTAGGCCATGATCTTCCTGAAATTGATGAGGATGTTCTCAGCGGTTTCATTCAGGAACCAGAGAGTATTATAGACGAATTCGAGACGATATATTCTCAATTGATCAAGATCTCAGCGACATACAACTATCATACGTTCTTTGCCATGAGTACTCGCCTAACGCCAAAATTTTTCCTTCTTGAAGCCTATCCGCGGTTAAGAACACATTTCGACGCGGTGGCAGATGTATTAGGGCTAGTAGTGGCCGATATCCCCGAGGTTGACAAAACAGCGTATCAGGGCGATATGGTTTTGATCGGACATACACCAGAGGGATTCGCTGACAGCCTTTATAAGTTGAGTCAGATTGGCTGGGATAAGTTATCCACCTTTGCATTATTCGACGGTCAAGTTCCATCTCTTCGGGATGAGTTCATCAAAAGCGTCCAAACGAGTAATCCCGGTCTGAAACCAATGAATGAGGCGTTTGAAGCACGGGGTTACTACCTCACTGATAACGGTCTCAATGTTCTGGGGTATGCCGGAAATTCGAGAAACTTTTACCGTGCATGTGAAATGAGCCTTCAGCATTTCCTCCGTATCGCTGCTCCTTATCTCTTCATAGGTCTGGTGAGTCTGGGGATAAGTCATCAGCCACACACAATATACGAGAGAAATGAGGTTGGATATCGGTCAACGCTGTACGTTTGTTTCACCCATTATGACTAATGAGAGGTCCGAAGAATCGTAAAGGGTGGTTCTTACATGTCCATGGAAGTGAATAAAGAGAACAGCGGGCAGATGCCCGATGGACACCCCCCGGGCATAAGTGCAGATATCGGGCGGGAACCAGAATCTGGTAGGAATGACGGGCTGGAATTAGATTTCTCTAATTTTGAAGGCGAACATATTGCGGTTAGCGTCCCAATTGTCAAGTTACCGGGACAAGCAAAAGAATACTTCTCCAAGATTGAATTTGACTGCACCATTTCTGAAATCCACCGGCATAGCAGTCTGGACCTGAGCGTGCCGATACTCCGCTTACGGCCGGGGAGTATCACCATGAACAGAGTTGTGCTGGACGATCACATTCCCTCAATACCAAAAGAAGATGTCCGCTTTTACGTCCCTGTGGTGAGTCTTCAACAGTCAGCTCCAGTTCTCCATAGTACCTGGACTGAATGTGTTAGCGATGTTCAGGAGCGCTGGGTCACTACATACGCAACACTCCGTGAGCAGACTTCAGTTAATCGAGAAGACATAGAGGAAACCCCGGAAACAACCCTGCCAGATTCACCCCCCGGAGGGGGCACCGGCATACCTGAGGAGCCTCCAGAGGTCATGCAGTACCTGTTTGGGATCAAAAACGACGATCTATCGACCCGGCGGCCAAAGATCATTCTCTACAAAGAGCGACCTGAGGATAATACCCTGGCCAGTTTTGAGACCTGCTGTCTACGTATCTACCGGGAACAGGTAGGCGGTGATCCGAGATTACAGCCTGTCAGCAGGCTGGACGAAACCATTGTGATCTATTTAGACAAGTGGGCAGATCCAGGCCGTCACCTTATCACGCTGGATTTTGATTACTTTAATCAGGCGGATGTAGAGAATTGGTTGAAACCCAAAAACCTGCGTGACTTCATAGGGAGAGCAATTGCTGCAGATTATGGGTTCATTATTTTCAAGTCCCGGAGAGAGGATCATTTTGAGGCTTACCGGCGAGTGATTCAAGAGCAACTCGCGCACGAGAACGGCCATCCCCTGGACATTCTTGTTGTTAAGCCCAATTCCCATTCAATAGATGAAAAGAGATGGATTTCATCAGTTTTCTGGGGAAATTGTAGGCAAGGTCAGGAAGAACCTCGAGTAGTCATTCAGTATAATCGAAATAAGGGAAGAAGAGAGACGAATATCTCCTCACATGACTTAGACGCAGTCTTCAACAAAATATGTAGAGGGGAATATGAGAAAGAATTCTCCTCATTCACCAAAGCAGAAAATAGGCTATACCAGATAGTAACAAAAAAGAGATCCAAAGAGTCCGATGAACACTATCGGATGAAGTGCTATGTTGTCCGATACCTCTCTGAAAAATATCAGTTGAAGAATATTACGGAGATAGAGGAAGCCATATTTACTGAAAAACCCCAAGATTCGAGTTTCAGTGCCGAACACTTCATTCCAGACGTTTTTGATAAGAAAGGCAATGGGTATTACGAGATAGAGACGCTGTTTGCTGGAGATAGAAATGGGAGAGAGCTCATCGCCCATTTGTCGGAGACTATAGCGAAGTACAGATCTAATCGCGATTCTGCAAGAGTTTACATTGTCATCGATAATGTCGCCGCAATTAGACATATGAGCGATCTGCTCTGGCTTGAGGAAGCATTCCGCGATCAGCAGATTGTTCCGGTCGGGTTCCTGACCTTTGATATCACCTCGAAAGGGTTAATCCCGATACAGGAAGTAAATCAGATGCTGCAGAAGATAATGCATGAAAAGCCTTAATATCCAAATCCAGCACCACCTGATTCCCCACTCATCAGTTTTACCCGCAAATACTCCAATTAGGATAGGGATTTTTGGAATATGGTGAGTGAGGGGGGTTTCGAGAGAAAAGGACTCTGAAATAGGAGGTGTGGGCTAAATTATGAAAAATCTGCGAGTGTTGTCATTCGTGAAGTAGTATTCTGCGCTTTTCCGAAGTGTGCGGACAAGTCATACAGATTATTGATAGGAGTTGCTCCTTCCGAGACTAATTTATCAAACCCGGCGACTGCCCTTTCATTCGTGTTATCGGGCCTTACCACATATACGGGCGTCCCCTGCTTGAAAGCAGTTTCAGCCTGCCGGATTGAGCCACCGGACTCTCCAGTTTCGATCACGATCACGGCTTTGGACAAGGCACTCGTGATACGGTTTCTCTCTATATATCGGCCTCTGTGCATTTTCGTGAGAAGGGTAATCTCGCTAATGAGCGCTCCTGATTTGGATATCCTCTCGGCGAGCTCCTGGTTCTCTTTTGGAACAACGTTTTCAATATCTCCAGGAAGCACCGCAATGGTTTCACCGCCAAGATCCAGTGCGGCTTTATGAGCACATGCGTCCGTTCCAAGCGCCAGTCCACTGACAATTGTATATCCGAGTTGTACAAAGAATCCGACAATCTCTTGGACTTTCTCAGCACCATCTGGACTGATATCCCGTGTACCGACAATTGCAACCGCAGGTCTTGAAAGGCTTTCCATCCTGCCCTTTATATAGATCATAAAGGGTGGATCAGGGATTCTCGCGAGTTTCAGCGGGTAATCCCTATCAGTCACTTGCAGAATATGGATGCTTTTCTGTCGATATCGCTTGATGACGTCAATATAGTGATCGAGGAGCTGCTTTTCCCGGGCAACTTCAGCTTTTTCAATAACGGGCAAGATTACTTCCGGATAGTCTCTGTGCGCGCTTGAGTAATTTTCAAAGATATCGGTGAATATGTTGCGAATAGATGCCGGATCGCGGAAGTAATCAATATTCTCCCTTTTTTTCAAGGATTGGTTGTCGTTGAGGCAGGCGAGCAGTGCGGTCTCTTGTCTGAAGAAATTATCCATTGTATCTCCTCAAGAAGCCCAAATGTCTCCTGTTAACCATCCGCCCCAGAACAAGTGCCCAGACATCCCCAGCTCCATGAGCTTGCAGCACCTGAGTACACTCACGTTTTGTCACCATATCAATGCATGTATCGTCGATGAGGAGGATGGACTCACCTTCAAATTGGTAATTACATCCAATTTTTCCCGCGATTTCTCTCTCTTTCTCTGCCAGGTTATGTATTTCGTGCATTGGCCGATAAGGCGCCTTCGTATAGATCACATCCCTGCACGGGAGATTATATCGGGAGGCAATACCCTGGGCAAGGAGTGCTGCCTGATTGTAACCTCTACCACTGGACCCGCCCATTACCGGGACTACGACATCAAGCTCCCGCAGTTCGGGATACTGGTGATCCATAGAGTAATACAAGCACTCCTGAAGAAGCGGGATAATGGTTGAATCTGTCTTCATTCTGCGGATATCCTTACTCAGTCTGTCATTAGGATACTCGCCTTCAAAGAGATACTTCCCGAATGCCCGGACACGGAAGGGCGGATCGTACTTCTCCGGACTATCTTTGCATACTCCACAGTAAGGAGCCTTCGCAAAACTGTCCGGGATCGGATTGCCGCACACCACACAGTACGGCGGATAGAGAATTTCAAGTTTTACCCCATCAGATCTTACAAAAACCTCCACCATATTTTTCGCTCCTTAGTATCCTTTGGAATCCGGATTCGTTCCTTGAGAAGAGGTACCGAAGTGAGTCTTTATATATTCTACGGCCTGGCTCAGCGAGAGCTTCCGCGACGACGACGTCCCCCTGATCCAGAACTCGTCGTCGCCGTTGTTCTTCACAAACACCGGCTCGTTAGAAGCCCTGACCTCAACCGCCCAGAATGCCTTCCCGCCATCTTCGAGCGGGTGGATCATGATCCCGGGGAGGAACCGGTTGCCGAGGTACTGCTTCACCAGGTCGTCGAACCGGAGCCGCAGGCCGTCTTCGTTCTTCCGCTGGGAGAGTTTCAGGTCGCCGTCGAGTCCGACGATCGTCCCGGCGTCGTCGACACCGACGAAGAGCACCCCGCCGTGGGTGTTCATGAAGGACGCAAGGGTTCTCGCGATGGTGTGCTCGAGCGCTTTGTTGCGCTGCTTTTGCCCCCGGTCCCATGACATCGACTCCTTGAACTCGACCCGCTCGCTCTCGCCGCCGGCGATGAGCGCGGTCCAGTCAGGCTTCCCGTCCTTCTCCGGAAGATCGGCCCGCATCACGCGCACAAACTCCCGGGCAAGGTCGTCGTACTTCCGGAGGATGACCTCCTTCGTGCGGTACCTCCCATACGCCGCCTCGTCCCTGCGCTTCACGATGGGGAAGGTCTCCATGATGTAGTCGACGTCGTCCCGCGAGATCTCGTAGAGGTGGAAGTAGAGGGCGTCGAGATCGCACCGGAGGTCGAACCGCCGCTCCTCGTCCCAGGCGAACGGCCGGGGCGTGCCGTCATCGCCTACGGGGTTCTGCGGGAACCAGGCGTTCCACTGCGTCACGCCCACCTCGGCGAGGACGTCGCGGGCGAAGGCTTCGAGGTCCCAGGCGGTGTAGGTGAGCTCAATGACGCGGGGGGCGATGAAGTTGGTGAGGGTGGGGGTATAGGCGGAGGGGGGGAGGACGGGGAGTTGCTCAACAATATAAAAATTCAATGAGACTCCCCCCATTTTCTGTCGAGCGGTAAAATCAAAAATATGTGAACTAAGATTTGAATTAAACTGGATCGCGGTCACTTTGGCACAATTTGTTAGAAGTAATGGTACTTTGTTCCCCGCTGGGGTAAAGGGAATGATAGCATTGATAAATGTTCTTTCGTTAGTGGGGCTACTAACGTCCTTAAATCCAATAAAATACGAATTAGGATGCTGAGATCTCACTGACTCCTGAAATGTTTTCTTGCTAACCCAATATCTTGGCAGTACACAAAAAGTAGGATCGCCGTGTTCAGAGCCGTTTGTCTGAATTGTTGTTGCGGAGCGATATAGATTATCTGGATTCACTCCAACGGATGCAGTTCTATGATCGTAATGATTAATCATTCTACCCTCATATAACGGCAACCAGACCTCTTCCCCCTTCACAAACTGGTTCCCACCGAGCAAAAACCCCGCCGCCTCCATCTCGTCCCGCGTGCGGAAGAGGTGGGAATCACTGGTCATGTTGAACAATCCCTGTTTAAACGAGACCCCCCAGGGGTTCCCCGCCTCGCCTTTTCCCTCGTTCACGAGCACCGGCACCCGCCGGTAGACCGCCTTCGTGATCTCGGCGTCCCGCTTCGACCGGAAGATCGGGCAGTTCTTCGTGTTCGGGTTGATGAGCAGGATCTCCTCCGGCGTGAGGGTGAAGTGCCGGTCATCGTCGTGAAGGTCGCCGATCCGGTGAACGAAGAAGGCGAGGTCGAAGGCCCCGGTGGCCGCCTCGCTCCCAGCCATCGTAAGGAGGCAGAACTTGAAACTGCGGTGAATCGGGAAGATCACTTCCTTGTTCTCAAAGTCATAGAGGCTCACAAGCGACCCTGACTCCACCATGTCACCGAAGAACGGAGCCGTCGTTGCATCGGTCGCGATCCCGGTTGGCACGATGATCCCCGCCCGGCCCCTCGATGAGATAATCTTCCGGGCTAGTTCGGAAAAAATACTGTAAGTATTGGTCTTCCCGACCGCCGTCAGCGGGAAGCGTCCCGATCCTCGGATAAATAATGTTGACCTTTGCTCGTCCCGTAAGGCAGATATATACTCATTATAGAGCGGAGGATCTGATTTTTTCAGGTTTTCAATCAGTCTTTTGCGTTTTGCACCCGGGGCCTCTGCGATCGCCGGTGCCCTGAATGCAAAGAACTCCTTCTCATTGAGGTTCATAACTTCCCACGGTGGGTTCCCGAGCACGCAGTCGAACCCCCCGTCCGCAAAGACCTCCGGGAACTCGAGGTGCCAGTGGAAGAACCGGTGCTCGTTTGCAATACGCCGTACCTCGTCCAGCGTATCCTCAACGAGCATCCCTCCCCCGCTCGCCTGCACCATCCGCGCCGTCGCGGTCGTCGGGGCCGTTCTCGCGTACTCCGCATCCAGCGGCCAGAAGAACGCGGCGCACCAGCAGTCCGCGGCCAGGCGCTCCTTTGCATACTCGGACGAGGCGATGAGCCGCTTGTACTCGGTCTTCTTCGCCTCGACGCTGTCGGGGTCGTCTTCAGAGGCCTCCGCGAGCGCCGCAAACCGTCCGGCACAGGCCTCCAGCACCCTCGACCGGGCGGAGAACTCCTCAAACGTCCGGGTCTGCCGCTGCTCCCGGTTTGCCTTTTTAATCCTGTTCGCGACCTCTTTTGAGTCTCCCTCCACCGGTGTGTAGGCCTCGTCCGGGATGCCTCCCGCGATCAACTCCGGCGTCGCCCCGACGAGCGAGTTCCCGCACTTGATATGGTGGTCAAGGAAGGAGAGCGGCTTATCGCCTACCAGCGCGTTGATCCAGAGTGAGACCCTCGCGAGTTCCACCGCCATCGGGTTCAAGTCCACGCCGTAGATGCAGTGGGAGAGCACGTCCCGCCGGGCTGCCTGCACCTCCTGAGCCGAAGGCAGCTCCGTCCCGGTGCGGATCTTCGCCAGTTCCCGGCCGAGCCGGTTCGACGCCGCGATCAAAAATGCCCCGCTCCCGCATGCCGGATCACATACCCGGATCGAGAGCAGTGCCTTCTCCCGGGCTGCGGGGTCCGGCCCTGCCCGGGAGAGCCGGTTGGCCATCACTGGGTCAAGAGCGCTCTTGATCAGCTCCGCGATCAGGTCCGGGTTCGTGTAGTACGACCCCGTGGTCTTCCGCTCCGATCCCCGGGGGTCCAGCATGAACTGGCCGGGCCGGTACTCCCGCCCTTCGACCTCTTCAAACCCCGTGGTGATCCGCGGCGTGTAATCGAGCAGGCTCTCGTAGATCGCCCCGATCTCCTCGACCGAAAGGTCGGCGTAACTGATCCGCTGCCGCCCGTGACCTCTCTGCCCCCTTCCGGTCTCCGGCACCGTCCAGGTCAGCGACCGGATAGCGTTCATCAGCGCAGTGTTCCGGCACTTCGTGTCCTTCAGGAACCGGACCCCGTCGTTTGAAAAGAGCATCCCATCAAACGCGTTCACCCCGAGTTCGGGCACCCCCTCTTCGAGCATCCTAAACGTCACAGAGAGCCCTTCCCAGAGGTCGGTGTTCCGGTCATCCCGGCCCTCGAACGCATCCACCCGCTCCCTGAGCGATGTGATCGAATACTCCTCAAGGAAGAGGTCCCCGTGGTCCCCGCCGCCAAGCATCCCCCGCTGCTCCGCAAAGAGCATGAAGATGATCCGGTACACCACCGTCAGGATCTCCTGGTAGTACGCCCGGCACGCCTCATCATCGCCCCGCAGCCGCTCGATCAGCGACCCGTCCAGGGACCCGTTCCCGAACTCCTCGATCGCCCGGACCACATTCGCCCGGAGACTCTCACCGACCTTCTCCCCCGCCTGCCGGCTAACTTCATAATAATTCTCCAGTGGCTCCTTGCCGGTCGCAGGATCGCGGGCGAACCGGCTTGCATGGCAGAACCGGTAGAGCGCAAGGAACTCAGTGAAGCTCCGGTTCAGGAATATCCCTTCGAGGTCGAACTCGATGTATCCGGGGACCGTCGTATGATGGTAGTCGCGCAGGATCCGGATCACCGTCTCGTTCATCAGCACAGCCCAGGTCGCGTCGTGCCGGTTCAGGCAGTCCTGCAGGGCGTCGTGCGGTGAAGGCTCCCCGCGGGAGGGGCGGGCACCGGGGTCCGTCCCCGGCGGAAGGATATGGATCACCGGCGGTTTCAGAATACCCTCGCGGGCAAACCATCCCCGATGGGAGAACCGGTATTTCAGCCGATCACTGATCACAATCTGCTTCGTCGTGGACGTCGGCTCGAACCCAAGCGCGTCCAGCACCGGCCGCTGCCAGAGGCGCCTGACCTCCTCCGCGCTCATTTTTCCGGACCAGATATCCCGGAACTTCTCGTCAAACCGGCGAAGGAGCCGCTCCCATACATCCCTGACCTGCGCAAGGAACTGCGCCTCATCCTGTGGCGGAAGGTCCTCCTCCCGCCAGGGCCGCACGAACGTCATCGGCCGGGCATACTCAAACCCGTGCTTTTCGTCCTGCAGCAGGGAAGCAAAATGCTCCGTGACGATCCCGCCCGAGACGCGGACAAAGGACTGCTCTCTGCCTCTCATCGCCGCACCCCCGCCGCCGGCACCGGCTCAAGCAACCGCAGCGATATCAGATCGTGGGAGGCAACTGAGACCTCGGCGGCACCTCCAAGCCACTCGGGATCGGGATAGACCGCCGCGAGCTGCTGCCTCAATGCCTCCCGTTCAGCCACCAGTTCCTGACGCCGAGCCTCGATCCGCTCGGTAAAGACCAGGGACCACGTCTCCTCGGCAAGCGCCCGGACAAGGTGTTTCTTCACACTCGCCTCGCGCCCGGGGGGCAACGGCACCATCTCCACACGGTCGAGACCGGTGGCCTCCTCCTCGCCCGGGAAAGACCCCGTGACCAGATCGCAGGCTACCGGCACGATCTCCCCCACCAGCGAGGGGGGTGCCCCGCCGATGCTATAGCGCACGAGGAAGTGGTATAATGCCGTCACGTGCGCCGCATCCGGGGTCGCCACCACACAGACCCTGCCGTACATCTCCGTCTCCGGTGAGAAGACATCGCGCTTGACGAGCTCGATCAGGCGGCGCACCACCGGATGTCCCGTATTCAGTTGCTCGATACCGATCTCCTGAAGGGCGATTCGCTTCTCAAACGTAGCCTTCTCGATCACCTCAGGAAGGCCCGGGACCACCAGAGCATCGGAGAGCAGAACCCGCACCGTCCGGTTGCGGTCACAGTTCTCCGTGATCGTGCAGCCGAAGCGGGTAAGCCCGTATCTCACGAAGTGCTCGAAGTCCTTCTCCGTCCCGATAACCTGCTCCGAGAGCGCCATCCGGGCCCGAACATCCTCGAGATCGACACCGGTCTGCCCGTAGAAACTCTCGCTCTTGATCTTCTCGATAGTCTCCTCGCTAAACGGATCGACCAGCTGCCTCGAACCGGGCCCATCCTGGTACGAATCAAACAGCGTCCGCTGCGCCGGCGGCAGGTCGACGTCCAACCCCATCTCCCCAATAAGGGAGATCACGTCTGCATCGTCGCCGAAGAACGGCGGAGAGAACCCATAATCCTCCCGGATCTGCTGGGCCTTCTCATACAGCACCCGGAGAATCTTTGCATCGAGCGTATCCCGCATCACAAGCGTCCGTATATGAACCTCGCGCTCGGGCTGCCCGTACCGGTCCAGCCGGCCGTTCCGCTGTTCAAGCCGGTTCGGGTTCCATGGCAGTTCGTAGTGGATGACCTGATTTGCCATATGCTGGAGGTTCACCCCCTCGCTGATGCAGTCGGTCGCGACCAGAACCCCATACTCCGCCTCGATGAACGCATCCATCACCTCGTGCCGGTTTTTCTCGTTCAGGTCGCCGTACACGGCAAACACGTGCGCAGGATTGATGCTCTTCAGCCGCTTCGGCATCTCCGCCACGAGATAGTCCAGCGTATCCTTGTACCGGGTGAAGATCAGGACCTTACGCGGGCCATACTGTCCTCGCATCGCCAGGTCCAGGTAGCCATTTCTCCGGGTGAGTTCTCGGAGTTTGCTGTCCTTTGCCGGGGTCACGTCCCGTGCCATCTTCATCAGGTCCCGGAGACGCTCCGCTTCCGCTTCCAGTACTGTCAGGCTCCCGTAGATCACCTGGTCGACACGCTCGGACGCCTCCTCATCAGAGAGATCGCCGTCCCCTTCTTCATCAAGGGCGACTGCCTTCGCATGCCCCTCCGAGATAGCCTGATCCTGCCTATCGTCCTTCTCCCGGATCTTCTCCTCGATCCGCTTGAGCCGGTTTTCAAGTGATATCTGTAGCGCACGTGGGGAGGAGAGCCCCCGGCGGTGGAGGTGCAGCACCACCCACCGGGCCATCATTCTGACCTCGGTGCGGTCATCCTGCCTTGCGAGATCGAGCAGACCGGTTCCGTAGTTACTGAGTTCGTTTATGATCGTGTGTTCCTCAGGGAACGCCAGATCGACGGCAACTTCCTTCTGGTCGCGGTCAGGGAACGGATTATCTTCAGCAGCGTGGGAACGGAACCAGTCAACCACATCTTTTCGCCGCCGCTGGCAGACATGGTCTTTCGCTAGAGCCCGGTTGATCACCGGCTCATGCAGTGGGCCAGTTACAATCCCGCAGTCGAGCATGACAAGGAGGCTCGCGAAGGTATCGGTATAACCGTTATGGGGCGTTGCGGTGAGCAGCAGGAGATGTTTTGTCTTTTTCGCGATCTCCTTTGCCAGGGTGTGCCGGAGCATGCCAGTGCTCTCCTTCTCGGCACTCTGGTGGGGTTTTGCAACGAGATGTGCCTCATCGACGATCACAAGGTCCCAGTCTGCGCTGATCGCAAAGGGGCGGATCCGCTCGGATTTGATGTAATCGATGGAGGTGATGATACACGGATAGTAAGCCCAGGGATTTGCGCCTGGTGGAATACCTCTTTCAAGGCCACGGAGATGCACTGAGGAGAAGATCTTTGCATCAATCTGGAAGAAATACTGGAGTGCATCCTTCCACTGCCCTCGAAGGTTCTGCGGGCAGATGATGAGGATCCGGGATGCCAGGTTCCGGGACTTCAATTCAGAAGCGATAAGCCCGGCCTCGATCGTCTTACCAAGCCCGACATCATCAGCAATCAGCATCCGAACCCGTGCCCCCTGGTTCAGGGCCATAATCACGGGAGCCAGTTGGTACTCGGTCGGGATGACGGCACTTTTCCGCAGGCTCATCAGCGGCGCAGTCCCATGGACCATGGAATATCGGAATGCCTGAACCAGCATACGGTTAGTCGCAACATCCCCTATCCTCTCCGGGTCCGGGGAACGAATCTGCCCTTTTTCAATCCTCTCGAACGGTGTAAAAAAACGGTGCCGCTCTGCGGACTCGCTATCGATACACGTTGCACAGAGGATGTCTCCTTCGACCGAATCAAGCCGCCAAAGGCGGCTTCTCAACGCTACAATGTCTCCTGAACGATATCCCATAGGCCCACCCGGTTTAATTGCCCCAAAGAGGTAACTGGAATTAGAGAGACGTTCTTTTTCCAAACACCATAAGCAATTCTCTTTTTATCTCAGAAGAACAAGTGTCTCACATGGAGCACTGGCTTGCAATATCCAACCGTGCAAACTCGGAGATCACGATCAAAAGACAGATCTGGGGAGTCCCGAAAAGATACATCAACCAGATCAGCAAGACCCAGCCCGGCGACACCCTGCTTGTCTATGTCGGGCAGCAGGTGGTTGATAGGGATACCACTCTCCCACCAGCAATCGCCGCGTGTTTCGAGATTGTATCAGAGGTCTATGAAGATTCATCAAAGGTCTTCATCGCTCCTCCGAAGCTCGGGAACGAGACCTTCCCTCTACGGATCAAACTGCGCCCGATCAGGATCTTTGATCCGCCGGTCGAGTTCAAGCCTCTCATCCCGAGACTTGCCTTCATCACCAACAAGACGCAGTGGTCCGGGCATATTAGGGGTCAGGCGATGCGGACCATCCCCGAAGAAGACTACCAGTTGATAATGAGTCAGAAGTAAAGGAGGAAGTGTATGAGCGAGATAACCGGCGTCACCTTCCCCATTCCCAAACACTATATGAAGCGCTTCTTTGAGGAAGGAAAAGCCGTCTTCATCAAACCCGCCACTGTCTTCAAAGAACTCAAGCCGGGCATGAAACTCGTCTTCTACCAGTCTCACGAGGATACCGGCTACGTCGGGGAAGCGACGATCAAGCGAATCATCATCGGCGAAGACCCCCTCGCGTTCTTCGAGACCTTCGGCGACGCGGTATTCCTCACCAGGGAGGAGGCCAGAGCCTACGTGCAGAACCAGGAGCGGTGGCAGGGGATCAGGGTCCGGAAGGGCGAGGCGAGAAAGAGGGCCTGGATGGCGCTCGAACTCGAGCGTATCCGGAAGTATGATACGGTGAAAAAGCCGGAGCAGTTCGTCGCGGTCGGGGGAAGGTACCTGAGGGAATAAGTCTCATATTTTTCGAGTTAGACGACGCTCAATATTGCCTCTTTGCGAGACAAACCGGCAAAAAATTGCATCTTTTTATATAGTGACCCCTTTGTCGGGGTCAAGAATTGCCTTTTTTGGGGGGAGCCGGAAATGCACCCGGGGAGGGGGGTGGAAGGTGCAAGGTGCAAGGTGCAAGGTGCAAGGTACGTGGGCGAGGGGGCGGCCTCGCTGAAGAAATAGGACGGCCGATATCCCGGCGAGACGACCTCCAGGATAGGGTAGAGGAGAGATCGCCAGCCAGAGGGGCATGGGGGAGGTGGGTTCGGGGGAATTTTCCAAGGTGAGAGTACAAATTTCCTCACCTTGGCGCTTTCAGATTGTGAAATAGTGGCCTATAATGGGTTAAAATGGATATTTTCCAAGGTGAGAGTACTTTTCCTGGGATACACTCTCATGTGTGATCTAACGTATGTGTAGGAGAGATTACGTCTATAGTATATACCCCTGTACTTTGTACTCTCACCTAGTACAAATAATAATAATAGAGGAATAAACAATCAAAGGACAGAACGGGGCTGTAAGGTGAGAGTACCTCACCCTCTCACCTCTCTCACCTTGATAACAAAGTGCGGTTAAAATGGGAGTATGTGAGTTTAAAACTCCATGCTTGTAGATTTAGGTACTCTCACCATTACAGAGATTGGTGAGAGTCTGGAAAAAAGGAGATTTAGAGGTCGTCAGTCGATCCGGTAGCGTTCTCGATTACCGAGATCAGAACCGCTTTCGGAATGGTGATGGATACTCGCTTAGTCCGCTTACCATCAAGCCCTACAAGGTTTTGCACCTTCGGCTTTTCAACTCCAAGAATCCGTGCTAGGTTCCCAAGGTCGCCATGGAGGTTGCTGATAACCTCGGGCGAGTTTTTAATTTCGGGTTCGTTAAAGATCCCGGCGTCAATTCTCACCGCCTCGATGACCTCGCTGGCACGTTCGATCTCGGCCTCTAATGTAAGCCGACCGACCCCGGAGCGGCGGACAGAATGGAACGATCCAATTGAACCTGTCGCCAAGAGCAAATTCAGTTTTTGCGGTAGGTCCCAGATTTCGGTTTCCCAACCCCTATCCGCCCGGTCAGCAAAGAGTGCTCGATACTTAGAGAACTCCTGAGAAAACACTCGAGTGATCAGGTCTCTGAGTGCTAGCGCCACTGCTACACCCGCCTCCGATACCGTATCCTGACGGTACGAGTACTGGAGCGCAACCCATCCTGGAACCGCAAGCCCCGCGTACGCGTAGGCGTGGGAGAGGATGGCAGTTCCAAGTTCAACCCAATCTCGCTCCTCCAAAACTGCCGGGGTCCGCATTACGACCGCAGCCACATAGGCTCCGATTGCTGGCAGCTCTGGAAGGCGGGGCAGGGCCTCGCGGGAAAACCGCTCTCCTTTGGAGAGCGTTTGATCTCTATCATACAGCTTGTATTCCAACACTGCACAGCGGTTCCTAATTGCGTCCGCCACAGGGGCGCCCTTGTTTGTTGTCAGACACGGTACGGCATAGGCCTCACGGCGGATCTGCTGCCGAGTTACTGTGAGTGGCGTTCTGGAAAACAGGCTTTCCCAGACGTTTTTCAGGATGTCGTGGATCGATTCGTTCGTTAGATCCGCTTCGTCAACGACCACCTGGAATGTTCCCCTCGCCAGAGACTCCCCTACTCGCGCCTCTGTGTTAAACGCTCCGTTTGAGATTCTGTGGTTGGTATCGTTCCGGTTCCAGATTGATAACCCTATCTGACCCGCTACCGACTTACCTGTTTGACTGGATCCGTGTAAGACCAGGAGATCCTGTGTCAATTTTAGGTGGCGGCGGACGAACGAGAACGGAGCTACCAGATGCCAGCGAAGCGCAAGGCTCATCCGTGCGGCTGTTCCTGGTGCATAGTCGCTCCATTCCCGAACTATCCAATCCAGCGTTGTGAGTGCCCTCCGAAGCTCGTCGCGGTTCAGCGGCGGTAATCTGAGGTCAACCGCAGTAAGGCCGTCTGCAAGGTCCATCTCCAGGGTTTCTACGTTACAGTACTTGGCGGGATAAAACCCGGGAAACTGCTCCTCCGCCGTCTGCAGGCACCACTGATGCTCTCGGAGATGCTGGATCAGCGCCGCGAGGGTCGGTTGTAGGAGGTGCGGGGCGGTTACAAAACCTTCCTCGACCAGGCGGGCAGCAACCTCGCTGAACGTCCCCGTGATCCGAATCTGGGTCCGAGGGAGTCCTGCGAACGTGCATTCGTAGCGTGTGACTCCACCCCGGGGGCTCACCCGCACCGCAACCGATTCTAACGCGACGTTGGCGACGATTGCGATCACGTCCCTAACTTGTCCCTCCCTGTTGGTGAGTTGAATGACGTGGAGCAACTTTTGGCTCCGTCTGTCATTCCGGGCAATCTTCCCGTCCCCGAGCATCGCATCCACACGCTGCGGCATCTCTTCGACCCGAAGAGCTGACAGGGGGAGGCTCTGGTACGTGCTCTCTGCTAAGTCGTGGAGATCCCGAACCTCCCCATCCGATCCCGGGGGGACCTCGTAGATCGGCGGCAGGCAGCGGTCCTGGTTGAACATGAGGAGCCCGAGGTATATTGTGTGGGGATTGTCCCCCTCGCCTGCCAACCTCAGAGCCTCCGCCTGAATGGCTACCTCCCGGTGCTCCCCCTCGTACCGCGGTGTCTCACACTCCCTCTCCCACGCCTGCCGCCGGGCGGCGCGGTACTGCTCCCACGCCTGCTGGACCCGTGGGTCCCCGAGGTCGTCCCGGAGGGTTGCCCGGAGCACCGCTGCGGGGGTCCCCGCGGCGTACCGGGTTCCCGGCTGCCGCACGGCCTCGGCGGCGCAGAGGCGGTCTACCCAGGCCGCAACCTGCTCGTCGTTCAGTCCGGCAACGTCGTCGGGCTGCGGGAGGTCGGGCAGATCGGGTTCGGGCGGCGCGACGTAGACCGCCGGGATCGGCTGCGGGTCGTCCCCCGCTCCGTCCCCCTCCGGCGGGTTCCAAGTCTCCGGGTCGTCCAGGGGCGAGGATCCCCCGCTCCCGGTGTGCTGCCGGTAGCACCGCTCGCAGAGTCGCGGCCGGTCTCGCTCGGCGTCCTCGACGCTCGTAGGGGTCTGGACGTATCTGGCCGGCGCCCCGCACTGGACGCAGGTCCGAACCGAACCCTCGGGGAGGGGGGTGTAGGTTTCCTCCCTCTCTGCCGCAGCCGAAGGGGGACTCATTGTGCCACCCCCCGCGCCGCCGCCTGCCGCCGGGCAGCCTGGCAAAATTCAACGAGCGCCCAGTAGACGGGCTGCCGGTCGCCCCGGCACCCGAGCCGGACCCCAGCCCGGTGAATTTCTGAGGCGATCCGGTCCAAGTCTCCCTCGAATGTCCGGGCCTCCCCCGTCCGGGGCAGAGCTACGGTGATAGCGCAGGCATACCGCCCGAACTCAATTCTGACGAGCCCGAATGGGGACACTGGTTCCCGAACCCCATCCCCGCCGATCCTCCAGAGCCCTGACTTGGGGTCGGTCACGTATCGGGCGTACCGGCCCCCTGGGAGCCGTGCATCGGTGCCGCACGGCTCGTGCGGGGAAAATATTATCCAGTTTACGGTGCTAGTAGTAGTTACCAGTGCCGTAGAGGGGCTGGGAATGCTATAATTTCTTGCCTGCCCCGGGGCGGGGGCAGGCTCATTCAATTTTCGCATTAGGGTCCTCCTTCACTCAAAGAGGCTCATTTTGCTCGCTATCAACAAGAATCACCTCTCCTGTTCCTCTTTCGAGGTAGTGGGCGGCTACGGCGCGGTGGAAAAGAGAAAGCGCCGCGTACTGTTCCCTAGTGATCCGGATTGGCAGAGGGAGGCTGGCAACCCGATTACCGAAATTGCTATCCGTCGATGCGATCAACGTACTGGCGCCCCCTGAGCGATCCCGTGTTCGTCGGTCTGTTCGGGTGTGGCGGCGCCGGATGAGGGGGCGGCTGTGGCGGCTGGTGCCCCTCCCCGGCGTATGGTGGACAGGTCAATTCCTCTATCATGCAGGTACGTTTCTAGGGCCGCCACGGTTATGCGGGTCTGTCGCCCGATGCGAGCGGCTCGGATCTCACCACGTCGGATCATGTCACGAACAGTCGGTTGCGTGAGCGATAGCATAACGGCCACGTCGTGGGTGCTCAAAAGCGGCTCAAATTGCGGTTTCTGTCGCATAATATATGTCGTTTTACATGTGTCATTAAGATATGGGTGGCTTTTGGCGAAAAAACTGCATGTGCAGGTCGCAATTCACGTTAGGTCGACAAAATAACAGACTTTTGTCTGTCACAAGAGACCTGCATATGCAGGAATTTCGAGAGATTTTTGCACACTCCATTGTCGAATTTTTTAGGTCATAAGAGCCTAAAAGTGCACAATGCCGAATGTCTTTAGAGGAATTTTATATTTAAATGTGCTAAAATTAATCAGGCATTATTTAACAAATCGGCAACGTCAGACACCAATATTTTGTGATCTATTCGTAGACGCTCCGAGGTGCGCCATAGATTTCAAGGCGTCAGACGGTTTGGCCTCAATGTATGTGTACATGCTGTGGCATGGTTAAAATTTAAGAGAATTTTAATAGGGGCTATTCCTTGGAGGGGTTTGCTGTTTCCTCCGCTATCAGGCGCCGGACGATACTTCTTAATGCCGCCTCATCCCTCCCCGCAAGGAGTGTGAGGGCCCCCTCAATATTGTCTACAGCGTTGGCAGCTTCCCCAGTGAGCGGCCTGGTGCACATGTGGCAATACTTGCTTGTGGGGGCGTTCATGGCAAAGCAGTATTTGCACTGTCGGGGTAGGTGGTTGTTCTCTTCTTTCTCTTCCTTCTTTGCAATGCCAGCCCTCTCTAAAAACTCAGCATCGATATCCTTCTCGGAGAGCTTAACATACGTCTTGAACATCGCCGTATCCAGGTTACCCCACATTGCCTCTTTGATCACTGACTCCTGGTAATTCCGACGCACCAACTCAGTAATCCGGCTCTTTCGGTGAAGGTGTGGATGTATTCGCTTTTTAATCCCTGCCCGCTCACCGGCCCGGGTGATCACTTGGGCTATGGCTCGGTATTTGAGGGGTTGCCCATCGGTACTTACGAAGACCAGGGCATCCCCTGTCGGGGTCCCTGCGTAGTATCCGTTTCTCCAGGCCGCCAGGTATTCGGTGGACATCAGCAACCGCGCGAACCGGGTTTGATCCTCCTTGCTGTCCGGGACGGAGACTTTGATCCCGTACTCATCAAACCGAACACCCCCCCATCTTATTCGGGCAAGTTCGCCTATCCTGGCTCCGGATTCGTAGAGGACGGCGATAATTGCTTTATCCCGGTGGGTCTTACACGCCTCGATCATCCGGGTGATCTCATCGAGCGTTAGCAGATCCTCGGGGGCCGTGGTATTGGTATCCGCACCCGGTGCCCGGATCTCCCTGAGGTCTTCGCGGTCGATGTCTGAGAACTTGCGCTTGATCATCCACGCATAGAAGCTCTTCAGGATCCGGATGTGATCGTTCTTCGTGTTTTTGCTGTAGGGCTTCCCCTTCTTACTCTCGGCAGTCTCCAAGGCGTTCCTCGCATCGAAGATATCATCTATGGTGGCATCTCGCCAGGAGACCGGAAAGAACCGCCTCCAGGAGATCATAATCTGAGCGATTTTGGTTGCGCGTAGTGGGGATATGCCCCGTGTGGCCTGTAAATGATTGATATGCCGCCGGAGCAGGTCGGCGTCCTCCCGTTGGATTCGGTCTTCAGAAAGGCCCAGTGTGATCAGATGCTCGTAGTAGCCCGGGGTCCCATGGTCGTGGAATACGTTGGCAGCGCTTCCCATGGCACTAACTATGTTATAGGGAGATATGAACATTCTGTGTATAGCCCGGCTGGGGCTTAAAAAAGCCAAGTTATTAGTCTATTTCTAAATTGAAGTGTGTATTCTTGATCATTTCACCGGTGGGGGGGCGACGAACACTGGAGAGAAATGCTCCAGGCGAGAGGAATGGAAAAATATATACGCTTTTCAGATGTGTATATCTCATCGTATCGCATATGTAATACTTATAAACACGCCACATGTGCGGGGTGGGTGTCATGGCGAAGGCTATAGAGTTAGGGTTGAAACTAAAGGGTGAGGATGCTCGGAGGTTCGAGAGATTCCTTGAGCACAATGTCCTAAGTACGCGCGGTCAGCTTTTAGTTAAGGAAGCCGCGTTGCGTTCTCAAAAGCGATCTTAATGGTAGAACCAATTCCTGATGAAGAGTTGGAGTACATCACTCTCCACGAAGGAATTGATGTTAATTCTTTTTCTTGTCGCAGTAAGCCCGAAGAGGTTGATTTAGAGGAATTTCTCAAAGAAGATGCATTGCGGTGCCAGAACAGCTTTTTTTCCGTCACCCGGGTTGTTTTCTGGAGGGGGACTCTTTTGGGCTATTTTACACTTGTAACCGATTGCATCGAAAAAGAGGAAATGGTTAGGCGGGATCGAATAAAGGGCTATAAATATCGATTTTATCCAGCAATAAAAATTGCAAGGCTGGCAGTCCACGACGATTACCGATATCGCGGTGTCGGAACCAATATGTTAATCGAAATCTTTTCTATCGTCGGAGACATCACTGAAAACGTCGGTTGTAGAATTCTAACGGTTGACTCCAAACCGACCTCTGTAGAATTCTATGAAAAATCAGATTTTCGAAGGGCTTTAGTCAATTCAGAAGATCCACCAAAGGAGATCATTCCTTTTTACTTTGATATTTTACATATTATCAGGGCGAGAAAGAGTCTATAGATGTAATTTATGAATCTAATTTTTAAAATGCGCTTAAAATGAAGAGATCCCTGCTATGTTATTACAGTGAATACAGCATCATCTATGACCGACGTGGCGATCTTTTACTGGTGCATTCGGGCCTCGCTATCCTCTGTGGCATCTTAAGTCTCTTCAAACGGTGATCTCCAAATCACACTTTGTCAGGTTATCAGGCGCGCATCATTTTTCGATTTTAGTGAGAATTGATGCACCATCAACCCAGGCAATGTCTTTTAATAAGTATCACCCAAGTTGTCGTGCTCGCCGATGCCTTGAGGAAGGCGATGGTCTCCTAACTGACGGACTGTTCCAAAGTTTATTGTCTCGTATCGGTTGATCTCTCGTTGGGATCGAAGGCTTATAGCGAATTTCTTTTCGAAATTCTCTTATACGTCTAGGCACCATATTCGTTTCTGGCTGCTTTGAGAGAGGATATTGATGGATGACTATTTTAAATTGAACCGATCAGAAGAAACGACTCTTGGAGCAAGTGTCTTGGAAAAGGATGCAAGATTAAATCTTTTCATCAGCTATTCGCATAAAGACAATACCCCTGACAATCCAAATATTGAGGAGTTTATAACTCATATTGCTCCACTTAAAAATAGTGGTTTAATCGAAATATGGTATGATCACTCAGTAATAGTTGGCGAAAAATTTCGCGGAAAAATTGATTATAAATTAGAAGATGCTGACATTATTTGTTTGCTTGTCTCAGCAAATTTTCTGGCTTCAGAGGAGTGCAGGCGCGAAAAAGAGAAAGCATTTGAATTAAGAAATAAAAAGGGAGTTGCAGTTGTTCCGATTGTTTTGTCTCACTGCGGATGGCAAAAAGATCCAGATATTGGGGAGTCGTTGGCTTTACCCACAGATGGAAAGCCAGTTTCACGGTTTTGCGATAAAACGGAAGCATGGCAAGATGTTTACGAGGGATTGATCAAATTAATTGAAAAAGAACAGAGAATAAGACAATTAAAAATAAATACGGAATTTGAGGAGTTCTTACACGATGCAGAATTGTTGGCAAAAGCACACCCCAAAAAAGAGAATGTTTGTTTAGATGATATCTATATCTGCACCGAACTGATAAAATACGATAATTTAAAAAGAAACCACAGTACGATAGATTCTGATGAGTTATTGGACAGCCTCTTTAATGATGGAAAAATCATTCTTGCTGGAGAAAATCAATCAGGCAAAACAACCTTGTGTAAGAGAATATTTGTTGAGTTGAGAAGACGTAACTTCATTCCGGTCTATGTATCCGATAAGAGAAATGCTTTTTTGGGTAAGATGGAAAATATCATCTCAAAATCTCTTCGTGAACAATATTGCACTATTAGTGAAAAAGATGTTGATATAGAGAAGATAATTCCAATAGTTGATGATTTTCACCGTGCCAAAGATAAAGAAAAGCACATAAAGAGTTTAGTAAAGTACTCCCACTGTGTCGTCGTCGTTGATGATATTTTTAGTTTAAATATTAAAGATGAAGCGCTTATTTCTTCATTTACAACCTTTAGGATGAAAGAACTTAAACCCTCATTAATTAATGAGTTAATTAAAAAATGGGTGAATCTAACAGACAAAGAGGCTATAAGTTACTATATGGACATTGACAAAAACACTGATCTTATATACAGCACTCTAGGGAGGAATATGGGAAAAGGGTTAATGCCAGCACATCCATTTTTTGTTTTGTCTACCTTAGTTACATATGAAACATTTGAGATGTCACTTAATCAAGACATCACCACACAGGGCTATTGTTATCAAGCATTTATAGTTTATTACTTAAGAAAGCGTGGTGTGAAGAATGACGAGATTGATACCTATATGAATTTCTTGACGGAATTTGCTTCCTATATGTATAAAGAAGAACAGGAGGAATTGCCTTATGATAGTTTTTCCTCCTTTATGCAATTTTATTCGACTAAATATAATCTTCCAATAGAAGAAGATGTCTTACTTACAAACCTAAACGAAATCGTAGCATGTGATAGTTTCAACAATTACTCATTTAGATATTCATGTTTCTACTACTATTTTGTCGCGAAATATCTCTCTGAACATATTGAAGAACCTGACGTGATGGGGGCAATTAGGAGCATATTAAACAATCTTCATGTAGATGACAACGCGTACATTGCAGTATTTCTTACGCATCACTCAAAAAGCAACATTATCCTCGAAGAAATCGAAAGGATTGCATCGTCTTTATTTGATGAGTACGGGCCAGCAACGCTGACAAAAGGTGAAATGAAGTTTTTTGATGAACAAGCGCACATTATCGTGAAAGCGGTTTTACCTGCGGCAAATGTAACACCTGAAATGAATAGGGCAGAAAGACTAAAGTTTCAAGACGATCTGGAACAATCCCTGGAAGATAAAGAAAATGAAGGGTATATTGATGAAAATGATTCATCTGAGAAAGATTTGAGGAAGGCTATCAAAACTGTAGAAGTTATGGGGTGTATTACTCGAAACCGAGCGGGTTCATTAGAGAAAGAAAAACTACGGAAGATATTCTCGGATGGCATGAATGTTCATCTAAGGATACTGTCTTCATTCTTTGAAGCGATACAGAGTGATGATCAACAAAAAGAAGTTGTTGAAGCTATATCAAAAAAATTGAGCACCCTTGAAACAGAAAAGAGTCCCTATAATGGGTTAAGCGAAGAAAAAAGGAGAGAATATGCAACAAACATCTTTTGGAATTTAAGTTTCATCTTCACATATGGGATAATTTCCAAGATTGTTCGTTCCCTAGGTTCTGACAAATTTACCGCGATTACCAATGAAGTTTGTGATAAAATTGACAATCCGGCCTCTTTTCTGATCAAACAGGGGATCTTAATGGGGTATAAAAAGAATGTATGGCCAGAGATTGTTGCAAAAAGGATTAATAAAAACGATTTTTCTGAGGTAGCAAAGAAAGTCACGTTACTTATGATTGTAGAATATTGCTCCTTAAATCCTGTTAAGTATCCGGATTTACAGCGAATAAAGGCGCTTTTAAAAGTGTCAGTACCCCCTAGATTGCAACTGAATTGAATAGGTTTAACTCTCGTTGTCCAGACATGACCGCACTACCAGCATACGGTCAAGTGTAGTATCTGACCATCCGAACCCACCGGTGTGAAAGAGGTTGCTGACTTGCATATCGATTCCAAAGTGTTGCGCGATTAGTCGATTGGGATCTCCATTTCTTCTTGGCACAGGCCGCAGGTTAAGACCCCCAAATGCGATTATTCGGTAAGGACTTCGGAGGCATCCTCAACCCCCCCAGATCCCTCCAACCCCACCACACCCCCCCCCCCCCCACCTCGTCGGAGCTCTTTTCACCAGATCCGACCCATATTTATACATGGCCTCTCACGTCCACCGGATAGAGGTGCACTACTCCCGCGATCCACGGCTACAGACGCGTACCGAGAGGTTCCGCTCGCTGGGCTTCCCCCTGCGCGAGCTGCACCTCGTCGATGTCTATACCATAGCGACCTCCAGGAGGGACTTTTCCCCTGAAGAACTCTCGCAGATCGGTGCGCAGCTCAGCAACCCCGTTGTCCAGCGATACTGCGTAGACCGGCCGACGGAAGCCGCCTTTGATTATGCAATCGAGGTCGGGTTCCTCCCCGGGGTCACCGACAACGCCGGGACGACGGCAAAGCAGACCCTCGAGGACTACTTCGGGTTCCGGTTCGGCGAGGGGGAGGCGGTCTTCTCATCGCAGCTCTACCTCGCGAGCGGCGACCTGACCCCCGAGTCCCTGCAGAGGCTTACAACGGCTCTTGCAAACCCGCTCGTCAACCGCGTCCACGTCAGGAGCCGCGAGGAGTACGGCGAGAAGGGGATGGACCCGATCGCGCCCTTTGTCAGCCTCCACGAGCTGCAGGCGGCCGGGGCAGTGGACCTCGACCTCTCCGATGCGGACCTCGCACGCATCGGGAAAGAGGGGATCGTCGACCCCGAGACAGAGGAGCGGAGGGGGCCGCTTGCCCTCGACCTCGCCCAGCTCCACGCGATACGGGACTACTTCCGGAGGCTCGGGCGGAGGCCGACGGACGTCGAGATCGAGTCGCTCGCCCAGACCTGGAGCGAGCACTGCAAGCACACGATCTTTGCATCGGCCATGGACGACGACGTCCCGCGAGGGCTCTATAAGACCTGCATCCAGGCAGCCACCAACACGATCCGCAAGGAGAAAGGGGATGACGACATCTGCGTCTCGGTCTTCACCGACAACTCCGGCGCAATCATCTTCGACGACGAGCACCTCGTGACCTGCAAGGTCGAGACCCACAACTCTCCCTCGGCCCTCGACCCCTTCGGCGGCGCCCTCACCGGCATCGTCGGGGTGAACCGGGACACGATCGGGTTCGGCCTCGGCGCCAAACCCTGTATCAACATCTACGGCTACTGCGTCGGCGACCCCAATACCGAACCGGCCCTCTTCCGCGCCAAGAACCGGGAAAACCCCATCCTCCCTCCCCGGAGGATCTTCGAGGGCGTCGTCCGCGGCGTGGACGTGGGCGGCAACTGCTCGGGCATCCCGACGCCGCAGGGGTGGTGCTACTTCCACGACCGCTACGTCGGTAAACCGCTCGTCTTCGCCGGCACCGTCGGCGTGATGCCGCGCTTCCGTAACGGAAAACCGCTCCACGAGAAGCAGGCTCTCCCCGGCGACCTCATCGTCATGGTCGGAGGGCGGGTCGGCAAGGACGGCATCCACGGCGCCACTTTCTCCTCGGAAGCTCTCGATCCGGCAAGCCCCGTGACCGCGGTCCAGATCGGCGACCCGATCACGCAGAAGAAATTCTCCGACGTCATCGTCAAGGAGGCCCGCGACCTCGACCTCTACCGGAGCATCACCGACAACGGGGCGGGAGGGATCTCCTGCTCTGTTGCAGAGATGGCGAAGGAGTCGGGCGGGTGCCGCGTCCTCCTCGACCGCGTGCCGCTGAAGTACCCCGGCATGGCGCCGTGGGAGATCTGGATCTCCGAGTCGCAGGAGCGGATGACCCTCGCCGTCCCGGAGGAGAAGATCGAGACGTTCATGGACCTGATGAAGAGGAGGGAGGTCGAGGCCACTGTCATCGGGACGTTCACCGATACCGGCAGGTGCGTCGTGGAGTACGGCGGAGAAAAAGTCATGGACGTCGACCTCGACTTCCTCCATGACGGCCTGCCGAAGAAGCATCTCGTGACGAAGCCCGTGGAGACGACCTACCCCGAACCCGAGTTCGGGTGCCCCGACCGGCTCGACGACCTCCTCCTCGCGATGCTCGGAAGGAAGAACATCTGCTCAAAGGAGTTCATCTCGACCCGGTACGACCACACCGTCCAGGGCGGCCACGTCCTCGGGCCGGTGCAGGGAGCCGGGCGGGTCCAGGCCTCCGCCTCCCTCACGAAGGTCGTCCCCGGCTCAATGAAGGGCGTGGGGCTCTCGCAGGGCCTCTTCCCGATGTACTCCGAGCTCGACCCCTACCGGATGGCGATCGCCGCGATCGATGCGGCGGTCCGGGGGCTGATTGCGATAGGCGTCCCGATGGATGCTATCGCCCTCCTCGACAACTTCTGCTGGTGCTCCTCTGACGACCCCGAACGGCTCTGGCAGCTCAAGCGCGCCGCGTTCGGGTGCTATGACGGTGCGGTCAACTTCGGGACGCCGTATATCTCCGGGAAAGACAGCATGTATAACGACTTCTCCGGGTTCGACGCGGACTCTAACCCCGTGAAGGTCTCCGTGCCCCCGACGCTCCTCATCACCTCGATAGGCGTCCACCCCGACGTCACGGCCGCGGTATCGATGGACGCGAAGTTCGACGGCGACCTCATCTACGTCGTGGGGGAGACCGGGGAAGAACTCGGCGGGTCGGAGTACCTCGCGCACCTCGGTATCGAGGGAGGTGCGGTCCCGGCCCTCGGTATCGAGGCGGCAAAGGTGCGCTACGGCAGGATGACCGACGCGATTGAGAAAAAACTCGTGGCATCCGCCTTCCCGGTGACCCACGGAGGGCTCCTCGTCGCCCTTGCAAAGGTCGCGATCGCCGGGGGCGTCGGGATGGCGATCGCCATCCCCGATAAGATGTCCCCGGACCGCTACCTCTTCTCGGAGTCGCTCGGACGGTTCGTCGTCACGGTCGCCCCCGCCGATCGGGAGGCATTCGAGGAGATCTTCGGCCGCGACGCGCACCTCCTCGGCCGCGTCGACGGCACGGTCTTCCGGGTATCGGCAGGTAAAACGCTCATCGAACAGCCGGTCACAGCGATGGAAGCTGCATATAAAGCGCCTTTTGGAGGGTACTGAAATGGCTCGCGCAAACAATGCCAGAGCCCTCATCATGAGCGGCTACGGGATCAACTCCGAGATGGAGACGCAGGAGGCCCTGATGCGGGCCGGCATGGCATCCGATATCGTCCACATCAACGACCTCATCGCGGGGGAGAAAGCCCTCTCCGACTACCGGCTGATGGTGTTTCCCGGTGGATTCTCCTACGGCGACGATACCGGCGCCGGCAACGCCTACGCAAACCGCGTCCGAAACAACCTCTGGAGCGACGTAAAAGAGTTCCTCGCGGGCGATAATCTCGTCCTCGGGATCTGCAACGGGTTCCAGATCCTCGCCAATCTCGGCCTCATTCCCGCATTCGACCGGGACTATCCCCGCGACATCGCCCTGATGCCGAACAAGAAAGGTGTGCTCGAGTGCCGGTTCGTCACGCTGAAGCCTGCGGCAGAGAACCTCTGGACGAAGGGTATTTCGCACCTCTACTGCCCGGTATCCCACGGCGAAGGGAACTTCTCCTGTTCGGAAGCGACCTTAAAGCACATCGAGCGCGAGAATATGGTCGCGTTCCGGTACTGCCGGGACGACCTCTCCCCCGCGGGAGGGGAGTATCCCTACAACCCCAACGGCTCGCTCGCGGATATCGCCGGGATAACGTCGGCGGACGGAAAGGTTCTCGGGCTGATGCCGCACCCCGAGCGGGCCATGGAGTTCGTGAACCTCTACGACTGGCCGACCCAGAAAGAGCGCTTGAGGCGCGAGGGAAAACCATTGCCCCTCGAATCGATGAACATGCAACTCTTCCGGAACATCGTCGCGTACTTCGGGGAATAACCCGTTTCGAGAGGGGGGCGTGCCGGGAACCGGCAGCCTCTAAAAGATCGTGGGCTCCACTGCGGCGGGAGCCCGTTTCCTCCGTCCCGGTCTCTCCTCACACCGAGAACAACTGCCCGAGTTCCACTCTCTGCCAGTCGTGGTCCACGACCTCCATCCAGAGGGTGCGGGTCGCCGGGGCAAAGACCACCTGGTGATCCGAGGAGTATACCATACCTTCGAGCATGCTGTGCCGGAAGGTCGCACCTCCGTCCTGTATCAGCACATCGGGGATTGCAACCATCCGCTCCCCGTCGATCGATCCCCCGGTTCTCTTCGGCGAGGCGGAAGAGGCTGGCATGCCGCGTGGCCGAGTGCTCCGCCGGTACCAACTCTCATATCCCGGCACACAGCATAACAACTATATTATCCTCCCGGGAGTATAGGCCGGAACACCACTCAAACGGAGGA
>PGYL01000003.1:74496-78702 GCA_002839645.1 Methanomicrobiales archaeon HGW-Methanomicrobiales-2 | reverse complement strand
CCCCCTTCCTGATAACGTCGCTGGACTACCCTCTTGCGATGACTACTTAATTGTTTGGATGGGGATGCGCCGCAGATCGCCGGTGAGACGACCGCGGGATCAGCGGGGCCCGGTGGTTACCGCGATCTCTAAATGATTCAGCAAGGCTGAAGATTAACCGGGGCGGTGCCTTGATAGTGCCCTACGAAACAACTGATGATAACGTTGTTGCGATCCCATCCGGGTATTCCCGATTGATTGCAATCCGGGGCACGGCTTTCCATGGGGTATCGCCATGACTGCCCCCGCCCCCTGGGGCGGGCCGGAGGCCGGGCGGGGTGGGGGTCACACGCCTACTTGTGGGATGGAGACAGGGGAGGGGAGACCCCTCCCCGTCAGCCCCACCCCATGGCGATAGCCACCACGGTCCATGGCATGAGGACATGCTTGAGAAAAAAGGTCGAACTCAGGGACAGGCGGGGTCCGGCACCAACCTCATCCGGGAAGAATGACAGCCGGAATAGGGCATCACCAGATCTCGATTAGGGAAATCTTCTCCCCAGGTTATTTTTTGCCATGAACGCGGGTTGGTGGATAGCGTAATTCGGTCGGATTCTCTGAGACCAATTATCAGGTATATGCTGGAGCACTACCGGTGCCTGTTGCCTGGTGCCACAGGCGCGTAGAGTCCAGCCTGCCGGAGTTTCCGCGGAGAAAAAAATGAGAGGGTTACAGATTTTCCAGCCGTTTGTTCACCGTATCCCAGTTCACGACGTTCCAGAACGCATCGATGAACTGGCCCCGGTTGTTCCTGTGATCGACGTAATAGGCGTGCTCCCAGACGTCGAGCACCATCAGGATCCGGAACGTGGGATAGACGTTGTTGTTATGCTTCTCGATCTGCATGATCATGAGGCGGTCCGTCATGGTGCAGTGTGCCAGCGCCGCCCACCCGGAGCCCTCGACGCTCGCGGCCGTCTTCGTGAATTCGGCCTTGAACCGGTCGAAGGAACCCCACTCCCGGTCTATCCGTTCTGCAAGGGCGCCCTGCGGGGTTCCGCCGCCGCCCTTGCCGGCCGGTGCCATCGTCGGCCAGAAGAGGTCATGCAGGACATGGCCGCCGATATTGAACGAGAGTTCCTTTAACAGCGCTTTCATATCTACTTCGGTGCCTTCCTGCCGTGCCTTCTCCAGTTTCTCAAGGTCGGCGTTCGCCCCGGTTACGTAAGCCTGGTGGTGCTTGTCATGGTGGAGGGAGAGCTGTTCCCTGGAGATATGTGGCTCAAGGGCATCGGGTGCGTAGGGCAGGGGCGGCAGTTCATATTTCTTCAACGGTGCAGTTGCCATCTTTTGTGCA
Organism: Methanomicrobiales archaeon HGW-Methanomicrobiales-2; assembly: GCA_002839645.1. Classification (GTDB taxonomy): domain Archaea; phylum Halobacteriota; class Methanomicrobia; order Methanomicrobiales; family Methanoculleaceae; genus Methanoculleus. The sequence continues at coordinate 77,366 of PGYL01000003.1, read as the reverse complement.
GTCATAATGATCAACTATCAGAAGGAAAGCGATCTATTTCATGGTGTCGGTAACCGGCGGTCGTGCGGCATATCACGCCTCCACGTGCCGGGCCGCACACGGCGGTCCGGGTGACCGGATGCGGTCCGATCGGGCCATGCCTGTATGCAGTGCTCATCGAGAGTGCTAAAGACGGTTGCTCTCTGGAATTCCCGTAACCTTTAAATACGCTGGTATAATGGGTGTATCCGAACTGCCTCGTACATCGCATTACCCGGCTCCGGCATCCCGGCCAGGTGTCATACAACCATGAGGCATCTCTGCATGCTACTATCCGGACAGCGGTGGACCTCCTATGAAGACGACAGCGCGTATCTCACTCTTTACCGCCACGCTCATGGTGCTGCTCGCGTTCGTCCTCCTCCGCGACCTGCACCTCATACTCGTCGGGGCCGAGTGGAGCCTGTTTGCAAGGGTGCTCTCTCTCTTCCTGGTTGCTGTCACCGCATTCGGGGTGATCCAGTTTGTGAGTTACGCCGATCACCTCCTCCGGTCGCTCTATGCCTACGCTGAACGCCCCCTGGCGCCGCAGCCCGTGGGTGCATCTCCTTGCCGTGCCGCAGTCTTCATCCCTGTCTACAACGAGGAGCCCGGTGTGGTCGAGCCCTGTGTCCGGGCATGCACGGAGATCGCCTACCCGGATGTCTGCATCTTCCTCCTCGACGACTCCACAGATGCGGGAAAACGCGCATCGATGCAGGAGCTCTGCCGCCGATACAACCTCCGTTATCTCCACCGCGACCATCGTGAGGGCTTTAAAGCCGGAGCGATCAACCACACCCTCTCACATCTTGACAGCGATACGCCGTATCTCCTGGTCATCGACGCCGACCAGAGGGTGAAGCCGGCGATCCTCGCCGACCTCATCCCGGTCCTTGAGGCCGACCCCGCCGTCTCTTTCATCCAGACCCCCCAGTTCTTCCGCTCGGAACAAAACGACCCGATCAGCGTCACGTTCTCTTACCAGCAGCATATCTACAACAAGCATGTCTGCAGGGGCCTCTCCGTCAACCATACCACCATGTTGACCGGCTCAAACTGCATCTTCAGGGTGAGCCATCTCGTTGCTATCGGGGGAATGGACGAGGCATGCATCGCCGAAGACATCGCCACTTCCTTTGTGTTCCACCTCCGGGGGTGCCGGGGGCTTTTCCTCGATACTGTGTATGCAGAGGGGATTGCGCCGCCGAACCTCGCTGCGTACTTCACGCAGCAGCTCCGCTGGGCATACGGAAACACCCAGCTCCTCGGGACCATCCTCCGGCAACTCGTGGTGCAACCGCGGAGCCTGACCGCGACGCACTGGCTTGAGTTCATCGTGACCGTCTCGATCTACCTGCTTGGAGGAGTGAACGTGGTGCTCTTCCTCCTCCCCGTCGCCACGCTGATCTTCGGCATCCCGATCCTCCCCGTATGGATCCCTCCGGTCTTTGCCGTGGTGCTCGCGGTGGTGATCGCGATCCAGGTCATCATCAGCATCCGTGAGCGGCAGTACTCCCTGCGGGACCTCGCGTTCTCGCAGGCGATCTTCAACACGCTCGCCTTCGTATACGCCCGGGCGATCTGGTACGTCGTCTCCGGAAAGCGGCTGCCGTTCGTCGTGACCCCCAAAGTGGTGTCGGCGGGCCGGTCCCGCGTCAGGATAGCACCGGTCCTCCTCGTGATTGCGGCCGTTCTGATCTCGATGGTTATCGGCATCATGCGGTTCGTTGCCGGGGGGCCGGAGTCCGGGACGGCCATTCCGCTCTTCTGGGCCTTCTATACGCTATCCGTTCTCTCGTCGTTTCTGGTGGTCTGGCGGAGAGATGGTAGGCAGGTGCAAAAAGAGAGCGTGAGTTGATCTGCCGGGGCCGGCCGTCCCGGTGTTGCAGAGGGCAGGCGTCGATATGAGCCGGAAGGGCTCTACAGAATGAAAAAAGGTGGGAGAGGCCTTACCGGAACCTCTGCCAGAGGATCCTTCCCACTACCCTGAAGGTGAAGTCGAGCTCATCGAAGATCGGGATGCCGTTCTCCCTGAGGATCTTGCGGCCCCGCTCCATGGAGTCGCCGCCGAGCAGCGTCCCGACGGTCATGTTCCCGGTATTCGCCGAGAACCGGGTGATCTGGTTTGCCAGCTGGTCCGACCCGATGACGAGGTTCGGGAACCCTACGACGAACGCTATGTCCCAGCAGTCCTGGTGTTTGGCGAGGATGTTGAATACCTGCTCGAACCGCTTTTCGTTGGCGTCACCGAGGAGGTCGATCGGGTTGTTCTTGTTCCAGAACTCGGGGAGGAGGTCGTTTAATTCCTTGAGGACCTTCGGCGGCAGGGTGATCAGGTCGATGCCGTAGCGTTCGGCGTAGTCGGATGAGAGCACGGCGAACCCACCGGCGTTCGTGATCACGACCGCCCTCTTGCCGCGGGGGTAGCCCTTCGGGGTCGCGAGCATCTCTGCGACCTGGAATGTGCCGGTCAGGGTGTGAACGGGGATCACGCCGGACTCGCGGAACGCTTCCATGTAGACGTCGTACGATCCGGAGAGCGAACCTGTGTGGGACGAGGCCGCTGCCTGGCCTTTCACGGAGGAACCGGACTTGATCGCCACGACGGGCTTGGTCTTCGAGACCTCGCTGACCACTTTCATGAAGGTCTTGCCGTCCTGGATCTCCTCGATGTAGAGGATGATGCCTTTGGTCTTGGGGTCACGCTCCACGAACCTGAGGTAGTCGATGAAGTTGAGGTCCGCCTGGTTGCCCACCGAGACGACGGCTGAAAAGCCGATATCCTCCCGGATGCTCCAGTCGACCACCGTGTTGACGATGGCGCCGCTCTGGGAGATGAAGGCGATGTT
>PGYL01000003.1:0-74470 GCA_002839645.1 Methanomicrobiales archaeon HGW-Methanomicrobiales-2 | reverse complement strand
AGTTCGGGCCCACGATCCGCATGCCGTAGCCCTTTGCGATCTCGAGAACCCGGTCCTCGAGCGCTTTTCCTCCCTCGCCCATCTCCTTGAACCCGGCAGTGATGATGACCGCCATCGAGACTCCCTTCTGCCCGCACTCCTCGATCACGCTCGGGACATGCTTCGCGGGGACGGTGATGACCGCCATGTCGACGGGGTTTAAGATATCGAGGATGGAGGGATACGCTTTGAGCCCCTGCACTTCGGAGCGCTTGTTGTTCACCGGGTAGAGTTGTCCGGGGAAGTGGAGGAGGTTGTGCATCACGGCGTAGCCCATCTTCTTGGGTTCGGAGGACGCTCCGATGACTGCAATGGACCGGGGCGTGAAGTACTCGATCGGCACGAACGGCCGCTCTTTCGCCACCTTCTCCACCGCTTCGTCGTCGACGAAGATCCGGGCGTCGACGATGCAGGCCCCTGACTCGTAGAGCCGGATCGGGTTGATGTCGAACTCCACGACGTTGGTGTTCTCGGCGAAGAAGCAGTTGATCGCCCACATGACCTGTACGAGTGTCTCTTCGTCTCTCGGCTTTGTCCCCCGGTAGCCCTGGATGATCGGGTATCCATGGATCTCCCTGACCATTGCCCGGATTGTCTCCTCGGTAACCGGCAGGATCCGCAGGGTGACGTCCTTCATCAACTCGACGAGCGTGCCCCCCATACCGAAGGTGAGCACCTTCCCGAACGCCGGGTCGGTCTTCCCGCCGATGATCAGCTCAAGCCCCGGCGCCGCCTGCTGCTCGACGATGACGCCCTTTATCTCGGCCTCAGCGTTATACGCCTTTGCGTTCGAGACGATCTTCGCGAACGCCTCCTCTGCGGCCTGCTTTGACGGGATACTGACAATCACGCCGCCCGCATCGCTCTTGTGGATGATCTGGGGCGAGTGGATCTTCATAACGACCGGAAAGCCGATCTTCTCTGCCGCCCTGGCTGCCTCGGCAGGGGTCTGGACAATCGCGTGATCGGGAACCGGCACACCGTACTTTTTCAGGAGATCGTACGATTCGAATTCGCTCAGCATTCTTTTGGTCATGGTTGTCTCCTCACGTTTTGAGCATCTCTACTCAAGTATCTCTGTAATCATGCAGTTCATGTTCCTGACAGATGAACCGTCTCCCGGAAAACCCAAACCCACGGGCCGGAATGAACCTTACAGCGTGGTCTCAGATTCGTTTTATAAGTTTTGTAATGATTCTTCATGACAAATCCATCGGGGGATGTTGCGTGCCTGTCCGGACTCTGCCGATCTGCATCCGGATCGTTAGAACCATGGAGCAGTTGCCCTCGTTCCCGGTTGCCGGGGGAGTGTCCTCCTGTGGGTGCCGGACGTGGGGTCGGGGTCCTTCGCCGGAAATTACTGGCCGGGGTAGGCGTTGCGGGGGGACCGGCCGAATGCCTCTGGCTTCCTGACCGGATATTTGTCCCGGCCGGTCCGCCTGGCATTGGTGGTCGTTGCGCCCAATGGCCACCGGAGGGACAACATCCGGAGATTTTACGGGAAGTTGGGGTCGGACGTCTCGCGGGGACTCCGTGCATCGCGGAGACTTCGCGTAGATATATTGAATTATTATATAAAAATGGTATTATTTTTTCGGGTGCCTGCATGATCCTCTTTCGGGAAAGGGGGTGCCGCACCCCGGCGGCCATGGTATATAAAAATATTTCGAATTAATCTTTCCTGACTCCCAAAAAGTATGGATCAGCCATCTGAGATCGCACGGTCTGGTGGAGATTCTGGAGAATGAGCGGCATAATCTCTGAAGCGCTCCATTATCTGTGGATGTCTTCCAGCAAAGATTATATATCTGTTCAGGCTCCGGCTTAGATCCCGTTTTCAGTATTTAAGCAGGTTGTTATGCAAAGCGCTCTTTCCAAGCCGCCTGAGAGAAAAATCCTTCGATAGATATCTTTAAATATCAGATGCCTCCTGGTGGGAATGCGGGGTCGGAATCGGGCTCACCCTGAGACTGGCGAGCTCAAAGAAGGCTTCGCAATAATATTGGGGGTAAATAAAAATGAAAGCATATCTTGTCAGCATCCTGCTCGTTGGGCTTGCCCTCGGCGGGATGGGACTTGGAACGTTTGCCTGGTTTACGGACCAGGAGGCAGTAGAGAACAACGTCGTTCAGACTGGCAATGCCGATCTGGTTGTGTGGACGTATAACGCGAACGGTGCCTACAACCAACCGCTGAGCGTATCAGGCGTTGCTCCCAGTGTGGACGAATGGACCGATATGGGCTACATTGGTCTCTGGAACAAGGGATCTACTGACCTGAAGTGGCAGGGATACCTTGTCAGAACCGCTGGTGATCTTTCGATGGACAAATTCCAGATCAAGCTTACGACGAATCCTGAGTCCTACGGCAGCAAGTATGCTCCGGGAAGCCACCTCTGGGGTGATGACGGGAAGATGCAGGAATTCGCATGGTCTCAAGTGAACACCGCCGCCGACACTCTTCTGACTGCAATCGAGGAGCCGATGGAGCCCGGTTACTACCAGGTCTTCAAGGTCGAAGCAAAGCTGGACCCGTCCGCAGGGAATGCCTATGCAGACAAGAGCGCAACCCTCAAAGTGGTCTTTGACGCGACGCAGTTTGCAAACAGCGGATGGACGGAAGCCTACGTAGCAACACCTGCGTGATCCTTGAAGGACCCGGACTGTTCTGGAATTATGAACGAGAAGCAGGTGAGATGGGATGAATGCGCAGCCTCTACAGCCGTTGCCACGCTTCCCTTCCCCTCCTCTTCCTGTAAACCGGTTGCGGCCGTCGGCACCGGCATGGGGCCGGGCATCACCTGCGATGAACCCGTGATGCCCGCTCCGGCGGATGCCAGCGGCCCTGCCGCCGGTGATACGATCGCGCTCAGACCACAGGGGGACGATAATCTCTCCTCTCCCCATGCGGGAGCAGCGATGCGTGTCATTTCAACCGAAGGCTACGTGATTGGTATCCCCGATCCGTGGCCTGTCACTCTTCGCCCACGAACACCAGGAGATGCGAGCGATGACCAGTGTTAATGTATTTCTGGTAATTATTTGTTGCGCCGGCATACTCCTGCTCGCAAATGCCACCCCGACCGGGGCGTGGTTCTCGGACACGGAGGTGATCGAAGGGATCACCATCAGCACCGGCTCGTGGGGCGATGCCGACAACCTGGTGATTACTGCAGATCAGGCCCTGCTCAAGCCACCGGCGGGCCGCCACGCGAAGACCGTCCTCTCCGGCATCACCATCAGCAACACCGGATCTGCTCCACTGGAGATCACGGGCATCCGGATCTCCTGGTGGCCTGATGACAGCGAGACGATCCGCCAGGCGGCGTTTACCCGCGGAAAGGGCGGCGAAGCCCCTCGTGCGGGGCCGCAAGGGGCTGATCCCGATCCGGGATCTCCCGGCGGTGAAGGATTCACCGTCTTCTGGTCGGGAGAGGCGGCATCCGGCCAGGTGCTCGAGGGCCGGGCTCTGCTGGACCCGTCCACACACAACGACCCCGCGCGGGGTGTCCTGCTGTCGTTTGACTCGAACATGGAAGGGAAGAGCCTTGTATGCACTCTTATCCTGAGCGACGAGAGCGAGAAGGAGGTCCGGGTGCAGCTATGATCCGGGTCGATCGGATCCGGGGAGTTATTGCCATTCTCCTTGGGACTGTGATTCTGGCGGGCCTCCTCTTCTTCGTCGGGCATGGCATGACGCTCATGGTGGTCCTGAGCGGGAGCATGACGCCTCTCATGCTGCCCGGTGATGTCATCATTGTTGCCCCCGCGGATCCCGACCAGATCGAGGTCGGGGATGTCGTCGTCTTCCAGTATTCCGGGCAGGATGAACGCATGGTCATTACCCACCGGGTCATCGGCATCGATGCGGAGACCGGCCTTTTTTCGACCCGGGGAGATGCGAATAATGCTCCCGACCCGTTCTCTATCTCAAAGGGCGATATCGTCGGCAGGCCGGTGTTTCTCATCCCGTTTGTCGGATTTGCGTCCGAGATGAAGAAACAGGTCATCCTTCTGATGGTTATACTTCCCTCCCTGCTGCTGACCCTTCTGGAGACGAGAAAACTCACGCGGGGTTTCTCTGCTGCCCGCCGGCTGTCACGAGAGAGTCCGGCGCCGAAAGGGCAGTTCTTCTCGATTAAGTACTCCCGGCTTCTGTCCCTCTTATCAGTCTCGCTGATCCTCTTTCTTCTGCTGACTCTGCCCTCTCTCACCGGGATACAGACGTACGGCTCTCTTCCCGGCTCCCTCGATCCTCGAGACAACTGTATAACGGCAGAGGGACGGGGTCTGGTTCCTGAGCTGTACATGGTATGCACACCCGGTGCGGGAGGAGTTCCTGCATACGGAGTTGTACAGCCCGGCGAAGCGGTCACTGTCCCGATATCCGGAGCGGAGACGCAGTTCACCGTAGCCAGATCACCATATATCCTTCCTGTGTTCTGGTTTGTGGGACTTGCCGGATTGAACCCGTATCTCCCTGTCCTGAGCCTGGCAATCCTGCCGGGAGCCCTTCTGACACTCGCCCTGCACCCGCTCTGGGCAGAGAAAAAATTCGTGAAATTACGCCGTAAAAGGAGGCTTGTAGATCGTGTATTGGAGAATTAAGAGATTTCAATCACTGACTGCCGAAAAGTTCACACTGATACTGCCGGTTGTTGTTGTGTGCATCATCTTATCCGGGCTGTTCGTATACGCGAGTTGGTACATGCCGGAGTACAGGGACGTAACCGTCGATGTCCCCTGGTATTCCCTGGATGGACGGTACGAGTACGGCGCGGTCGTTTCGGAAGAAAATCCACTCTGGCCGGTTGGTACGACACTAACGGACAACCCTGTCTATTTCTTTGCGGCGGCCCCGGAACTGCAGACGACATTCTCCTTCCTTGCTGAAGGTGAAACTGTAGATCTTAACGTCGTGTCACATACAATGGCGGTTCTCTCGATGAAGGAGTCAGACGCGACCTACTGGAGCAAAGAGGTGATAATTGCCGAGCATGCGGGGCCGCTGCAGTCGGGAATATATCAGAACTCGTTCACTCTGGACATGAGGGATATGCAGCGGCGGCTGAATGAGATCAAGGAGTATCTGGACTTTCAGCGGGGCACTCCTGTCGTCGACATCGTCACCACGGCCGTATTCACCGGAACGGTTGACGGCAAGCCGGTCAATGAACATCGTGTATACCTGATGCCGATTACTCTGGGGGCCGGTCACTATAGTATATCCGACAACCTGAGTTTCACCGAAGCGGTCACAGCCCGTCAGACACGAACGGTCGAGGTCTATCCTCCCATGCACCAACAGTACGCTGCGGTCCTTCTCCTGCTGATTTCGGTAGGTATGCTCCTCTGGGTCGTGATCTCAAGAGCTCCGCGTTTCAAACCCTCCGCCGGTATGCTCCAGGCACTGGAGCAGGAAGCGGCGCATGCCCGGTATCGCGACTGGATGAGCCGGGGCAGGTTTGACCATAGCATCACAGCGCACAGGATTGAACTTGGTTCCCTTGAAGATATCATCAGCGCGGCGGTTGACATGAACCAGCGTGTCATCTACGATAACGACGAGACGACCTACTTCTTTGTACACGATAATATCCTGTATATCTACAAGCCGGCCTGATTCAGAGTTGCCCTGTCCGGGTGGCTGCTCCTCCTTTTTTGTTCACGGCTCCGCTTATCGGGTGGCCTGAGAGGAGGCTGGCGGGAGCTTTGAGAAGTGGTTCACCGGCATGCCTTTCTGGTTCGGGTCCATGTGCGTGACCAGTACGAATGCCATCCCGGTATCCGCCGGCATATGCGTGAAGAACTGTTCGAGCGCCTCAAGCCCTCCTGCGGATGCCCCTATCCCGACGATGGCGCTGGGAGCTTCGGGGGCCGGGACCGCGGAAGTCTCTTCACGTCCGTTCTCTTCTTCCTGTGAATTGTCCATTTCTCCGTCTCTCATGCCCGCTCTTCACTTGCCGTTTCGTCGTACGCCACAATCGCCGGCGGGATCCTCCGGGCTGGTCTTCTCCTGGCATCGCTGGAAGGCCGTGCAGGGGGATCCATGCCTCTGCGGCGTGCCCGGGTTATGCATGCCCCCAGCTGGTACGATTGTAACGACCAACTCCGTCCGGAGCTTTCCGGCTAATAGAGGGAAGCAACGGGGTGTATTAATTTACTATTGTAAATTTCGAAGGGGAATCAAAGTATCTCCGGAAATTTCAGGATCCTGCCGGTTTGCCGTCGGATCGTTAGGATCAGGGAGCAATTTCCGCCGTTCCCGGTTGCCCGTGGGAGGGTCCTCCTGTGGATGCCCGACCCCGGGACCCGTCGTTCGGCGCCGGATACGGGCTGTGCCGCGCTCACGACCGGCTCTCAAGGGTGTGCTTTCAGGGGGGTCGTGCAGAGACCCGTCTCCGATCGGATCACCGTCTATAAATCTATTCAATTAAAAGATAACCCAGGAGAAGAATCATGATCGGGCATCACTCCGCACCGGATCGCCGGACGATGCGTATTCTCTTCATGGTCGGTTTTTTTGCAATCTTCTCGACCACCATCTCAAAGAACCCGGTGCTGCCCCTCTTCTCGCAGGCTCTGGGCGCCGGCGATGCAGTCATCGGTCTGGTTGCAGCGGTCTCCCCGCTCGCGGGGATCCTCTTCTCGTTCCCGGTGGGGGTGCTCTCGGACCACCTGGGCAGGAGGAGACTGCTCATCGTATCCGGAGCGATATTCCTCTTTGCACCTCTGCTCTACCTCTTCATCGCCGATCCGCTCTGGCTGATCCCGGTCCGGTTCTTCCACGGGATGGCAACCGCAATCCTTGGTCCGGTGATCGCTGCGATGATTGCGGTGCGATTTCCCGGGAGAAAGGGGGAGGTGCTCGGGCAGTACTCTTCCGCAACCCTGATCGGGAGAACCCTTGCCCCGCTTGTCGGCGGGGTCATCCTATCGTTCTTCGTCTTTTACCCCGGGCTCATTCCTTACCGGATGGTATACCTCGCTGCAGCAATCGCCGCGGTGCCGGTAGTCGTCCTGATCCTTGCCTACCGGGAGGAGACTCCGGGCCCCCTTACGCTCCTCCCGTTCTCAGCGTTTCGCAGAAGTTTCGCGACGTTCTTCACGAACCGGAGACTGCGGGCAACGGCACTCGTGGATATGGCAACATACTTTGCCTTCGGGGCATTCGAGACGTTCCTGCCGCTCATACTGCTCTCCCGGGGGATGGGTGCATACCAGACGGGGGTCCTGTTTGCCGCCCAGACGCTGATCATCGCGGTCTCGAAGCCATCCTTCGGCAGGATCGCCGACCGGGTCGACAAGAGGGTCCAGATCGTCATAGGGCTCTTCGTCCTGGGGAGCTCAGTCGCCGCCATCCCGTTTGCGTCGGAATTTTCAACGCTTCTTCTCATAAGTTCTCTTCTTGCCCTGGGCATGTCGCTTGCCACGGTTGCGACCAGTGCGTACGTCGCGGACGTTGCAGAAGATGAGCAGATGGGTGCCTCGATGGGGGCGTTGTCGTCCATCATGGATATCGGGCATTCGGCAGGCCCGCTCGTGACCGGAGTCGTCATTGCCGGCAGTGGCTTTGGCCCCGGATTCTCCGTGAGTTTCCTGATCGCGGTGGCCGTCTGCGGGTTCTTCGCCCTGTCTGTCCGGGACCCGGCACCGCAGGCGGGGAGCCGATCCGTTAGCGAGTAAACTACTCCGCCTGTGACTCCCTAATACGTCCTGACCTTCAGCCCCGGAACGCGGGTGAAGTGACTGTCCCGGGTGACGATCTCGCCGTCGCCCGTGAGCGTGATCGCGGCGATCACCTCGTCGAAATCGCCGATAGGTCTGCCGTTTCCCCTGAGTTCGGCAGCGAGCGTCCCAAAGACCCGATAGGTTTCGTCGGTGATCGGGAGCTCGATCAGCGCCCGCAAGATCGCCTCGACTTCCCGGAGATTCTCCTGCACCGATGCCGGGAGGAACGCACCGCGGTAGAGTTCGAGGGCGTTGATCGCCGTGGTTGCAAGCGGCAGCCCTTCCTGCTCCATCGCCTCCGGGTCGTGCCGGATCAGGCCGATGAGCAGGGACGTATCAAGCGTCGGCATCGAAGTCGACCTTTCGCATCTCGCGCGAGGCTTCCGCGACCGAATCAGCCAGCGCGGGGTTCGGCCCGAACTCTTTGAGGATCTCCGAGAGTTTCTTCTTTTGCGGGGTGTACTTCAGAACTTCACCAGCCCCCGCCTCCCGATCGCCGTCCACCCTAAAAGACACGCCACCCCGGCCGCCACGTTGATCGCCCCGAGGCCGAAGACGAGGGAGTTCCCGAAGAGGAAGACGAGGACCATCCCGGCGCTTCCGAAGACGAGGCTCGAGCAGTTGATCAGGGCGGCTGCGGAGCCGGTATCCTCTCTCTGCTGGTCGAGCATCAGGAACGCACCCGCCGGCCGCACGGCGCTCCCCATCAGCGAGGCCGGGAAGAGGGCAAGGGCAAAGGCCAGGGGACCGAAGTTCCCGAAGAGGCAGACGAGCACCCCGGCGCCGATCATGACGGCGAACCCCGACGCGACGATCGAGCGGCGGCTCGCGTGCCGGGAGAGCCAGAGGTAGAGGACCGGGCCTGCTATCAGGCCGACGGCGTTGAGGGCGAAGTAGAAGCTGTACCCCTGCTCCGAGAGGCCGAACCCATCCTGGTAGATATACGACGAGGCGGAGACGAACGCGAGCGATGCGGTGCTCACGAGCGAGAATACGACGAGGAGCGAGGCGAAACCGGGGTTTTTGAGCACGACCCCGAGCCGGCGGGCGGACTGCGCCATGGTGCCGGTCGACCGCGAGGGGATGGTCTCCTGGAGGAGGATGCCGCCGACGAACGAGACGACGCCGATGAGGGCGAGCGTCACGAAGAGGCCCCGCCACGATGTGTAGGGGAGCATGAACGCCCCGAGGACCGGGGCGACGGCGGGCGAGATGACGACCATGGACTGAACGAGAGCGAGCACTGACTCCCTCTTTCGCCCGTCGTAGACGTCTTTGACCATCGCCATCGCGACCGCGGCGGCGGCGCTGCCGCCGACAGCCTGGAGGATGCGGAAGGCGATGAGGTACCAGATATCCCACGATACGGCGCAACCGGCGCTTGCGGCGATGTAAAGAGTAAGTCCGGCCAGGAGGACGGGGCGGCGGCCGTACCGATCAGAGAGCGGCCCCCAGAAGAGCAGCCCGAGGCTGAAGAAGAGGAAGAAGAGTATCAGGGTCAGGTTGGTGAGGGTCGCGGAGACGCCGAAGAAGTCGCCCATGCCGGGAAGGGCAGGGAGATAGAGATCGGTCGAGAGCGGGACGAAGGCCGAGAGCAGCGCAATAAGGACGATAAGACCGCGATCACCGAGATATCGCTGGGTTGTCCGGTCACTGTCGGGGGATTGGTCCATGGAATCGTCTCATGAGGCAGGTGTTGAAGAACAGGATGCTGCTGTTGGGCATTCCTGACAGAAACCGGATTCTTCTCTTCTCCAACCTCTGTTTATACATTGAACCTTCCCGCAGTTCTAGATTGGCATTGGACGTTATCCTGCGCCGGGCGCTCACGCGCCTGCAGGTCGATATCTTCCATCCATGCCCGCTCATAGCGAGGAGCAATATAACTCTGGAGGCGATTCAACTGAGCCAGAAAAGTAAAATTAGTTGGATATTTCAGGCGGCTCACTTGAGTTTTTTCTCGAGTTTCTTGAGCTTCTTCTTGGCGGCCTGGCTGCCCGCAGCCGCCTGCTGCGAGAGCTCTTCTGCCTTGGCCTTCTTCACTTTGTTCAGTTTCTCCATTTGTTTCTTACTTGTTGGCATTACAATTACCTCGCTACGCCTTTGGCTGGTTCTATTTACTTTTTTTCCTTCTTATAAATATCCCTGTATCGTTCTATTGGCCCGGAACATCTTCGAATAAACGAAAAACTGACCTATTCAACTGCTATTTTACAGTTTTTAACTTGCGGGGGTGAAGGGGGCGGAGTGGGAAGTCCCCGGTCAACAGGTGCGGGGATGAAAACGGCGCCCCCTTCCGAATTCACTTTCACCCCGCATGGATTAATTCTATTTCGTCATCCAAAGAATCTACAGTGTCGATGCTCCTCTCCTACAAGTATCGAGCGTATCCAGATGCAACTACCGAGGCGCGGCTGAATGGCGCACTCGATACGTGTAGGTGGCTCTACAACAAACTCCTCGAAGAATGTAATGCCGCACGGGAGAACGGGCTCACCCCGACGATGCGGGGAATGCAGGCACGGATCGTCACGCTGAAAGACGAAAATCCGGCTCTGAGAGAGGTCTACTCGAAAGTGCTCCAGATGGTGAACTATACCCTCTGGAGCAACATCGCTGCTCTCTCCCAGACGAAGAAGAGAGGAGGGAAGATCGGCAAACTCCGGTTCAAGAGCGCATCCCGGTACCGGACGCTCAACTTCAACCAGTCCGGGTTCAAGATCGACCGTGAACACAGCGCGATCACGTTCTCAAAGATCGGAACATTTCCGTTCACCATGCACCGACCGTATACCAGAAAGGTGAAGGGCGTCCTGATCACCCGTTCAGGGGATCGCTGGTATGTGATCGTTCAGGCGGAACAGGAGGTCTCTGAACCGAAACGAGAAGGGCGGTCAGTTGGGATTGATGTTGGTCTGAACTCGTTTGCAGTCGATAGCGACGGTGCGGTGATCGAGAATCCCCGGTTCTATGAGCATTCACTGTATAGGATCAAGAAGTTGCAACAGAGCATTGCCCGAAAGAAACGGCTCTCGCAGAACTGGAAGAAGGCAAAATGCAGACTGGAAAAGGTCTATGATCATATCACGAACCAGAAGAGAGATTTCCTGCATAAACTCTCCCGCCAGTACGTTGACACCTATGCAACGATCTGCGTTGAAGACCTGGATGTCAAAGGTCTGAAGGAGAAAGGCAACTTTCCTGGATTGCACCGGAGCATCCATGACGCCTCATGGGGACGATTCTATTCTTATCTTGCGTACAAGGCTGAAAGTGCTGGTACGAATCTCATCAAAGTCGATCCCCGGAATACATCACAGATGTGCGCAAACTGCGGAAGCATCGTGAAAAAAACGCTCTCTGAGAGAGTCCACGAATGTCCATACTGTGGGTTTGTTGCCGAGAGAGACTACAATGCTGCGGTAAATATTCACCGCGTGGGGATGGAACAGCCCTTCGAGCCTGTGGAAACGATACCTCTACATCACATCTCTGTGGTGCAAGTGTTGTCCATGAAGCAGGAAGCCCCGCCCTTCAGGGCGGGGTAGTTCACCCGTCAATATCTTCCCGCCCGTAATGCATCGTAAAGAGCGTCGTGTGTTCGTCCGCATAGCAGGGTGAGTGGCAGCAGGGAGTGAACTCCGGACCCAGGCATTCCGCAAAGAGCGCATCCCACTGGCTCTGCAGCATATGATAATCGGTCCGCTCACCGCGGGGCTGCGTGAAGAACGAGACGACCTCCGTCATCAGGAAGAGGTCCACGCAGGCGACGGCTACGTCCACCGGGGCGTCGTGCGAGAAGACGAAATCGATGACACCCCCGTAGGACTGGTAGACCGAGAGCGCAAGCTCAGGGGAATACATCTCCGGGGCGTCGTTGTTCGCATCCATCTCGAAGAGGACGAAGTGGTCGATCCAGGGTTTGAGCTCTGTGAGGTGGATCTTCTTATGCTCGATGGGCATGTGGTGGTAGGCAAGCGAGCTGACGGCGAGATCGAAACGGTGATCGATGCTGCTGGAGCAGTCCTGGATCCGGCTGTTCACGGTCTCGATACGGACATCTGGGAATGCATCGCGGACGGTCTTTTCAGCAAGGGCCACCATTGCAGGCGACGGATCGATGAGGAGGACTTCGGCAATCTCAGTGACCTTGCCGGTGTCTTGCAGGTGCTGTAAGAGCGATACGGTGAGCCCTCCGTCGCCGCACCCTATGTCCATCATGGCAAACGGCGTATCGATCTGCGGCAGGGTGTTGCCGCACTGTGCAATGAATCGCTTTCTTGCCTCCCGCATCATGGGGACACCGGCAAAGTGCATGAACGGGCGCGGGTCGGCAAACGCCACCGTGGGCATGGCGAGTTTCCCGTTGTGGCGCTCAAGGAAGCCGAGGAGAAATCCCGCAGAGAAGAGATCGTTCTCCTCGCCAAGAGCAGCGGCCTTCAGCCATTCGATCCCCTCTGCGGCCTGCCCGTGGGCGGCAAGCACTGTTCCTATGTAGTAGTCAAAGGCAGAGAGCAGATTCGGCCGGATCTCGCCGTCATAGGTGCCCGGCGCAGTCCTGCTCCTGAGGACCTCGTCTGCAAGGCCGGACCACTCCGCCGTCTCCTGCGCTGAAAGGAAGAGCATACTGATTGTATTCTGCCGGCAACCGGTATGAGCGTTCGTATTCTCTCCCGCCTTTATGAGCAGGATTCATGATCTGGACGGACCGCGAGCGGTTGTCGATAATGGCGGATATCACAAGCAAAAGAACGCCGTATCGGATTAAAACTTCAAAACAGTCGCAAAATGATGCTGCTAAGGGGATTCGAACCCCTGTCGAGGGAGTGAGAGTCCCTCATGATTGGCCGGTCTACACTATAGCAGCGCATTGCACCAACGTGCTCTACATTGTTGGGCATAATTCTATTTAAATCTGTCTCCTGCCCTCCCCTCTCCGGTCCTGCCGGTAACAGGACAATCGGAGCCTTATACGGGTCAGGATTTCCTCTATGCTTCGTGATTTCCATCATAGGCACCAATAAGTAGCTTCCCAGCATACGTGTACCGGCAGCAATGAGCAGTGTCGAAGAGCAGATACGGGAACTTGAGGACGAGCTCAAAAATACCCCGTACAACAAGGCGACCTCCAAGCACATCGGTCGCCTCAAGGCAAAACTCGCGAAAATTCGTGACGAAGCGGTAACCCGGGCCATGGCCTCCTCCGGAGGGGGCGAGGGGTTCTCCGTGAAGAAGTCGGGAGATGCCACCGTTGTTCTGGTCGGCTTCCCGTCCGTGGGAAAAAGTACGCTGCTCAACAGGCTCACCGGCTCCGATATAAGCGAAACGGCGGCCTATGCCTTCACGACCGTCTCCGTGATCCCGGGCTCGATGGAGCACCGGGGCGCGAAGATCCAGATCCTGGATATTCCCGGCCTGATCGCCGGTGCCGCCATGGGTAAAGGCCGCGGGAAAGAGGTCATCGCCGTCGTGCGGAGCGCCGACCTGATCCTCGTTTTAGTCGACGTATTCAACGAGCAACATACGGACGTCCTTCTCCGCGAGCTCCACGATGCCGGCATCCGGATCAACCGGCCAGAACCCGATATCACCATCAAGAAGGCCGGGTGCGGCGGTATCAGGCTGAACACCGTCGGCGCCGTCGACCTCGATCTCGAGGATATCCGCGCAATCCTCGCAGAGAGCAGGATCGTCAACGCGGATGTTCTGATCCGCAACGAAGTCGATCAGGACGACTTCATCGATGCCATGATCGGCAACCGTGTCTACGTCCCCGCGTTCATCGCGGTCAACAAAGTCGACCTGGTAGACGAGCAGACCGGGGCGGAGATAGAGAAAGAGCTGGGCGAGCGGTTCGGTGATGCGCCCATCATGGTGTCGGCGCACAGCGGCTACCGCATCGAAGAACTCAAAGACGCCATATTCGACAACCTGGGGTTCATGCGTGTCTACTTAAAGCCGGTCGGCGGCCCCGCGGATATGGACGAGCCGCTGATCATCCGGAGCCCGGCCACGGTCGAGGATGTCTGCAACCGTCTTCACCGGGAATTCTCGGACAAGTTCCGGTATGCAAAAGTCTGGGGTGACTCTGCAAAACACGCCGCGCAGCGTGTCGGTCTCACCCACCAACTCGCGGACGGCGACGTCCTCTCCGTCGTCACCCGCCGCTGATCACTTTTTTTAGAACCGGGAGAGGTGCATCGGTCTTTATGGCTGTTCCCGAGTAGTGTGCACGGCTTGCCCGGTAGCCGAGAGCCGAGAGGTTCCCGATGACGGTCTCGATGCCGCCTGGGGAGACCCGCAGCGATTTTGCAATGACGTGGTAGTCGTAATGGCTCGAGGTCTCCAGTTCATGGCGGCAGGTATCGAGCAGCCGCGCGATCCGCGCACCGGTCCCGGCCGTGACCGACGGCAGCATCTCCTGCATCGCGGCAAGCGTCCCGTCGTCGTTGATGCTCCCTGTCCAGAGGGGGCCGACCGGCACGAGGTCCGCACCGCAGTCCGCGCATTTCTCCTGTTTTGGGAGCATCCCGGCCTGCTCTGTCCGGTAGAGGCAGTGCGGGCACTGCATCACGTAGCCGATCCGCGCAAGCGTCCGGTCGGCCGCCGCCGCCCCGTACCGGACCCGCAGGTGCAGCCGGTGAAAGTGCGCGTGCGCGTAGCAGAAGAGAGGTTCGATGCCCCGGTCATACTTGATCACCTCGCGCGCCACGAACCCGAGCAGCGTCCGGAGGCCGACCTCGGGGTGGTACTCGGTGTTTTTGGGGTGGGAGAAGTAGCGGCGCATGCCTGCTTTTAAGTGCGCCCCGCAGAGCGGCGCGGTGTCGGTGGCGGTGACGAAGAGGTAGTCTCCGGCGCTCCGTGCCGCGGAGTCGACGAACGGTGCCGGTGTCCCGAAGGGGTCGAGGTCGACGGCATCGAACCTTCTCGCGCTCATCAGTGCGTTCGCGTCCTCTCCGGTCACCTCGGCGGCAAGACCCAGCGCCTCCACGTTCTGCCGGATCAGCTCGACCGCCTTCGCGCTGCGGTCGTTGATCGTCACCGGTATCCCGACTTCATGCGCCACCCGGAGTCCCCGGACCCCGGACGCCGCCATGGCGTCGAGGTAACTCTTCGGCCGCAGGACGGAGAGCAGGAGGACCGTAGCGTCCCGGTTCATCTCCATGCGCGAGTTATAAAAGACCGGACCGCTTCCAGGCGGGAACTGGAGGTGAGGATCCTGCTTGGGCACGAAAAACCGGGTTTTCCCTTCAGTAACCTCAACAACATCCATGCTTCCGGAAAAGGTGGATGCTCGATACCCTTATACCTTCTCATGAATAATACTCTTACTCCTGCGTATGGGCTTGTGGCCTAGTCCGGACATGGCGTCAGCCTCCTAAGCTGAATGTCGGGGGTTCAAATCCCCCCAAGCCCGTCATTTTTCCAAATGCCGCTCCAGAAGACCTCTGGTTATTTATCTTCCGCCCGAGAACCTAACTCTTCGAGAATGAGCGCTTCCGCCTTCATCAGGGTTACCCGCCCGCACAACGCCGTCGTTGCCGGCCTTACGGCGCTCCTGGGATACCTCATCGCCACAGGAACTCTTACGCCGCCGTCGCTCCTGCTCGCCGTGGCCGTGGCGCTCATCACCGCCGGCGGGAACGTGATCAACGACATCTACGATGTTGAGATCGACCGAATCAACCGGCCCGAGAGACCCATCCCGTCAGGAGAGATCAGCCTTGCCGGTGCAAAGGCGTATGCGGTGGCGCTCTTTGCCGTCGGGCTTCTTGCCGCCACCCTGACGATACCGCTCTGCCTTCTGATCGCCCTCGCAAACGCGGTCGTCCTGATCGCATACGCCGTCTGGTTGAAGCGGACCCCGGCTCTCGGCAACATGGCCGTCGCCTACCTGACCGCCAGCGTCTTCCTCTTCGGCGGAGCGTTTGCGGGTATCGAGGGGCTCGTCCAGAACCTCTCGCTCGCGGCGATCACGTTCCTTGCCACCATCGCAAGAGAGGTCTTAAAAGATGCAGAGGACGTGGACGGGGATGCGGCGGGAGGGGCACGCACCCTCCCGATGATCGTCGGTATCCGGCGGACGGGAACGCTTGCGTTCGCCTGTGCCTGCGGCGCCGTGGTGGCAAGCGTCCTCCCCTTCGGCAACTGGTGGGGTCCCTTCTACCTCGCCGCCATCGCGGTGGTGGATATCGTCATCCTCTTCGGGGCCTCCCGGGGCCTCCGGTGCACGACATCGGCCTGCGTCCGGGATTCCGGAGCGACGTCAATCCTGCGAACCGGAATGTTTGCCGCGCTCGCGGTCTTTGCGATTGCTGCGGTGATATGATCAAAACGTGCCCGTTGGGACGCCCCCTCCGGCAGGACCCCGGACCTCTCGTGGAGAGTCCGGGTTCATTTTTATCCTCAGTGCCAGGGTAGATATCCGGTACGGCCTTCCGACGTCCGGGATAACTTACTGATAATTTTATCTGGTCATGGGCCGATCTGTTATCCAGGAGATCTTCATGAAAGTTTACCGGCACGGGGACACGTATATAGCACCGAATGGTTCCTTTTTTGACGGAAACGTGAAGATAGATGGAAATTTCATCGTCCCCGCGGAGACGCATGTCTGGGGGAACATGGTAGTTGCCGGCTGCCTTGAACTCGGGCCGGGCTCAACGGTCGGCGGTTCCATCGAGGCCGCGAGCATCGTCGTCGGTCATGACGCCAGGATAAAAGGGCCGGTCCGGGTTTCGGAGACCGCAACCATCTGTGACAACGCGTGTCTCCATTCTATCCAGGCAGGAGGCGATATCACCCTTCGGCCGGGCGTCATGATCGGGGATGTGAACAGTGCCGAGACGATCTTCGTCTACGGCAAGGTCACGAGCGAGCGTCTATTCGGCAGGGCCGTGAAAGTCTACGGCACCTGAGGGGGCTCGATGCCGAGCAGGGCGGCATCCCTTACTCCGGTCCAGTCTGCTACCGTCTCCACGCACCCGTCTTTTAAGTTCACGACACCGATGGCGGTAAGCCCTATCCGGTCACCCATGTCGATCCCGTCTTTTACCTCCATGAGGCAGCCGACGCCGATGATCGCCCGCGGACGATATTTCTTGACCATCCGTTTGATGAACGTCGATCCCGGGACGATGAAGACGCGATACCCGATACGCTCCAGCCACGCTGCGTTCTCCCCGACCGAACAGCGGCCGCAGTTCCGGCATTTTAAGCCTTCGGGGGTCAGGTGTGCCGGACACTGCGCCGACCGCAGGCACTGGGGCAGGAAGACTGCCCGCTGCTCCACAGGAGTCTCCGAGAACGCCTTCGTGTTCATGGTGTTTCGGAGCGTTATGAAGAACGTGACGAGGTCTTTGTCGTCCAGGCCGAGGAGCTTGCAGAACGCCTTCACGAGCCCCTCTAAGAGGACCATGCCGGGTATCAGGATCCTCGGTAAGTAGAACTTTCCGTTCGTGATCGAGGCGGCAGCGATGATTGCGAGAGCTACTGCGGCAAGCAGCATCCCGAGGATGAGGAAGAACGTAATTTCCCCGATGATGGTCATCAACTGGACCCAGATCCCGGAGTCGAAGAAGGTCATCGTCAGGCCCCCTCTTTTTTCCCGACTAGTTGAAAAGACTTGGCATACGGCGGCCGCAGCACCCCGATCTCGGTGACGATCGCATCGACGAGGTCGAGCGGGGTGGCGTCGAAGGCGTAGTTGAGCACGTTCACGCCGTCGGGCACGAGTTTTCGGTCGCCGCAGCAGGCAAGTTCAGAGCGGTCCCGCTCTTCGACGGTGATATCCGACTCCGTCCGGGCAAGGTCGAACGTGGAGATGGGCGCCGCAACGTAGAACGGGATCTTATGGTGATGGGCGGCAACGGCGTGCATGTAGGTCCCGATCTTGTTAAAGACCGCATCTTTGGTGATCCGGTCCGCACCGACGATGACGAGGTCGATCTTCCCCTTCCGCATCAGGTATGCCGCCGAGGAGTCGGGGATGAGGGTCACGTCGATCCCGTCGCGAGCGAGTTCCCAGCAGGTGAGCCGGGACCCCTGGTTCAGCGGGCGGGTCTCGCAGGCGAGCACCCGCACGCTCTTTCCGGCCGCAACCGCCGACCGGATCGTCCCGAGCGCCGTTCCCCAGCACCGGCAGGCGAGCGCTCCCGCGTTGCAGTGGGTGAGCACCGTGCACTCTGTCGGGAAGAGTTCTTCACCGAACGCACCGAGCCTCCGGCAGGTCAGTTCGTCTTCTTGTGCGACGGTGTTCGCCTCGGCGACCGCGAGCGCCTTTGCCTCGGCGACCGATGCGGCCATCGCCACCTTTCTTGCCACGCGGTCGATCCCCCATGCGAGGTTCACCGCGGTCGGGCGGGTGCTCCTGAGCAGGTCGGCGGCACGGCCGATCTCGCCCGAGAACCGCCCGAGGTCCTGCTCGGTGCTCCGGACGGCCGCGAGCGCCACCCCCATCGCACCGGCGATGCCGAGCGCAGGTGCCCCCCGGATCTCAAGCCTCTTGATTGCCCGGGCGAGGTCATCGACGGTTGCGCACCGCATCTGCTCGTACCGGCCCGGGAGGAGGGTCTGGTCGATATAGACAATGCAGCCGGTCTCTGCATCCCACTCGATGGTGTAGGGCTCTTCCCTCTCCGGCATGCCTATCCCACCCTGACCGTGTCCAGGTACGCCCGCATCGCGGCCGCTCCCCCCATGGCAACCGAGTCGGGAATATCCCTTGGTGCGGTGGCCGTCCCGGTCACGTAGACCCCGGGCTTCACCGTGAGCACGGGGCCGACTTTCTGGTCGGTAACGCTGAAGAACCCGGACTCGTCCCTCGGGATCCCGAGCATCCGGCTGATCTCCTCCGCTCCATTGGCTGGTTCAAGCCCGACGGAGAGGACCACCAGGTCCGGGTGGAACGTCTCCACCTCACGGGTCTCGGTGTTCTCCGCGACCATCATCAGGTGGTCGTTCTCCTCGAGCACCTCGCCCGGGAACCCGCGGACGAACCTGACCCCGAGGCTCCTCGCCCGCTCGTAGTACTCCTCGTAACCCTTGCCGTATGCCCGGACGTCGTTATAAAAGACGGTCACCTCGATATCGGGGTTCTTCTCCCGGATAAGCATGGCGTTCTTCATCGCATACATGCAGCAGACCCCCGAGCAGTAAGGGTGGTTGATGGAGATGTCGCGGGAACCGACGCACTGGACGAACGCTATGCTCCGGGGTGGTTTGCCGTTCGAGAGCCGCTTGAGTTTGCCGCCTGTGGGGCCGCTCGCGTTGATCATCCGCTCGAACTCGAGGCTCGTGATCACGTCGGGGATGATGAGGTAGCGCAGTTGCGTTTTATTCCGGGCGTCAAACGTCTTGTAGCCGGTCGCGACGATGATGCTTGCCGCCTCTATCTCGATCAGGCGCTCCTCTTCCTCGCGGAGGATCGCCTCCTTGCCGCAGGCGTCGTAGCAGAGGCCGCACTCGATGCAGTGCTCCTTGTCCTTGACGACGATATCGGGGACTGCCTGTGCATGGGGCTTATAGATTGCTTTCCGCACGCCGATGCCGGCGTCGAACCGGTTGTAGACCTCCACCGGGCAGATCCGGATGCAGTCGCCGCACCCGTTGCACTCGTCCTCGATGATATAGCGGGGGTGCTTCCTGACCCGGACGAGGAACCTGCCGACCTCTCCCTCGACCGACTCGACCTCGGAGCAGGTGTGGATGGTGACGTTTTTGTGCCGGGCCACCTCCACCATCTTTGGAGAGAGGATGCACATCGAGCAGTCGTTGGTGGGGAATGTCTTGTCGAGCTGGGCCATATGCCCGCCGATGGTCGGTTCGCGCTCGATGAGGTGGACGTGGATGTTGTGGTCCGCAAGGTCGAGCGCCGCCTGGATGCCGGCAACCCCGGCACCGATGACCGCGACGTCAGCCATGGCGGTACCTCCCTGCGAGTTTGACGTATTCACGCGCGTTGTGGACGATGCCCTCCTGCTGCTCGGGCGTCGTCTCCCTGACCACTTTGCCGGGCACGCCGAGGACCAGCGAGTGCGCCGGGATCTCCTTGCCTTCCGTCACCACGGCGCCGGCGCCGATGATGGAGCCTTCCCCCACCACCGCGCCGTTCAGGACGACGGCGCCCATCCCGACGAGCACCCGATCGCGGATGGTGCAGCCGTGCAGGATGGCGCCGTGACCGACCGAGACCTCCGCCCCGATCCCGACCGGGAACCCGATCGTGGTGTGGACGACGGCGTTGTCCTGTATGTTTGAGCCGGCTCCTACCGTGATCGTATCCCTGTCGGCCCGGACCACGGCCCCAAACCAGATGTTCACATCGTCGGCGAGCGTCACATCTCCGATGACGGTTGCGTTCTCCGCAATAAAGACGCGGTCCCCCACGACTGATCCGCTCTCCATAGTATGTCTACCATTGGTTGCTTCGATACAAAATCTTCTCCCTCGGCGCAGGGGGGAGGTGCGTGTGTGTCCTGGTGAGGGGCGGGAGGCGAGGGGTAAACAGGGGTTGGGTGTCGGGGGTGGCCCGGTGGTGAGGCGTGGGGAGTCCTTGGGATTTTGTTGGGTGGAGAGGCGATTCGGAGAAGTGCTCCAAGAATTCTCAGGAGTGCTGAAGCGAACAAGAGCCGCAAAAGGGGAGCAGTTATTTCCGTATTCGGACTTCGCACCCTATGGTGCTCGAACTCTGCTTAACCACACATGCGCATGCACGGATTTCGAGAGGACATCCCCACGCACTGCCCCCGCCCCGGGGGGCGGGGGAGGAGGTCGGAGGCCGGGCGGAGTGGGGGTTGTAGGCATCAACTTCTAAGGTAGAGACAGGGGAGGGGGGATGCTCCCCCTCCCCGCGAGCCCCTCCCCCTATGGCGATATCCCCACGGTCCAGTGTACCGGGCTCCTCCAGTATTAAACATTCGGATAACCACAGTAGAGACCAGACAACTTCTCAAATTGATCCATGGATGCACCGCAATGTCCCAGCATCAGCCACTCATGCTCCCGGCAAATATCACCCACCGATCACTACCCATAAGTCCCCTCGCGGCAAACGCCTCCAAATGAAAGTGATGGTCGGGGGGACGTTCGATCCCCTGCATGCCGGGCACAGGAAACTCCTCGCCCGGTCATTTGAGCTCGCCGGGCCTGACGGGGAGGTGATCATCGGGTTGACGACCGATGAGTTTGCCGGCGCAAAGGTGCATCCCGTCCACTCCTATCCGGAACGGCTGGCAAACATTGCGTCCTTCATCCGGGAGCACGGCTACACTGCGGCGTGGAACGTCGAGCCGCTCACCGACCGTTACGGCAGCGCCCTCGATGCGGACTTCGACATTCTCGTCGTCTCCGAGGAGACTTTTCCGGTTGCCGTGGAGATCAACGACCTCCGGCGTGAGCGGGGGCAAAGAAAAGTGGACCTCCATGAGATCTCATGCGTCCTCGCCGAAGACGGCCGGCGGATCTCGAGCACCCGGGTCTACCGGGGAGAGATCGACCGGCACGGACGCCTGATCAGATGATGTGGTTTGCGATATCGTCCTTGACCAGCCAGTCACAGTAGAGGCAGTGCAGCCCTTTAGGGAGCACCTCGAACGTGCTCTCCACCGGCTCGTTCGTGTTCGTGATGCACCCGGGGTTCGGGCACCTGACCACGCCTTTGAGGATCTCCGGGATCTCCACGCCCTTCTTCTCCACCACCCGGTAGTCCCGAATGATGTTGATCTTCGCCTGCGGCGCAAGCAGGGCGATCCGGTCGACCTCCTCCGTGCGAAGTTCCCGGTTCTCGATCTTGACGACATCCTTCCGCCCCATCCGTTTGCTCCTGACGTTCGTCGCGATGCTCAGGCACTCCCGGGTCGACCCGGTGATACCGAGTATCCGCAGGACGTTCAGCGCCTCACCGGCCGTGATATGGTCGATGACCGTGCCGTTCCTGATAGGGCTGATGATCAGCCCCCCTGACGGGTCTTTCCTGGTCACTTCATCACCTCATGGAGGAGTGCCATTCTGACGGGCACACCGTTTCTTGCCTGCTCAAAGTAGCGTGCATATGGTGTCTGGTCCACCGCCGGGTCGATCTCCCCGGCGCGTGGGAGAGGGTGGAGGATCATCAGGTGATCCCGGACCCCGGCGAAAAGGTCGGGCGTGATCCGGTAACTGGACGCGACGTTGTAGTACGACGCCGAGTCCGGGAACCGTTCGCGCTGGATCCTCGTGACGTAGAGAACATCGAGCTCCCGGATCGCCTCCTCGACGTTTGCATGCTCGATCACCTCCATGCCGCGCTCCCGGAGTTCGAGGGTTATGTTCGCCGGCATCTCGAGCCCTCCTGGCGCGATCGTGTGCAGGGTGACGCCGTAGAGGGAGAGGGCGAGCGCCAGCGAGTGTGCGGTCCTGCCGTAGCGGAGATCCCCGAGGAGCCCGACATCGGTCCCGTCGATCGGCATCGACTGCCGGATGGTGTAGAGGTCGAGCAGCGTCTGGCTCGGGTGCTGCCCCGCGCCGTCGCCGGCGTTGATGACCGGCACCGAGGCGAACTCGCTTGCCAGCCGTGCCGCCCCTTCCTTGGGGTGACGGAGCACGATGGCATCCACATAGCTGCTCACCACCCGGATGGTATCTGCAAGTGTCTCTCCCTTGACGATAGAACTTGCCTCAACGGAATCGACACCGATCGACCGCCCGCCGAGCCGGGCCATGGCCGTCGCAAACGACATCCTCGTCCTGGTGCTGGGCTCAAAGAAGAGGAGGGCCACAAGTTTATCATCAAGCGCCTGGGGCCGATACTTCCCGGTATCGAACTCCCCTGCCCGGTCCAGCAGATAATCGAGATCGCTCCTTTCAAAATCGCGGATAGAGATAATATGGTACATCGTGCGGCTACCTTCCGGGGCTTTTCGTCCGGCGGGCGCCCGAATTTTCCGCCCCTCCCGCCATGACACGGACAAAGCCCCTCTTCTCTCCTGAGTAGTGGTTCGCCCCCCACCCACTAATACCTTTTTTTCGGGTGCGTGCCCGGCCCCCACAACAACCTTTGTCACCTTCGCCCGCCCCATATAATTCTGGAGGAGAACTCGTGTCCGAAGAGAACGTAGAGTATGCCCCTGAAGTCTGTTCCCACTGCGGGGGGCTTGGGTGTATGTACTGCAATAAAATGGGTACCGTGATGGTGCCGCAGCCGTCGCAGAAATGCCGGCACTGTGGTGGGGATTGCTGCATCTACTGCGGCTACACCGGGTGGGAGCACCCGCTGCGGGAGTAACCCCTTTATTTTCGTGCGATTGTGACGTAGCCGCTGTGGGCGACCCGGGTCGATGGGCGGGTTCCCCGTGCGGAGCGTGTCAGCTCCCGTTCCATGCACTCGTAGCAGTGGACGTCGCGGAAGAGCGGCGTTGCGGCATCGAGCGCGACGAACGTATGCTCGAGGAACGGGGTGTAGCATGCCAGGTAGCCGCCGGGCCGGAGGAGTGAGAAGGCGTGCTCCACGTGTGCCGGCGTAATCGTCAGGTCCAGGTGGACGACGTCGAATTCGCCGGTTGCCTCGAGCATGTCGGCCGCGACCACCTCGACGTTCTTGAGCCGGGCGTTCTCGACGTTTTTGGCCGCGAGTCTGGCAAACTCCGGGCGCACCTCGTAGGTCTTCACCTCGCGGGCAATGTTTCCGAAGTAGATTGCGGCAACACCGCTCCCGGTGCCGGCATCGAGGACTGAGTCCTCGTGGTTCATGCCCGTGTAGGCGATCACGATCCCGATATCCTTCGGGAGCATGGGTGCCCCGCTCCGTTTCGCGTGGACGAAGAAGTCGGTCGGCCGGGGGCGGAGAACCCTGAACGGGACGTCGAGATGGGTCCGTATCTCGTCCCCGGAGTTCATACCTGCGAGCGCTCCGAGGTCGATCATGCCCCGGTCGGTGGAGAACTTTCCTTCGCCTGCCTTCACGAAGTACTCGCGGTCCTCACTGACGAGCAGGAGGCGTTCACCTTCTTCGATCATTGCTGCGAGAGTTTCAGGATCGCTTCGGCGATGTCGCCACGGGTCTCGATGAGCGTCGCCTTTGCAACCTCGTCTGTTTTACCGGTCTGGGATGCGACGAGTGCGACGTCTTCGTCGGGGATCTCCGGGACTGCCTCTTCGAATCGGGCCTCTCCCGTGAGCTGGTAACTCGTGGCCCCCTGCATGGTGGTCGCGACGACCTGGGCCTCATCAAAGACGTAGTTTCCCGCGGGCGTGTAGATCACGACCTTCTCTACGCCCTCGATCTCCTCCATCTCCATGCCCATCTGCTTCATCATCTGCTTCATCTTTTTCGGGTTTATCTTTCCTGGAAACATTCCGATCCTCTCCCCTGTCGTACTTTTACCGCTACACCGTAATTAAATGCCAGCATCTCCCGGCCGGAGAGCAGGGCTCCCCCGGTGGCGAGGAGCACGTCGTCTCCGGTCACCACCAGCACCTCGTCCCCTGCGCGGATGCCGTCATCGGCGGCGATGATGTGTTTCGCCATCGCATTCTTTCCGTCTGCAATGAACGGGGCCACATCCTCCTGCACCGCCACCCGGTAGGCCGGGGGGGCAAGAACCGCTGCGAGACGAGCCGCTCCGGCGACCCCGAGGGTCAGGCGGCCGTCCTGTGCTCTGACGGTGGCAAGCCTCTCTTTCCCGAGGCGAATCTGGCGGACGCGTCCCGTCGTCGAGAACTGAAAGGTGCATTCGTCGGGAAATACCGCAGCTCCTGCCCCGGCGCCGAACTGGAAGTCAGCTATTACCCGGATCCGCTGAAGCGCACTGTCGTTTGAGTATTCGGTTAACACTGTCAACAAACTCCTCTTCTCTATCATGCGGAATAAATGCCCCGGCCGCAATCCGGTGCCCGCCGCCTGCGCCGCCCACCTCGCCTGACGCCTCGACAAGCGCCTCCTGGAGGTCGACGCCCCGGGCGAGCGCCCACTCGTTCGTCCGCATCGAGACCTTGGTGACCTCAGGTTCGTCCACCATTGCGCTGAGCACCATCATCGGTTTTTGCCAGTTCAGTTTGGAGAGCGCCATGCCCGCCCCGATCCCGACGATGGTGTCGGGGAACCGGTCGCCGGTGTGGATGTACTGCAGGTGGGATAACTCGGTCACCCCGGTATCGAGGATGTACTGGAGCAGGTCGCGGATGACCGTCCGGTGGTGCGCGAGCATCTGCTCCGCATCGCGGTAGGCGTCCCCGCGGTCCCCGCGGCAGATGCTGCCCCCGACCCTGGGCTTTGCCCACCGGCCGCAGGCGTTCAAGAGGGTGGCGTATTCCGAGGCGTTCCGGAGCGGCGTCCGTTCCGGCTCGTCGGGGAAGATGTAGGTCTCGGCGAGCAGGCGGTCGGTCTCCCTCCCGTGCGCGATGAGCTGCTGGGCAAGGGCGCTGATGATCTTGCGCTTGTCGTCGAAGGGGAGTTCTTCCCAGACGAGCCAGCCGCCCCGGGGCGTCTTTAGCGCAACGCCGAGTTTCTCCAGGAACCGGAGCGCCCCGCTCGTGCTGTTCGAGATCCCGTCGATGTAGGGGTCGTCGCAGTAGCCGAGGCAGACGTGGACCGGGCGGGTGGACGTCCCGTAGCAGTTCAGGTCCGGTTTATGCACGACGATGTTGCCGTACTCGACGCCGTCCTGGACGATCTCGCGTGCCGGGCCGACCAGCCCGCGGTTCTCCCGGGCCATCATATCTCCGACGTTCCCGACCACGGCGAGTTTGGCAAGGTCGGTGCCTGTCGGGTCGATCGCCTTTGCGACCAGATAGGCGATGCCGGCGGCGCTCATCCGGGTAAACCCGTAATCCAGGCAGTTCACCTGGGGGTAGGGTGTGGCGCAGGGCTGGCTGACGTGGTGGTCGAGGATCAGGACCTCGTCAGCAGAAAGACCGTGTTCCTCAAGAAGGCTCTGCTGGCCGGCCCCGAGGTCGGTGAAGAGTTTTAGCGAGTCGTCCTTCTGGACATGGCGCATCGCCATCGGCTCGAGCTGGCGGACGAAGACCGAGTCGACCGGTATCCCCTCGCGGGTGAGCACCTGCGAGAGGATCGACTCCGTGCTGATGCCGTCGGCGTCGATGTGGGAGATGATCGTCACCGACTCCGCTTCGCAGATAGTATCTGCCGCTCTCCGCACATCTGTTTCGAGGCCCATCTCCATAGTAGTGCATCGTGAGTGTCAATAAAGCATGTGAGTGTGGGGGATCGGGGGGGTTTGGAAGGGGTGGATAAAATACAGAGTTGGAGCATGAGTGGCTTAAGTCTTCAAGCGAAGGACTAGCCAACCTGCTCCAGTGACCGTCTGGGCGTGCCTAATACGATCCCAATCTCAGAACAACTGCAACGATGAAGAGCTCCGTACGCTGGACCGTGGGGATATCGCCACGCACTGCCCCCGCCCCGAGGGGCGGGGGAGGAGGCCGGAGGCCGGGCGGGGTGGGGTTGATGAGATGTGCGCTCTTGCGTGTTGAGACAGGGGAGGGGGGATGCTCCCCCCTCCCCGTCAGCCCCACCCCCAATGGCGATATCCCCACGGTCCAGTTTACCGGGATCATTCCCTCGCTTCGGTCACTTTGTTTCTTCCAAACCCTGTCCTCGCTTTTCCCATCGTTGTCCTCCCGCACACCCTCTTTTCAAAAGATATCTAAGATCATACCGCCATAGCACCGATCAGACAACACTCCTGGAG
The DNA here is from genome assembly GCA_002839645.1 of Methanomicrobiales archaeon HGW-Methanomicrobiales-2. Taxonomy (GTDB): domain Archaea; phylum Halobacteriota; class Methanomicrobia; order Methanomicrobiales; family Methanoculleaceae; genus Methanoculleus. The sequence goes on along the minus strand of PGYL01000003.1, from coordinate 48,015 downwards.
AGGCGGTAGATGGCAGCAGACGATATGCGGGAGTTTCTGGAGGCCGGCGTGATCGGCGCCGGGCGGATGCGGGCAGTCGAAGAGAATGCCGTCGCGCTGGGCCACTCCACCCTTTCGATGATGGAGAGCGCAGGCAAGGCGCTCGCGGATGCCGTGCAGGCCTACGGCCCCTCCCGCGTCCTTGTCCTCTGCGGGAGGGGGAACAACGGCGGCGACGGGATGGTGGCGGCCCGGTACCTCCAGCACCTTGATTCGGTCGACGTCGTCTACCCCGACTGCGGTCCGATGACCACCTCGGCCGCCGTCCAGGCATCGCTCCTCCGGCACTGCTCCGTCGCCCTCCACCCGGTCCGGTGTGCCTCAGACGTCGACGCGCTCTCCCGCATTTTTGAGGAAACTGACGTCATCGTCGATGCGATGCTCGGGACCGGGGCATCGGGCGCGGTGCGGGAGCCGCTCGCAACCCTTGTTGCCCGGGCGAATAGAAGCCCTGCGCCGGTCGTCGCCGTCGATATCCCCACCCCCGGTATGCGGGCGAGCCGGATCGTCTCGTTCCACCGGCCCAAGGTGGAGGGTGCCGATGTCGTGGATATCGGTATCCCGCTCGAGGCCGAGGTCTACACCGGCCCCGGCGATCTTCTGCTCGTCCCGGCGAGGGCGACCGGAGCCCACAAGGGTGCCGGCGGCGAGGTCCTCGTCGTCGGCGGCGGGCCCTACCAGGGGGCGCCCTACATCGCGGCGATGGGGGCGCTCCGTGCCGGGGCCGATATCGTGCGGATTGCATCCCCCGCATATATCCCCATGCCCGACCTGATCTACGAGCGCCTGGGGGGGGACGCGATCACGGGCGACCACCTGGAGACGATCCTTTCGCTCGTCGGGCGGGCCGACGTGGTCGTCTGCGGCATGGGCCTTGGGAAAGAGAGCCACGATGTCGTGCTCGCCATCGCCGGGGCGGCGAAGAGGGCGGTCTTTGATGCCGATGCACTCGTCTGCCCCCTGCCGGCGGCGAAAGAAACGATCTACACCCCGCACGCGGGCGAGTTCGCGCGGATGACCGGGACGGAACCCCCGGCGGACCTCGTCGCGCGGGGCCGGTGCGTGAAGGCTGCCGCCGCGGGGGGGACCATCCTGCTCAAAGGCCCGGTCGACGTCGTCTCCGATGGGAGGAGGGTCAGGTTCAACCGGACCGGGACTCCTGCCATGACCACCGGAGGAACGGGCGACCTGCTTGCCGGTGTCGCGGGGGCGCTCTTCTGCCAGGTTCCGGCGTTCGAGGCAGCCTGCACCGCTGCGTACGCAAGCGGCAGGGCCGGCATGCGGGCGAGCGAAGGGCGAGGGAACGGTATGCTCGCCACCGATATGCTGGACTACATCCCGGAAGAACTCTTCCGGCGGGGAGCACCGGAGTGACCTGCCCGGAGACGTCCTCTTTTATGCCCAAAAAAAGAGAAGATCTCCTGATACACATGAACGAGTCCGGCAAACACGGCGAGACCCCGGTCTTCACCCACATCGAGAACGACCGCGCGCAGATGGTGGACATCTCGGCAAAGCCTGAGGTCGTCCGTGAAGCGGTTGCCAGCGGCAGAATTTACCTGCGGAGCGAGACGCTCCGGGCCATATGGGAAGGAACCGCAGTCAAGGGCAACGTCCTCGCGACCGCACGGGTGGCGGCCACCCTCGCGGTGAAAGACACGCCGCGCATCATTCCCATGTGCCATCCCATACCGCTTGGGAGCATCACCGTCGATTTCGAGGAGGGTGACGGCTACATCGAGGCGATCGCCCGCGTGAAGTCCTACGGGAAGACGGGTGTCGAGATGGAAGCGCTCACCGGCGTCTCCGTTGCTCTCCTCACCGTCTGGGATATGGTCAAGTCGGCAGAGAAAGACGAGAACGGACAGTACCCCGTCACCCGGATGGATGCCATCCATGTCGTGGAGAAGCGCAAGGGTGTCTAGGCTCTCGTGCGGCCACCCATGCCGCCGAAAGGAATCCTTTATTAGCGCTCTCGCCAACCTGTTAGGAACCACGGGACACGTCCCGGATAGGAATGTGGCGGAAACGCTGAACCTGAGGTGATTAAAAGATGGCAAAGTCAATGTATGCCTACGTTCGCGAGGCATGGAAGCGGCCTGACAGGTCTGAGGTGAAAGGCCTCCTCTGGCAGCGTCTCCAGGTCTGGCGGCGCGAAGGGAGTATCGTACGTGTCGAGCACCCGACCCGGATCGACCGGGCCCGCTCGCTCGGATTCAAGGCCAAGCAGGGAATCATCGTTGTGCGGGTCAAGATCCGCCGCGGTGGCCGAAGGAAGCCCAGGTACATCCGCGGGCGCAGGTCCGCCCGCATGGGTATGCGCCGGATGACCCCGGCAAAGAGCCTGCAGCGCATGGCCGAAGAGCGTGCGTCCCGCAAGTTCCCGAACATGGAGGCATTGAACTCCTACTGGGTTGGAGAGGACGGACGGTCCAGGTGGTTTGAGGTGATCCTGGTCGATGGGCACCACCCGTCGGTCCGGAGCGACCGGAACCTCGCATGGCTGGCCAACCCGGTTCACCGGGGCCGGGCAGAGCGCGGCAAGACCTCTGCCGGCATGAAGGGGCGCGGGATGCGGACGCGCGGACGTGGAACCGAGAAGACACGCCCGAGCCTACGTTCCCATGCGAACCGCGGCAAATAACCCTTTTTTTGTATACGGTTTACTCCGATGAAGATCACAGACGCAAGTATACACCCCTATCCTGTCGGTGACTCGACGCTTGCGCGGATGGCGCTTGAGGCAGCAGGGCTCGGGTTCGATAGCATCGTTGCTATCGGAGACGTCGGGCATCGACCTGACGGGCCGGAGGTCCTCCGGGGTGCCGTGATCAGCGCTGCATCCCAAAAAGAGGTCATCAAGCAGGTGCGCGAGCCCGCCGCCCGGCGTGCCGATGTGGTCTATGTCAATGCAGGAGATATCTCCTTCAACCGGTCCATCGTTACGTTGAAAGGGGTGCACGTCGTCAGGAGCATCCATGCCACCCGGAGGAACGCCTTCGATCACGTCGCCGCACGGTCGGCGGCGGAGCATAACGTGGCAGTAGATCTCTCGATGGCCCCTATCATTCAGCTCCGCGGGACGAAGCGCCAGAGGGCACTGCAGCGGTACACGGACATCCTCTCGCTGCAGCGGCGCTACGGCTTTCCCCTGACGATATCGTCGGGTGCACGCTCGATCCTCGAGCAGCGGTCAGTCCGCGATCTCCGGGGTCTCTGCGCACTCTTCGGTATGACCGGGGAGGAAGTGAGTGAGGCCCTCTCGTCCATCGACCGGATCACCCGGCCGGACCAGCCTGTGAAGGTGGTCAGATGAAACCGAGGCCCCCGGCGATGCGGGCAAAGCGGCGTTACATCCTGGCACGAATTCTCCCGTACGGGGTGGCGTGGGACCAGAAACAGGTCTACCTTTCGGTCATCGAGGCCGCGACCTCCCTCTGGGGCGATGCGGCTATCGGTTTTGCACAACCAGCGGTGGTCTTCTGCGACGGAGGGTACATCGTGGTCCGGTGCCGGCGGGGAACGGAGAAGGATATCGCCACCGCTCTTGCAACGGTCAACGCGATCGCCGATGCGCGGGTCGCACTCCGGACTGTCGCCACCTCCGGGACCATTCATGCACTGCGGCGCCGGATGAAACCGATCCGGCCTCTCTCCGAGGCCGGGGAAGTGAAGTTCGGGGAAACCTATTTCACGGTGTACCGCTATCCCCGTCAAAAGGTTGATTTGGTCGAAAAAGGTATTAAGCATCAGAAGTCATTGTTTTTCACCGAAGTCGATTTGGAGGAACGATAATGCAACCACAATATCAAATGGGATATGACCGGGCGATCACAGTCTTCAGCCCGGACGGAAGGCTCTACCAGGTCGAGTACGCCAGAGAAGCGGTGAAGCGGGGCACGACAGCCGTTGGAATCAAGTGCAGCGAAGGCGTCGTGCTGATCGTTGATAAGAGGGTGACGTCCCGTCTCCTCGAGCCGGTCTCTATTGAGAAGATCTTCAAGATCGACACGCATATCGGTGTGGCGTCCTCCGGCCTCGTCGGCGATGCACGGTCTCTCGTGGACAGGGCACGGGTCGAGTCGCAGATCAACCGGGTCTCTTACAACGAACCGATCAACGTCGAGACCCTGGCCAAGAAACTCTGCGACCACATGCAGACCTACACCCAGTTCGGCGGTGCGCGCCCCTACGGGACTGCTCTCCTGATCGCAGGAGTCAACGACGGGGAGGCCCGGCTGTTCGAGACCGATCCGAGCGGTACGCTGCTCGAGTACAAGGCGACCGGGATCGGCACGGGCCGGCCTGCGGTCATGAAGGTCTTCGAGGACGAGTACCGTGAGGAGGCGGACTTCGCCGGCGCCATCGTACTCGGTATCAAGGCCCTGCATGCCGCGACAGAGGGCAAGCTTGACGTGAGCGCCATCGAGATCGGCGTTGTCTCCATCGCGAACCAGGAGTTCCGGAAGCTGGAGAAGGACGAAGTGAAGAGTTACGTCGACCAGTTCGAGGAGTGAGCGTTACCTTCTATGATACCCCTGGATCAGGCAGTCGTAGCCCGGCTTGAGAGCTACGGAGAACGGTTCGAAGTGCTCGTCGACCCCGATCAGGCCATGCGTATCCGGCAGGGGGAGGAGATCGATCTCGAGGATGTGGTTGCAGCCGACTCCATCTTCTCAAACTCCGCCCACGCCGAACGGGCCTCCGACGAATCCCTCGTAAAGGTCTTCAAGACGACCGAGTTCGAACCGGCTGCGCTCCGGATCATCAAGAAGGGCGAGATCCATCTCACCTCCGAACAGCGCCGCCACCTTATTGCAGAGAAGCGGAACCGGGTCATCACGTTCATCGCGAGGAACGCCGTCAACCCGCAGTCCGGGTTCCCTCACCCCCCGCAGCGCATCGAACTTGCCATGGAAGAGGCGAGGGTGAGCATCGACCCCTTCAAATCCGTCGAGGAGCAGGTCAAAGAAGTGGTCAAAGCACTCCGGCCGCTTCTCCCCATCCGGTTCGAGGAAGTCCGTATCGCCGTGAAGATCCCATCAGACTATGCCGCAAGGGCCTACGGGGAACTCCAGACCGCGGTGACGCTCGAGCAGAGCGAGTGGCAGAAGGATGGCTCCCTGATTGCCGTCGCCAGAATTCCGGCAGGCATCCAGGACGAGTTCTACGATCTGGTCAACAAACTCTCCAGGGGAAATGCAGAGACGCGGATCATCGAACGCATGTCGTGATTAACTATATTAATCGACAACACAAAAATTAGAGGACGTATTGGAGGTAAGCGAAATGGCAAGCCACAAACAGAGTGCCAAGGGCAGGGTAGTCGGAAGTGCCGGGCGTATGGGCCCGAGGTATGGCCGGTTTATCCGGAAGAGAATAAACCAGATCGAGCAGGTCTCCCGCGCGAGCCACCCCTGCCCCCGCTGCGATCAGGTCGCAGTCAAGCGTGAGGGAACAGGAATCTGGGCGTGCCGCAAGTGCGGATTTAAATTTGCAGGCGGGAGCTACGTTCCGGAGACACCGGCGATGCGCGTCGCTACAAGGAGTATCGAGCGCTCGCTGCAGAAGGAGGGTTAATCAGTCGTGGCTGCCTATAAGTGCGCTCGTTGTAAACAGAAAGTAGAAATCGACGTCAATATACGCTGTCCCTACTGTGGACACCGCATCCTCTTCAAGGAACGCGGAGCCGGAATAAAAGATCTGAAGGCTCGATGACGGTCGTCACGACGTCACGTAAGCCGGTCCCTGAGGTGCGCTCCCTCTCCCGGGATCTGGCGTTCTCGATCGGCGGGGAGTATGTCACCCGTGGCAAGGCGGGCATGGGCGACCTCTTCTCCCTCGACGAGACGATTCTGATCGTCTCCAAATCCGGCCCTCTTTTTCTCATCCAGGCTTTTTCGAGCGGAGAGCCGCTGGTGGAGATCGCTGTTAAGTCCTTCAATGTCGAAGAGCGCCCGGGCGTGATCGCGCGCGGGGTCTTCGTCTCGGACCGCCCCCTATACGAGGCGCTCAAAGATCGGATCGACGTTGTGTTTGCCGGCGAGGCTCTCCCGGAACATCGTATCGTCTTTGACGGGACGCAACGGAAGCGCTACACCCTGAAGGTTATCCGGTGAAACATACGGCGGTCTTCCGGTTCACTGCCGACGATGCCCGCGCCCTCTACCTCTCCGTCTGTCAGGAGATGGGCGACGTGGGGGACCGGTCGTCCGCCCGTGTACGCCTCGCAGGTGACGATACGCTCGTTCTTGAGGTGACTGCCTCCGATATACCCGCGCTCCGGGCGGCCCTCAACACCTGGCTGCGGCTGATCACCATAGCCGTCGAGATGCGGGAGATCGCAGCCCCGGCCTTGCGCACGTGACGGCCGCAGAAGGCACGCGACGGAGATCTCTGCCGCGAACCCTCACATTTTATGGGCTCCACGCCCCTACCATGTAGAGAAAGGGCAGAGGGCCGGGAAGGCCCCTGTCCGCCACCCGAAATATTGTTACCGATCTTCGTCCTATTTCAGGAGGGTTGATGAATATGGAAAATATCCCACCGAAAGTACAGAACCAGCTGGCGATGCTCCAGCAGATGCAGCAGCAGCTGCAGACTGTGGTCTCGCAGAAAGCACAGTACGAAATGACGATCCGTGAAGCAAAGCGGGCGGTCGAGGATCTGGCCGATGTCCCCGAGGATGCGGCGGTCTTCATGAACGTCGGCAGCATCATGATGCAGAAGAGCAAGGAGCAGGTGCTTGCTTCCTTAAATGACCGCGTCGAGACGCTGGATCTCCGGGTTAAGTCGCTCGAGAAGCAGGAGAAGGCCCTGCAGAGCAGGTTCGAGCAGTTATCCTCGCAGATCCGGGGAGCGCTGGAAGGCAAACAGCAGCCTCCCGGCGCCGCCTGAAGTTCTTTTCTGGAGACGGGGAGTGAGGAACTCACTCCTCCCGCTCGCTGTCGTTCTTTCGTGTCCGGCAGACGAGGTTGATCGCGTTGATCACCGCCTCGACCGATGCGAGGATGATGTCGTCGCTTGAGGCGCTGGCATCAAAGACCCGGCCCTTTTCATCCTCGACGGCGATGGTGACGTGGCCGAGAGCGTCGGTGCCCCCGGAGATCGCCTCGATGTTGAACTCTTTCAAGTGAACCGGGGCCGGGATGATGCCGAGGATCGCTCGCACGGCCGCATCCACCGGCCCGTTCCCGACGCTCGAGAAGATCCGCTCTTTTCCGTCGATGAGCGCCCTGACGCTGGCTGTCGGGAGCATATGGTTGCCGGTCATAATGGCGACGTCCTGGAGTTGCAGGATCTTTTCGTCGGGTGCGAGCTGCATGACGCTTCCGGCGATCTCGTAGAGGTCCGCGTCCGTCACCCGCTTGCCCTTGCCGGCAATCTCCTTCACCCGCACGACGATCTCGTCGAGCTGGGCGTCGCCGGGCTCCATATGCACCTCGGCCAGCATCTGCCTGACCGCATGCCTGCCGGCGTGCTTGCCGAGTTTCAGCCTGCGCCGGTGACCGACCATCTCGGGGGTCATGATCCCGGGCTCGAACGTATCCGACCTGGTGATCACGCCGTGGGAGTGGATCCCGCTCTCGTGGGCGAAGGCGTTCTCGCCGACGATCGGCTGCGTGGAGGGAATGCTCATCCCTGCGTAGCGTGAGACGAGCCTGGAGGTCTCCACGAGGCTCGTCGTCCGGATGCCGGTATCGATCCCGTAGATGGACGATAATGCCATCACAGTCTGCGCGAGATCGGCGTTTCCTGCACGTTCACCGATGCCGTTCACCGTCACCTGCACCTGAGAGGCGCCGGCCTCGACCGCTGCGATGGTGTTTGCTACCGCAAGCCCGAAGTCGTTGTGGCAGTGGACATCGATCGGACAGTCCACTTCCCGGGCGATCCGCTCGATGAGGTTTTTCATGGCCGTCGGGGTGATCACACCGACCGTGTCGGGCACGTTGATGATCGTGGCCCCGGCGTCCACCGCAACGCGGTATACCTCTATCAGGTAATCCGGGTCGGTCCTGGTGGCGTCCATGGCGGAGAACATGCACTGGCCGATATGGTCGCGGGTATACGCGATGATATCGCCGGTGGCCTCGAGGACCTGCTGGCGGGTCTTTTTGATGGTGTACTCGCGCTGGACGTCGGAGGTCGGGATGAAGACATGGACCATGTCGACGTCGCAGTCGATGCAGACATCCACATCGGCCCGTAGCGACCTTGCGAGGCCGCAGACCTGCGCGTCGAGCGCGAGACCTCTGATGGCCCTGACGCTCTCGCGCTCGGCATCGGATGATGCGGGAAAGCCCGCTTCGATGGCGTGTACTCCTATCGCGGAGAGCTGCTCTGCAATACCGAGTTTCTCTTCCAGCGTGAATGAGATGCCCGGTGTTTGTTCACCGTCGCGCAGTGTGGTGTCGAAAACAGTGACGTTACTTTTCGCACGGCTATCGGCGAAGAAGACAGTACGCTTCAGCGTTCCTGGGTGCCTCAGCGTTTGTAGGGTTCATACCGATCCATTATCCGGGGTAGTATTTAAAGAATAACATCCGGGTCGTGCGGAGCCGGGAGGATTTGGGGAAATATTTAATAACAACTCCCGCTAACATTATTAGAGCAGAGACCCGCCTTAACTCAGACTGGTAGAGTGCGCGGCTGTAGTATAGTCATCGCTCTCGGGCGAACTGCGCGGCTACCGCGATGTCCCCGGTTCGAATCCGGGAGGCGGGATCCCTCAACAAAGAGTGCCCAGGTAGTGTAGTGGCCTATCATGATGGCCTGTCACGCCATCGACACGGATTCGAATTCCGTCCTGGGCGTCATTTTCATTTTTACTTGTTCGAGCAGAGCGCATCCTCCCCGGGGATGACGGCGGGCGCTGAACCCCCCGGGATCTGCCGGAACGTCTCGTAAGTCCGGCGATAATCCTCAAAGGCTCCTGTCCAGCAGTCGGCTTGATGAAAACTATTATATGGGAGATTTTATTTTTATTCTTTGGATAAAATATATATACCTTGATGCAGTATCCGGTGCCATGCACGCTCCAGGTAAATGGATTGAGAGCGGTCCCCTATTCGACAGTCTGGGGACGCTCATCCTCGGGATAGGTCTTCTTGTTTTTGCAAGTCTGGTCATATATGCCTCCGGGTTTCTGACCTGACGGCAGAAGGCGCCCGCCGGGATACCGTGCCTGCAACGGGTCCCGGCGGTCCTAAGAACTTATTACAAATCCGCCTCAACGTGTGATGTAAGCCCGGGCTTACCCTACGGATGTGACACAAGATGACGCAGAGCAAGACTGAAGACGATCGTTTGAATGAGCAGGACCTGCAGACCCTGTTGTCCCGATTATCCGATCCGGATAAGGCGGTGCGGGCGGAGGCAGCGGGCGAGCTCGCGGCGGCCGGACGATCGGCCATATCCGCCTGCATAGCCCTGCTGCAGAACAGCGACTGGAAGGTGCGCTACCGTGCGGCGGAGGTCCTTGGATTGATTGGCGACGGTGAAGCGTATGCGCCTCTCACCGCTGCCCTCGACGACGGGAAGGACCATGTCCGCTATATGGCGGCGAAGGGGCTCGGGCTGCTCGGCGACCCGCGCGCGGTTACACTTCTTGGGGTCATGCAGCGCGACGAGAACGAGTTCGTGCGGCGGAGTGCTGCCTCATCCCTCGGTAAGATCGGCGGCGAAGAGGCGATCGGACTGCTGCGTGCGGCTCTCGGAGACGAGGCGGCCGACGGCGTCCGTGCTGCAATCGTTGCGGCGCTCCGCAGGAACGGAGTCGGAGTTTAAGCACCAGAGGTGCGAGCGGGACGGGGTTTAGAACCGCGCGACGATCACCGTGGTGTTATCGGTGCTTGCCGCGCCCCTGGCGGCACCGATCAGTCTCCGGCATGCCGTGTCGGGATCGCCGGCGAGCACGATCTCCTGGATGGTCCTCGCCGGGACGTAGTCGTGGAGCCCGTCCGAACTGATGACGAGAACCGCCCCTGCGAGTTCCGCGCGATCGAGGTCGACCTGCACCCGGGCCGCGAGGCCGAGCGCCTGGGTCAGGATATTCTTTTTCGGGTGGAGCATCGCCTCCGCAGGGGAGAGAACCCCTGCGTCCACGAGATCCTGGACGTAACTCTGGTCGCGCGTATGCCAGACGGACGACGACGTGATGATGTGGGTCCTGCAGTCGCCTACCGTGCCTATCCAGCACCTGCCGGAGCCGCTGACGATCGCCGCCGAGAGCGTTGTTCCGGCGTTCAGGTTCCTCTCCTGGTTATAAGAGTACACTGCGGCGTTTATGCGCTGGAACGCGCGCTCGAGGACTGCGGCGGGCGAGGTCTCCGGCAGACCTTCGCGGGCAGCCTCCGTGAGGATCTCAACCGCCATCCTGCTCGCAACCTCCCCGCTGGCATGCCCCCCCAGCCCGTCCGCGACGGCGAAGACGTGATACCCGTCCATCCGGCCGGCAAAGTAAGCGTCCTCATTCTGTTCCCTGCCCCCGATATCGCTCATCGCCGCGTAACGGGTCCCGGACTCTCCCCTGCCCTGCACCACACGATCCTGGGCTGCTCGAACGAATATTCTTTTGGTGGCGGCACCACCCGTCTCTCACGGAAATCCCCGTGAGAGGCCGTTTTCCTTTGCGCAATCGATGGCATACCGGTACTCCCGCGCCGTGATCGGGCGCTGCAGCGCCGCAAGCACCGGGCTCCTTCCTCCCTCCGCCGCCTGCCATGCCGGGTGGTACTGGGCCATGACGTTCACGTAGGAGTCCCGCGAGATCTCGTCGGCGATGAACTTCATCACGATCTCGGTGTTAGCAAGGTTGCCGGGGAGCACCAGGTGCCTGATGATCATCCCCCGCACGGCTACACCGTCGGCGCCGACGACCAGGTCTCCGACCTGCCGGTGCATCTCCTTGAGCGCGGCCTGCATATGCTCGACGTAGCCTTTCGCGTGCGAGAGTTCCCACGCCACGTCGTCTTGCCCGTACTTCGCGTCCGGCATGTAGATGTCGATGACGCCGTCGAGGAGCCGCAGGGTATCCACGGAGTCGTAGCCCCCGCTGTTGTAGACCAGCGGGAGGCTGAGGCCCTGGGGGGCGGCGAGGGCGACCGCACGGAGTATCTGGGGGACGACATGCGAGGGGGAGACGAAGTTGATGTTGTGGCATCGGCGGTCCTGCAGGGGAAGCATGATCGCGGCGAGGTCTTCGCACGGGACCGCGCCGCCGACCCCGCACTGGCTGACTTCGTAGTTCTGGCAGAACTCGCATCGCATGTTGCAGCCGGAGAAGAATATCGTCCCCGACCCGTTCCTCCCCACCAGCGGGGGCTCTTCGCCGAAGTGCGGGCTGTAACTGGAGACTCTCGGCAGGAGGCCGGTCCGGCAGAACCCAAGTTCGTCCTCGACACGGTTCACGCGGCACTCCTGGGGGCAGACGACGCAGTCGCGGAGCATCTCGTAAGCCCGCCGCGCCCGCTCCTCCAGTTCGCCGCTCCGGGATAGGCGTACGTATCCTGGCAGCTGGTTCTGTTCTGCTTCAGCCATGATCCCCCCTTGGCTTAAAGAAGAAGAAGGTTTACCCTCTCCCCCTGGTGGGGGCACCCGGTGCATTGAGCCGGCGACGGGTGCCGGAGGGGTATCCGTGCTCGCTGCTACGGAGCTCGGGGAACCTCTCGCAGACTGCCGGGCCATAAAACCTGACTGCCGATCCTCTCGAATAATATTTCCCATTTTCCTCCGCAGACAGCGGATTATTTTGAAAATCTTTATGTCTCAGGTAATAAATCTCTCAATGTATGTCCGGCGATCGTAACCGTCCGCGCAGGAACCCTGTCGGCAGGGAGTTCGTCATCCTTGCTCTCATCGGCATAGCCGTCATCCGGGGTGGGCAGATCTCTTCGTCCGCAGGAACACTGGTAACCGGGACGCTGGATGCATCAGGACCTGAATCACCCCGGGTTACTGCCGAATATTTGGAGGCCGGACACAGGATCCGGAGCATGGGTAGAGAACTGGATCCGTACAATTACGGGCGTTACCGGAACCTGGCTCAGGCGTATGGGATACCGTATGAGTAGGGCCCGGCCGCCCGGTACCGCGCGGAGGGCGCCGCACCCCTCCGGCTCACCGCCACCCCCCACCAGGGGCGAGGGCGCTCTCTCGGATACGCACGGCGTCTTCGTGATGGTCGCCGTCACCATCATCCTCGCCGCTCTCGTCCTGCTGATGCTGCTTGCGATGCTCCCTCCCTGGTCGTGGGACGAGCCCGCGCAGCCCCCGATCGTCATGACCGGGATTACCCACACCAGTCAGGCGACAGGGCTGCTTACCTGTGCAAGCAGGGTCACCCTCAAGAACAACGGCAGTACTGTGTACGAGAACGATGCCCTGAAAGCGGTCTTCTACGTAAACGGCCAGAAAGCCTGCATCGTGTATACCCTGAACGGTTACCTCCTCATCCCGTCGCACCACTACGGGGTGAAGACTCTCGGTGGCGAGGGCTGCCGCAGCCCCTACTGGAACCCTGGCGAGGCGATGGTGCTGGATCTCACCGATAACACCCTCTACCCGGGAGCACAGGTCACCATGGAGATTCTGGACAAACGCACCGGGATGGTGATCTCGAAGCATACGGTGAGGGCATGAGGCCGGCCGGCACCAAAGACCATGTTTTTGTATCGGGACGCTTCTAGAGACTGTATGTTCAGATCGATACTCGTGGCAGTCGACGGATCGGAGATAGGTCACCGGGCGCTCGAAGAGGCCCTGGATATCGCCCGCGCCATGCAGGCCCCCGTGCACGCCGTGCACGTCGTCCAGACCGGCACGTATCCCACGCTGCTCCTCAGCGAGCTCGAACCGCCGGACCTCACCCAGCAGGTGCTCCTCGACTCGCTCGACTTGGAGGCGAACGAGATCCTCGCCGACGCGGAACGGAAGGCTGCCGCTGCCGGTGTCCGGATGACCATCTACAAGCGGTGGGGGCACCCGGGAGCGGAGATCACTGCGCTCGCACAGGAACTCGGCGCCGACCTGACCGTGGTCGGGTCGCATGGGAGGGGCCGGATCGACCGGTTCTTCCTCGGGAGCGTCAGTTCCTACGTCGTCGATCACGCGACGTCAACGGTCATGGTCGTCAGGGGCTGACGACCTCACAACGCCCCGGGCGATGAGCCGCGCCACCCTGACCGGCTCGGGCACCCTTCCTTCACGGGTGAAGTCGTTGCAGAGCCGTGCTGCGTCGCCGGGAGAGAGGCCGTAGGGGCGGATGAACAATGTGTATCCGGAATGCAGCAAAACCGGGATCCGGTCGCCGAGCCGCTGGTATGCCGCGAGCCTGCCGGGGTCCTCTGGGAAGTGACGGCGGATATCCTCCTCGAGCCCCTCCGACTCCTCGTAGGTGATGACGATGACGGGAAGACCGGTCGCGTCCTGCACCGCCACCGGGTCGATGATATTGTACCAGGCGATGATGCTCCCGCTGAGCATCAGGAGGTTGATGTCCCGGCGGGCGAGATCGGTGAAGACCCGGATGACTGCATCGGTTGCATCACACCCCCCGACAGTCACCCGGGCGAAGGCTACCCCGTCGATTAAGAGATCCTTACGCATGACGACGCCGGCAAGGGTGGATTGCTCCCGCCCCGAATAACTCTCGGCGATACCGAGGGCGCGGAGCCCCGATTTGGCTACGTGCATGCGAAGCCCTTATGATACTAAATTGGATATAGTACACCGATGAGCGTCGAGCGAGATGAGGTATGCATCTTCATCCCCACGTTAAACGAGGCCCCGACGATCGGTGAGTTGATCGAGGGGTTCAGGCAGCGCGGTTTTCTCCATATCCTGATCATGGACGGGAACAGCACCGACAAAACACCCGATATCGCGCGATCCGCAGGGGCGGTTGTCCGGACGCAGGCGGGAAAGGGAAAGGGCAACGCTATCATCGAGGCCGTAGAATTTATCGATGAGCCTTACGTTCTCATGCTCGATGGCGACGGCACCTACTCGCCGGCTGACGCGGAGAAGATGCTTGAACCCCTCGGCCGGGGGTTCGACCACGTCATCGGCGACCGCCTCGCGAACCCTGAGCCGGGGGCGTTCACCCGCCTAAACCTCCTTGGCAACCAGCTCCTCAACGTGATGTTTCGAATAGCGCACGGAAAAGACCTCAGCGACATCCTCTCCGGCTACCGTGCCTTTACCCTTCGCTCGGTCCGGCAGATGACCCTCAAAGAGGCGGGGTTCGAGATCGAGACGGAGATGGCGGTCGAGGCGGTGAGGAACGGACAACGGGTCACGGTCGTCCCGGTCCGGTATCTGGCGAGGCCCGGCACCATCACCAAACTAAACCCCCTCCAGGATGGCTTCAGGATATTTTCGACCATATATCGGCTCGCGAAGATGAACAACCCGATCTTTTACTTCGGGATCATCGGCCTCTTCATATCGCTTGCCGGTGGGGTCATCGGCCTCTATGTCATTCTTGAATGGCTCAGGAACATCGAGCACCTGCCGCTCACCATCCTCACAGTCCTCCTGATAACGATAGGCTTTCAGATCTTCATGTTCGGGGTGATCAGCGACATGCTGCTTGGATTCCACCGCGAGACCACCCGCCAGATCGAGCAGTTACAGACCCCTCCGAAGTCGCCCCGATAGGAAGAGGATCTTGCAGGCGTACTCGGCGATCGAGGTGTAGATATACGCCTCATCCATCGTTTTTCCGGCGGCAAACGTCCCGTGTCCCCGGACGATGACGATATGCCCCCCCCGGAGGGCCCCGGCAACGTTCTCTGCGATCTCGTCGGTCCCGGGGTTTCCTGCAACTACCGGGATCTCCGGGCAGAGCATCCCCCCTTCGCTGTCGGCCGGCCGGAGGAGGTCGGCGTCGAGCGAGGCGGCGACGGCGTGGACCGGGTGGGCGTGGACGATCGCACAATGGAGCGTCTCCCGGTAGACCGCCCGGTGGACCCGGTACTCGCTTGATGCTTCGCGCGGGGCATCGCCCGTCTCCGGCACAAAGACCGGCATCTCCCCCGCGTCGAGATATGCGCCGGTCCGGGTGATGTGAAACCCGCCCTCGGTGCGCAGGCTCATGTTTCCGAAATTCGCTCCGACCAGCCCTTCGAGGAAGAGCCGCTTTCCTATCCGCTCAAATTCCTGATCCAGCATTCACTACACCCTTTCGTACAGAATGCTTTGGCGTATCCCCGGATATGTGCATGCCCCGGGGGCATGAGGGGTGTCGGTGAAGGTGGGAGGTCTGCGACTGTCGGAAAGACAGGAGTTTGAACATCTACTCGGTTTCCTCCACTTCGCACCTTTGTCTATTTCTCGCGCTCCGGCACACGGCTTTCCATGGGTATCGCCACGCACTGCCCCCGCCCTCAGGGGCGGGGGAGGAGGCCGAAGGCCGGGTGGGGTGGGGGTTACAGGCATCATCTAATGACAGGGGAGGGGGGCGAGCCCCCTCCCCGTCGGCCCCACCCCCAATCGCGATATCCACTGGAAAGCCGTGCCAGGGGATGCGATAGGCTCAACTTCCGAGATCTAACCAGAACTCACGGAAGTCCGGTTCTCCGCCCCCGCCCGGGCAAAAAAAAGAAAATTATACGAATTTCACGCCGACGTCCTTCATCTTGTTGAACCGGGCGATGTTGAGGAGGAGGGGTGTGATGCTCTCGACCATGGATGCGGCCGCAAGCGGTCCCGCGTCGTAGGCACGGAGGCTTGATACGTTGTTGACGATCTCCATGACCTGTTGCTTCGCACTGTCATCATCGCAACAGACGGCGACGGAGTAGTCAAGCTCCTCGTCGAGCACCTGCCACCTGTTTGCGGCAATGTTGTTGAACGCGGCACAGACGGTCGCGCTTTCGGGGAGCATCCCCTTGATCATCATCGCCGCCGACCCCTCCGGCGGAGGGGCGAAGTAGAAGTAGGTCGCCCGCTCGAGCGGGTTGACAGGGCTGACGACGATCTTGCCCTCAAACCCGGTCAGGGTCTTTAAGGTGGGAGCCACGTGCTTGAAG
Organism: Methanomicrobiales archaeon HGW-Methanomicrobiales-2; assembly: GCA_002839645.1. GTDB lineage: Archaea > Halobacteriota > Methanomicrobia > Methanomicrobiales > Methanoculleaceae > Methanoculleus. The sequence goes on along the minus strand of PGYL01000003.1, from coordinate 31,942 downwards.
GGTATCGCAAGGACGACGATATCTGCCTCATCGACCGCGTGCTGGTTGGAGACACCGAGCAGGCTGCATGCGAGGTCCCGCTCCTGCAGGGTCTCCCGGCAGGTCTCACAGGTTGCGAGCGCCTTTGTCTCTTCACGCGACCCCACGATCACATCGTACTTCGACGAGAGCCGGAGCGCCATCCCCTCTCCGATGTCACCGGTCCCGCCGACGATGCCGATCTTCACTGCTCCACCAGCGGCTTTAAGATGCTCTCAAGCCTGGCGAGGTCCTGGACGCCCACCAGTTTCTGGACGAGGTTCCCGTCTTTCTCGATGATGAGCGTCGGTACGAACTGGATGTCGTATTTCGCGGCATACTGCCGCGTCTGTTCGGAATCGACACCGACATCGATTTTTTTGATCTCGACCTGGTCGCCCATTTTCGCTTTGAGCTCATCGATGATCGGTGTCTGCTGGTGGCACGGACCGCACCACTCGGCAAAGAAGTCCATTAAAACCGGTTTTCCCATAATTCTACCCCATTCACACATTGTGTGTGAACGGGGTAATAAAGATTATTGTAGGGTTGTTATTTTGAGAGGATCGCCATGATGATCTTCCCGTACGCGGGCCTGGTGACCAGGACACCGATCAGGACACCGAGTATGGTGATGATGGCGAACCCTCTGAGGGTGGAAAGGTCCATCAGCGCCAGCGGGAGCATGGCGATGAAGACCGTCGCCGCAGAGATGAAGATGATCCCGAGCGCCCGCCCGTACCGCTTCATGTAGAGGTTCGGCGATGGGACACGCCCTTCGTGAAGAACCTCGTCCGTGATGATGACCAGCTGGTCGATGCCGGTACCCACCACCGCTATCAGGCCGGCGATGGTGGCGAGATCGAGTTGCACGATGAACCGGGAGATCCCGAGCAGGATGATGATCTCGGAGAAGTTAATGAGGAGCATGGGGAGAACGATCGAAGGCTCGCGGTAGCGGTAGTAGACGACGACCCCCACGGCGAGCAGCGCGATGATCCCGGCCAGGAGGACCGTTATCTTGAACTGCTCACCGAGCGCTGCCGGGACGGAGCCGGAACCGACGATCTCCACGTTCACCGGCAGGGCGCCGGCCCGCAGGTGGATCTCGAGCGCCATCGCATCATCAAGCCCGGCGTCACCGGTACCGGTGCTTGCGGAGAGCGACCTGACCGGTGCCGCCCGGAGTTCCGACGCAAGGCCGCCGGAGAGTGGAGCGCTGTAGACGGTCTCGTTATCGAGGATCATCACGAGGTTGTGAGCGTTCGGGTTGTCGATCGCCCCGGATTCGAGGGCGGCCTCCCGGAACGCCTGAGCGCCCGTCTCGGAGAGGGAGAACCCGACGCCCCACGCCTGGGTTCCGGGTTCTCTCTGCGGGGTGCCGACACTGGTGATCTGGTCCCCGAAGAGGACATGCTCGGTCTCGTTTCCGGTTGTCTGGACCCGGATCTCGAACAGGCCCTGCCTGCCGACGATCTCCTGTGCCGTCGTCATATCCACGCCGGCGAGTTCTATCCGCACGTACTGTGGATACTCGCTTCCCGTCGGGGTGAGCAGGTTGATCCTCGCGTCCTGCATACCGAGGGCGTTCACCTTCTCGCTCAGGATCCGTTTCACCTCGTCTGCGGTGAAGGGCGATACGCCCTTCTGGTAGGTGACGATCGAGGCGTCCGATGCCGCGAAGAGCGGTTCTAACTCAGCACGGGAGACGTTTTTGCGGATCTCGAGATGGTCCTCGTCGACCTGGATGACATCCGTCTCAAGGCTGGTCTGCAGGTTCTCAACGAGGTCGCTGACCGATCCGTCGGTCGAATAGGCCACGATCACGGACTGGAACTCCATCTGCAGCCAGGAGCCGCCCTGGAGGTCGAGACCGAACTGGAGGTTCCCCTCAAGCCCTTTCTCCGGACTCGGGGGGGCCAGGTAGATGCCTATGAGGGAGCCGACGACCAGCAGGAGCAGCAGGGCCACCCGCCAGTCTTTGACGAGATTGATGATGGTTTCGCGGTTCATTTCTTACCCCCCCGGAGGATGTACTCCTTGAGAATCCCGGCGTTCAGCATCCAGGTGTTCATCATGTCGACGATGAGCCCGATGATGAGGACGCTCGCGATCGCGCTGATGATCTGGATCTGTCCCAGCGTAGTGACGACCCACATGGCGGCGATGGCCGCGAGGGTCGTGGTCGTCATGATGATCCCGGTCCTGAAGGCCCCGGAGAGTTTCTCGTCGAGTTTGCCCTTACGCTTGAGGAGGCGGGTGGTTAAGAGGACGTTACTGTCCGCAGAGTAGCCGATCAGCATCAGCAGGGCTGCCGTCGTCCCGAGGGAGAGCGGGATACCGAGGACCTGCATCGCTGCGGCAGTGATGGCGATATCCGAGATGGCCGCGAGGACGATCGTGCCCGACGAAATCGGGTTCCTGTACGCGAGGAAGATCACGAGGGCCACCCCGATGAACGAGAATATCAGGGCGAGAAAGGCCTGGCTCTGGAGCGTCTTTCCGAACGTCTCGCCGATCTGGTCCACCTTCGCATCGGGGTACTTCTCGTTGATGAGCGCAACGAGGCTCCGGTGCTGGGCTTCTTCCATGGGGCCGAACTGGATGTACTTTCCGTCGCCGATACCCTCACCCACCGATAAGAGCGGATATTCTGCGAAGACTGCCTCTATTGTCTCTCTGCTATCAGAGGTGAATGCGGTGACCGCCGTTCCTCCCGCAAAGTCGATGCCCGGTGTTAAGGGCAGGCCGGTGGTGAGCGTGGTATAGCCCAGCAGGATCCCGGCAAGGAGGAGAAGAACGAGGGGTAGCACTACCATCTGCCGCGGAGAGTATTTGTTGATATCAAATCTGGCAAATTCCATGCTGTATTAGTGTTACGATTGTGAAAGGTTAAAGGGTTGCTCATGGATATAAGAAGGGAATCAGGATTCGCCTGGATCGCGCTGTAATGCCCCGGGAATCGCCTGTTCGGAAAGGGGCCCGGTCGGGCCCGAGGGTACCTGGACCCCGGTCCTGGCGAACCGTCGCGGCCGGTCTGATGGCCTCTCAAGCTCCGGACATTTTGCCGGTCGCAACTCGCAGTTACCGGTGCTTAAACCCCATTTCCAGAGTGCGACGGTCTGTACAACCGGAGCCTTCTTCGGAGCGTTCCTTCACGGGATACCGCTCCGGTGCATGCGCTCCCACGAGGGAGAACCGGTCCCCACGGGGCGGCGCTGCAGACGCGCGCAGGAAGATCGATCCGGGGGAGGGGGGAGTGTCATGGAACCGGGGTTATCTGGTATTTAAACGCTCATCAGACCCCGGATGTCGGACACTGTGACAAACGGGTCAATTATATCCCGCCTGATCGTATTTCGTCAGACAATTGTCGTCCTCCTGGCATAATCTCCAAGTAAATGGTTGAAAAGAAAAGATATATATAAAATACCGAATCACAAGCACATATGAGATCACCCTATGAGCTCAAAAAAGAGATAGAAGCTCGACTCAAAGGTTATCTCTCACGGGACCGGGACGGAATCCGGCATGAGCTGCTCAACCTCTTCGTAAAAGTAAAATCCCTCACCATACCTCAGATCTACGAGAAGCTGCAGACGCAATTCTCAGTCAGTTACCACTCCCTCGCATCCATGGTAGGCATCATCGCGTCCAGGATAGGCATCCTGCACGTGAGGCGGAACGCGGAGGGGACAAACTCCATCTACGAGTTGAAAGACCAGTACGTGGACGTGGTGGCGAATATCCTGGGGACAACCTAGTACTCGAAAACCATACCTCTTTTTTTACACCCAGAACCAATATGGAGGACTACCATGCAGAGCGACGTTGGAGAGTCAGGACCGTCACGGGGCATATATGTCACGGACGACGTCCGCTCGTATGTTCTCCAGAGGAAACGCGACTTCAGGGTGAGCACAGCCTGCAGCGGACCGATCCTGCTGCCGACATCGGTAAAGCCGGCCAAGGCGACCGACCTGCAGGTTCCGGTCGGCGATTATACCGTCTACATCTCGAAATATCAGGCCCGCTACATCGACTCCATCCACCGGGGAATGATTCCTATATTCTATGAAGACTTCTAGACCATGAGTTTTGAAGAACTGGATCATACCGCCGACGTCCTCATGCGGGTGCGGGGCGCAACCTTAGGCGAGCTCTTCGCCGATGCAGGCCGGGCCATGTTTCACGTAATGTACGGCCCCTGCGAGGACCGGGGCATCGAACGGCAGATCTCGCTCGATGCGGAGAACCTGGAGTCCCTCCTCATCGACTACCTCTCGGAACTGCTCTTTATCACCGAGGTCGAGAACACCGTATTCTGCACCTTCGACGTCGATATCCAGGGCACCCGCCTCATCGCCGCTCTCAGGGGGGAGCCTTTCGACCCTGCACGGCACTCCGCGGGGTCGCTCGTCAAGGGCATATCCTACTTCGGGCTCGAAATCGTTAAAGAAGAAGAGGCTTATGTGGTGGAGATCATCTTCGATATCTGAGGGATCCCTATGCTTGAAGGAATCAATAAGATCGGAGACCTCGAATGGGAGGTCCCCATTGGATATGTCCCCAATATGCGGGTGTCAGGACGTTTCTTCCTCTCCCGGACACTGGCGGAGACGCTCGAAGAAGGGGCCGTCCGTCAGCTCGCAAATGTCGCAACCCTGCCGGGGATCGTGAACCACTCGCTTGCCATGCCCGACATCCACTGGGGATACGGGTTCCCCATCGGCGGGGTTGCCGCATTCGATATGACTGAAGGGGTCATCTCTCCCGGCGGCGTCGGGTTCGACATCAACTGCGGCGTCCGGCTCATCACGACGCCCCTGACCGAGGCCGATCTCGCCGGCAAGAAACGGGAACTGATCGAGAGGCTCTTTACCGCCGTGCCGACCGGTGTGGGTGCCAAAAGCACCCTGCGGGTCTCGAACAAGGAACTCTCTGAGGTCATGGTCGACGGCGCACGGTGGGCGGTTGAACGCGGGCTCGGCACCGACGCCGACCTCGTCCGGTGCGAGGGAGAGGGGGCGATGCCGGGCGCGGACCCCGACGCGGTCAGTGCCAAAGCGCGCCAGCGGGGCGTGCCGCAGATCGGGACGCTCGGCGCGGGAAACCACTTCCTGGAGGTCCAGGTGGCGAGGGAGATCGTCGACCCTGAAGCGGCAAAGGCCTTTAAGATCACCGAGGGACAGGTCTGTTTCATGGTCCACTGCGGTTCACGGGGCCTCGGCCACCAGGTCGCTACCGACCATTTACGGACGCTCGAGAGTGCGCTCGCCAAATATCAGATACAGATCCCCGACCGGCAGCTTGCCTGCGCTCCGATCGACTCCCCGGAAGGCCGCGCCTACTACGGCGGCATGGTCTGCGCTGCAAATTATGCCTGGGCAAACCGGCAGGTCATCATGCACGAGACCCGGACGGTCTTTGCCGATCTCTTCGGGATCGACTACGATGAGATGCGGCTCATCTACGACGTCGCGCACAACGTCGCCAAGTTCGAGCGCCACGACGTCAACGGCACTTCAATGGAGGTCTGTGTCCACCGCAAAGGTGCGACGCGGGCGTTTGGCCCCGGCGCTCCTGGTATCCCCCACGAGTATGCCGCGGTCGGGCAGCCGGTGATCATCCCCGGGAGCATGGGGACGTCCTCCTACCTCCTCCACGGCACGACGACTGCGATGCAGAAGACCTTCGGGAGCACCTGCCATGGCTCCGGGAGGGTGCTCAGCCGGTCGAAGGCAAAAAAAGAGGTCAGCGGGAAAGAACTCCGGGAACACCTCGCGGGAGAAGGCATCCTGGTGCGGGCTCACAGCGACTCCGCCCTCGCAGAGGAGGCGCCCGAGGTCTATAAGCCGAGCCGCGAAGTGGTGCGTGTCGTGCATGAGGCAGGACTCTCGAAGATCGTCGCCAGGCTGGAGCCGCTCGGAGTGATCAAGGGGTGACCTGCAGGACCGGGCTGCTCTGGGACAGCCCCCTTATGTTCTCGCGGCTCATCGAGGACTGCGGCGCCTGCTGCGAAGCGGTCAACCCCTACATGCTCGCCTCCCCCTTCTGGCGCGGGAAGTTCGTCTCGCTCATCGTGCCGACGGGGTTTGCGAACCCGGACTACTCAAACCTCCTCCCCGCTCTTCGGTCTGCAGAGGGGCGCATCCGGCGTTTCGTCGAGAACGGAGGGCGGCTGCTGGTCTTCGGCGCGGGGTGCTGCCGCGAGGACGCCTACAACTGGCTCCCGTTCCCGGTAACCTACACGTTCTCGTACGGACCGCGTGCCGTCCGGTTCACCAAGGAGAGCACCTACACCTCCCTGTTCTCCGGGTATGACCTCGACGCCGTCGAGTGCGACGGCTCGTTCCCGGCCCACGGCGGGGAGACACTTGCTGCCTCGGCTGCCGGGGAGGCGCTCCTGATCGGGAAGGCGATCGGGGAAGGCATGATCCTGATCTCCAGCATCCATGAATACCCGTCGCGTGAATTTTTGAAGGAGTTCTCGTGCGGCGAGAAGGAAACCTTATTCTAGGTAAACCATGATGAAAAGTAGGGATACGACCATGGAGCAATACGTCATCTCTGCGTCTTCGAGCTCGCGCGATCTCGCTCCCATCATGCTCTGCATCCACGATCTTCTTGGCGGTCTGCCCGTCACGGCACGATCTCGTGATCGCCCGGGGATCAGGATCGAGGACGGGAAGGTCATAGATGAGGCCTATACGGGCCCTGTCCTCGAGGAGGTTCTGGCGGAGAACGCCACGGTGAGGGTCAGACCCTCCGGGGGCCCTTACAAAGGCATCCCGGTGGTGGTGGGGCCGGTGAAGGACGACGAAGGCAGGGCTATCGGTGCGATCGGCATCGTCGATGTGACCGGTATCTTTGATCTGGCGGATTTTATGGAGCAGACCGCGGTTATCCGGAGGCAGGTGGGTGGCGAAGGCCCGTCTCCGCTCCCGACCAGGTCGCCTGCAGCGAAAAGGTAATGGCTATGAAGGATACGGCAATCAACGTACTGAAGATTCTCGAAGAGTCGCCCGGCCCGGTATCGGGTGAGAGGATTGCAGAGCAACTTGGTATCACCCGATCGGCTGTCTGGAAACAGATACGCGAACTCCGGAGGCTGGGATACGGTATATCCTCGTCGCGGGCGGAAGGTTACCGCCTTGAGACGAAGACCGACAGGCTCCTTCCGTACGAGATCCATAAGCACCTCCGTACCCGGTTCATCGGACGACAGATCCGCCACTTCGACAGTACCGCCTCCACGAGCTGGATCGGGAAGAAACTTGCCGGCGAGACCGACCCTGAGAAACTGCACGGCATGGTGATCATCGCCGAACAGCAGACCGGCGGGGTGGGAAGGCTTGGACGCGCCTGGGTCTCGCCTGCCGGCGGCATCTGGGCCACCATCGTCTTAAAACCGAAGGTCCCGCTCGATCACCTCTTCATGATCACCATGGCCGGGTCGGTCGCGATTGCCCGTGCTATCCGGAAGGAGTACAACATCAGCGTGCTCATCAAGTGGCCCAACGACATCTTCGTCGGGGATAAGAAGGTCGCCGGGCTGCTCCTGGAACTTGCTGCAGAGGCTGATACGGTCCACTACGGCCTCCTCGGGATCGGGATCGACGCGAACATCTCTCTTGCAGAACTCTCGCTGAACCTGCAGGAGACCGTGACCTCACTCGAGGCGGAGGTCGGCCGCCCGGTCGACCGCGTGGCGCTTCTTACCCGGATCCTGCGGGAGTTCGAACTGCGTTATCAGCAGCTCGAGGATGGCGAGTATGATTCCATCATCCGTGAGTGGAAGAGCCTCTCCCTGACGCTCGACCGCCGGGTGGCCATCAAGACCGTTAACAAGACCTTCGAGGGAGAGGCCATCGATATCGATGACCACGGCGCCCTGATTGTCCGGAAGGATAACGGGAAGATAGAGCGCGTTATCGCCGGCGACTGTTTCCAGCTCTAGAGCCTCCGGGCCCTGTCAACCGCCCCATATTTTTCCGGTTGACAAGATATTTATCGCCAACCCTCCAACCTGTTGTTATCCCCATGATACACCGTGCCCGGATCCTCGCCTACAGCGGTACGCTCATCGCGCTGATCGCTGCCGGGAGCTGGATCTCCATCCCGCTTCCCCCGGTCCCACTCACGCTCCAGACCCTTTTCGTGCTCCTCTCCGGGATCGTCATGAAGCGGTACGCGGTGATTCCCGTCGCTCTCTACGTCCTCTTCGGAGCGGCAGGCCTCCCGGTCTTTCATAACGGCACGGCGGGCCTCGGGGTGCTCCTCGGGCCCACGGGGGGGTTCCTGCTCGGTTTTATCCCTGCCGCCCTCATCGTCGGGCTCGCCTACGAGCATGAATCGCCGAAGTCCCGGGTCGCAGGCCTGATCGCAGCGACCGGCGTGATCTACCTCTCAGGCGTCGCATGGCTCGCCTGGTCGGCATCGCTCTCGCTTCCCCAGGCGGTCCTGCTCGGGGTCGCCCCGTTCGCCGTCGGCGAGGTCGTGAAGGTTACGGCCGCGTACACCATAGGAAAGCGGGTGGCATGATCCGCATTACCGGTCTGCGACACCGGCTGCTCGATATCCCCGATCTTACAGTGGGCGCGCGCCATATCGCCGTGATCGGGCCGAACGGGAGCGGCAAGACGACGCTTCTTACGGTCTGCTCAGGCATCGAAGAGCCCGAAGCAGGATCGGTCCGGCTCCTCGACCGTCCGCCGTCTGCCGTGAAGGTCGGGTGGGTGGGGGAGTTCCCCGACCGGACGCTCCTCTTCTCCCGGGTATACGACGAGATCGCATCGACTCCCCGGTTCCGTCACCGACCGTGCAGGGAGACCGACGAACTGGTCAGAGCGGCTGCACGGACGGTCGGCATCCCCCACCTCCTTGATGCGAAGGTCTCGGCCCTCTCCGGGGGTGAGAAGGCCCTCGTCGCCCTGGCTGCGGCCTGTGCCGGCGACCCCGAGGTGCTTGTCCTGGACGAGGCCGACTCGCACCTGGATGGCGTGACGGCAGAACGCGTCGGCCGTGTCGTGCAGGAGGCCACGGCGGCCCATGTGCTCTGGTGCACGCAGTCGATGGATACCGCGGCTCGTGCGGACTATCTCCTCTTCATGGAGAGTGGTGCAGTCCGCCACCACGGCACGCCCGAAGAGGTCTTCGCGAGGCTCGAGGAGACCTGCTTCTACCCCACGATGTGGAGGGTCCGCCGGTGAGGGTCGACCTCGAGGACCTCCTCTTCTCCCGCGGTCCGTTCAGCCTCCGGGGCAGCGGCACCTTTGAAGAGGGCGTACACCTGGTCAGCGGGCCGGTGGGAAGCGGAAAATCGACGCTCGCCCTTCTGCTCGCGAAACTGCTTCTTCCAGAAAGCGGCGCCGTCCGGCAGCACAACGTCTCGTCGGCCCTGCTTCTGCTGCAGTTCCCCGAACACCAGATCACCTGCCCGACCGTTGCCGAAGAGATCAGGTCCTGGGGACTTGCGCCGGAGGACGTGCTCGCGCAGGCGGACCTTCTCCGGCGGGGGGACGACGACCCGTTCCACCTCTCCCGCGGCGAACTCAAACGGTTGGTACTGGCCTGCACGCTCATGCGGAACCCGGACCTGCTGATGCTGGACGAACCGTTCAGCTCCCTGGACTGCACCGCGAAGAGGAAGGCCTGCAGGATGATCGAGGAGAGGAAGGAGGGGATCACCATCATCTTCTCGCACGAGCGCGCGGTCCTCCCCCGGGTGGATGCCCTCTGGGAGATGGAAGCCGGGAGCCTGACGGCCTGCGGCAGCGTTCCTGGTGCGATTCCGCGGTGGCGGCACGCCCCGCCCTACCTCAGGTACGCCTTAGATGAGGGGGCTCGCCCGGAGAATATCAGACTGGCCGATGCCCGGGAGGCGCTATGCAGGATCCGCGGCTGAGGCTTCTTGCCGCCGTGGTCCTCTCGCTGGCGGCGTTTGCAAGCACGACGGGAGCCGTCGCCGTCCTGGTCTGGTGGCTGATTTTTACGCCGCGCACGAAGGTCCTTCCGCGTCTGGGGGTGTTTCTCCCCCTCATCGCGATGATCGTCGCAACAGCGCTCCTCTCCGCGTGGGGGGGCGGGGCAGGGCTCTCCTACCTGATCCGGATGCTCGCGCTCCTCCTCCTCGCCGCATGGACGTATGCCGGGACAGAGGACGGCGAGGTGCTTGCCGTGGCGGTCTGGGCCCTCGGAAACCGGGTGGGGTTCGAGATCGGGCTGATTGCCGAGATGGGGCTTACGAGCCTCGCCGTGCTCCGGCAGGAGATCGAGCAGATGCGGGTTGCAATGGCGCTGAAGGGAATCCGGCCCGGTGCCCGCTCGATCGTGCCGCTCGCCGTCACCCTCATCGTCACGCAGATCCGGCGGTCCGACGAGATAGCCCGGCTGCTTGTGGTACGGGGATACGCGATCGGAGGTCGGATCTGCCCCCGGTTCAGTGCAGACCCGCGAGACATTCCGGCTTTCCTAACAGCCATAATTCCCGGGGTTTTATCCTGTCTGCCTCTTCGTGACGTTTTTATATTAGTAGGATGAATTTTTTAGAGGCTTTATCGATATCTTCTCAGCCCTTCGAGGTGCAAAATTCGATGTGTGCTGCCAAATTTGATTCACTCAATATTACCGATACCACGCTTAGGGACGCGCATCAGTCGCTTATCGCCACCCGACTCCGGACTGAGGACATGCTCCCTCTTGCCCGGGCCATCGATCAGGCAGGTTTCTTCTCTGTCGAGGCCTGGGGAGGAGCGACCTTTGACAGCTGCATCAGGTTCCTCAACGACGATCCCTGGGATCGTCTCCGGATGCTGAAGGCCGAGCTGAAGCACACCCCTATCCAGATGCTCCTGCGAGGCCAGAATCTCGTAGGCTACCGGCACTATCCCGACGATGTGGTGGAGAAGTTTGTGGAAGCGTCGGCACGAAACGGGGTCGATATCTTCCGGGTCTTTGATGCGTTGAACGATATCCGCAACATGAAAAAGGCGATGGAGGAGGTCAAGAACGTCGGGGGGCACCTGCAGGGTGCGATATCCTACACGACGAGTCCGGTCCACTCTGTGGCGACGTTCATCGATATGGCGCAGGAGCTCTATACGCTTGGCTGCGACTCGATCTGTATCAAGGACATGGCCGGCCTGATCATGCCTCACGATGCCCGCGACCTGATCGCCGGGATCAAGAAGACGGCGGACGTCAAGGTCTGCCTCCACTCCCACTGCACGAGCGGCGTCGCGCCCCTGAGTTACCAGGCGGCGATCGATGCGGGCGTGGATATCCTTGATACGGCGATGTCGCCGTTCGCCTTCGGGACTTCCCAGCCTCCGACGGAGAGCATCGTTGCAAGTGTCCTCGGGACGCCCCGCGATACCGGCATCGACCTGATAACGCTCCGGAATGTGAGGAACATCTGCCGGGAGATGCGGGAGAAGTACGAACCGCTCTTCTCCGCGATCACGGACCGGGTCGATTCGGACGTGCTGATCTACCAGCTCCCGGGCGGCATGATCTCCAATCTTGTCTCCCAGTTAAAGGAGCAGAATGCGCTCGATCGCCTGGACGACGTGTTCCATGAGGTTCCCCGGGTGAGGAAGGACCTCGGCTACCCGCCGCTCGTGACGCCGACGAGCCAGATCGTCGGTACCCAGGCGGTCTTCAACGTCCTCATGGACGGGGAGCGCTACCGGAACGTGACAAGGGAGGTGAAGGACTACGTTCTCGGCCTCTACGGTCGTTCTCCGGCCCCGATCAGCCCCGAGGTGCGGGCGTTGATCGTCGGCGACGAGGAGCCGGTCACGGTCCGCCCGGCAGACCTTCTTGAGCCCATCTACGAGCAGATGCGAGCGCAGGCGGTGGAACAGGGTCTGGTCACCAGGGACGAAGATGTTCTCACCTACATCCTCTACCCGAGCATCGCTCCGTCGTTCCTCCGGGGCGAGCGCCAGGCCGAAGTGATCCCTGAAGCGGCGGCACCCGCCGGACCGGTGGGAGTTGCAGACTTCCCCCGCTCCATGGAGGTGGAGGTGGACGGCGAGATCTTCTCGGTCCGGATCGTCACCGTAGAGGGAGACTCGGTCGGGGCTTCGGTGTGCACTCCGTCGGCCAAAGAGAGGATACCCCGCGGGGAGGTCGCCGGCGGGGTCAAGAGCAACATGCAGGGCATGGTCCTCAAAGTGATGTTCCCGCGGGGCAGCACCGTCAAGAAGGGAGATACCCTCATCGTCCTCGAGGCAATGAAGATGGAGAACCCCATCCGCAGTCCCCGTGACGGTACTGTCTCGGAGATCTTCGTGGATGCCGGGGACGTCGTGCAGAACGGCGACGTGCTGATGGTCATTGAGTGAGGGCTGTTTAGGCGATGAAGTACTTTGATAAGATTCTGATCGCCAACCGGGGTGAGATCGCCATCCGGGTTATGCGTGCCTGCCGGGAGCTGGGGATCGACACGGTCGCGATCTACTCCCAGCCGGACAGTAATGCACTCCACGTCAAGTACGCCGACGAGGCGTTCTGTGTCGGGGAGGCGCACCCGTCCAAGAGTTACCTCAACAAGGAGCGGATCTGCGATGTGGCGAGGAAGACCGGGGCCGAGGCGATTCACCCGGGGTATGGGTTCCTCGCCGAGAACTCCGGGTTTGCGAAGCTGGTCGAGGACGAAGGCCTGACGTTCATCGGGCCTTCGTGGAAGACGATCGAGGCGCTGGGTTCGAAGATCGGGTCGAAGCAGATGATGCGCGAGGCCGGTGTCCCGGTCCTTCCGGGCACGCCCGAAGGCGTCACCAGCGTCGATGCGGCGAAGAAGGTCGCCGCCGAGATCGGCTATCCGGTGATCGTGAAGGCGAGTGCCGGCGGCGGCGGTATCGGGATGCATATCGCCGAAAACGAGGGAGAACTCGAGGAGGCGATCGAGCAGGGGAGGCGGATTGCGGAGTCTGCCTTCGGTGACCCGACGATCCTCGTGGAGAAGTACCTCACGAAGCCGCGCCACATCGAGATCCAGGTCCTTGCCGACGCGAAAGGGCACACCGTCCACCTCTACGACCGCGAGTGCTCTATCCAGCGCCGGCACCAGAAACTGCTCGAAGAGGCGCCCTGTCCGATCATGACGCCCGCTCTCCGGGAGCAGATGACGGCGTCGGCTATCACCGCGGCAAAGGCGGCGAACTACAAGAACACCGGCACGGTGGAGTTTCTCTACGCGAGCGGCAACTACTACTTCATGGAGGTGAACACCCGGCTCCAGGTGGAGCACACCATCACGGAGTTCATCACAGGGATCGATATCGTGAAGCAGCAGATCGCCGTCGCCGCCGGCGAGGACCTCGCGATGGGCCAGGAGGATATCAGCATCCGGGGGCACGCGATCGAGTGCCGGATCAACGCGGAGGACCCGCTCAACAACTTCACCGCCGATCCGGGCAAGATCGTCCGCTACCGGTCCCCGGGAGGGCCGGGAATCCGGGTCGACTCGGGTATCCACATGGGCTACACGATCCCCCCGCACTACGATTCGATGATCTCCAAACTCTGCGCTCTGGGTTCCAACCGCGAGGAGGCGATCCAGCGGATGCGCCGGGCCATCTACGAGTATGTCATCCTGGGCGTGAAGACGACGCTCCCGCTCCACTACGCGATCATGCATAACGCCCACTTCATCGCCGGCGACACGCACACGCACTTCCTGCAGGAGGAGCATATCACAACGAGCCTGAACCGCTACCTCCACGAGGAGGAGGCGCGTATGCAGACGCTCGCGGCATCGCTCCGGCAGGGGAAGCATATCGCGGCGATCACGGCAGCGGTCGACGTGTATGTGCGGAAGAACATGAAGTAACCCTCCATCCCTTTTTCCGTTGAGCCACAAGGTTTATTTGCCAATACACCATTGTTATACTGCACTTTGTATGCTGCGGTGGCCTAGTCGGTTAGGGCGCCAGACTCATAGGGTTTTCGAGAAAACGGTGCGTCCAAGCCTGGGACATCTGGAAATCGTGGGTTCGGATCCCACCCGCAGCATCAGTTTTGATTTGTTCCTGTTTTTGAATAGCGAAGTTCCCGGTTGAGAATTTCTCATGCACTTACTTTCCCCAGATTGAGAGGTTATCCCATAATTCCCGTACCTTGGGGAAGGCACCCGGTCAAAACTTTTCAAGTCTCTCACGCTCCCTTTGGTTGAACCTCCGGCCTCTTCCTCAGGCGCAGTAGCCTGGATTTTCTCCGGCAGGAAATTGAATCGCGGTTTAGCGATAGTCTGCAAAAATTGGCTTGTATTGCTCAGATCCAGAGTGATCCTCAGAGCCGGGATCGTTTTGGGACAAACTCTATAATAACTAACAGTAAGATTTATAGTATAAAGCATGGACTTTTTGATAAATTAACTAATGCCAGCGGCGGATATTACAAACTAACTTAGAATAAAGCGATTACAGGGTCAATATCTATGAATATAAGGGCGCCTTACCCGGGCAGAAAAGCAGAACAATGCGTCTTATGCGGATCAATCATTGTCGGCTCCCATATAACTGAAAGGTAGTAAAATGGCTCAACTGGAACATATCGAAGCAATCGAAAAACGACTCTGGACCGCGGCGGACACATTGCGGGCGAACTCAAACTATGCAAGCAATGAGTACTTCCTGCCCGTCATGGGCCTGATATTTCTGAGGCACGCATACAGCCGGTTCCTGGCGGTCAAGGACGTCGTTGAAGCAAACCTTCCAAAGCGCGGCGGCAAGACGCGGGCATTGACCAAGGAAGACTTCTCCCAGAAGAGCGCCATCTTCCTGCAGCCGAAGGCACAGTTCGACCACCTGGTTTCCCTCACGGACAGCGACGATCGCGCCAGAGCTATCATCAAGGCGATGGAGTCCATTGAGAGCGACTACGACAACCTCAGGGGCGTTCTGCCAAAGAGCGAATACCAGGAACTGGACAACAGTGTGCTCGGTCAGCTCCTCCGCACACTCAACCCTGATGAACTCAAGCGTGTCTCCGGCGATGTATTTGGTCGCATCTATGAGTACTTCCTCACCCAGTTCGCCGACCAGAAAGCCCACGACGCCGGCGAGTTTTTCACACCGGTTTCGCTGGTCTCGCTCATCGCCAACGTCCTCGAACCCAAAGGGGGCACCGTTCTGGACCCGGCCTGCGGTTCCGGCGGTATGTTCGTCCAGAGTGCCCGCTTCGTCGAGCGCCAACAGGAAAACCCGGTCGACAAGCTCACCTTCTATGGGCTGGAAAAGAACGCCACCACCATCCGCCTGGCGAAGATGAACCTGGCCGTCCACGGGCTGGAAGGCGACATCCAGAAGGCCATCACCTACTACGAGGACCCTCATGAACTGCTGGGCAAGGCCAACTTCGTGATGGCCAATCCTCCCTTCAACGTCGATGAGATCGACGCGGACAAGGTCAAGAAAGACCCGCGCCTTCCTTTCGGCCTGCCGGGGGTTAATCAGAGGGACAAGGTCTCCAATGGCAATTACATCTGGATCAGTTACTTTTACAGTTATCTGAACGAACACGGGCGGGCGGGCTTCGTCATGTCCTCCCAGGCCTCCAGCGCCGGGCATACTGAAGCCAGGGTCCGGCAGAAACTCGTTGAAACGGGTGATGTGGACCTCATGGTCGCCATCCGCTCCAACTTCTTCTACACTCGCTCCGTGCCGTGCGAACTCTGGTTCCTCAACAGGGATAAGCCCGAGGAGTATCGCGACAAGGTGCTGATGATCGACGCCCGAAACATCTACCGCAAGGTCACCCGCAAGATTTACGACTTTTCGCCCGAGCAGGAGCAGAACATCCTCGCCATCGTCTGGCTATATCGCGGCCACACCGAGAAATACCTCGATCTCGTAGCCGGTTACTGCCGTCGCATGCTGGATGAAGGGGAGGGCTGCTTCACTGCCCGGGACGATGACGGCGAAATGATAGAGCCGCTGCCATCTTTCATCACCTCTCTGGATGGGTTACGAGATGCATTGCGACCGTTTCTGGCAATCCTGCCTGCCGATGCTGCCCACGCCGAGGCCCTCAGGGAACTCGACGATGCGATGCCCGCGTTCAAGGCCGACGTGGAGAGTTTCCAGAACGCGGTATCCGAGCAGCAGGCTGTGTGGCGGAATCAGAGGACCACCAACGGCGAACTCAAGAAGGCGGTCGACCGCCTCGCCCCGCTGGCTGAGTCCAGCCGCGACATGATCAAGCAGAGCGACCTGCTCTACAAACTCGCCTGCCGCCTCATCGAAACCTGCGAGAACGAATGTGACACCCGGGCCAGCCGCGAGATCACCCGCGCCCGGAAGATCGCTGACGCTGCTCGCCAAATGGCTGTCGAGCAGCTCAAGCAGGTGCGCTACTTCTGGCGGCAGGCCGACTGGCTGACCGAGCGTTTCCCCGAAGCGAAGCTCTGCGACGTCGAGGGTCTGGTCAAACTGGTGGACCCGACCGAGATCGAGGCCAATGACTGGTCGCTGACACCCGGCCGCTACGTCGGTGTCGCCCCTGAGGAAGAGGACGAGAACTTCGACTTCGAGGAGGCCCTCCGTGAGATCCACGTGGAGTTGGAAGACCTCAACGCCGAGGCCGTGCGGCTGGCGGCGACGATCAAGAAGAACTTCGAGGAACTCGGAATATGACGGGCTCAACTCTGCCGGACGATTACGGCTCGCTGCTTCTCGAGGTCAAAGAGCGCATTCGTGCCGCCCAGTATCGGGCGCTCAGGGCGGTCAACAAGGAACTGGTCGGCCTGTACTGGGATGTCGGCGGGATGATTGCCCAAAGACAGGAGTACGAAGGGTGGGGAAAGTCGGTAGTCGAGCAGCTTTCAGATGACCTTCAGCGGGAGTTTCCCGGAATCAAAGGCTTTTCAGTCCAAAATCTCTGGTATATGCGGCAGTTCTACCAGGAATACCACGACAACGTAAAACTCCAACCACTGGTTGGAGAAATTAGCTGGAGCCACAACCTTGTCATCATGTCGCGGTGCAAGGACCCGCTGGAACGTGAGTTTTACCTTCGCATGACCCGTAAATTCGGCTGGTCCCGGAACGTACTGATCCACCAGATCGAGAACCAGAGCTACGAAAAAACACTCCTCGGCCAGACCAACTTTGATCGGGCACTCACGCCGGAACTGCAGGCGCAGGCCAGACTTGCCGTCAAGGACGAGTACACCTTCGATTTCCTGGAACTCAGCGAGGCGCACTCCGAGCGTGAGCTGGAGCGTGCTCTGATTGGCAGGGTCGAAGACTTCCTGCGGGCCATGGGCGGAGTCTTTGCCTTCATCGGGAGCCAGTTCCGGCTGGAGGTCGAGGACAGGGAGTATTTCATCGATCTGCTGCTGTTTCACCGGCGGCTTCGCTGCCTGGTGGCCGTCGAACTGAAGATCGGTGAGTTCCAGCCCGAGTTCGTCGGCAAGATGCAGTTCTACCTGGCCGCTCTGGACCGGCAGGAGCACGAAGAGGGCGAGAATCCCCCGATCGGCATCATCCTGTGCAAGGAGAAGAACCGCACCATCGTCGAGTACGCCCTGCAGTCCTCCACCTCGCCTATCGGCGTCGCCACCTACCGGATGGTCAGAGAACTGCCCCGGGAACTCCGGGATCAACTCCCCGGGCCAGAGGAGATCGCGAGGCTTCTGGAGGATGGGGAATGAGGAATAATCTTTGCAGAGAACCGGATGATCTCAAGACTGTAGTGGTGCAGTTGGCGTCGGTGATTGTGGCGATTGATAGAAACTCCGAGGAGGCGAGGGCATGAGTTGGACGACCATGTGGTTTGAGGAACTCTACGCTGAACCTTCGCGTAATGGGGTCTACAAGTCGAAGGAGTATCAAGGCACTGGTACCCCTGTCGTGAAGATGAACCAAATCTTTGCAAACCAGAAGATACATGCTGGTGACTTCGAACTTGATCGATTTCAGCTCACTTCGGATGAATTACGGACTTTTCACCTTCAAACTGATGATCTGATCTTTGCAAGAACGTCAGTTGTTCCAAATGGTGTCGGCAAATGCTCACTCATATGCACATTAGAAGATGATTTAGCATTTGAATCCAATCTGATCCGTGTTCGCCTTAACAAGATCAAGGCAAACCCTGCCTATGTCTTCTACTTTTTTCAATCGCCGGTTGGTCGAGGGCGAATCCTCTCCATATCAAACGGTACTGCAGTTCGTACAATCCGAGGATCTGACCTAAAGGTCGTAAAGATTGATCTGCCAGAACGGAAAACTCAGGATCTTATAGCCTCTATTCTCTCCGCTTACGACGACTTGATCGAGAACAACCGGCGGCGGATTGCGCTGCTCGAACAGGCGGCGCGGCTGGTCTACCGGGAATGGTTCGTCCACCTCCGCTTCCCCGGCCACGAGCACGTCAGGATGATGGACGGCGTGCCGGAGGGGTGGGAATGGGTTCCAATCTCAAGTTTTTGCACAGTTGGGCGTGGTGGCTCGCCGCGTCCAATCAAGAACTTTCTGGATGGAACCGTTCCATGGTACAAAATTGGTGACGCTACTGCATCAGAAAGTCCATTTGTGTTTTGTACCGCTGAAAAGATTGTCGAGGATGGTATCAGAAAGAGTGTGCTCCTTCATCCACAGGAGTTGATCCTCTCAAATAGTGCGACATGCGGCATACCGTGTTTCACCGGGATTATGGGGTGTATTCACGACGGCTGGCTTTATTTCAAGAATCTAAAGCGATTGTCTAAGTGGTTCCTGTATTGCTGCTTATATGCCAAACAGCGAGCAATCCTCGCTGGCATTGGAGAAGGTGCAACACAGAAAAACCTGAATACAGACTATATTGGTCGACAAGAAGTGCTGTTGCCCGTTTCTCCCGCGCTCCTCGATCACTTCAACTCAGTTGTTGAACCAATCTTTGGGCAGATATTCACACTGACTCAAGAGAATCTGCAACTTCGGAAGGCCCGTGACCTCATCCTTCCCCGCCTGATGAACGGGGAGGTGGCGGTATGAGAAAAACTGCCCCATTACCGACATTACCTGATCCCCCGCGGGCTTACGTAGATACGGTCACAATGGGGCCTCTAATACTGCCGATCGATCGGATCAAACTGTTCAGCGATACACAGTGGGAGGAATTTGTGCTTGAATGGGCTCATGGCCTCGAATCAAAATACTCGTCAGTAGAACGTTGTGGGGGCGCTGGTGACATGGGACGAGATATCATCGCCTATCCCGACGAAAACAACACTAATGTCTGGGACAACTATCAGTGCAAGCACTATGAACACCCGTTGCGTCCCAGCGATATTTGGATCGAATTAGGCAAATTGGTGTACTACACCTATCATCGCGAGTTCACATACCCCAACGAGTATCAGTTCGTTGCTCCACAGGGCGCTGGTACATCATTGGCTAAACTATTGAGAAACCCAGAACAACTCCGACAGAAGCTTATCGAGAACTGGGATGGCCATTGTAGAATGCGAATTACAAGCACTGAGGAGGTCCCTCTCACTGCCAACTTGTTGGAATATCTCAATGGACTAGATTTCACTATCTTTGGTTATATTACACCCCTTTGTCTGATCGACGGACACCGATCAACCGCATACTATCAGGTTCGGTTTGGTGGCGCGTTGCCTGTCCGTCCAGAATGTCCAGTTCCACCGGATACACCGGCTCCCACTGAGGTGGGATATTTGCGAAAACTCTTCGAGGCTTACGGAGATCATCTTAATCGCGACGTGCGAAGCCATTCCGACATCGAAAAAGAGCAGGACCTGAAGGGACACTATGCGGACTCGCGACTTGAGTTCTACAGTGCCGAGGCACTTCGTAATTTCTCTAGAGACACCCTGCCTGAAGGAACATACGAAGAACTGCAAGAGGAAGTTCATGATGGAATACGTGACGTTATCAGAGACAAATACGATGACGGATATCGACGGGTTGTCGCTGTGATCAGAGCAGCGAGAAATCTCCAACTAACTTCACATGCTCTTGTGCAAAGACTCCACACTAGAGATCGTGGTGGTATTTGCCACCAATTGGCAAATGAGCGAGATGATGTAAAATGGGTGAAATAATGCCCATACCTAATGACCGATGCATAGCGCCATTCAACGGACCACTTGAAATCGGGCTCCGGATGATTGCCATCCTGAACGATGCATATCCGGATGCACACTCACTTCAGCGATTAACTCTCTTCGACTACTTGGTTGTACATTCTGATGATATTGACGGTGGACCTAAAGGCCTCCACCCTAAGACCCCTCACCGGAGCGGAGAGCTTCTCGTAAGGCGAGATGTTATCCAGAAGGGTCTATATCTTTACATGAGCAGAAATCTGGTAGAACGTAAGTTTCGAGATACGGGCATCCTTTATGCTGCCACTGAATATACAGGCGCATTTCTCGACACACTAGAAGCCGAGTATATTTATGCCTTGAGAGAGCGTGCGGCCTGGTTAATAAGCCATTTTGGATCAATGACCGATGCTGAGATGGAAACCTTCGTACACTCGCACATTGACAAGTGGGGTGCGGAATTTGAAATGGAATCGGTGCTCTGGTCGGAGGATTCTATATGACGCGCCATGGCTTTATGATCACTCGCCTAGCACTGACTGGTCCTACCGTTGAAGCTGCAGAGTTACGATTTCGCGCCGGATTGAACGTGATCACCGGTCCTTCAGACACGGGCAAAACATTTGCATTTGAATGCATCGATTTCATGCTTGGTGCTAGTAGGTCTCCGAAGACAATTCCGGAGGCAGATGGATACGATTCTGTTTGCCTCGACATTCGTGACCGTCAGACCAACGAGGAAATTTCGCTTACTCGGAGCTTGAAGGGTGGTTCATTCAAGCTCGATATAGGTGGCAAAAAAAAGATTCTTGGAGACAAATATAAGGCTGAAAATGAGGATACGGCATCTCAATTCCTCCTTAAACTCTCAAATCTTCAGAACAAGATGATCCGGAAGAATGCAAGTGGACAAACAAGGGCTTTTAGCTTCCGACATATGGCTCATCTCTCTGTGATCTCTGAAGAGGAAGTAATAAAGAATAGATCCCCAATCCTATCAGGCCAATATGTAAAAGCGACTGAGGAGAAATCAGCATATAGCCTTCTTTTGTCCGGTTCAGATGACTCTTCAATCGTTGAAGTTCCAGACCCCAGAGAGATCAAGGGGCATTTTGAGGCGAAAGAAGAGGTATTAGTCGGGGTAATCGCTAGTACAAAATCAAAAATTGAAGAAATAAGTATCGACGTTGACCTGCCGACCCTCAATAAACAACTCGGCAGGTTGGAGCATTCAATCCATGAATGCGAAGCGTCCCTCAATGAGAGAATGGAATCAGCTGCGCCGTTTGAGGAAATTCGCCACACGGTCTGGGGAAAATTGAATAAGATAGAATCGAGATTAGGGGTTCTATCTGAATTGCAGTCAAGGTTTTTCCTACTCTACGATCAGTATCAATCAGATATACTACGTTTACAGGCAATCGCGGAGTCTGGCGCGCGCCTTGGTGAAATGAGCTTGGACCGCTGCCCTGTTTGTGGGGCTTTACCGGAAGATCAAGATAAAGACCACCAGGAATGTCAAATCGAACCATTGGATGTTGCTAGATCCTGTATCTCCGAAATATCAAAGATTAAAGGATTGATCTCTGATCTGGAACTGACTCAGGATGATGTTAAAATTGAAATCGAGAAACTCAGTAGTTCCAGATCACAATGTCGGGATGAATTGACAAGGGTAACCCAGATACTAGAAGATTACCACAGCCCTCGCATTAGTGATGCCATCAATAATCTGAAAATGCATCAAGAACAAAAAGAGCATCTTCTGAAGGCCATTTCCCTATATGAACAGTTAAATGAGCTCGAGGAGCTACTCGAGGATCTTCAGAAAGAGACTACGAAGCAAAAGCAAGCTACAAAGCCAACATTCGCCGGTCTTAGAGATCATCATCTGGAGGCATTCGCAAAAGCGGTTCAGGGGAGACTGGAAGCATGGAAGTTCCCTAATCTGGATAGGGTCACTTTCGACAAGCAGAATTGGGACATTGTCATATCTGGACGAAACAGAAGCAGTCACGGTAAAGGGGTTCGCGCCGTAACACATGCAGCATTTACACTTTCACTACTCAGGTATTGCCTAGACAGCGATCTTCCGCATTCTGGAGTTGTCGTGATTGATTCTCCTCTTGTTGTTTACAGACAGCCAGATGCAGGTGAGGAGGGTTTTTCTAGTGATGTCAAATTGGCTTTTTACTATGATCTTTCGCAGTCTTACCAAGATGCTCAAGTTATTGTTATCGAAAACGACGCTCCCCCCGATGATCTAGACACTGCCAACGCAGTCAATGTAATCCGATTTACCGGAACAAATCAGGGAAGGCGTGGTTTTATTCCAGTTCCATCGCAGTCAGATAAGGTGACATCTCAATGAACCCCTACACCGAGGACACCCTCGTTCAGCAGACCACCGCTGAGTACCTGGAGCAGCACCTCGGGTGGGACTCGGTGTACGCCTACAACAACGAGGACTTCGGGCCGGATAGCCTGCTCGGCCGTGCATCGGACCGCGAGGTCGTCCTGACGCGCTATCTCCGGGGCAAACTGGTCGAGTTGAACCCGGGGTTGCCTCGCGAGGCCTATGACGACGCCGTGCGGCAGATCGTCATGACATCGGCGATGCAGTCGATGGTAGCGACGAACCGCGAGAAGTACGATCTCATCCGCGACGGCGTGCAGGTCACGTTCCACAACGAAAAGGGCGAGCGGGTGCGGCAGCGGCTGCGGGTCTTCGACTTTGCCAAACCGGAGAACAATCACTTCCTCTGTGTGCGGGAGTTCTGGGTGCGGGGCGACCTCTACCGGCGGCGGGCCGACATTGTGGGCTTCGTCAACGGCCTGCCGCTGCTGTTCATGGAATTGAAGAACGTCAACAAGGATATCCGGGCGGCTTACGAGCGAAATTTCAAGGACTACAAGGACACGGTGCCGCACCTCTTCCATCACAATGCTTTCGTCGTGCTGGCGAACGGCGTGGACGCAAAGATCGGCTCGATGACCAGCCGTTTCGAGCATTTTCATGAGTGGAAGCGCCTTGATGAGGATCAGCCGGGCGTGGTGGAGATGGAGACACTACTCAAGGGTGTGTGTGCCAGGGCGAACTTCATCGACCTCTTCGAGAACTTCATCCTCTTTGATGACCCGGTCGGCGAGCCGAAGAAGATCCTGGCCCGCAACCACCAGTTTCTCGGCGTCAACCGTGCCATCGAAGCGGTAAAGGACCGCAAGAACCGCCAGGGCAAGTTGGGCGTGTTTTGGCATACCCAGGGAGCAGGTAAGAGTTACTCGATGGC
This sequence comes from Methanomicrobiales archaeon HGW-Methanomicrobiales-2, assembly GCA_002839645.1. Classification (GTDB taxonomy): domain Archaea; phylum Halobacteriota; class Methanomicrobia; order Methanomicrobiales; family Methanoculleaceae; genus Methanoculleus. The sequence continues at coordinate 8,566 of PGYL01000003.1, read as the reverse complement.
AATGTTCACGCGGAAGGTCCACCGCAAGCTCGGCGGGAACTATACGTTCCTCGTGCTGACCGACCGCGACGACCTTGATGCGCAGATTTACAAAACGTTTGCCCGATGTGGCGTTGTGGACAATGACCGTGACCCCTGCCGGGCGTCCAGCGGCGATCACCTTGGCCGCCTGCTCGCAGAGCATAAGTCGTACGTCTTCTCGCTGATTCAGAAGTTCAATCAGGAAGTCGAACCGGAGCAACCCTACAGCCCACGGGATGACATCATCGTCATCACGGACGAGGCGCATCGCACACAGTATGGGACCCTGGCGCTGAACATGCGTAATGCACTGCCGAACGCCAGTTACATCGGGTTCACGGGCACACCGCTGTTTAAGGACGACGAGATCACGCGGCGGGTGTTCGGGGACTACGTCTCGACGTACGACTTCCAGCGAGCGGTCGACGATAAGGCCACGGTCCCGCTGTACTACGACGCCCGGGGCGAGAAGCTCGGTGTGGCCATAGGTGACCTGAACGAGCGGATCGCTGAGGTACTTGAAAAACTGGAGATTAACGACATCGATGTGGAGCAACGGCTGGAGCGGGAACTCAAGCGGGATTACCACATCATCACCGCCGGAAAGCGACTCGACCAGGTGGCCCGCGACTTCGTGAAGCACTATTCAACGGCCTGGGAAACCGGCAAGGCGATGGTGGTGTGCATCGACAAGATCACCTGCGTGCGGATGCAGGGCCTGATCAGCACGTGTTGGGACGAGCGCATCGCTGAGTTGGAGACCGCGATCTCCTGTGCAGCCGACGAGCAGGAGGAGATCTACCTGCAGCGGCAGTTGGAATGGATGCGTGAGACCCGCACGGTTGTCGTGATAAGCGAAGAGCAGGGTGAGGTCGATAAGTTCCGCAAGTGGGGCCTGGACATTACCCCCCATCGCCGTCTTATCAAGGAGGGTATTGACCTGCCGGAGTTCATGCGGGAGCAGCCTCAGTTCCGCAACATGCAGAGACTGGCGCTGGACGACGCTTTCAAGGAGGCAAAACACCCATTCCGGATAGCGATAGTCTGTGCAATGTGGCTGACGGGGTTTGACGTTCCGAGCCTGTCTACGCTGTATCTGGATAAGCCGCTCAAGGCGCACACACTGATGCAGGCCATCGCCCGGGCCAACCGCGTGAACGAAGGAAAGAACAACGGCATGATCGTGGACTACTGCGGCATCCTCAAAAACCTGCGCAAAGCGCTGGCGACGTTTACAGAACCCGGGGATGGCGGGGAGATCGAACCCGCGAAGCCCGAGGAGGAGTTACTTGCCGATCTGGCCGAGGTGATCATGCTCATCCGGACGTTCCTGACTGAACGCGGCGCATCGCTGGACAATATCATCTCCCGGACAGGCTTTGAACGGAACGCGGCTATCCTTGCCGCTAAGGAAGCGGTCAACGAGAACGACGAGACACGTAAGCGGTTTGAGGTGATGTGCCGGGCGGTGTTCACGAAATTCAAGGCATGTATCAACGTAAATGGGGTGAATGCGCACCGAAGCGATTACGACGCGATCAACGTCGTCTACAGGAGCCTGCAACAGGATCGTGATAAGGCGGATATCACCGAGATCATTCGCCAGCTTCACGGGGTGGTAGATGAAGCGATTGAAACCCGGTCCGATGGTATTGCCGAAGAGACCGCACCCTACGACATCAGCAAAATCGACTTTAATCGGCTCCGGCAGGAGTTCGAACGAAGTCCGGCGAAACGAACAACTGTACAGAATCTCAAGCAGGCCATCGATAAACGACTTCTGCGACTCCTGCAGCAGAACCCACTGCGCACTGATTTCCAACAACACTATGAGGAGATCGTAGCCGGGTATAATCGTGAGAAGGATCGAGTGACCATCGAGAAGACATTTGAGGCTCTGTTGCGATTCATGAACGAGATGGAAGAGGAGGAAAGCCGGGCTGTGGGTGAAGGCCTCGATGAGGAATCACTGGCTGTTTTTGACCTTCTGAAGAAGCCGGATCTTTCGTCCACTGAAATCCAGCGCATCAAGAAAGTGGCCATCGAGTTGCTTGAGACTCTCAAGGAGGAGAGACTTCGCATCGATCACTGGCGTGACAAGGAAGCTACCCGCGATGCCGTTCGCCTTACTATCCATGATTTCCTATGGAGTGAATTAACTGGCCTACCGGTGGATCACTACACTGAAGATGACGTGCAGGCCAGAGCGGACGATGTGTATCGTCACGTATACCGTGCATATCCCACGCTCCCGTCACCGTTCTACGAAAAGAGAGCGGTGGTGTGAATCGGAAAAATAATCGCAGTATCGGATGCGGACAGGCCGCGCCGGAGTTTAAGGGCCCGGAAAAGATGAACCAAATAAACCAGGGCCGTGGATCGCCATAGTTTTCGAGAGTATTGCTACCCCCGTCTCGTCCGAAACGGGTTTATGCCCGGGCACTCTCGGCCACCTCAAACGTCGTGATGATCGGCCCTTTCACGCCAAAGGGGGGGGCTTCCTCTAAGTACATCTCCGTAGCCTCCTTCAGGTTGGCCACTGCTTCTTCCACCGTCCTGCCCTGGCTGACGGTGCCGACCTCCGGGCACTCCGCCACGTACATATCTTCTTCCCTGAAGAGCACGGCCGTGAACGTTCTCACGATCTCACCGATAGAATAGCATCTCTCTTCAGGGTGATTATACTTGACCGAAGTGTTCGAATGGTCGTCTACCTTCGACCCGAAGGCAGACCCCTCCCGCGAACGACAATCTTCATCATCTCCTCACCCCCAGGTACGATCAGGAGGCGAGCAGAACCCGTATGGCAGTCCAAGTGCGCCGGGAGGAGAAGAGCAACTTCGTCACAAAGCTCGAAGCAGTGCTCCCGGAGATTCGGGAGCGGTTCGGCGTGACGAAGATCGGCATCTTCGGGTCGATTGCCCGGGGCGATGACCGGCCGGAGAGCGATGTGGATGTGCTGGTCGAGCTGTCGCCGGACCACCTTACATTCCGGAACTTTTCAGCGCTCGCAGACTTCCTGGAGGAACTCTACGGGCGCAAGGTCGACCTGCTCACCGTCGGAGGGATCGATCCTCTCATCCGGCAGGATGTGGAGAGCGGGGTGGTCTGGTGTGAAGCGTGACGCGATTTTTCTCCGTCACGTGCCCACGAATAAACCGGAAGGGCGGGTGCATCTCGCTTTCCCGATCCAGGAGAGATCCGGTATGATCGCGGTTCTGCACATGGACGGAGAGTGCGATCAATATCCAGTACACCGAAATTAACAATTATGATATGGTTGGTGTACTGGATGAGGAAATGAGAGGCGGCAAGTGACAATTGAGATCCTGAAGTCCATCGCCCGCGAGCAGATGGTGTGATGTCGTTCAATTCTCATTTTACTGGATAGTATGCTCTGGTTGCCAGGCGCAAGAAGTCGTTTTTCGAGGCATACGTCGGTTCCGGAAAACTCAACTCCGGTGCGAGAAAAGCCCCATTCAGTTTGCGTTCAAAAAGAGTGACGCATATCTCTCTGCAACCAGGGAATCGACCGTGGGTTTATCGTCGTTGAGCCACTCATAGAACCCCGACATATAGGGTGCGGGCGTCCGCTTATCCTGAAACACCAGATCCCCGGCGGTATCCTGAACGACTTTCAGGTACTCTTCCTTTCCTTTCGACTTGAAATATATGACCGGCGTGTATGCGGGGACGTCAAATGCGATCACCACCCTGCTGAACCGTTGGTTCACATCCTCGGCGTAAAGGACAGCATCTTTTATCCTGATCCTCCTATCGTGCAGCATCGCTTCGATGCCGGACTCCTTGAGCGTGCCCAGCATGATCTTCTTTGAAAGAGGATTGATGGCCGATGCGATCGCAGAAATTCCCCCTTCGTTGCTGGAGAGCAGAATCCTGATGACGGCATCTCTGTTGCCATCATGGATCCTCTTGTAGTCGAAGCGATTCTCGGGGCAGATGCTGGTGAGGTCGATGAATTTCGGATGAGGGGCCAGTTTCTCCGTCCGTCTTCGCAATGACCCTTCGTAGATCAGGTCCCGTATCTCCTCGATCGGGCTGGTGATCAGGATGAGGCAGTCGGGTTCCTGTGCTATTTTGAGGATGCCGGGATCCCGGGAGACGTCTGCCGACGAGACCAGGACAAAAGGTACGGTCTTTTGCCCGAGCAGAGAGCCCAGCAACCTTTTCTTATAGCAGACCTCCTGGTGAAACGTCTTTAAGTCCATTGCTGAGGTGGTCACCTCGACAAAGCCCGTGTTCCCGCGGTTATCCACAAACAGGAGGTCCATCTCGGCGATGGTCTGCCCGTTTCCCCTGACAGTCAGGTTCCCTTCTTTCGAGTAATAAAATCCGTTCTGACCGTGGCGCATCCCGATAGAGGGGGTCGGTGTATCGGCGCCCTTTTGCACGATGTAGTGTATCAAGTCGGTCTTTAAGGAGAGATCAAGCATAATCTCATACACAAGGAGTTCATACCAGCGCCCTTCAGACGTGCGCTGGAGCACATAGTCGTCAGAGAAGAGGGCACGCTTTTCATGATACCCCAGATGGCGGAGGGCTCTTAATGCAATTCTTTCATCGAAGAAATCCCGGGGAAAATGTTCCTCCAACCAGTCCAACGCCATCATTCTTAGATGAGAGGATAGTGCTATCGGCAGATTACCGTTTCTGTTTGTCCGGAGGCCATCCCAATAATTCCCCGAGCATACCACGTTATCATGTCGCGTGAAGGTCGGGTATGGCCCCCGGGAGGCAACCCAGAGCCCTGGCGATATCCGAGAGGTAAAGGGTATCTGCCCTCATGCGAAGAGAAGGTCCCGGGTGACCTGCCCGCGGATCTCCGGGCGGAGTGCCGCCTCCGGCACGACATCCCCCGGTAAAGAACCTCTGGAATTACAATCTCTTCAGGCCCTGGGGACTGATGTACACCGTGGCCAGCGATGGTGACATAATCGCAGTCATCGAGCAGGGAGGCCCATCCCGTGGACGACAACATTCATCATCTCCTCACCCCCAGGTACGATCGGGAGGGAAAGAGAACCCATATGGCTGTCCGGGTACGCCGGGAGGAGAAGGGCGAGTTCGTTGCGAGGCTTGAGCGAGTGCTCCCGGAGATTCGGGAGCGGTTCGGCGTCGCGAAGATCGGCATCTTCGGGTCTACCGCCCGGGGAGAGGAGCGGCCCGGGAGCGACGTGGATGTGCTGGTTGAGTTCGCGCCGGGACAGACGACGTTTAGGAACTTCATGGAACTTGCCTTTTATCTCGAGGACCTCTTCGGGCGCCGGGTAGACCTCGTCACCGAACAAGGGCTCAGCCAATACCTCCGGCCGTACGTCGAACGGGAGGTCGTCTGGTGTGAAGCGTGACGAACTCTTTTTTCGGCATATCCTTGACGAGATCGTTTTTCTCCGCGAGGTCGGCAGAGAACTAACTTATGACGGGCTGCTCGCAGATCCGGTGCGGCAACGTGCCATTGTCCGTTCAATCGAGATCATTGGAGAGGCTACAAAGAACGTTTCCGAACGCCTGAAAGAGCAATATCCTGATCCCCTGGCGGCTGATAGCCGGCTCACGGGCCAAGCTGATTCATGCCTACTTTGAGGTAGATTGGAGAATCGTCTGGAATATCCTTAAGAACGAGATCCCTGTTCTCGAACCGAAGGTGCAAGCCCTCCTGGTTGCTCTTGACGCACCAGCCGGGAATGACGATGTCCCTGGATGATGCACTATAAATCCGCATCACATATTTACAGCAACGGCAGATGTTGCGCCAGCCCGGGATCGTATCTCGTCGCATTTCCAAAACACAGCGCCGCCTCGTCGGTCATATTCACATTCGTCAGAATAACTCCTTTCAGGTACCAGGCCATCCCGTATTCCGGGTCCAGTTCAAGCGCCTTATTGCAGCTCTCCAGTGCTTCGGCGTACTGGCCGTAGTTATCGTTGTAGTACATCCCCCGAATGCACCACGCCGTAGCGTTGTCCGGCTCCGATGCGACCTGGTTATCATAGTATTCCTGGCTTTCGTTCACTGTTTCCATGAAATATGTCAGATTCCCGTTATCCCGATCTTCGGTATAGGTCGTACAGCCACTGGAAAAGAGAATACATAGTAACGCGCAGCAAAGGCATGCGTTTGCTGACAGAAGTCTCATAGAGCCCTGTTGAACCTGGTAATTAATGAAGACTACGCTGCCGTCGGAGAATGGGGTTATCCCAGAACAGTTATGATGCCCTGGGAGTTGCAGGCCGGATCGATGAAAATCGGCATTCCCGGGTCTCCTGCCTGGGAGCGATGTGGGTGTGCCGGTCGAGTCTGCACCCCTCAGAAGACGAGATGGATAAACCCTAATGCGAGAGCGAGGACGAAGGTAACGACTCCAATCCAGCCGATGGTGGTGAAGAGAACCAACTGGAATCGGTTCCACCGGAGGATCCCGGCCTGGAACGGTATAAAACATACCGCATGCTCCGGGCATGAACCCTATCCGGGTGAAAGGTATCTCGAACCGTGCATGTCGACCAGGCGATTCCAGGACCATCTGGATGCTCTTCATACCGGTAGACTTTCAGCAGAGCAGGGTTTATCGTACCGGGGTGGAGTAGATACATTATTATAGTGCTATCAAACCCTTTGCACGGTGTTGTTATGGCTAACGTAAAGTTCGGTGCCGGCTCCCCTGAGACCGGCGTTGCTGTGGCTCCGTCACGCTGGCTCGTGCTGCTGCTCGGCATCATCGCGGTCCTCTTTGGCGTTCTCTTCTTTGTCTACCCCGTCCAGACGCTGACGCTCCTCGTCACCGTCCTCGGCTTTTACTGGTTGTTCAATGGTATCGTCGTGTTCATCAGCCTCTTTGGAGATACAACTGGACGGGGCTGGAAACTGCTGGTCAGTATCCTCGGTATCCTTGCAGGAATCCTCGTGCTCACCTATCCTCTCTACAGTGCCATCCTCATCCCGACGGTCTTCGCCATCATCATCGGCGTGGAGGGGCTTATCATCGGGGCAGTCTATCTGGCGCAGGGATTTTCCGGTGGCGGGTGGGGCACAGGGATCCTCGGCATCTTAAGCATCATCTTCGGGATTATCCTGATTGCAGACCCGCTCATCGCCGCTGTCGGCCTGGTGCTGCTCCTTGCGGGACTTGCCATCGTCGGCGGAATCGCAGCCATCGTCGTGTCGTTCCGGCTGCCGGGGTGAAGGGAGCGATCCGGAGAGGAGGGATCCGTGCTCCGGACGTGCAGGCACGACCTCCCCCATCTCTTTGCTCCCGAAGAAGCGCATTCTGCACGTTGTTTTCGCCGGTATGACGGACTATGGGAGTACTATCAGTCCGGAGCGCCAGCCGCTGAGGTCGGCGCGGATTATCACGATAATGTTATATAATCTCCATTATTATCCGGCCCCGAGCAGAATGATTGCTCGTGAGGTAGGTATGAAAACGCGGATCCTTTTTGTTGCTATGGTCCTCATCCTGGCCTGTGCCGGCGCCGGATGCGTCCAACCGTCCGAGGAAGAGGCAGAGGCGCAGCTCTGCCAGGATCTTGAAGAACTTGGAGCAGCGCTTGAGAGTATGGAGAACACCAGTCTGAGGACTTCTGTAGGAGATCTCCGGGAGGGACGGGACCAGGTCCAGTCCGCCATGGAGAGTGTCAGGGAGTCCGCAGGCCAGCTCGCCAACGTCCGGGTCGACGAACTCAACGCGGCGTATGAAGACCTCGATCAGGCCGTAGAGGGTCTTCCTGACGATGTGACCATCATTGAGGGCATCCAGGCCATCCGCCCGCAGGTACAGGCCGTCCGGGAGGAACAGCAGAACCTTTACGCGGACCTGAACTGCACGGGGCAGTGATAGAGGCTCGAGGAATCGACCGGGTCCTGGCAGATCAGGAGGTGTCGCATAGCGGCTGAGCTGAAAAGCACGAGGATGCCGTACGCTGATGACGGCCACCACTGCAACGGTCTACCTGAGTGTCTTCGCCTGTGGGATGTCCGGCAGTATGAGAACGGAGTGGCATGATGGACTGGTCTGATGGCGAGGCACCCCTCGCCTTCCACGTCATGGCGAAACCGACCGGCGCACGGTGCAATCTTGACTGTGCCTACTGCTTCTTCTTAAAGAAAGAGCACCTGTATCCGGACAGTAACTTCCGGATGACCGATGAGGTGATGGAGCAGTTTATCCGCCAGACCATTGAGGGGCATCGCGTCCCCCATGTGACGATTGCCTGGCAGGGAGGAGAACCGACCCTGATGGGGCTGGAGTTCTTCCGGCGTTCTCTGGAGGTGCAGAAGCGGTATGCGAGGCCCGGGACCCGTATCGAGAACACCTTCCAGACAAACGGCATTCTTCTCGATGACGAATGGTGCCGGTTCTTCCACGACAACAACTTCCTCATCGGCCTCTCCATGGACGGCCCCGGGCACCTCCATGACGTCTACCGGAGAGATCGGCGGGGGCGCGGCACGGTTTCCCCGGGCCCCAACGCCGCCCCCCCCCCCCCGAAACACCCGGGCGAATTCAACATCCTCTGCGCGGGC
>PGYL01000050.1:10280-11217 GCA_002839645.1 Methanomicrobiales archaeon HGW-Methanomicrobiales-2 | reverse complement strand
TCCCGTCCGGCAGCACGACGCTGGTGTGGTAAACTCGTGCCGACCACCCGGCGTTCGGGAGCTGCGTCCAGGTCGCGCCGCCGTCGGCCGACCGCCACGTGTCGTTCTTCAAGCCATCGGCGTCCCCACCGCCCATGAGCACGATGCTGCCGTCCGGGAGCGCGACGCTGCTGTGGTAAGCTCGTGCCGACCACCCGGCATCGTCGGTCTGGTTCGTCCAGGCTCCGCCATAGGTTTCGTCGCCGAAGAACCACGTCCACCCGGTCGGATCACCGGTCGACTGATCAGTGAAGGAGACATTCAGGGGTGCGGACCCGGAGGTCGGCACGCCGGTGAAGTTTGCTTCCGGCGGAACCGGTTCCCTGACCGTGACGTAATCAATCTCGCGCGTACTGTCGCAGCCGTCGTCGTTGTACGCCTGCAACGCCACCGAGTAGATGCCCGGGGTGGTATAGGTGTGCGATGGGTTTCGGTCCGTCGACCCCGCGGTCTGGAGCCGCCACACGTCGTTCAACGGGGTGAAAAAACCGACTATACCGCCCATGAGCACGATGCTCCCGTCCGGCAGCGCGGCGCTGGTGTGATAAGCTCGTGCCGACCACCCGGCGTTCGGAAGTTGCGTCCAGGTCGTCCCGCCGTCGGTCGATCGCCATGTGTCGTTCAATAAGTTCCCGCCACTGTCCACACCGCCCATGAGCACGATGCTGCCGTCAGGCAGCGCGGCGCTGCCATGGCTGCCTCGTGCCGGCCACGCGGCATCAGGCAACCGCGTCCAGGTTGCGCCGTTGTCGGTCGACCGCCACGTGTCGTTGAAACATGTTTCTCCTCCCAGGGACTCTGTGCCGCCCATGAGCACGATGCTCCCGTCAGGCAGCGCAGCGCTGCTGTGCCACATCCTCGGCGCCCACCCGGCGTTATCGGTCTGTCGTTCCCAGGT
>PGYL01000050.1:0-10239 GCA_002839645.1 Methanomicrobiales archaeon HGW-Methanomicrobiales-2 | reverse complement strand
CCCATGAGCATGATGCCCCCGTCCCCCGGCACGACGCTGCTGTCCGTGGCCGGCGCCGGCCCGGCGGCATCAGGCAACCGCGTCCAGGTTGCGCCGTTGTCGGTCGACCGCCACGTGTCGTTCAATAAGTTCCCGTCACCGCCCTCACCGCCCATGAGCACGATGCTCCCGTCCGGCAATGCGACGCTGCTGTGCCAGAATCGTCCCGACCACCCGGCACTCGCGTTCACCTGCGTCCAGGTTGTACCGTTGTCGGTCGACCGCCATGTGTCATTCAACGGACCCCCGCTGCCCACACCGCCCATGAGCATGATGCTCCCGTCCGGGAGCGCGACGCTGCTCTGCCAGCATCGTCCCGACCACCCGGGTTCGCCCCCGGCGGCGGTCTGGTTCGTCCAGGCTTCGCCGAAGGTCTCGTCACCGAAGAACCACGTCCACCCGGTCGGATCGCCGGTGGATTGATCGGTGAAGGTGACGGTCAGGGGTGCCGTGCCGGATGTCGGCGCGCCGGTGAGCGCCGCGGTCGGGGCAGAGGCGCCACCCATCATCGAGGCACCGAAGATCTCGAACTCCGGCTCCCCGGAGGCGGTTGCTTCGATACAACCTTCCCTGATAGCGGTCGTGGTCCCGTTTTCGGTCCAGACAGTCAGGGAGACCGTGTAAATCCCTGCGTCAGCGTAGGTGTGGACCGGGTGCTGCTCGACGGAGGTCTCTCCGTCGCCGAAGTCCCAGAGCCACCCGGTCGGGCTCCCGACAGTGGTGTCGTTGAACTGCACCGCGAGCGGGACCGTCCCGGAGGTCGGGTCGGCGGAGAAGGACGGTTCGAGCGGGCTCTCGTCCCCGCCGGCCGCTGCCGTCAGGTCGAAGTGGACAGAGGTCGTCCCGCCGGCCGTGCCGTCGACGGTCTCGTTGATGCCGGGGAGGTAACCGTCGAGAGCAACGGTGACGTTATGCATCGAGGCGGATACGTCGGCGATCTCGGCCGGCGTGGTCGCCCCGGTATCGTCCCCGTCCAGAAGAATAGATGCACCGGAAGGATCCGAGGTGACCGAGAGGGTAAACCCGGTCACCGCGTCAGCAAGCATCATCGGGCCGTCCAGCAGCAGGTGCCAGAATGTGTCGGCAATGCCGCTCACGGCGCCGATGAACGGAGATGTTGCCGTTCCGGGGTAGGGGTTTTCTGGTTCAAATGCCTGTACAGAGAAGATACAACTGGCTACCAGTAGTAAAGAGACAAAAAGGGAAAACCGACGGCGAGACATGATGTTCTCCGAGACAGAGATAGATACAATGTTCTATGGAGGGGTTAAAAAACTATTGAAAATAATTAAATGTCGTAAAGATAGGTATCAGAAAAATTGCTTCGGATTTTAGCGGGTATGAGAAACGAGATCGTTTCCACCCCTTACTCCTGGAACCATACCTCGCAACCGTTCCGGAGCAAAATTGCACTGATTTATGTAATTCGCGACCGGGGAGCAGGAAAACCCCCGGATGGGCGTTCCCGAATGCCGGGGGCAGATCATTTCCCGCGCCGGGGGTGGGAGTTGACCAGAGAGTTCTGCCGCCTCCCGGCCGGTCCCGGGGCGGCATTCGGGCGGTCCCCCGGCACCCCGCTCACGTTTCGACCGCGATCTCCGATATGTAGGCCACCGCGAGTTTCGCCCGCCGGATCCGGGTGCTGTCCTTGAGGTGCCGCATATCGACGAACTCGCCGTCGGAGACGATCTTTTCGATCTGCCGCGAAAGATCGAGCGATGCATCCCATGGGATCCCCCGAAAGACGACGCCGTGGTTGTGGAGCTGCACCCGCTCTGCTCCAACCGGTCCCGGCTCGACGAGGGCTGAGAGGCGCTCGCCATAGGCGGAGAGATCGGTGGCGAGATCAATGCCAACACCGAAGCTGACCATCGTATCGCCGCGGTACTTTGGCTCGTCGTCGAGAGCGAACCATTCCTGCACATTTTCTTCCGCGTTGATTGCAAGGCCGTTCTTCGGGGAGGATTCGGCGATTGGTGACTTTTTCACCCCGGAACTGCAGACTCCGTCGACGACGGCCCACATTGCCAGAGCGACGATGCCGGAGAAGTCGCGCCTCCGCTCCCGGGCAAAGTCAAAGACCGAGCGGTACAGTTCGGAGAGCGCGATGCTGCCGCCGTCCCCGGCGTCGACGGTGATGATCTCGTGAAACGGGCCGTCAAGCGCGACGTTATACCCGGAGTAGACGTAGAGCTCCCCGGTATCTTTCACCGGCGTGAAGAAGTCCGGTGTGGCGTTCCCATCGGTAGGCAGCCAGACCATCGAGCCGTGCAGCGTGATCATCTCTCCAAGGAGCGGGAGCGCGTCCGCCACGTTCCCTCCGAGCGCACCGAGCCCGAGCGAGTAATGAAGGGCCGAGAACGGTATTGAACGGATATCCCGCTCCGTCAGGCGGGCATGTAACACCCGATCCAGGCTGCCGATGATCCGGAGCGACGACCTCTTTGCAGAGACCGGCTCGACGGTGTAGGCAACGCCGTTCCTCGTGACTGGAGTCCGGGCGATCTCATTAATGACCGAGAGGCTGTCCTGCGGTCTCCTGCAGGCGGAGACTGCCTCCTCGACCCCGGAATAGAGGGAGAATATCGGTGTCACCCCGGCCATGTCGAGGACGTTTCTGGGGTACTCCTGCATCCCGGCAAGTGCCAGGATGCCGCTGCGCTCTTTTAACTGTTTCTTTACGGCGATGAGAACCCGGATGCCCGCGCTGCTCAAGTAGCTCAGCCCTGCAAGATTGAAGACGACCGACCGGTCGTCGTCCTGCAGCGACGCCTGCACGACATCGGAGAGCTGTCCCGCACCATACCCGTCAAGCCTTCCGCGAATCAAAAACGTCAGAATCCCGTCACGCCTCTCGGTCTGCAGTTCCATATGTATCCCGTTACAGATATCGGGCTCTCGACGGTTAATTTTTCTCAAATCTGCTTTGTGGCCGGCGTGTAGTGCCGTGGCGGGCTTCATTGGGCGCACAAACTTCGTAACTATTATCTCTGCAGTTATGTGATCCTCCTATGATCCAGATTGAGCTGCAGGAGTGACTGCAGACGGATCCGGTTGAGTTCAACGACGCCCTCCGCGATGCCATGGCACGCGATACCGGCACCCGGTGGCTGAACGAGAACGGGAGGTCCGTCTTTGATGCCGGCTCGCCGGCACAGTTCTGGGTGAAATGGATGGATTTTTCGCTCGTTGGAATTGCCGAGGAGATACGGTGCCCCATGCTGGTCTGTGCCGGTGCGGCCGATCACTTCGACCCGGACGGGGTGCAGGCAAGGGCACTCTACGACCACCTCACCTGCGAGCGGGAACTTATGGTCTTTTTCGACGACTACGGTGCCGGGTCGCACTGCCAGCTTCAGGCGTTCGTGCAATCGTTTGCCGCCAAATTCGACTGGCTCGACGATGCGATGGGGATGAGCGGGTAGTGGGGCAGGAACGGGCCGAAGAATAGGGATATCACCCTTTTTTCGAAGTCTCCCGGCAGCTACCGGCGAACCCGGTATCCGGCTGCCGTGAGGATCTCGATGACTGCCTCATCCCATTCCGTGCCGGAGAGTCCATCCACCGTTGGCTGCACCCGTTCCCAGAGCCGACTGAGCTCGTCAGTGTCCGGAATCAGCGCTGTCTGATACGTCACACGTCCCGCCAGCTTCCCCTGCGAATCAAGGATGAGCAGGCGGCAGCAGTATTCGCGGCAGAGGTCGGGGCGTGTCAGGTGGACCGTACACAATGCCTTTCCGGTCTTTGCATCGAATCTCAGAAAGGGGCATGCGTTCGGCAGTTCTTCGATGCTGCTCTCATCCTCGAAAAGGGCGATCTTGTCCGGGTCGACCCGCACCTCTTCTGCTTCCCCGGTATAGTGGTTGTGCACGACAAACGTGTAGTTGCCGCGCTCTTCGATAACCCTGTGGACGTCCCGCATGTGACTGCAGCAGCTGCCGCACCGGCAGCACTTACACGCCGTGGGGACCGCCTCCCCGAGCACCGGGCGGTTGGTGTACTGGCATGCTCATTGTCCGGTATTACGCGTCGCAATGATGAAATACCTGTCGGAGAACCGCCCGGAGCAGACCTGCAGCCGGGTCGTTCCGGATCTGGCGGGGCCACCTGGCTCTCGGCCACCGGTGCCGGTCATGGGGCAGAGGAGTTTTCCCGGGATAACCGCCGCGTTGTGCTGGTCCGAGGAAAGTTGAGCAAAAGTAGTTAACAATTAACCGGGGTCCGATTTTTCGGAGATACCCATAAAATCGAATGCGAGGGAGGCGATTCGAACGCCCGAACACCTTCGTGACAAGGCCCTCAACCTTGCGCCTTTGACCTAGCTCGGCAACCCTCGCGCTGTTCTCTATATACAACGCACTGCAACATAAAATATCTTGCTCTCCGGGGTCCGGTTTTGTGCGGATGCAAAAGGCCTTGAGCCCTCGCGGAGTGGTCTGTCTCTGGACATACCCGCGCTCCGGCGCCCCGCTACCGCCTTCGGTGTATATTTATGCGCTCCACTCCAATAATCCCGCATGTGGGCTGATATCTCACGGGAGTTTGCCGATTCACCGTCCCAGGGCCGGGTAGTCCGGTTCATGCTGGAGAACGGGTTCGGCATCAATACGGGGGGGCGCATCGTCTGCAACGGCATCGAGATCCCGGCCACGCACATCGGCAGGGCGATCGAGACCGATCGCAGGGTCGTAGACGCCACAGCCCGCCGGATCCTCGAGAACCCTGGACTGCGGGAGGTCTTCATCCGGATGCGCGCCGCGCCCGACCTCTCCCGGGTCGCCGAGGCCCTTGGCCTCTCGGTCATCACGCTCTTCCCCAAGGACGCGCACGAGAAGGGGATCGTCGGCGCGGCGGTCAAAGTCCTCGTCGACCACGACCTCTCCATCCGCCAGATCTTCGTCACCGACCCCTACCTCGCACAGGAGCCGAAACTCGTTATGATCGTGGACGAGGCACGGGTCCCGTCGTCGGTCTACGAAGACCTGCGTGCGCTCCCGCAGGTAAAACAGTTGATCATTTAAAGAGTTCTACTTCGAGCCCGAGCCGGCAGATCCGTCTCCTCTGCCGCACGGGAAGAGCGATGGCATGTGCCAACCGCTCCTCCATCGTGATGATGCGGGTCCCCTTCACCAGGTTGTCCGCGTGGGCGACGATCTTCTCCTCGAGTGTCTTGGGCACGCAGTCCCGCGGCACGAGGCCGAGGAGCGAGCACTCGTCGGCCGTCAGCCCGGCGCCGATGTGCCGCTCGACGATGGCGACGATCGCCCCGTCAAGACCGAACGACCGGCATATCGCGCCGCCCGCTTCGGCATGGTGAAGGTCGTGCGTCACTCCCCGGCCGATGTCGTGGAGGAGGGCGCCGGCCTCGATGAGGTCGCGGTCGACCAGGGGATCGGAGGCGTAGGTGAGTGCAAGGTCACGCACCGCCCGGCAGTGGGCGATGACTCCCTCAGTGCACCCGGCGCGCCTGAGAAGACTGATGCAGTCCGACTCACGCACTCCCGAGGCTCTCCTTGATCTTGTCGACCCTTTTCCGAAGGGCGGTGGCGATGAGCTCGTTATCGAAGTGCTCGAGCATCACCTCGCAGTTCGGACACTCGAAGTTCCAGTTCGCCGCATCCGTGAAGGTGTAGACGACGCTGCAGTTCTTGCACATATAAAAGTCGTTCTTCTCCTCGTAGTTGAGCCGGGCGTCGAGGTGATCGAGCGCATCCCGGATCACCTCCTCAAGGACGTCGTGGACGCGGTCCACGCGGAGGTGCCAGAGGTAGGTGAGCCAGCCGGTCTCGGTGTTCTTCAGCCGCCGGTACTCAGCGAGGCGTTTCTCATAGAGGGTGTAGAGGGTGTGACGGACGGTGTTGAGGTTGACCCCGGTCAGCTCGGCAAGTTCCTCGTCACTGTGCTCCCCTCCTTCGGGGAACCGCCTGAGAAGTTCGACTCCATCCTCTCCGATCATGCGCAGGATGTAGGCGTGGATTGCCGGATCGTTTAATAATTCAGTGACGGTTACCATGCTTAAATCTCTCCCATAGTTGGATTATCGTATAATAGTATATGTTCCAGCATCGATGCCCACCATACTCTGTTCTCAATCTTTAATTCCCTTTGCCCGTGTCCGGAGGCAGGACAACCCCTCAAGGCAGAGAAGAGGGCGTTCTCGGGGTTCATTCCCCGATCAACTTCCGGACTGCCGCGGTGTTCCTCTCGAGGTCCATAGATGCCGCTGCCTCCGTCTCTCCGCACCCGAAGACGCTCACGATGGCGTGGCCCTCCTCGAACTCGGTGCCGGGCCAGGGGATGTCGGCGATCCGGGGCGCAAGCACCGCGAGGTCGGCATCGAGGCGCATATCCCGTTCCGCAAAAAGGATCCGCCGGACCGCGACCTGCCTGGTCTCCGGCATCGCCGCCGGGATCACCCCGCGGCAGGCATCCATGTGCATGGCAAAGACGCTCTTTTCGGTCGCCATCTCGACCGTATCCACGGTGGCCTGGAACCGGGGGTTGATCTCGATCGCCCAGGGCTTCTCGCCCGCCATGAAGTCGATCCCGACCGAGCCCACGCACCCGCTCGCCGCCGCGATCCGCTCCGCTGCCGCGATCATCTCGGCGGCAAGCGGGTGGGAGAACGGGGTGACCGACCCGGCAAACCCGTGCGCGCTCTCGCCCTCGCCCCGCAGGATCTGCCGGTTGACGGCGACGGCCCGCGCGCGCCGGCCGTCGGCAACGCAGGAGACACTTGAGGGGATCCCGTCGACAAGTTGCTGTGCAACATACGGCACGTCCGGCCAGGCCTCCTCCCACCGGCGAAGTTCCTCCTCCGTCTTCACGACGGCGTTCCTCCATCCGCCCGCTCCGCGGCGCGGCTTGACCATCACCGGAAAGTCTTTGCTCCCGGCGAGCGGCGGGACCGGCACCTCCAGCCCCTCGAAGAACCGCTGGATCTCCAGCTTGTCGAGGAACCGCTCAACCCTGTGGGGCGGCGTGCCGCAGAGCGGGATCGTCGTCCCGATCGTCTCGGCGCCTGAGGCGACGACCAGCGCGTCGACCGGGTGGCGGGCGGCGAGTTTTGCAATCTTCTCCGGGAGCTCGGCGAGGTCGTCGAACCCGAGAGAGTCCTCTGCATACCAGGCAAGGTCCTGATCGCAGAAGTGGTCGACGGCATAGACCGTATAGCCGGCCCGGCGGGCCGACTGCGCCACGTGCCGCGTTGCGAACCCGGCAACCAGGACCCGGCCCTTCACCGCTCCACCGTCTTCTTTCCCACCTTCGTCGGCTCGATCCGGATCTTCGCGTCCGGGTATTCCCGGTTGAGCTCCTTCCCTTCGAAGAGGTGGTCGAGGAAGAGGGCGAGGCTTGAGATCTCGGAGTGGGGCTGGGTGGTCACCGAGACGTTGTAGTCGGCAAGGCCATAAATATCGCCCGGCACCTTCTCGGCCCCCACCACGACGAGCACCCGTTCCTCCCGCCGGATCTCGTCGATGACGTCGGTCATCCGGAGCCCGTACATCGTGAGGTGGGCGACCTTGCCGCCGCCGGCCTTCCAGTCCTGGATGCACCGCCGCCACTTCACGTCGTTTTCCACAAAAAAGTCTCCTCCCCACCGGGAGGCCACGTCCTCGATGCTCGTGACCACGCCGTGATCATCTGCGGCAAGATACATCCCCCGGGCTCCGAGCGCTCGCGCCGTGAGCCCGACATGGGTCGTTACCCGCTGGTCGCGTTCGGGCCGGTGGCCTATCCGGAGTACCGCTGCGGTGGGCATATCGCTCACTCCTCTCGCCTCTTTGCCCTGATGACGCCGTTCTCAATGACGAACGGCATATCATTCGTATACCGGCACTGGCACTCGATCAGCGACTCCTGGATGGAGAGGTGGCGCACCGTCTCCCCGGATCGCCGGATCAGGAGATAGCGCTCGAGGCGCTCAAGCGATGCCATGACCGCACCATGTTCAAAACCGGTGGCTGCTGCCAGATCCCCGGCGGTAATGCCGTCGGTTTCGGGAATCCGGTGGTATATGGTCCAGTCCAGATCTTCCTCACGCACACCTATTCTTTTTTCCGGACAGACCGATATAGTTATTCATGCACCGCCCGCACCGTTCCGGCTCTGCGGGCCGCTATCACGGCGGTTCTTTAGCCGGTGCAGGGCAGCGGATGGTATGGTGGGAACCGAGTATGGTCGATTATGCAGCACTGGCAGATCTTGCCGACGGGCTCTTTGAAGCGAGCGACGATGACGATGAACTTCTTGCAGCGATGCTGGATCCGCTTGACGGAGAGATCCGGGGGGCGCTGCTCGCCTCCGACCTCCTCAACGCCTACCAGGTCTTCTACTACTTTTTCCGGGAGACGCCGGACGAGCTGACGAAGGAGCGGCTGCAGCTCCACGCGGCCTCGGATCTCGCCCGGGGGGTCGTCATCGACGAGGTCGATATCTACGATGTCATCTTCTCTCTGGAGGGCAGGGAGCCCGTCCTCCTTATCACCGACGGCGAGGCGACGCTGGCACGATTCAGCGGTCCGGAGGCATACGAACAGATACTCCGGTACCTGGACGAGTCGCTTTAGACGGACCATTTGCCAGCGGTGATCAGCCGCTCGTCCACCCTCGCCCGCACGACCGGGGGGAGGTCCCCCCACCGGATGACCGCATCGCCGATGACGGCAAGTACGCCCCGGATACCTGTCCCCGGGAGGGCGTCGAGGACCGAGGTGTCTTCCGGTGTGATCCGGTTGCAGATCGCCGTCGCCCAGGCGTCCGCGGCGGCGACGTCGGGGGAGAAGACCGTCACGGCGTCGGCGGTGCCGAAACTGATCGACGGGCCCACCGTCGCCGATGAGGTGCAGATCCCGAGGATCTCTTCCTGTGGCGGCACCAGGAACGCGATACGCCCGCTCAAGGGCGATGCGCCTGCATAGATGCCGATCTTCACCTCGCGGTCGCTTACAAGGGCGATATCCCCCCCGTTGTCGACGAGGGCAAACATCGCGCCGGCCTCGACCATCGCCTCCACTCCTGCCCAGGCTATGGCGCCCGCCACCGCCGCCATCGGCCCGACCCCGGCCTCTGCCGCGGCCCGGGCCATGCGCCCGACGGTCCTCTCCGGGTTCTCCGGAGCATACGGCTCAAGCGTTGCCGAAAAATAGGGGTCCCGGGCGATCTGCCGCTCGACCTCCTGCCGGGCGGCCATCATACCGGATTTTGCCGCCGCAATCTCTCCGGGATCGTCGGCGAGGATCGTCGTAATCGTCTGCCGGAACTCGAAATGCTCCCGGATCATCTCTGTTGCGAGAGGGCGCCATGAGGGCACGCCTGGATGCACTTGCCGCAGAGGACGCACCGCTCCGAGATCACGCGAAGACGCCACTCCGGATCAAAGGAGAAGACTTCCTGGGGGCAGACGCTGATGCAGGCTCCGCAGTCGACGCACTCCGCCTCGTCGAGAGCGATGGCATTCTCCATCACGCGGACCGTGACCCCCATCTCCTCGAGGCGGCGCCGGACCAGGTCAGCATCCTTATCGGGGACGTCGATCAGCACCTCCCCGGCCATCGAGTCGATGTTGGCCTTCTCGACGTTGACGAGGACGCCGGTCTCCTTCACCAGGCGGGCGATCACCGGTTCCCTTCCCGGATCGGCTTTTCCTTTCCGTGAGAACGCCAGCAGAAGTTTCATCGCCGCCGCCTCCCCCCGAAGAGTTTCCCGAGATCGATCGCCGAGAGGATGCCGACCACCCGGTTCGTCGTATCCACGACCGGCAGCGCGCTGATGTTGTTCTGCTCCAGTTTTCGGGCGGCGATATCCACCGGCTCGTCGGGGGTCGTTTTGATCACCTTCCGGGTCATGATGTCCTTCACCTGCCGCAGTTTCCCGTCCGTCACCACCGCCTTCGAGACGTCATAGGTGGTGATGATCCCGACGAGCGTGCCGTTGCCGTCCAGGACCGGGAGGTGGTTCGTCTCATCCTTCAAGAGTCGCTTTGCCGCCACCCGGATCTCCTCGTCTTCCGTGATGCTGATCACCTGCCGGTTCATGATGTCGCGGACGCGGGGGCTGACGGCCGTCTCCCGCATGGGTTTCACACGCTTTGCCGGGTCGATCCGCCGGGTGGGGAGCGCAAGTTCCATCTTCCCTCTCTCTACCCAGTCTTTGAGTTCCGTCGCCACCGCCCGTGCCCGCCGGTAGCTGGAGAGCGAC
>PGYL01000049.1 GCA_002839645.1 Methanomicrobiales archaeon HGW-Methanomicrobiales-2 | reverse complement strand
CTGACGCGGACGTGACCCCGACCCCGCCCGTGCACGTGACCCCCACCCCGCCCGGGAACGTGACCCCGACCCCGACCGTGAACGTGACCCCCACGCCGCCCGTGAACGTGACCCCGACGCCGACGGTCAACGTGACACCCACGCCGACCGGGAACGTGACGCCGACACCGACACCCGGAGTGAACATCACCGATGAGATCGTTGCAGGGCTTTCAGGGCAGGAGAACCTGACGACGTTCGTCGGTATCGTAAACAACTCGACTCTCGGCGAGAGGCTTGACGAGAACAGGAGTTACGTAATATGTGCTCCGACCGACGATGCGTTTGCCGCGGTGGGCAACGAGACGCTCTCGGTTATCTTAAACGACACGACGCTCTTAAACAGCATCCTTGATTACCACGTCATCCAGGGAGACTACACGATCGAAGAACTTGTGATGCTCTGCCAGAATTCGACCGACGGCCAGATCTCCCTGCCGACCGTTGCGGGAACGAATGTTAACGTCTCGCTCACCGACAGTCAACTGATCATCAACGACATCGTTGTTATAACCCAGATCCAGATCACGAACAATATCATTGTCTACGTGATCGACGGCGTTCTGATTCCACCGGAAGTCCCGGTTCCGACGCCGACACCGACCGGGAACGTGACACCGACACCGACGATGAACGTGACACCCACACCGACCGGGAACGTGACACCCACACCGACCGGGAACGTGACCCCGACGCCGACCGTGAACGTGACACCCACACCGACCGGGAACGTGACGCCGACGCCGACCGTGAACGTGACACCCACACCGACCGGGAACGTGACCCCGACGCCGACCGGGAACGTGACCCCGACGCCGACCGGGAACGTGACCCCGACGCCGACCGTGAACGTGACACCCACACCGACCGGGAACGTGACCCCGACACCGACCGTGAACGTGACGCCGACACCGACCGGGAACGTGACGCCGACGCCGACCGTGAACGTGACACCGACACCGACCGTGAACGTGACACCGACACCGACCGGGAACGTGACGCCGACGCCGACCGGGAACGTGACCCCGACGCCGACGACGCCAGGGCAGGAGACCATCGACCTCGAACTGTATGAGGGCTGGAACTTCGTCTCTATCCCGCGACCGCTCTCTATGGGCAACAACACCGCAGCAACGGTCTTCGGCGATGTCGACACCGGCGGCCGGCCGGTCTACACCTTTGCCCCGGCGAGCGGCTTCACTCCCCTGGGAGACAACGAGACCCTGGAAGTCCTTGAAGGATACTGGGTCTACTCGGCCGAGGAGATGACCCTGCAGCTGAACCTCAGCACCAACCCGATGAGGGCTCCTGCAATGCGGACGTTAAGCCCGGGCTGGAACGCCATCGGATACTCCGACCTGACCGAGCGGACTGCGGATGAGACGCTCACGTCGGTGGAAGACGAGTGGGTTCTTCTCGTCGGCTTCGACGCAGAGAACCAGAGCTACCGTCCGGCGCTCATCAACAACGTGACCGGGGCGCAGGGCGAGAACCAGAGGCTCTCACCGACCGAGGGCTACTGGCTGTTCGTGACCGACGATGGCACACTGGCTGCCATCAGCACCTAACCTTTTTTACGGCGACCTTTTCCCGGGGAGCGATCCGGTGGAAAAAAGAGTCTCTCGGCCGCTCACTCCTGAGTTCCCTTATACTCCCGCATCAGGGCGTTGCCATAGGATTCTTTCTTCTTCGTCGGGATGTAGTTGAACTCGCTCGCCCACTTGAGCAGCTCGTCGCGGACGGCCGCGTCGTTGTCGAGGTGCAGGTCCCGCACACCGGCGACGATGAACTCGAGCTGGTTGATGCCGGTCGCTTTCCCGTCCACGAGGACTGTCTTGATCTTGATCGCGTCCGGCCGGACCCCGCCGCAGATGGTGCAGTAGTCGCCTTCCTTCTCGTTCGTCATGGACTCACTCCCGGATCATCGTCAGCGACATCTTGAACCGGGTTATGCCCGAGAGGGCGTGGGGGACGTTTGCCGGGAAGATGATCGTCTCCCCTGCCTTCATCTGGTGCGTCTGGCCCGCCACCCAGACCTCGCACTCCCCGTCGAGGATCGTCACCACCGCGTCGTAGGGCGCGGTATGCTCCGAGAGCCCCTCGTCCTCGTCGAACGAGAAGAGGGTGATGCTTCCCGCCCGGTTGTTGACGATCATCCTGCTCGCCACGGTCCCGTCCTGGTAGGCGACGAGGTCTGCTAACTGGAGGACTTTCCCCTGTAACTCTGCACGATTCTCTTTAGCCATGGTATACCAACCTCTTCTTTACTCTGATGCCCTTCGCATAATTACTCTTCTCATCTTCCCCGTCCATACACGAGCGCCCCGTCCACCGGGCAGGCATCCGTGCACCGGCCGCAGAGGTAACACTCCCCGAGACCGTCATCGGGCCTCGCCGCTCCGGTCGGGCATGCCCGTTCGCACTTCCGGCAGTTGATGCAGGCGTCCGTCCGCCGGAGCCGGTAGAGGGCCCTTGACGCCGCGGGGGCGAGGAGGGCGCCGTAGGGGCAGACGTACCGGCAGAACGGCCGGTAGACGACGGCGGAGAGGAGGACGATCGAAAGGAAGACAAAGAACGATGCGCTCGCGACCGCGAGGTTGAAGAAGGCCGCGAGGCCCAGGAGCCCGAGGAGGTTCACCGAGAGCCCGAGGCCGGCGGCGAGGAAGACGACGAAGACGCCTGCCCTGACCGCCACCGGGACCCGGCTCTCGGCGCTGCCGCGTTTCTTCACCGGTATGAGGTGCATGACCTCCTGGACGGCGCCCGCCGGGCAGATCTGCCCGCAGATGATCCGGCCGAATACGAGGGCGAGGACGATGAAGGCGAGCGTCCCGACGAGCGTCATCGGGAGCGGCGCCCCGAGGGCCGCCGTATCCCGGAGGACGAGGAGCTGCAACTGATAGGGGAAGACCGGCGCGAAGACCAGGTACCCCAGAAGCACCGAGACGACGAGGAATGGCACTGCTCGCCGCCGGGTGAACCGGCCGGAGTACCAGAGCCAGGCGAGTGCGGCAAAAGCAAGGATAGCGTAGATGAAACCTACGCTGTTCGGGATCGCCTCAACAACCATTGTCCCTAACACTCCCTCACAGCAGTCTCGTCCCGGTCGTCGGCCGCGGGACCTTCACCACGAGCACCCGGAAGGTGCTGTCGCTCTCGTTGATCCAGCGGTGCGGTATCTTTGCCGGGCTGTCGACCAGGTGGTCCTTACCGACCTCCGCGCGCTCGTCGCCGATCTCGACGATGCCGGTCCCTTCGAGGACGTAGAAGAAGACGTCCACCGGGGTTACGTGCTTTTTCAACGATTCGCCGGGCGCAAGCGTGATCACGACCGCGTTTGCGTGCTCGGTGTCGTAGACCTTCCGGGCGTCGACATGGTGCGGCGTCTCGCTGATCGGTACCTCTGCTACATCAATGATCTTCATCTTGTTCATCTCCAGTCTGTCGTATCGCATTCATCCCTTATAGTTCGTCCAGTAGTTTTCGAGGCTCTCCCGTCGCCGCCGCTCATGGCGGCGGGCCCGCATCTCCGGGAAGGTCGGCTCCGTGCTCTGGACCGCCGGGCAGCAGGGGCAGAGAGCATACGGTATATCGTCGGCCATATCCCTGACCGGGCAGAGGTAGGCCCCCTCCCACTCGTCGACGATCTGCCCTCCGGGGAACGGGGTGCCGACCGGGTGGGCGGGCTCGCCGAGGACAAACATCGTGAACCCGGAGAGGAGGTACTTCAGGTAGAGATACTTCGGGTCTTTCTCCCGCGCTTTTGCGGCGCAGGCCTCCGCCACCATGGCGCAGTAGGCGCCGAGTGCCGGGTCCGGGGGATCGTCGGATCCGCCGCCGTTCCGGGAGAGGAGGACCAGCCGGTGATGTGCCCCGAAGATCTCTTCCCGGACGCTTTCGAGGAGGCGGTCGCGGTAGTCCTCCGGGAGGTGGGCGACCTTCCGCTCGAACCGGGCGTGCATCTGCTCAAGGTCGTGCAGGTCAAACGCCTTCATCTCGTCGGCGATCACGCAGAGGAGGTCCTTCTTCGTCGCTGCTTCCTGCATCCGCCGGCACGCTCTCCTGATCGCCGCCACCGATACCGATTGCCCGTCCCCGGCCTCACCTTCATCATCAAAGGGGTCGATGATGAAGGAGCAGGCGTCGGCGGGGCCGGCCCCGGGCGTCTCGCGGCCTTCCCGGCCGATGAGCCGCAGGATACGGTTCAGGATCGTCTCCAGCCGCATGGTCTCACCAGAGTTTACATAGAACATGCGACGCGGAGAGGTTTAATCATGGTGTAACTTTCATAGTAACAACAATGAACGGTCTTGTCAGGAACCTGACGACCCTTGGATTGACGGAGTACGAAGCCCGGGTCTATGCGGCCCTCGTCGGGATCGGCGAGGGGAGCGCCCGCCAGGTCCACGAGGCGAGCGGCGTCCCCCGGCCGCGGGTCTACGACATCGCCGAAGGGCTTGCCGCACGGGGTTTCATCACCGTCCGGCGGGGGAACCCTTATCTCTACATTCCGGCCGAACCCGCCGTCGTCATCCGCCACCTGAAGAGCGCGGCCGATGCCGCGGCGACAGCGGCGGTGCAGGACCTCGAGGCCCTCTCGCTCGACGCCCGGTCGAAGAACTCGCCGATCTGGTACGTGCAGGGGGAGTGGAGCATCCGGCGCCACGCGGAGTCGCTTGCCGCGGGCGTCACCTGCGACCTTGCGGTCGTCTGCCTCGACTACGGCGAGATCGGCGAGTTCGCCCGGCTGATCGCCGATGCGTCGAGGGAGCATCCCGTGAGCGTCCTCCTCCCGAATGGGAAGCGCGGGATCACAAAGCCGCTCGGAGATGCATCGCTCTACGCCCCGAAACCGTTCTGCACCTTCTTCCAGGAGAATATCTTCGAGAAGATCTACCGCGCTCCGCTCTCGGTGGACGGGGCGGCGTTTCTGCTCGAGTACATCTTCATCGCCGACGACCGCGTCTGCATGATCGTCTACCGCGAGGACGGGGTGCGTAATGCCGTGGTGATCACCCTCCCGTTCATCACCTGCGTCCAGCGGCAGTTCGTCAATCGGATGATCGCGACTGCGGAGCGGATCGTGGGGCCGGACGGGGGCCTGTAACATCCCCGGTGACAGGGCCAAAAAGAGGGTTGTGGTGCTTAGAGCCCCAGTTTCGTCCGCTTCGCCTCGATATGGGCAAGCATTCCGTCCGCTGCCGCTTTTGCGTCTGTCTCGATGTGGAGCACCCCGCCGGTGATGCCGGGCAGGTCCTCGGTGAGGAGTTTGACGAGGTCCGGCCCGCCGGTCACGGTCGGGATCGGGTTGACGTAGGTGTAGAGACCGAGCGCGAGTGCGAAGAGGGCGTCGATCGTCGCCTTCTGCTCCATGTACTCAGGTGCCGCGACGGCGACCGGGAGGTCCGGGAGGGGAACGCCGCCGAGGGCGTCGGAGATCGAGAGGAGGAGGTCGGCGCACCGGCCGGTATCGGTGCAGGTTCCAAAGCCGAGCACCGGCGGCACACCGAGCGCCGTGCAGAGGCCCTTCAGCCCCGGCCCGGCCTTCTCCTTCGCCTCCGGGGAGCAGAGCCCGGCGACCTGGAGGCCCGCAACCCCGCACCCCATCCCGAGGACCAGGATGTCGCGGGCGATCAGGTTCTCCGCGACCGCGACGGTGTGGACGTCCTGCCCGGAGTCGCGCAGCGTGGTGCAGGAGACGAGTCCCACGATGCCCCGGATGGTCCCGTCCTTGATCGCCCCGAGCAGCGGGTCGAGGCTTCCCCCGAGCGCTGCAACGATGCTCTCGGGGGCGAACCCGACGACCGCCTCCCTGACGGGCAGACCCCGGATCGGTTCGATCTTCGCGTGCCGCTCTTTAAAGTTCTCGATCCCCATATCAAGGAGCGCCGCCGCCTGCTCCTTTGCCTCCTCCGGGACGTAGTCGAGCCTCTCCGTCCCGCCCTCGAAGACCACGACCTCGCTGACCGGGATCAGTTTGAAGTGGTACTTCTCGGCGTAGAGGGGGTCGAGCGGGAGCGAACAGTTCATGTCGGCGGCAAAGACATCCACCGCCCCGGTGGCGAGGACCGCCTCCTGCATGATCCAGTTGCCCGTGTAGCCGTAGAAGACATCGTCCATCTCCCTCCTCTGGATCAGTTCCTGTCCGGTCTCGATGTTGGCGATGATCCGCAGCCCCTTCGCCCCCGCATCCTTTGCCTTCTGCTGCCACTCGTCGGTGCGGGCGAGGTCGATGAGGGCGAACCCGAGGAAGGGTTCGTGGCCGTTGGGGAGGACGTTGACGTAGTCGGGGTCGAGCACCCCGAGGTCGACCCGCATGGGGTGCGGGCGGGGGATGCCGTAGAGGATGTCCTGGATATATTCGAGCACGATCTGGCTCTGGTAAGCCATCGCGACGCCGAGACGCATCGCCCGCATGGCGTGGCTCGCGAACCAGCCGTCGACGTTCGTGAGGGTGGAGGCGGTATCGACGATCGTCTCCCCGTAGATCCCGCCCGGGAAGAGTTTGAGTTTCTTCCAGACCTCTTTTCTCTCCGGCGGGGCGAGCCGCTCCACGATCAGGCTCGGCTCGTGGGTGAACCTGTGGAAGTCCTCTTCCACGAAGTCGCAGAGCCGGAGCGCGACCTCGGCGTCGCTCCCGCCGGTATCGATCCCGAGCCGTCCTGCAAACGTCCGGAGTTTCTCCGGCTCGGCGATCGAGAAGGGGGTCTTGCCCTCCGCGGTCGCCCGGAGGGTCCGGACAGCCTGCTGGGCGTGGAAGTGGTAGTTCGACGCCCCCATGACGTTTCGCAGAAGCATCATCCGCATCGCCATGCCGTCAGCGTTTATCCCGCAGACCCCCCGGTGGTTCCGGCTTGCGTCGGCCCGGCAGGGGCCGTTCGAGCAGAAGTCGCACCGGGCGCCCGCCTGGCAGAAGGCGCACCGCTTATCCGGGTCGTTGCCGAAGCCCTGCGCCTCGTAGCGGTCCCAGACGTTCGACATGCCGTCCCTCTTGAGCCGTTCGTAGACGGTCCTTACCGACTCGTGGTAGGATATCCTGTCGCTCTCCATGGTCATGGGGGAGTGACCGCACTGGAGTTGTAAAAAAGTATCGGTGCCGCCTATCTCTCCTCGATATATCGTTTCAGCGCCACGGCGTTGTTGTGCTCCTCGTCCTTTGCGGCGTAGAGGAGTGTGACGGTCCCCTCGCTCGCCTCCTGCCGGAGCCGGTCGAGCGTCTCCTCCTTACCCTCGAGTTCGGCCCGGTAGCGCCGGAGAAACTCCTCCCACTTCGCCGGGTCGTGCCCGAACCACTTCCGCAGTTCGTTGCTCGGCGCAAGGTCCTTCTCCCACCGATCGAGGTTTGCCTCCTCCTTCGAGACGCCCCGCGGCCAGAGCCGGTCGACGAGAACGCGGGTCCCGTCGTCCCCGGAGGGTTCTTCGTAGATCCGTTTTGTGCGTATCATGGGCGGGAATACGTCGGGTCCCTACTTAACCCTGCACCCCGGGGGGGAACCGGGGGCGTATGGAGGAGGATTTGGGCCAGCGAGGGTTATCCGGAGCGCACAGGGCAGTCTTGCGAAAGGTATATACTACTCGCTTCCCTCCCGTGGCCCGCATGACGAAACTGTTGAGACTCCTGATCCTCACCCTGGTGATAGGGTGTGTGGCTCTCTTCTCCGGGGCGGTCGCCCAGGAGTATGGGAGCGGCCAGACCCCGGCCGTGGCCGCGACCGGGAACGAGACCGATGAGACAAACGTCACCATCACGTCGCCGGAGGCGAATGTCAGCGTCGCCGCCGGGAACGTCACGGTGAGCGTGAACGTCACGAACCTCACGCTGGTGGAGCCGACCGGGCAGCCGAACGCGCCGGGCGAGGGCCACCTGCACTACTACCTGGACGCCGTGGTGCCGACGAACGCGAGCGCGCCTGCCATCCCGGAGACCGGCGGCTACGTCGTCTCCGCAAACCTCTCCCACACCTGGGAGAACGTGACGGCTGGCGAGCACAACCTCTCGGTCCAGCTGGTCAATAACGACCACACGCCGCTCATCCCGCTCGTCTTTGAGACGGTGAACGTCACCGTCGATGGGAACGCAACGGGGAACGAGACGATGGTGAATATCGCCGCACAGGATGTCGAGTTTGACATGGACATCATCACAGTGCCGGCAGGGGCAGAAGTGACGATGGTCTTTGATAACCAGGACGAGGGCGTTCCCCACAACGTCGCGGTCTACATGGATTCCTCAGCGGCCGAAGAGATCTTCGTGGGTGATATCGTCACCGGCCCCGCCGAGATCACCTACACCTTCACGGCGCCGGAGGAGCCCGGGACCTACTACTTCCAGTGCGACGTCCATCCCGACATGAACGGCGAGTTCATCGTGGAGTGATCAACGGGTGTGCGAAAAGGGGGGAAAGGCTCACCCCGTCCTCCTCGCTTCTTTTCCCTGCTATTGCAGGGGTCCTGTGCGCAGGTCCGCGCCCCCCTCTCCCGGAACCCCTGCCCGAGAGTAATCTATAAATAGCCTGTCTGGGATGGTCCCCCTTATGAAGCCCAACCTGGTCCTTCTGGTGGCGTTCCTTGTCGTGATCACCGGTGTGCTGGCCGCGGGGTGCACCTTGCCGGGTGGAAACGTCACCCAGCCGACGGCTCCGCCGACCGAGACCCCATCTGCAACAGAGACGGTAACGACCCCGACCGGAACCGAGACCCCATCTGCAACAGAGACGGTAACGACCTCGACTGGAACAGGGACACCGTCCGCCACGGAAACGGCAGCGACTATCCCCGCAACCGCGAACCCGATTACCGGCGGTGGCGGCGGGACCGCGACCGTCGATCTCGCCGCCGCGAACCTCGCGTTTAATGCGAGCACGATCACGGTCCCGGCGGGTGCGGAGGTGACGGTGAACTTCGACAACATGGATGACGGCATCCCCCATAACGTCGCTGTCTACATGGACTCCTCAGCAACAGAGGAGATCTTCGTGGGCGAGACCATCACCGGCCCCGCCGAGACCACCTATACTTTCACCGCTCCGGAGGAGCCCGGGACCTACTTCTTCCGGTGCGACGTCCACCCCCAGCAGATGACCGGTGACTTCATCGTGGAGTAGGGTGTCCCCGGATGGAAGACCTCCGGGGTCTTCCCTCTCCTCATTCATGACACCGTCCGACACAACCCTTATCTATCCGAATGTCATGTCCTGCCCCGCATGACAAAAGTTACCCCTGTCATAGCATCCCTCCTCCTTGTCCTCGCACTCATCGCGGGTGCGGGTGCAGCGCAGGTGGGATCGAGCAACGTCAGCAACATCAATGAGAGTTCAAACCAGACGACCGGTATGGAAGGCGCAGATGCGCAGAACATGAGCGGCAACGCAACAGACCTGACGAACGCCGGGTCCATGCTTGCCGCGGAACTCCAGGGCAACACGTCCCGGACGAACCTGACGGTCTCGAACGTTACGACCGAGATCGGGCTTGAACTCGTCGCGGAGAACTTCACCTCGCCTCTTGCGATTACGGCGCCCGACGACGGGACCGGACGGCTCTTCGTCGTGGACCAGATCGGCGTGGTGCAGGTCGTCGACGCGAACGGGACCACGCTCCCCGAGCCGTTCCTGGACCTCAGGGATAAGATGGTCGACCTCAACCCGACCTACGACGAGCGCGGCCTGCTGTCGATCGCGTTCCACCCGAACTTCTCGGAGAACGGCAAGGTCTACGCCTTCTACAGCGCACCTTTGAGGCCGGAGGCCCCCGAGGACTGGAACTGCACGAACCACATCTCGGAGTTCCAGGTCGACCCCGAGGACCAAAACCGGGTGAACCTGACCTCCGAGAAGGTCCTGATGATGATCGACAAGCCCTACCATAACCACAACGGCGGTCAGCTTGCCTTCAGCCCCGCCGACGGCTTCCTGTATGTATCGCTCGGGGATGGCGGGAGGGCAAACGACGTCGGGAACGGCCACACCCCCGGTATCGGGAACGCCCAGGACCTCACGAAGATCTACGGCAAGATGCTCAGGATCGACGTGGATAATGTCACCGCCGGGAACATGACGGTCCCGCATAATGTGACCGGGGCGATGAACCAGACCGACAACATGACCGTCAACCGGACCGCGAACCCGCCCGAGCCGACGTGGACGACGTTTGCCGGCAGCCTCTACGGCATACCCGCCGACAATCCGTTTGCGGAAAACCAGACCGAGATCCTCGACACCTACGCCTATGATGCTGTCCCGCCCGAGATCTACGCCTACGGTCTCCGGAACCCGGCCTACATGTCGTTTGATTCCGGCGGCAACAACGCGCTCTTCGTTGCCGATGCGGGCCAGAACCTCTTTGAGGAGGTGGACGTCGTCTACAAC
The DNA here is from genome assembly GCA_002839645.1 of Methanomicrobiales archaeon HGW-Methanomicrobiales-2. Lineage (GTDB taxonomy): Archaea > Halobacteriota > Methanomicrobia > Methanomicrobiales > Methanoculleaceae > Methanoculleus. The sequence goes on along the minus strand of PGYL01000049.1, from coordinate 552 downwards.
GGCGGCAACTACGGTTGGAACATCCGCGAGGGCACGTACTGCTTCGACCCGAACAACACCACAGCACCCCCGGAGTCCTGCAACACCACCGGCTACCTGGGCGAGCCGCTGATCGGCCCCATCTTCGAGGGCGGCCGTGACCTCGGCATCGTCGTCGTCGGCGGCAACGTCTACCGCGGGACCGCCGTTCCGGAACTCGAGGGGAAGTACGTCTTCGGTTACTGGAGCGACAGCCGGACGGTGGGCAACGGCACCCTCCTCGCCGCGACGCCCCCGGAGGGGTGGGCCGCACCGCAGTCCGCCGCGAACCTGACCCCTGAGGCGAACGCCATGTGGGAGGTCCAGACGGTGAACATCACCTCCGGCGAGAACGAGACCCTGGGCATGTTCCTGCGCGGGTTCGGCGAGGATGCCGAACGTGACCTCTATGTGCTGACGAACGATGTGGGAGGGCCCGACAACTCCACCAGCACCGGCAGGGTCTGGAGGGTCGCGGCGCCCACCAATGTCAGCACCACGCCGACGATGACCGGGAACGTGACCCCGGGAGCG
>PGYL01000002.1 GCA_002839645.1 Methanomicrobiales archaeon HGW-Methanomicrobiales-2 | reverse complement strand
TCCGACGTCGTCGGGAGATTACTCATACGTCGTTTCCATTACCGGATTGTCCGACTACCAGGGAGATCCCATCACGGAGATAGTTGTTCCCGTCCCTGCGATCAGCGGCTCACCGGTCTTTTCCGAAAAGGAACTCCAGCGTATGGTCTCCGAGAACTGTACACCCCTGCCCGTTATGACGAAGGATGGAGAAATGCTTGCATTGCGATTGGTCGGTAAAAATCTTACAGATATCTCTGCCGCTATCTCACGGGATTTCTCAAAAGATCCCTCGCTTGAGGAGGTGCAGGAGGGCGTGTTTGTACCGACATCTTCCCGACTCTTTGAGGTGGGGAATACCCCGGATGACTTTCCATACATCATCATTCCGGATTCCCTCCACCCCGTATCGAGCGATCCGAACCCCATCTCGGTAAGTATCAACGTTAGCGTATCCGGCAGCACCACCTTCGGTGAGCGCAGGCCCGACTACCTTGTTTCGATAGTGGAGCGGATTCCCCCGGGAAAAACCGGTATTATCCCCGTGGAGCCGCGGATCTATTATCGTGACAGTCTGGGCGAACCCTTCCGCCCTCTGGAGGAGAACAACTCAATCAACTGAGACGTATACTTTTGGAGTGCCTCTTAGAGCCCGCCCATCACAACCTTTATAGTTAGGCCAAACCAAACTAATGGGTATCAACCATGCCGGCGAGAGAGGAGCATCTGTTCGAGGTATTTGATCGCCTGATCGCCATCAAAAACGAATGCTCCTCTGCGATCTTCTCCGAATGCGGGCTCAGCCGTTTGACGGTGAAGCAGATCGCCTATCTGAAGGCCATCGACGAACACCACGACGTGACATTCAGTAGACTCGCCGAGATCACCCGGAACTCAAAGCCCACCATCACGGAGATGATCAACCGATTCGTCCGGATGGAGTGTGCGTACCGGCAGAAGTCCCCCGATGACGGGAGGATCGTATACATCCACCTGACCGAAAAAGGGCGGATGATGGCGAACGCCGAGCAGAATGCTCTGAACCGGATGATCGAGAAGATGGTACGGGCGCTCGATGAAAAAGAAGTGGATCTCTTAATTGAGATCTTAAAGAAAGTCGGATGATTTTTTTGGCCGGCGTTAAAGTTAGGTAAATTCGAACTAAATGATTGGAGTCACCATGCACTCACCACAACCCGCAACGATCCGAGAAAAGATCGTCATACCGCTCTTCGAGACCGTGGTCTACCCGGAGAGCCGGACGAAGTTCCCGGTCGACACGGTCACCGGGGAAGCGCTGCTCTCAGCTATGAAGCACGACGGGTCCGCATCTGCGGTCGGGCTGACCGTAAAATGTGGCGTACAGCCCTCGGAGGTATCGGTCGACGCGTTCTATACGACCGGAAACCTCCTTGAGATCGCGCACGTACAGCCTGCAAACGACGGTTACCTGGTCTTTGCGCGGGCAGCCTTCCGGGTGAAGGCCGTAACCCTCTCCGAAAATGACGGGCAGTTCTCTGCCGTCTACGAACCGCTTCCGGATCTGCCGGATCTCGACGAGGAGACCCGGGCTAAGATGCTCGCGGATATCAGAAAGGCTGTTCACGAGATCAGCGGCAACTTCCAGGGCTCCGAACAGTTCACCCGCCCCGTTGACAGGATGGACTCCGTCGACCAGATCATAGGGTTCGTCGTGCCGTTCATGCCGGTAGATGTTGCAGTGAAGCAGAATCTCCTGGAGACCGTCTCCGTTCGGGGGCGGTACGCTGCGTTCCTTGAGGTCCTCACGAACCTGAAAGAGAGCATCGATCTCCGGATCGAGGTGGCCAGGAAGGTCTCCGACAAGGTAGGCAAGGCGAACCGCGAAGCGATGCTCCGGGAGCAGCTCAAGGTGATCCAGGAAGAACTCAATGGGGGCGACGGTTCGTCCGGCGAGGAAGGCTACCGGGAGCGGATCGAGTGCTCGACGATGCCCGAGGAGGTGCGGAAGAAGGCGCTCGCGGAGCTCAAGAAACTCGAGAGCGGCGGCAGCCAGCACCACGAGAGCCAGGGGATCCGGAACTACCTCGACCTCCTGCTCGACCTCCCCTGGACGGTCGAGGAGAAGAAGAGCATCGATATCACAGAAGCCCGCCAGGTGCTCGAGAGCAATCACAACGGCCTCGAGAAGGTCAAGGAGCGGATCGTCCAGCATCTCGCCGTCATGAAACTCAAGGAGGAGAAGCAGGGCTCGATCCTCCTCTTCGCGGGCCCGCCCGGAACAGGCAAGACGAGCCTCGGGAAGAGCATTGCAGACGCGCTGGGGAGGAAATACGTCCGGATCAGCCTTGGCGGCATCAAAGACGAGGCGGAGATCCGGGGGCACCGGCGGACCTACGTCGGGTCTCTCCCCGGGCGGATCGTGCAGGGCATGAAGAAGGCCGGGACGAAGAACCCCGTCTTCATCCTCGACGAGATCGATAAGCTCGCCTACTCCAACGCCGGAGATCCGGCAAGCGCCCTCCTCGAGGTCCTCGACCCCGAACAGAACAGCACGTTCACGGACCATTACCTGGAGGTTCCTTACGATCTCTCGGACGTGCTCTTCATCGCGACGGCAAACTCCCTCGCGACGATCCCGGCGCCGCTCCTCGACCGGATGGAACTCATCGAGATCTCGGGCTACACGAAGAACGAGAAGTTTGCCATCGCAAAGGACCACCTGCTGCCGGAGACCCTGGTGGAGCACGGCCTTGATGTGGATAAACTCAGGGTAGAGGATGAGGCCCTGGTGGCGATCATCGAGAAGTACACCCGCGAAGCGGGTGTCCGGGCGCTCAAGAAGCAGCTTGCCCGGGCTGCACGGTACGTCTCGGCAAAGATCGTAGCGGGAGATGCAAACCTGCCGTACGTCGTGACGGTGGAGGTACTCCCGGAGGTCCTTGGAAAGGAGACGGTCCGGCAGGATGTGGCGAGAAAAGAGAACCCGCCCGGCGTCGTCACGGGCCTCGCATGGACCCCGGTCGGCGGGGATATCCTCTTCATCGAGGGGACGTTCATGCCCGGCAAAGGAAAACTGACGCTGACCGGCCAGCTCGGGGACGTGATGAAGGAGTCGGCCCAGATATCCCTCAGCCTGATCCGCTCAAGGCTGGCAGCCACTGCAACCCGGTTCGACTTCTTCGCAAGCGACATCCACATCCACGTGCCGGCGGGGGCGACCCCGAAGGACGGGCCGTCGGCGGGCGTGACCCTCTTTACGGCCCTCGCCTCCCTCGTCACCGGTAAAGCGGTCGAACCGACGATCGCGATGACCGGCGAGGTGACCCTCTCCGGCGCTGTGCTGCCGGTGGGCGGGATCAAGGAGAAGGTCCTTGCGGCCCACCGGGCCGGGATCAAGACGGTCATCCTCCCGCGGGAGAACGAGCGGGATCTCGACGACGTGCACGAGGACGTGCGGAACGACCTTGCGTTCGTGACCGTGGGGACGATCGAGGACGTCCTTCGCGAGGCGCTCGGGATAGAACTCCACGGGCCGGTCCTGCCGTGTGCGGGGAAGAACCGGTGCGTGCCCGCGCACAATCTCTAATTATTTTTGAATCCGGGCACACCCCTCTTTTACCCCGCTCCGTGCCTTTTTTGTGCTCACCAGGCCCCGCCCGGGGCGCCGATTGTCCCGGAGCGGCCCGATGTGTAGACGATTGTGACAGAAATCGTTTATAGAGGTACGTCGACCTCTTCCGCATGGACGAGCCGGAGGATGAAGCGGGATGAGGCGATCCCTCATCGGGGGCGTCGCTCTCCTGGTCTGCGTGATCGTCATAGCAGCGGTCGTGCTGGGTGCAGGCGCTCAGAACCCTGCTGGCGTCCCGGTCCTGGCCGTCGGCGATTCTACACACGTAGTTGTCGCGGGCGCGACATCGGTCTCCGACCTTGCAGATGCCGGGGTTCCGGCGCCGGATGAACTCAGGATCCCGAAGGACGCCGGACGCTACGACATCGTGACGTTCGACCACGCTGCCCTCTCGCGGGAGATAGCGGGCGGCACGCTTCTCCTTCGCGTCCGCGGAACTGAATACCTTGTCGAGGTGCACCGGATGAACTTCGAGCAGATCGACGACGGCATCGACTCTTACGAGGGGAGGATCGTCGGCGTCGGCGAAAGCGACGTCCTCCTGACAACCTCGGAGAACGGTCTTATCGGGAGCGTGACGCTCGGCCGCGAGACGTTCCGGATCGAGGGGGTCGAGCCCCGTGCGCGTGCCGAACGGTCGGCATCCCCCCTGCACATCATATACAGTTCGAGGGGTGCGGGATGGTTCTGAGGAGCGGCGGTATGAGCGGGAGCGCGGGCTCCCGGAGGGAATTGCATGGAGCCTGACAGGAAGCGCCTGATTGTTGTCGGAACTCTCGCGTTCATCGGCATCGTCCTCCTCGTCGCGGCGGTCGTGTTCGGAGTTACGACCTTCGTCGCCCTGATCACGGGAGTCGACGGTCCTCCGCAGATGTTGGTCGTGGAGGTGGTCGGGGAAGAAGATCTGCAGAACGCATCCGTCATCCACCTGACCGACCGGGACCTGAAGCAGCACCCGGTGCTTGCCACCGCGATCCGGGAGGCCGGCAGCAACCCCGACGTGCCGGCATCCGCGCCGGTCCCGATGACGGGGGCCGAATGCCTCGTGCTCACCGAGTCGTTTGGTGTGTATACGGCGAATGCGCCGATCCTCGAGTACGACGGAGTATACTACGCTACCCGCGTTCTGATCCACTAGAATCGTGTCAAAACAGGTGCAGAATGGAAGAAGGTAAGAGATCCGGCAACCGGCTTAGAACGGCGGGGTTCGTCGTTGCCTGCGGTCTCGCTGGGATCGTTGCGGTCGTGCTCGGCCTCATGCTCGCCGACGCCCTCCTCATCTATGCGATGGAGGGTTCCGGCGGGCAGCCGATGCTCTATGTCATGGAGAGGACGGAGCCGGGAGAGAACGTGATCGTCCCCCTGACCGAGAAGGACTTTGCCGACCACCCGGCGCTCGATGCGGTCATCCGTGGCGACGAGCGCAACCCGTCGGGGTGGGAGTGGGGTATGAGCGACCGGCGCTTCATCGGGGGAACCAACGTCTCGTATGCGGAGAGCAAGGCGCTCCAGGACACTTACGGCCCCGACCGGGAGACGTGGGTCTACCCGCACCTGGAGTACGAAGGGGCGTACTACCTGGTGGTGACGACGTGGCCGTGACACGGGAGGATCCTGTTCTTGAGGTGAGTCGATGACGCCGTCGAGTCATGAGAAGAGCACCCGGCTGAAGCGATACCTCATCGCGGTCGTGGTCGCCGGACTCCTCCTGCTCGGCTGCTACGTTGCTGTCACCACCTACATCGCCGCGACCATCCCGCCCGACGAACTCCTGCTCTACGAAGTCACGGAGGAGAGGGCCCGGGGGGGCGTCGTCATTCCCCTCGATGAGGAGATGTTCCGGAACCTGCCCGTTCTGGACGCGCTCCTCCGGGGTGAGGGGCATGAGGACGAAGGGGGCCCGTATATGCCCGGGGACATCCGGCTGGTGGGGAACGTTGAGTACCCGGAGAAGATCCACCAAGAGACGATCGATGCCTACATCTTCGATAACGAGACCGGCAAGCGGAAATACTTCGAGTATGAGGGCCGGTACTACCGGGTCGGGACGATTTACCGGGACTAATCGGTGAGGGATTGAGGATGAACGGAACGACCAGAACGTTAACCCTCTTCCTCGCGCTGCTGCTCGCGGCCGCCCCGGCGGCAGGCGCAGATCTCGGTCCCAATCAACACCTGATCCCGGAACTGAAAGTGAACGAGTCGATCGAGACGATCGCCATCTCCAGCGAGTTTAGCCTTCAGCCGGAGTGGGACGGGAGTGTGACCACCGGGATACCGTTCGGCTCGATCATGGTTCATACTGCCGACGCAAGAACACTGATCTTCGATAGCGACGGGAACCAGCTGCTCTCCATCAACGACGAACGCTCCGCGAAAGTCCCCACCCCTGCGGGTGTCGAGAAGCCCTGCACCTGGGTGCACCAACTCCCGAACGACTCCCGGGTCTATCATCACGACAACGCGACCTTCATCTTCGGCAAGGCCGGGGAACTCATCCTCACCGTCATCAACGAGCATCCGCCGCCCGTCGAAGACCCGATCACCATCAACATCACCTCCCCGCGTGAGGGCGAGATGGTCTGGATCGACGTCGTTCCGCCGCACGTCGCCGTCGTCGGGGAGGTGCATGCCCCCGCAGGTCTGCACAGCGTGGTTGTGCGGAGCGGAACCGGAGAGGTCTCGTGCGGGAATCGGCCAGAGTTCGCCTGCTCGGTGCCGGTCTCCGCCGGGGAGAACACGATCACCGTCGTGGCGGACACCCATGGACCCCTGGCCGAGAAGACCGTGAACGTGACCGTCCATATTGGTCTCCCCCCGCCGCCGGCGATCGCCGTCTCGGGCAGGGTGACGGACGCCGGCGGTAACCCGGTCCCCGATGCACTGGTGCGGTTCGAATCGGTGTTTACGCTCGACGACGAATCCCTTGCGGCAACGAACGTGACGGGAGAAGATGGTCGCTATCTGGTAGACACGCCCGGCTACCGGCAGACGGTCACGGTCGAGAAGGAGGGCTACTCCCCCCTCCGGGAGGAGTTCATCTTCGAAAACCTGACGAACGATCTCGACCTGGAACTGGAACCGTCGAGCCGGACGGTCCCGGGGTTCGGTTCCGCGCTTGCGGTTCTCTCGCTCACGGGGGCCTTCCTCCTCGTCGGCCGGAAGAGGTGGTGAGATGAGAGAGAAAAGTTCGGTGATCCCGGCGCTCCTCCTCACCGCCGCAGTCACGGTGCTGGCGGTGGGGTTCGCGGTCTTCTGGCCCGTCACGGAGGTCCCCGTAACCCCGCATGAGCAGATTGCCGCACAGGATCAGGCCTTGGTTCATATCGACTTCTTCACGGAGAAGAAGGCTGCCCCGGTCGAGGGCGTGGATATCCTCTCCTCGATCCGGCGCTACGAACTCGCGGTCTACGATACGCAGGGAATCCGGGACCGCCTGCTTTCCGGCGAACCGCTGGCGGTGCATATCGCCGGGCAGCCCTGCACGGCGGATCTCGAGGAGTCGTTGCACGGCACCGGCTCCTTCACTGGCACCCTTTCCGGGGAGGGGAGGGCGCACCTGACCATCAGCGGCGACGTTCTTCGCGGCTATTTCGAGATCGGCGGCGCCGCATACTGGGTGGAGAGCACCGGACGGTACGACACCGAATCCCCCGGGAAGGTCCTCCACTATGTCCACTCCTCCGCCGACGTGAAAGGGCTGAGCGGCTGCTATCTCACGCTGTACAACATCAGCAATGGGGATCTGGAGGATTCCGGGCACCCTGCAGGCTGGACGAGAGCCGACTTCCTGAGTGCCGGCCACGAGGCCGTCACGCTCACGGATGCCGATCTCGCCGACCTCTCTAAAGTGAACGAGACCCTTCGCACCGGCTTTATGGAGGTGCCGCTCTCCGAGAACGAGACGGTGCGTATCGTAAAGGGTTACCGGGGGAAGATCGCAGAGTACCGCGGGAACTACTACCTGATCGACTTCTTCGAGAGTTAGGTTGTGACGGCCCCCTAAACCCTCTTTGCTATCGTCTCGATCGCCGCGATCAACGTCTGCTGCTGCGGTTTGATGATCGCGACCGGACAGTCGACGATCTTCTCCACGATCGACGCGAGAATCGGGGCGCAGACGATCCCGAGCGCCCCCTCCTTCTCCGCCCGTGCCGCGGCGGCGATGCACTCCTCGAGGGTGTTCGCCGGGTAGCCCCGGATGTGGTATTGCTTCTCGCCGATGGCGAGGTTGCGGTTGTCGATCTCGTCGAGCAGGAACCGGGCCGCGATCACCGCGATGAAACTCTTCTCCCGGGGCTCGAGGACGTTAACGATCCTCCGGACGGTCGAGAGGCGCGGATCCGCCCTGCCCGACGTGAGTTTGTAGAGGGTTGCGGGCGGGATCCCGGCCCGTTCCGCGAGGTCGCGGATGCTCATATCCTGCCGGGCGAGTTCCTCCATGAGCGCGTCGGCAAACTCGGTCTCGAAGATCCTTCTCGAAAGCATTGCTCTACTATAGTATCATATTAAAGATAAGATTTTCCTATTATGGTTAGATATCCCCTGGCATACGGCAAATCTTATCATGACCTGCGACGACTTCCCTTTATGAACCCCCCACCCATCCGGGAGATCACGATCCTTCCCGGCCGAAGCCGGAGCGGCGAGCCGGAGCGGTTCGCGGCGATCACCATCCGCCCGGGCGACACGATATCCATCGTCGGCCCCACCGGCTCCGGGAAGAGCGCCCTCATCAACGATATCGAGGTCTTCGCCCGAAATGACACCGCGACGGGCCGGACGATCCTCGTCAACGGCGCCTACCCGCCGGAAGAGTTCGTCCGCGACCCGGCGCACAAACCCGTCGCCCTGATCACCCAGAACACCCGGTGCCTCGCCGACCTCACGGTCGCGGAGTTTCTTACGATGCATGTCCGGTCCAGGAAGATAGGGGACGACGATATTGTCGACCGGACGATCGACCTCGCGAATGAGTTCACCGGCGAGAAGATCCTCCCCGGCGCCCGGATGACCGCGCTCTCCGGCGGGCAGACGCGGTCGCTCCTGGTGGCCGACGCGGTCCTTGTCGCGGCTGCCCCTGTCCTCCTCCTCGACGAGGTGGAGAATGCCGGGATCTTCAAAGAGCGGGTGATTGAGGTTCTTCGGATCGAGGGAAAGGCGGTCATCTTTGTCACGCACGATCCCCTGATCTCCCTCCTCTCCGCCCGGCGGATCGTCATGCGGAACGGGGCGGTCGACCGGGTCATCGAACCCGATGGTCGAGAGAGCGATGCCCTCCGGGAGGCCCGCCGTCTCGACGGTATCCTCCGCAGGATGCGGGAGCACATCCGGGCGGGCGACCTGATCACGGGACCGGTCGGGGCATGAGGCTCGCCGTCGTCGCCGGGCCGCCGTCTGCCGGTAAGACCGCCGTCGTCCGGCAGATCATTCGCTCTCTCCAGGGCCGGTACCGGATCGCCTACCTCAAGATCGACGTCGTCCGGGCGTTCGAGGACGAAGAACTCGCGGCCGAGTTCTCGATCCCGGCGCGGAAGGTCTACTCGGGCGACCTCTGCCCGGACCACGCCGGGGTGATGGTGATGCGGGACGCCGTCGCCTGGGCCGAGGAGGAGGGCGCCGACCTCCTCCTGGTCGAGAGCGCCGGGCTCTGCCTCCGCTGCTCCCCCTACACGACGCAGGGGCTCGGGATCGTTGTCCTCTCTGCAATCTCGGGCACGAACACGCCCCTGAAGATGGCCGCGATGCTTGCGCTCGCCGATATCGCGGTCGTGACCCGGATCGACCTCGTCTCCCAGGCCGAGAAAGAGGTCTTCCGGGAGCGGATCCGGGAGGTGAACCCCGACCTCGATATCGTGGAGACGAACGCCGTTCAGGGGACCGGGATGCGCTACCTCCTCCGGGCCATCGAGGACTGCCCGCCGATAACCGATCCCGATACAATCGTCCTCCGGGGTGCGCCGCCCCTCGGGGTCTGCACCCTCTGCATCGGGAAGACGGAGATCGGGTGGCAGCACCACTTCGGGGTTGTCCGGAGGCTCGAAGGCGCTGACTATCTCTTCCGGGGGGACTAGTCCGGTGGCGTGGCAACCGCCCGGAAAAGACTGCGGGGCCTGCGGCGCTCCGACCTGCGAGGCGTTCCTCGAACGGGTCCGGCGGGAGGAGAAGGCTCTCCCGGACTGCGTCTTCTACCCCACCGGAACCGCACCTTCCCGGTTCGAGAGCGAGGCCCAACACTCCGGCCGGGACATCCTCGGCGGCGAGTACGACTTCATCCTCGATCCCCTGCCCGGGGAGGTCTCGGCCCGAAAGATCATCCTCCCCTTCCGCCCTGACCTCGTGGAGAAGTGGGGGATTGTGGCCGGGGATATCGTCGTCGGGAGGCCGGCCGGTGCGGGCTGCCCGGTCCAGCACGTCCTCTCGGTCCTCCACGCAAGCCCGGTGAGCGGTCTTCTCACCTGTCTGGTCGTCGGCCCGCAGGCTTCCCGGGGCGGAGGATTTAAGGATATTGAGGCCTACCACATCGTCGGTTTTGAGGGGATTGCCCGGACGGTGCGGCGCGAACCGGTCTTTGGGATGCGGCAGCGGTTCCTGCCCGGCTACTGCATGATGAACCTTACGCATACAGGTGTCGTGAACATGGTCCTCGCACAGTCCTCGGGTCTCCATGTGCGGGTGGAGGATATCAGGTTGTTATGAAGACGATGAGAGAGATCGACGAGAAGATTCGGAACGGTTCGGCGGTCGTCTACACGGCCGCAGAGTTCAAGCGGCTCATCCGCGAGGGTGGGGATTTCACGGCAGCAGACGTCGACGTGGTCACTACCGGGACCTGCGGGGTGATGTCGGGGACCGCGGCGCTCCTCTCGGTGCCGGTCGCAGAGCCGGGGACGTTCGAGCGGGCGGAGCGGGCCTGGCTGAATGGAGTCTCCTGCATGCCCGGTCCCTGCCCGAATGAGCGTCTTGGCCTCCTCGACCTGATCGTCTCCGGGACCGCCCACGCCGGTGCCGGCTACGGGGGCGGCCACCTCTTCCGCGATATCGTCGAGGGGCGGAAGATCGAGGTGGTGGTGGAGGCCGCCGACCGGTCGATCGAGACGAGGGTGACCATCGACGACTTTTCCTACGCCCGGCTCTTCACCACCCGGAGCGCTTACAAGAACTACACCGCCTACCTGAACACCCGGCCGACCCGGGTGAAGACGATCTTCTCGGTCACCGGGCTCGAGGGGCCCTGCCGGGAGGTCTCGGTCAGCGGGTGCGGCGAGATCAATCCCCTCCAGAACGACCCCGCACGGCTTGCGATCCGAGACGGGACGCCGGTCTTCCTGAACGGCTCGGCCGGGCTGGTGACCGGGGAGGGGACCCGGAGCACTCCTTCGCGGCCGAACCTCACGGTCATCGCCGATATGACCGGGATGCAGCCCCGGTATATGGGGGGCTTTAAGACCTCTGCCGGGCCCGAGTGCATCACGAGCCTCGGCGTCGCGATCCCGGTCCTCGACGACCGGCAGGTCGCTGCCCTCCGTGTCCTCGACGAGGAGATCGCCCTCCCGGTCGCCGACATCAACACCCGGACCGTCCTCGACGAGGCAACCTACGCCGACGTCTGGCAGCAGCCCGATCGGGAGGTGACCTACCACCCCGAATGGTGCGAGGGGTGCTCGGCCTGTGCTGCGGCCGCGATCTGCCCGACAGGCGCCTTCTCCCGCGAGACCGGGATCGACCGCGACCGCTGCCTCGCCTGCACCGCCTGCATGGCCGCCTGCCCGAACGATGCCCTCGAGGCCGGCGAAGGCTCGCTCCGTGTCCGGGGGCGAAAGGTGCCGATCACCCTCCGCCAGTCCGGCCGGACGCTCGCGGAAGACCTCTGCCGGGACATAAAAGAGATGATCCTCGACGGTCGGTTCACCTTCACCGGGGGCGGGGAGCGGTGAGGGAGAAGTACCTCCTCCACTGCCCGGGGTGCGGCCGGTCCTTTCCCGACCACTACACCCTCGACTGCCCGTCGGGGTGCGACGTCCTTCTCCGGACGGTCTACAGGGAGCGCCGGCTCACCCTCCGGGACCTCCCCGGGATCTTCCACTACAAGGAATGGCTCCCGGTCGAGGGCCACCTCAGGGTCGATGCCGGTCCGGTCTCCTACGAAAGCGTCGGTCTCGCCCGGGAGCTCGGTCTCTCCCACCTCACCGTCACCTTCTCCGGCTACTGGCCCGAGCGGGGTGCGGGGATGGAGACCTGCTCGTTCAAGGAACTCGAAGCACAGCCGACGGTCCTGCGCCTCCGGGAGAAGGGAGCCGGAGTCATCCAGGTCTCGTCGGCGGGGAACACCGGGCGGGCGTTCTGCCAGGCCTCGGCCCTGACCGGAGCCCCGGTCGTGGTGGTGGTCCCGGCGGCCGCTGCCGACCGGCTCTGGACGACTGTCCCGTCCCCGAACGTCTGCCTCATCACGGTGGACGGGGACTACTCCGACTCGATCGCGTTCGGGCGGGAGGTCTGCTCGCTCCCAGGGATCGTCCCGGAGGGCGGGGCAAAGAACGTCGCCCGACGGGACGGGATGGGGACGGTGATGCTCGATGGGGCACTTGCCGCCGGCCGGCTCCCCGACGCCTACTTCCAGGCGGCCGGGAGCGGGACCGGGGGGATCGCCGCATGGGAGGCCGCGGAGCGGCTCGTCGCCGACGGCCGGTTCGGTTCCCGCCTCCCGGAACTCCACCTCTCCCAGAACCTCCCCTTCGTCCCGATGGTCCGGGCCTGGGAGGCAGGAAGACAGGAGATCGTCCCGGCAGAGGACATGCCCGACGCGGAAGCCTCGATCGCCCGGGTTTACGCCGACGTTCTCACGAACCGCTACCCACCCTGGGGAATCCGGGGCGGGGTCCGGGATGCCCTCGCGGCCTCGGGCGGGAGGATGTATGCGGTCGCGAACGAGGATGCCCGGTCCGCCGGGCGGCTCTTTGCCGAGACCGAGGAGATCGACCTCGACCCGGCCGCCGCGGTCGCGGTCGCCTCGCTCGCCCGGGCGGTGGAGGAGGGGCTCGTCGGCCCGGATGAGCGCATCCTCCTGAACGTGACCGGCGGGGGTTACGAGCGTGCAGCAGAGGACCTCGACCGCTACCCGGTCGAGCCCTACATCCGGGTCAGGGCCGGGGAGGCATTCGAGGGGGATGTCCGGGATGCCGTCAGAGCCTGGCTCGCGGAGCAGGGGGTGGCTATCCGTGCGTGAGGGCTGTGTCCTCGACCGGCTCGCCGCCCTCGGGGTCGATACCGTGGCGTCGCTTCCCTGCGACCGGACGCAGGAGTTCTGCGCCCTGATCCCGGAGCGGTTCCGGGCGGTCGACCTCACCCGGGAGGAGGACGGCGTCGGGATCTGCGCCGGGCTCGCGATGGCCGGGGGGCGGCCGGTGCTCCATATGCAGAGTTCGGGGCTCGGGAACTCCTTAAACGCCATCATGTCCCTCACCGTCACCTTCGGCCTTCCCCTCCCCGTCCTCGCGAGCTGGCGTGGGGTCTACCGGGAGGCGATCCCGGCCCAGGTGCCGTTCAACCGGGCGGTTCCGGACGTGCTCGCGGCGCTTGGTATTCAGTATACGGTCATCCGCAGTCCCGAGGATGAAGGGCTGATCGACGGGGTCGTCCGGGACGCGTACGATGCCATGCGGCCGCACGTGGGCCTGATTCTCCCCTCGTTCTGGGAGGGGACGGACGAAGCCTGCCCGGCGGAGCAGCTGTTCCCGCCCCGGGCCCGCGAGTCGGCGCTCGATTACCGGCGGGCGTTCCGCGACCCCGCGATGACCCGGTACGACGCGATCCGGGTGATCGCGGGCGGTCTTGACGATGAGGCGGTCGTCGCGAACATCGGCGTCCCCTCAAAAGAACTCTATGCTGCAAACGACCGGGCCCTCAATTTCTACATGCTCGGGAGCTACACCCAGGCGACCCCGATCGGGCTTGGGCTTGCCCTTGAGACCGATAAGGATGTCGTTGTCCTCGACGGCGACGGGAGCCTGCTCGGGACCGCCGTCCTCCCGGTGGTGGCGGCAGAAGCCCCGGAGAACCTCACGATCGTCTGCCTGGACAACGGGGCCTTCGGAAGCACGGGAAACCAGCCCACCCCGGCCTCCGGGCTGGTGGACATGGAGCTCCTCGCCCGTGCCGCCGGGATCCGGCGGACGTGCAAGGTGCAGGACGAGCGGGAACTCGCGGATGCCTGGGAGAACCGGGGCCGGGGCCCGAACTTCATCCATGTGGTCTTGAAGCCCGGGAACGCACCGGTCCCGAATATCCCGCTCGCCCCGGCCGAGATCCGGAAGCGGTTTATGCGGGCGCTGCGGGGGTGAGGCGCCTCCCGGTGTGCCTGTTCTCATTGTTCCCTCTTGGAGCTGCATTATTCCAAACAATGATGGTAGCCTGCCCGGCATAGCACACTATACTCCTCATCACGAATCCGAACAGGGTGCGTTCTCCTGTCCCGTTCCCAGTCCGCATATTCCTGACTGAAGAAAAAGGCTTCCGATTCGGGATATTGTTTTGCGATTTGCAGAATCGTGTTGAGGGTCTTCATCATGTTACTATCAGACCGGTTTTCCTCAATGTAGCAATGCCATCCCGGACCCTGCCATTCGTAATTGTCAAACTGCAATGTCCATTCCCCGTTCCGTTTGTCTTTTCGGGGGTAAGCGGAATTGTCCAGGGAGGTGAACGGCTTTATTGATTTTCTCCACGCCTTTGCAAATATTTTGCATCCGGTATCCCCCTTAGGTTCCGGATTGTGCCCTTTAAAGAGGATGACAATCTCGAACATGCAGTTCTGTTGCATATCGTTAAGGGTCAGGGGTTCCCGTTCTCTTGCGTCCATGATTACTCCGTTATTAACGGGGAAATGAAAAGAGGTTTTGGGACAGTAAGGGCGATGCCAGTCTTGATCCGGCTACACCATACGAACTGGTCCACTATCCCACCGCCATCTCGGCGTAGCCTTCGGTGCCTTTTGAGAGGCACATGGTTCCTGAGCACTTCCCGGAGGAATGGGTCCGCCCGAAGACTTTGGTCAGGGATCTCCAGCGCAACTCACTGAGTGCGCACCCGCGACCGGTCAACCTTTATCCCCGCCGCCGCCCTCCCCCGTCCATGCGCATCACCCGGGCGGCGCTCCTTCTTGCCGCCCTCATCATCTGGCTTTCCGGTCTTCACCCCTTGAGCCTGCTCGTCCTGGTCTACCCGGCCGTCCCCCTCGCCCTCCTCCTCTCGGAGAGCCTCTCGATCGACCGGGTCTACTGGTACCTCCCGTACGTCAACACCGGCCTCGGGGGGCTGATCTTTCTTCTCGCGACCCTCCGGACGGTTGCGTGGTAGGGTCTAGAGCAGCACCGTCGTGACGAGCGGGATGGTGACGAGCGACCCGATCGTCGAGACGAAGACGATCTGCGACGCGAGCTTAGAGTCGGCACCGTACTGCTCCGCAAAGATGACGGTGTTTGCGGCGGCGGGCATCGCGGCCATCGTGATCATGATCCCGTTGATGTAGGGGTCGGCAAAGATCGGGGAGAAAAGGTAGCAGTAGGCCACCGGGAGCGCGAGGAGGAGGACGGCGCTCGCGACCCAGATCCGCCAGTTCCCGATCATCTCCCGGGCCGGGAAGGTGGCGAGCATCGCCCCGACGATGATCATGGCGAGCGGCGTCGTCACTCCGCCGAGGAGGTCGATCGAGTCGATGAAGGGGCTCGGGATCTCCACCGAGCCGAGGAAGAGGGCGAGCCCGACGACGGAGGCCGCAATCCCGGGGTTCGCGAGCAGCCGCGGGTCGAACCCCTTCCCCCTTCCTTCGGTCAGCATCGCTATCCCGACCGAGAAGACCAGGACGTTGAAGATGAGGTTGAAGATCGCGACGTAGAAGAGCGAGTCTTCCCCGAAGAGCGTCAGGGCGACCGGGAATCCCATGAACCCGACGTTGCCGAAGACGATGGCGAACTGGAGGACGCCTTCCTCCGCGGCCGGGACCCGCATGGCTTTCGAGACCGCCCAGGCGAGGGCGAACGAGAAGACATAGAGCGCTCCGGTCGCGAGGACCAGGGTCTCGGCCCCGGCGAGGCGCTCTGGGGTGAAGGGCACCTGCATCGAGGCGACGATCAGCGCCGGGATGGTGATGTTGATGAGGAGCCCCGAGAGCCCCCGGGTGGCCCGGGGGTCCACGATCTTCGTGGTGACGGCGACGTAGCCGGCGGCGATCAGGAGGACCAGGATGAAGATCTGGTCCGCAACTATCAGGAAATCCATGATCGCACCGTTCATGAGGGCACCGCTCCGTCCGGTTCATCAAGGTAAGTGCCGATACCCCTTTACGGTTCTGCTCCCTTAACCCGCGCCCGGAACATGTGCTGTCGGGTCAGGTTGCGAAGCGGCGGCAATAGGTTAAGGCACGATTTCGTGGAGCAGGGCGAGTGGAGAGGACTTACTCCCGGCACAGGGAGGTTCTTCGCCGGCACCGCACCGCAAGGCACCAGAGCACGACCGTCACGCCGAGGAGCGCTTCGCCCGCGTAGAGGAGGAGGGGTTCCCGGACGACGCTTCCCCCCTGGACTACGAAACCGCGGAGATATGAGGTCACGCAGAGCGTTCCGGCCGTCACGGCAACCAGGGACGTACCGAGGAGGAAGACGATCCGGTGATCCCTCCCGGGATGAAGGATCCGCCGGGCTCTCCTCGTCAGGGTGTAGTCCCGCCACTTCCGGGCATTCTCGTGCGTCACCAGGTCCGCGTCGCCCAGGACGGCAAGGTGCTCATGGACGGTCGACTTTGCAAGACCGAGCCCGTCGGCGAGCTCGCTTGTAGTCATGGGCTGAGAGTCAAGCGATTTGAGGATTGCGACCCGGACGTCGGAGGATAGAGCCGCGAGGTCGTCCCGGTCGAGCGTAGTCTCTTCCATAGTCTGGCCCGAAACGATCAGATATTCTTCTGCCGGGAGAGAAAAGCGTTCCGAAACGGTCCCGGGCTCCGGTAAGGCCGAAAAAAGGGTGTGCCGTTCCCCCGTCACTCCGCCCGGATGGTCGGGAAGGTCGGGGGCGGGACCAGTTCGGGTGCATCTATCCCCACGACGATGAACGTCGCCGATCCCCCGGGGAGGTGGGCCCTGTTGTAATCGGGGTCGGGAACATAGCCAGGATCGATCGCATCCCCGCCGGTGGGGACGGGACCAGAGATGACGCCGCTCATCCGCTGGAAGTCGAAGTCGACCGGCGTGCCGTCCGGGGTCGTGAGGGTATATGGGGCGGTGAGACTGATCGTCAGGTAGAGGACCTCCTCCGGGCCGGGCCGCGGAAGGTCCGTTGTCACCCACACTTCGCGCCACTCGCCAGCGGCGAGGTTGTTGATAGGCAGCGTGGTCGTGGCGCCGGGGAGGATATCCCCCTCCGGGGATCCGGTGACGGCGTTCAGGCTCGCGGTTCCCGTCGTCACGGTGAGGTCGGCATGGGCGCAGTCTTCGCCCGCAAGGTTCCGGACGAAGAAGTCGAGGCTGACGACGTCGCCCTCGACTGCGATGTCGGGGGTGTAACGGATACCCTCCGGATGCGCCGGATCGAGGCTGTAGCGGTCACCGAGGAAGATTGTCCGGTTCCAGGCGGTAGCGTTCTTGAGATGCCAGGTCTCGTTCATCCTGTCGTATACGATCACCGGGCTCTCGTAGGAACTGCGGTATTCGAACCCCGGTCCGGACGGCATCATCCAGTTTACCCGCTTAAGCGGTTCCTGCACGTGCTGGTGCCCCGGGGGGAAGGCAGCGAATATGGCGAGGTTCGCCGCAACGAGGAGGAGAACGGCGGCAAGGCCAACCCATATCCACGTCTTCGAGTGCATTGTATCACGTTAGGAAAAGAGGTGATTTAGAGGTATGGGCTCACCATCAGCACCTCTCCTGTCTGTGCGTCGACGACGACGAGCCCTCCCTGGAGAACGTGGTCCTCCGGCTCGCCTCTCATCGTAATCACCCATGTCAGCGTCTGTGCGTCCGGTCGGGTGTACTCAACGGAGAGGTCGGTCGTTGCACTGGTCACCCGGATTCCCGGGAACTGCCCGGCTGCGATCTTCAGCGCCTCGTCCCGGGAAAATTTCGGCTCAAGTGGACATTTGATCTCCCGCTGGATCCCGATGTACGAGACGATCTCGCCGGTGCTCGGGTTAAGGTTCACGACGACCGTGTTGGGCGTGAGGACGCCTTTGATCTCCTCTCTCCAGATGTATGAGTACTCGCTGCCCGCATCGCCGTGAGAGACCAGGTTCGACCCGATAAGCCGCATGCTCTTCCCTGCAAAGCCGTCGTACTTCTCTTCGGCGTAGGCCCTTGCCGCCGCTTCGGCTGCGGCCCGATCCAGTCGGATCTCATGGAAATCTTTTCGCGCAGAATCGAACGTGGCGCGTTCGACTGCCCCGGTCTGGTCATTGACGTAAATCTGTCCCTCTCCGGTGCCGAAGACGTAGTAATTTCCAAGATTCAGGTGCTCGGTCTTCTGGTACTCAATGGCCGCATCCTGTGTGTTGAGAAAGTCCTGTACTTCTTTTTTCGCAGTATCTACTCCAATTGCGGTCCCGGTGCCGGCAACTGACGTGATCGAGACAGCGATGATGAGGCATATGATTGCAGTAACTGGTATCCATTTCATGGTTGAATCACCTCGTTAATAGACTCCGTAACGAGCGGGAGTGAGATAACTGTTGTAATTGCCGGAGATCTCGTAGGTGTCCACTCCCCAGTAGCCGATCGGCCAGTGCAAGTAGCAGTCGTCCTTTGCGTTGCTTGCGGCGCTTGCAATGGTCTCCCCGTTTCGTACGCGGTCCCAGAAGCTCCCGGACCAGCACTTTCCGTTTTCGACCTCTACCTCGCCGTCGAACCCGATGCAGATGTCCGCGCCTTTGTTCATGGTCTGCTGGAGGAGATCCCCGTTGTAGGGATTGTAGTGGGACGAATAGCAGGCAAGGTAGACTGCGAGCAGGACGTCCCTGATGTCGGTTCCATAATCAGTTATGTAATACTGGTCGTTTCCTGGGTAGTGACCATCGGTGTCGGCAAGTATCCAGGATTCCGAGGCGAATTTTATCCCACCGCCTTTATGCGAGTCGTCGTAGTAGAGGCCGTGGCCGTTGAAGAAGAATACAGCATCCGACCTGAACTGACTGTAAGCCGTCGATGCGTGTGCATTCGTGGACGACGAGCTGGAGTAGTACATCGCTGCCTGATCCACCCGTGCATCGTAAGCCGTCGGCGTCGTGTCCGAACAGTCATAGTTGTGCGTGAGTGGTGCGGCGCTGGCGGCGGCAGGTAGAGCCGCGAGCAGGAAGAGTGCTGCCAGCATGAATGACCATTGTTTCATAAGTATCCCTCAAGGTGCGCCCGGGCGTTCCTGCACCCGGAACAAGACCTGCATCTGAGGGGAAATCTCATAAAACCCGCTGTCGTCGTTCGGTTAGAACCGAACGAACCTTAAACCTTGTGATCCGGTTCCGGATGGTGAGGGCGATCCGATCCCGTGGCGGCTGTGCTGTCGGCGGCGTGCGACATGGCTCCCGGAAAGCCTGGTTTTGCACGTATAGTCCCTTACAAAACGGATTCGCCCGGAATACGCCCTGCCGGGTGAGCGGCCAATCTGTGCGTGGTCGTCCTATAGAAACGTTTTTGTATCGTTCGGAAAAAACCGACGGATTGCTATGGGTTTTATATGTTCTAACGGCTCAGAATCGTAGCAGGTGCCGCGTGCGGCGCCTGTAACAGCGCGGGGGTTCACCCGGCCAGAAGCGAACCGGATGGGCGAACGTCCTGCGTACCCGGAGGCAACGAAATGTTGGCATTCATTAGAGATAGCCATTGCGGTTCCGTTCCTCCAGAGATGCAGTAATTGGAGGAAAACGGCCTATGAAACTAGAAAGAACCGGAGTAGTCTTACTGGGACTGCTTCTCATGGTATCGGCAGTAATGTCTTTAGCAGCTGCACAGGACATTACTCCTGAGAAAAATATCCTCGGCGGTCAGGACCAAGCATGTGCCACATGTTCCATCCCTGAGACCGGTGTTGTCTCTTATAAATCTGGCTCTGAGACAAATTTACTGAAGGAATTCGGTATTGATGCACCCGAGGGCTCTGATGACGCACCCCCACCAGAAGTCGGACATAGTAACATCGCTGGCTGGGTAACCAATAATGACATCTGGTCGTTGTACAATTTCCCAACAAATGCAAAATTCTCAGTTGATTCCTGGATAACCGTTGATATGTACGGCAATGTTCAGCTTGGCACCTCCTCCGATAAATGGCTCTCCCTATCGTTTCTGCCAGGCGTGAACCGGAGTTCTACCTCTGGAACGGTAGGATCCCTCCTGGAGGGTCCGCGTTGAAAACATTGGGCGAGTGCAGAAGGATGGGCATCCCTACCGATATGCGAGCCCCTTGCATCATCCTGCTCTTGATCGGATTGGTCTCTCACGCAGGTGCGGCGTCCGTTGCCATCGAGTACTTTTACCTGGAAGGCTGCTCCGATTGCGATCAGGTTAAGCCTCTGCTAGCCGAGATCGAGCACGACCTTAGCAGTTCTGTCTCGCTTACGTATATCGACGTCCGCACGTCCGAAGGCCTAGAGCGCTTTCGCCACTATGGATTTGTCGAAGTCCCGGCCGTGGTCGTGAACGGTACCGTCAAAATTCCCAAAGAGGAGATCACTGAAGAGAGCGTCAGGGTCGCGATCGAACGATCCCTCTCTAGAACTGAACTGGAAGACAACTCCTCACCGATAAATTGGAATATCCCATTTGCCTACTCTTTAGGCCTTTTATCCGGCTTCTCACCCTGCCTGATGGCAATTCTCGGATTCATACTGGTTTACGTCACCGGATCGGGCACCGGTATGAGAAGTAGTCTCTTGAACTCGCTGATATTCGGCCTGGGGCTTGTTGCCGCGTATACCATCATGGGGTGCTGCGCTCTGTTTGTGGGAATGTCGCTTGGTGGCTTTGGCCCGTACCTCGCCATCGTGGCTGGAGTGATCACGATGCTTGCCGGGGTGAACCTGCTCGGGTTGGTACGTCTTCCGATTTCAGTAGATAATTATGTCCGGTCATCAGTGCGAAAGTATTCAACCACTCTGGCAGGGCTGTTTATTCTGGGCATGGTGTTTTCGATTATCAAGGCTCCGTGCGCCGCACCGATGATTCTCGTCCTGCTGAGCAAAATTCTGGTTGATGGCGCGGTACAGGATCTCCCGCTCCTGCTGGTCTTTGGGGCAGGGGTGCTCACGCCGTTTCTCGGCGTCGGGGTCGTTGGGGGATATGGTTCGTCGAGCAGGATCCGGGGGTACAGAGACATCGTGAAAACTGCAAGCGGAATTATTTTGATAGGATTCGGGGTGTGGGTGCTCTTCTGGGGGTAGATGGACTGTTACGATATACGGTGCAGCCGATCGAGGTGATACTCGCATCTCTCGTGTTCTTCTTTACCGGTACATCATCCGGAATACACCCCGCCGGGCGAGCTGGTGGTCTGCTTGCCCCTCCCCCTATAGAAACGTTTTTGTATCGTCGGAAAAACCGACGGATTGCTGCGGATTTTATATATTCTAACTGCCTAAAAACGCTTTGGGTGCCGCGTGCGGTACCCGTTTGTGTGCGGGGGTCGCCCATCCCCAGGTCTGACGCCCCGGATGACGCGCCCCGCATGCCCGGAGGATCAGTGAGACAAAAGGGATCGTCGCCGGATACCAGTGATGAGGTGAAACGGAGATGCGGATAGCAGTGGTGATGACGGTTCTTGCTGTGGTCGGTATTATGATTGTGGCCGGTACGGTCATTCTCTGCGGAACAGGACAGGAACAGCAGGGCGGAGTACCCTGCTGTTCACACCTTTTCCATGTCTTTAACACCGATGATGTGCCGCATGAAGTTAACGTAACGGTGTTTGATGCCAACGTCACTCGCATTCGTGTTCCTGTCTGTACGGAGGTATATCGGCTTGAGGCGGATGGGGATGTAACATCATTCATCAAGAATGACGGATCGTCCATCAAGAACGACGGGAGGGAGTATCACTTTGAAATTTCGGTCGACGGTGAAGATCCGGAGGTCTTTGTGTTTTCCATTGCGCGTTGCCATTCTCTTGCAATCTCCGTCCGGGCGGAGCGCGATATCCAGGCTCTCATGATTACGAGCAACTATGCGGTGCCCGCCACGTAATGGTACCTCAATATCGGGTGAGGTCCCGGACAAATAGTGATTGCTTTGCTGAGGGTTGTCGGGCAACTATTGCTGAATACCGGTGAAGCTGGAGACTATGATTATCACGCGGTTGGGGGGGCGGTTGCGGGGTCCGGGACGCTTCGCGTGACCGGGGGAAACTCCGGATTCTGACCGACCCGTATCTGGCGATTCGGCTGCGTCCTGACATGTAACTGTACCTCGTCAGTTCAAAACAGACCCATCCGATTGGCAGAATACGATCCACGCCCCAGCTTCAGTTACCCGGCCTCCTGGGGGGCTAACTCTCAGCGGTCCTTGCCGGGAACAACTGCGACGGTGCCCGGTTCCGTGGGGGAGGTTCGACGAGCGTGGCAGGGCCGTGACCATTATCCCGGCGCCCGACGGCGGGTCCTGTCTCCGGGGTGCAGGGACCATTGTCCTGCAATAAGAAGGTTTATGGTGCGTTCGGTTCCAGCCGAACGATGGCTGCCGATTTTATATGTTATAACGACTCAAAATCGCGTTGGGTGCCGCGTGCGGTACCCGTTTGTGTGCGGGGGTCGCCCATCCCCGGTCGACGCCCTGGATGACGCACCCCGCAAGCCCGGAGGTGAAGGGAACGTAAGCGTTCTGCGTACTTAAACGTGTGCCTCTCCTGCCTCCGGGAGTATCTTGGAGGAAAACAAAATGCGAACCAGACTAAATTACTGGGGCTATCTCCTGACATGCCTAATCGCAGTAATGCTGATTATCCCGGGTGTCAGTGCTCAAGACACGATGGAAAGTGCTGAGAGTGTCAGTAGACCCCCTGTTATCATCGAAGAATGCATGAATGTTCTCGTTAAGGACGCTACATCCGTATCTGACTTGGAGTCTTCCGGAATTGTTGAACCTGAAGATCTTAAGATCCCTGAAATTATTACTCGGTACGATCTCGTGACGTTTGATCACGCTGCATTGAACAGGGAGATGCAGGGTGTACTCTCCATCCAGATCCACGGGAAAGATTACAATGTGGCTTTGAATCGAATGACGTTCGAAAATCTCGACGATGGAATCGATTCATACGAAGGGTCGATACCGGGTGTGGAAGAGAGCAGTGTCCTTCTCACGACCGGGGAAAATGTCCTTGTCGGAAGTATAACGCTGGGCAACAAGACCTTCTGGATCACACCGGTCGAACCGCGAGCACGTGCGGAAAAGTCACTGTCGCCTCTGCATATCATCTACAGCTCCGAAGACGTCAAGTGTCAGGAAAAACCTGCTGTGATTGACTATGGGCCTGTAGTACCCGGGAACAATGGTTCGGCAAGTGGCCCTGACCAATGGACCGGGCTGCAGGTTGAGGGTACTGACCAGTATTACACTGCCAATATCCTTGTAGTAACTGACAACCAGTTTTATCAAGATGAAACAAACTGGAAGGCAACAGCACAGGACATAATCGCAACAGCAAATCAACAATTCGGGAGGGACGATATTCAGGTCGCTCTTTGTGTCATGGATTATCATGATTCTAGGCGATATCAACTCTCAAACCATCCAGAAGTCATATCAAATCCTCTCGATGCGTTTATAGACGTATATCCTGAATCTGATCTTGACCTGTGGTCGTCGGACCTCGGGTTATATCTGGGCGGTTATGATATGACCGGCACTCCAATTGGACTGGCATACGGGTTTACCAATGAAGGACGACACTCATGGGCGCAGATGGTGACGGATTGGTACGATCTGTGCTATTGGGGTACGGCTCATGGCCGCAGGTGTGTAAGCATTCACGAGATTGGCCATAACTTCAATGCTCATCATGAGGGCACGGGCGGATATAATCAGGCGTATGCATTTAACGGCGGCCTTACCCATACAGTGATGTGGAGTTATTTCTTCGAACACCTTAATTGCTATGAGTTTTCATCTGACGATTATCATGGGGATGCCACTCATGACAACGCAAGAGCCATTCGTGAAGCAAAAGCGTGGGTTGCAGGTTACGTGTAATCCAATCCCTACATATTTTTATGGAGATTAAAGAATGGTACAATCACTTTCTGCGATAGTGCACCAATACAGGTCAGTTGTCGTATTGTTGGGCCTGTTGATTGCTCTCTCATTGATCTGTATCGTCGGTTTTCCTTATTTCCTCTCTCTGACCGTCCCGCCCGATCGGCTCCAGGTGTACGAGATTACTGAGCAGAAGGCCTTAGGCGGCACGATTATCCATCTTGATGAACTGAACATTCAGGAATTTCCCGTACTTGAAGAAGTGTTGCTGAGGAGCGAACCGTACCCGTCGGGACCATCACACAAAGAAGGAGACCTACGCCGTGTGGGTGAGGTGGAGTACCCTGAAAAAATAACGCAACGGACCATCGATACATATGTTATTGACAACACAACTGGTAAGAGGAGGTATTTCGAATATGAAGGACATTATTATAGGGTTGGGACCATCTACGTGGATTAAATCTCTAATTTCCACTCTTCCCGCAGTGCGAGAGCAATGTATACCCCTAGAATAGAAGGATCTGTTGAATACATCTTTTATAGCAATAAGCCCGGCCGCCTGAACTGCCTTCATCATGTTATGGATGATCAACTCGCTCTTGAGCTTCCTGACCTGATACCAGTAATTTCGTTAAGCTACCCGGGAAGCCCGGTATTGCGGGGATATTGTTTGCCCGCGATCACGAAATGGACTCGCCTGGGATACATCCCGCCGGGTGAGCGGCCAATCTGTGGATGGTCGTCCTATAGAAATGTTTTTGTATCGTTCGGAAAAAACCGACGGATTGCTATGGTTTTTATATGTTCTAACGACCTAAAAACGCGCAAGGTGCCGCATGTGGTGCCCGCTTGTGCACGGGGTCGCCCATCCCCAGATCTGACGCCTCGGATGACGCACCCCGCAAGCCCGGAGGATGATAGGTATCCCGAGGGGCGCCGGCAGGTGAAAATCGATGAAAGAAAGGCGATTCATGAACGGCATTGACCGGAGTGGGCTGATCTGCATCGCCCTGCTGCTCTTCGTCCTGGCCGGCAGCGGCATAGCGTGCGCATCTCCTGGTGAAGACGTGCAGTTCAACCCGACTGACGGCGAGGCCCCGCCGGCCGATATGGGGAGCGCCCAAAAGGCCGTGTTCGAGGAGCCCGCAGATACGGTGGCGTATCAGGGATCCGAAACTGCGTTCACCGTCTTCTATAACCCCGTGCCCCTCGGGTGCGGCTTGGGAGCCGTGATCGTGTTCTCTGTGGGATACTTCCTCATCCGGAGGCATCGGGGGAAGGATACATCGTGAGTGTGATGGTTTTTCCGGCTATCGCCTTCGTCCTCGCGTGGCCGTCCGTTCTCATAATCCGGATAGGACATTTCGGAAAAGACAAGCAACGTCTGGCGGTTTTGCTCGGGATAGGAATCGCTGCCATTGCGTCCGGCACGATCGGTACAATTTATGCAGGCTCTCCCTCCAGCCTGCTGATATCCGGGATAATACTGCTGTCGATGATTACGGTCTCGGTATCTGCTGTGGCGACGGCGTATTTTTTGTTCAGGAACGCTGTTGCGAGTGGTAGGAAATTATGTGTTGCAGCCGGGTCGCTGATTCAGCTGCCGTTCCTGGTTGCCCTGCTCGTGGGTCCCGACAGACTGCCTGGCGCCCCTCCGCCGTTTTTCGCTGAAAAACTGCCCCTTCTTGGCATACTCTTCGATGCTCTTGCAGAAGCGATCGGAACTGCCGGGGAACCTGGGTACGAGGTGTTCTTCTCTCTCGGGTTGCTTGCCGGGCTGTACCTGGAGGTATTCTTCGGTGCGGCGGTCGTCTGCCTGATTGCAGGTATCTTGATGCACAGCCTGGGTGAAGGTGGAACAGGGAGATGAAGCGATGATACCAACCAAAAGAAGACTCTGGACCTTCGCGGCGGTTGCTGCGCTCATTCTGCTGGCCGTCGCTGCCGGGGGCCTCGACCGGCCGCTGACGCCGGGTCACCGCACGCTGGAGGGAGACGTCTGGGTGCTGAAACTGGACGATGCCGGGGACCGGGAGTGGTTCACCGTCATCGACAGCGGGAGGTTCGACGAAGCGTTCTCCATCGTCGAGGTTCCCGACGGCTACGCGATCGCCGGATCGGTCTCGGATGCAGGTGAGTTCCACCCGACGCCGCGGGTTATCTTCCTCGACCGGGCGGGGGTGATGATGTGGGATACGACCTACCCGACGTCGGACGACCGTCGCGGGACGGGGATCGCACCTGCCGGTTCGGGTGAGTTCGCCGTCGTGGCCTCCCGCGGCCTCGTCATCCTGACGGATGCAGAAGGGAGCGAACGGCACCGCACGGACCTTGCCGTGGAGGGGGAGTACTGGGCGGTCGCACCCTCGGGTGCCGGGGGCTGGATTGAAGCCGGGGGCGGCTGGATCGCGAAGATCGATGCCAGCGGCAGCGTCGTCTGGCAGGAGCCGGCCGGGGGTGTGAGTCCGGGTTCGATCCCGGTCATCGTCCCGGACCCGGCGGGAGGATTCCTCGTCGCCGGGGAGGCAGCAGGGGCGCCCGGAGCCATAATAGTGGCGAAATTCGATGATCGGGGCGCACCGGTCTGGAACACGACGGTCCAGGGCAGCCCCGGAGAACGGTACCTCCTCTCGGCGGCGCGGCAGGACCCGGCCGGCGGTTACAGCCTGCTTGCCGGGGTCACGGGTGCGGAACCGGCGGGAATTCTGGAGATCTCGCTTGGCGAGGACGGGAGCATCCTCCGGCGGAGCACGATCAATGCCTCCGCTCCGGTGACCTGGATCCCTGACGGCGGGTACCTCTCGGCGGCCCTTGCCGAAAACGACTACGGCGGTGCCCTGCTCCGGGTGGAGAGGTTCGATGAGGACGGAGCCGCGTCATGGACGTCGACGCAGCGGCTGGACGAGTACAGCAGGGTCGTGGCCCTCATCCCGACGGCCGATGGCGGGTCTGTTGTGCTTGGGATGTACATGAAGTATTGATGCCAGGAAACGGGGCGGGTTCCGTTGGGTCTGGAAGGAGCCAACCCCCCGCGCCGAACAACAATCCTTAAGAGGAACCCTTAGAGAGATACTATCTAAGATGCTCGATCAGTTCAAGGGCTGTCTCCTCGGGGCCGCCATCGGGGACGCGCTCGGCATGGCGCGGGAAAGCACGCCGCCGGACTTCCAGCGCCTCCACGAGGGATACCGCCGGGCGTGGCGGGGGCACCCGAACGCCGGGCTGAAACCCGGACAGTTCACGGACGACACCCAGATGATGCTCCTCGTGGCCGGCATGCTCGCCGACGGCACCTACTCGGAGCAGGGGTACGCGGCCGCCCTTGCCCGGATGTACATGAACGAGGAACTCCGGTTCCCCGACGGTGCCGTGGACGCCGCGTGCCGGCACCTCCTCCTCTCCGGTGAGAGACCGGGCGGTGTCTCCTCCAACACCGCCGGCTGCACCGGGATCGCCGTCCCGTTCGGCCTCGCCTACGGTGACCCCATCGACGTGACCGAACGGGTGGTCCAGGCCTGCAGCGTCACCCACACCCATCCGGGGGCGCACGCTGGAGCGGTCACCGTCGCGATGCTCGTCCACCACGCCGTCCGCGGCCGCCCCGACGCCCTCTCCCTTGCCGGAAAGCATGCCGGCCTCGAGGACATCGCCCTCGGCAACAAGATTCGCGACGCTGTCCGCCTTGCAAACGAGGGTATCAGTCTTGAGAGCGCGTTATCGGTTATCGGGAACGACGTGACCGTTTACCAGACAATCCCGCTCGCGTTTTTCCTGATCAGCCGCATCCACGACGTCACGGCCCTCCTCACCACTGCGGCGCATGTGGGAGGAAACACCGATACCATCGCGCTCATCTGCGGGGCCTACGCGGGTGCTGTCTATGGGAAAACCGCCCTTCCACGGGATCTCCTCGAAGGGCTCGAAGGAAGAGACGAGATCGAGTCGGTCGCCGCCCGGCTCTACGAACGATACACCACAAAGCCTTAAGATTGTATAAAAGACACCTCTTTCTTATGGAAATTGCGATTATCGGTGCATCCGGATACACCGGCGGGGAGTTAATGCGGCTCCTGCTGCACCACTCGTCTGCGGATGTCGTCGCTGCGACATCCCGCAAGCTGGACGGGGTCAGCGTCGCCTCGGTCCATCCCCATCTTCAGGGACTGACCGATCTCGTCTTCCGGGACACCGGAGCCGGTGACATCGATGCCGACTTTGCCTTCCTCGCCGTACCCCACACGGCGGCGATGAAGGTGGCCGGGACGCTGGTGGAGCGGGGCATCAAGACCGTTGACCTCTCGGCCGACTACCGGCTCTCGAAGGACGTTTATGAGAAGACCTACGGCGTCTCCCACGAAGCCTACTTCAAGGCCCCCTACGGCCTGCCCGAACTTCATCGGGACGAGGTCAGGGGAGCCTCCTTCGTCGCGAACCCCGGGTGCTTCCCGACCGGGGCGACGCTCGCGGCGGCACCGCTCGCGAATCGGGCCCACACCATCATCTTCGACTCGAAGACCGGGGTCTCCGGGGCGGGAACCTCCCCGTCCGGGACCACCCACTACCCCAACGTCGGCGACAACTTCACCGCCTACAAGTGGACGACCCACCGGCACCTCGCGGAGATGAAGCAGGAGGTCGCCCGGCTTGGTTCCGATGCCCGGTGCTACTTCACGCCGCACCTCCTGCCGGTGAACCGTGGCATCCTCACGACGGCCCACATCCTCCTTTCGGAACCGATGGAGCAGGGTGAGGTGGAGGCGCTCTACCGGAAGTTCTACGAGGACGAGTTCTTCGTCCGCTACCAGAGGCCGACCCTCGCCGCCGTGCGGGGGACGAACTTCTGCGACGTGGCGGTGGAGAGCGAGGGCGACCGGGTCGTCGTGGTCTCGGCGATCGACAACCTGGTCAAGGGCGCAAGCGGCCAGGCGATCCAGAACATGAACCTGATGTGCGGGTTTGCAGAGAACGACGGCCTCCGCAACGCCGGGATGCTCCCCTGAGGTGACAATGATGCTGGTTAAGGATGTTATGACGCCGGACCCGGTGACCGTCCGGATCGACTCACCGGTGCGTGAGGCGGCAGGGCTGCTCCGGAAATACCATATCGGCGGGCTTCCCGTGATGGACGGGGAGCGGGTGGCAGGAATCGTCACCGAGACCGATGTTCTCTCGCTTCTGGATACCGGTGATCTCTCGAGCGACCTCTGGCTCCCATCGCCGCTTGAGGTGATCGAGGTCCCGGTCAGGGAGTTCATCAACTGGGAGAGGACAAAGCGTGCGCTCACCGATATCGGCGATATGGAGGTGCGGCGGGTGATGAGCAGCCCGGTGATCGCCATCGACGAGGAGTCGGATATCACCGATGCCGCCGCCCAGATGCTCCAGGAAGGTATCGCACGCCTCCCGGTGCTCCGCGACGGCAGGCTGGTCGGGATTGTCACCCGGGCCGACATCGTCCAGGGCCTTGGGGCATCTTCCCGGGAAGAAGCATCATGAAGAGCATCTGTGCGGTCGAAGGTGTCAGTGCCGCGGGGATCAAGGAAGGGAAGTTCGGGCTTGCCCTGATCCGGGCGAGCGGGACCGCGGCCGGCGTCTTCACCTCGAATAAGATGCGGGCGGCGCCGGTCGAGGTGATGATGGACCGGATGCGCCGGGGCACCCTCGACGCCATCGTCGTGAACAGCGGGTGCGCGAACGCCTACACCGGCGAGCGGGGATACCGCGACGCGGTGGAGATGTGCGCCATTGCGGGCGAATCCCTCAACCTCGCCCCGGAGTCGGTCGGTGTCGCGAGCACCGGGGTGATCGGGCGTTACCTCGACCTCCCTCGTATAAGGGACCAGTGCGGGCGGGTCGCGCCGCTCCTTGCCCGTAACGGCGATGCCGAGGACGCGGCGGCGAAGGCGATCATGACCACCGACACATTCCCCAAACACGCCCTCATCGAGACGGAGTCGTTTGCCGTCGGCGGGATCACCAAGGGGAGCGGGATGATCGCCCCGAACATGGGGACGATGCTTGGATTCCTCTACACCGATGCCGAGGTCGAGGCGCCGGTTCTGCACGATATCCTGCGCCAGGCAGCCCGCCGGTCTTTCAACCGGGTCGTGGTCGACGGGGATACGAGCACGAACGACGTGGCCCTCTGCACTGCGACGGGGGCCGCAGGCCGGGTTGACCGGGACGAACTCGCGAAGGCCATCGAGGCCGTCTGCCGCGACCTTGCGATCCAGATCGCCCGCGACGGCGAAGGAGCAACGAAGCTTCTCGCGGTCACGGTCCGGGGCGCTGCCGGCGAGGACGCCGCCGCCGAGGTGGCGCGGACGATCGTCGCCTCTCCGCTCGTCAAGACCGCCGTCTACGGCGAAGACCCGAACTGGGGCCGGGTGGTCGCGGCCGCCGGTAGGGCCGGCGTTGAGTTCGACCCCTATGCGGTCTCACTCTGGGTGGGAGAGGGGACCGGACGGACGCCGCTTGTCCTCCGTGGCGAGATCGTCGCGGACCTTGCAAGAGCGAAGGCTGCGATGCACGGCAATACCGTCGCGTTCGACCTCGACCTTGCCGCAGGCGAGGGGAAGGCGACAGCGTGGGGATGCGACCTCACCGAGAAGTACGTAGAGATCAACGGGAAGTATACGACATGAAACGAGAAGACGTGCTGATGGAGGCACTCCCCTATATCCAGAAGTTTCACGGCAAAACGATCGTGATCAAGCTCGGCGGTCACGCGATGGTCGACCAGAACATCCTCGAGACAGTGATCCGGGACGCCGTCCTCCTCCGCTATGTGGGGATGAAGGTCGTCCTGGTCCACGGCGGCGGCCCCGAGATCACCACAAAAATGCAGGCGATGGGCAAGGAGCCGAAATTTGTCGGCGGCCTGCGGATTACGGATCTTGAGACCCTCGAGATCGCCCAGATGGTCCTCGTGGGGAAGATCAACGATGGAATCGTCTCTCTCATCGCGAACTGCGGCACTCGTGCGGTCGGGATCTCCGGCAACGACGGCAATCTCCTCATCGCCCGGAAGATGGAGCCCCAGCGGGTGAAGGTGGGGGAGGTCATGCAGGAGGTGGATCTCGGCCAGGTCGGGGAGATCGAAGAGGTCGATCCTGAGGTGCTCCACTGCCTCCTCGCCCAGAACTACATCCCGGTGGTGGCCCCGATCGCCATCGACCGGCAGGGCCAGAGCCTGAACATCAACGCTGATACCGCGGCCGCCGAGATCGCGATTGCTCTTGGGGCATTCAAGTTGATCAACTTAACAGACGTTGACGGGGTGATGAACCCCGACCGGACGATGGTCTATCACCGCCTCTCGCTCTCCGAGGCGGAAGCGATGATCGGCGAGGGGATCATCGCCGGCGGGATGATCCCGAAACTCGAAGGCTGCATGAAAGCGGTCAGAAATGGTGTGACGAGCGCTCACGTCGTGAACGGCAACCGGGAGCACAACCTGCTCCTCGAGCTCTTTACCAACGAGGGCGTCGGCACGATGCTCACCCAGTAACCCTTTTTTTAGATCGCCATCACAAAAGCTCTGGCCGACGCGGCCTCGCAGCATTCCGGGCTGACCTCTATGGCAGGTTGCCGTCGCCGCTGCACTCCCGTTGCCGTTCTTCGTTCATCTCGATCAGGATCTCAAAGACTCTCCGGACGGCGACCGGGTCGATCCGGCTCTCGACGGCGTAGGTGAAGACCCGGTCGAGGACTATCCTCCGCTGCGCTTCGTCGCGGATGGGAAGATCGTTCTCCTGCTTGAGGCGGGCGATCTGCGCCGCCAGTCTCTGCCGCTCCATAATGAGATCGATGATCCGTTCGTCGATCTCCTGGACTCCGTTCCTGACGGCATCAAGGGACATACTACATGGTTGACTCCGGCTGGGGAATAAACCTGATGGGTTGGCCCCGGAGGAAGCGAAGAATATTATCGTGCCGGGACAAACCTGGTACCGAATGCTGGAACGAATACCGCCACGTGAACGCCGTGACCTCCTGATCGCGTGGCTTGCCATCTCGATTGCCTTCACCCTGATCTACATCCGGGGCGGGGTGGACCCTATCTGGTTCGTCTTCTTCTTCGTGATGTCTCTTGTCACGGTGGGGGTCGCCTTCGTCCTCCACGAACTGGCGCACAAGTTTGCCGCCATGCGCTACGGCTACTGGGCTGAGTTCCAGAAAGATAACCAGATGCTCCTCGTCGCCGTGGTGATGGCGGCGCTTGTGGGAGTAGTCTTTGCGGCGCCGGGGGCGACCTACGTCTACGGGAACGCTACACGGACCGAGAACGGGCGGATATCGGCGGCGGGCCCGATCACGAACCTCGTCCTCTGCATACCGTTCGCGGCGCTCATGCTCTTTGGCGGCGGCGGTCTCATCGGTCTCGTGGGCCTCGTCGGGCTCCGGATCAACGCGATGATCGCCGCCTTCAACATGCTCCCGATCAGCGTTCTCGACGGGCGTAAGGTCCTCGCCTGGAACCCGGTCGTCTTTGTCGTGCTGATGGCCACCTCTGCCGGGCTCCTCGTCTGGTCGCTCCTCTGAGGCCCTCTTTCTCTTTTCAGGCCCGCTTCAGGGTGAACCGGAACGCTGCACCCTCCCCGGGATGGCCCGGCACCCGGTCGTCGACCCGGACCCGGCCGCCGTAGCGCGTAATAAGCATCCGGGTGATGTAGAGGCCGAGGCCCTGGCCGCTCTTCCGATTCCCGCTCCACCCGAACCGCATGAAAACGGCCTCCTTCATCTCGTCGGGAACCCCCGGCCCGGTGTCCTCAACCGAGACCCGGACTCCGCCGTCGGTCTCCTCCGCTTTGATAGTGACCTCGACCGCCGGCCCCCCGAACTTGATAGCGTTCCCGATGAGGTTCGTGAAGACCTCGGGGAGGAGCGCGTCGGCCATGACCGCAAGGTTCGTGCCGTCGTAGTGGATCCGGCTCCCGGAGAAGATCGCGATCTCGTCCCGGATCACCCTGTCAAGATCTACCGGCACGAGCGCGGCCGATTCGCGGTGGATCCGCCGGATGGTCGAGACGTTCCTTAAGATCTCAATGCTCTTCCTGATGCTGCTCCTGAGCTTCTCTGCGTAGCTCCGTGTCTCCCCCTCGAGCATATCGACGAGGAGGTCGGTGTAAAGGCCCGAGACGTTCTCGGCGTTCCTGATATCATGGCTGAGAATATCGAGGTAGAGGTTTGCCTCCCGCTCGGCCATCTCAAGCTGCCGGATCAGCATGGTACGCTCGACGGAGGCGCCGATCTCTCTCCCGATAGCCACAAGAAGGGAGCGGTCGGCTTCGGTGAGCCGGTTGCCGGCCCCGGATATCATGTTCAGGGCCCCGATGATCTTCCCGTGCGCCATAATCGGGATGCTGGCACACTGATGCGGTGTCCCGTCGCTCTCCCCCGGGTAGCGGAGAGCCGGGTAGTCATCGAAGAAGAGAGGTTCCCCGGCCACAAGGACCTTCGCGTAGGGTGCGAGGGTGATATCCGGGATGCATGGCTGCGCAGGAAAGCCCTCCGGGAGGCCCTGCATGCAGACGAGCCGCGCGCGCTGCCTTCCCGGCTCGATCAGGTAGATGCCGCCGCCCGAAAGATTGAGAAGGTCGAGGGTTGCCCCGAGCACCCTCTCCAGGGCTTCATCGATATCCGTTGCGGACGCCGATACGCCGATGATCCAATTTAAGGCCGAGAGCTCGCGGTTATGCGCCTGGATTTCGGCTTCAGCCTGTTTCTGGCTGGAGATATCGGTGAGCGAGGCGGTGATGCAGAGGGGAATTCCGTCGCTGTCCCTGACCAGAGTTCCGGAAAACATGGCATAAAACGTCGTGTTGTCCCGCCTTCTGCCGATCCGCTCGCCGGTGTACCCGCCGGTGCGGACAATGTTCTGGAGCGTATTTATGGCATCCTCCTCGTTCCGCCAGAGTTCCGTGACCCGTTTCCCGATCACCTCGGTCGGAGAGTCGTAGCCCCACATGGTGAGAAACGCCTGGTTGACGTAGGTCAGGCGGCCGTCGAGGTCGGCGACGGTGAACGCGCTCGACGACGACGCTATCGCCATATCCCTGATCAGGAGTTCCTGCTCGGCCCGCTTGCGTTCGGTGATGTCGATCCCCGAACCCATCGTGCAGATCCGCCTGCCCGCTTCATCGGTGACGACGGAGAGGGCAAGCTGCATGGGGAAGGCCGTTCCATCTTTTCGTCGCGATTTCACCTCCCCGGACCAGGTGCCGTTCCGGACGAGTTCCTCCCCGATCCGATTCATCTCCCCCGGGTCGGCCCAGAGCACCGAGACGTGCTGCCCGACGATCTCCTCCTCCTCCCACCCTTGGATGGCGAGGGAGGCGCGGTTGGCGTAGATGATCTTCCCGTCGCAGTCGGAAAGAGAGATGCCTTCGAGCGCCGACGCTATCGCCATATCCTTGATCCAGAGTTCGAGTTCGGCCTGCCGCTGCCCGGTGACGTCGCGGAGGGAGTAGAGCGTCCCGGTAATCCGCCCGGAATCGTCGTTTAGGGTGCTGAGCGTCTCGTCGACGAATATGACCTCGCCGCCCCTCTTGTAGTGGCTGACGACGCCGTGCCAGGTTCCGGATGATCGGAAAGCGTTTTTCGCCACCTCTTCGTCGTCCGGGCGGAGCCACTCGACGGTGAAGAGTTCCGAGGCCGGCCGACCGAGCGCCTCGCCGGAAGGAACGTCGTAGAGCCTTTCTGCTGCCTGGTTCATGTAGGTGATCCGTCCCTCTGCGTCGGCCGCGATCACGGCGTCCTCCACCTGCGAGAGCACCTGGGCCTGGAACCGGAGTTGCTCTTCCGCCTGTTTCCGTTCGGTGACGTCGCGGCTGATCCCGAGCAGGTTTCGGACGGTGCCGTCGCTTCCCGGCATCGGGATGAGGCGTGTCTCAAGCCAGATGCCCCCGTCGTCGCCGGGCAGACGGGTCTCCTCGGTGAGGATCCCCCCGACCGTCTCCGTCGCGGTCCGGAGCATCCCAAGCCATCTCTCTACAACAGCAGGCGGGAAGATCTCCCTGATGTTCTTTCCCTGCAGGCTCTCTTGGTCTGCGCCGACCAGGCGGCCGCCGGCACCGTTCACGAAGAGGATATCCCCTTCCGTGCCGACGAGGATGATGATGTCCGGCGCCGACTCCGCGAGCGTCCGGTAACGCTCCTCGCTCTCCCGGAGCGCCTGCGCCATGCGCCTCTCCTCGGTGATGTCGACGGCGGTGACCATGATGCAGACCGGGTTTCCGGACTCGTCGGTGACGATGTTCGCGGTGATATGGGCGGTAAATTCCGTCCCGTCGGTCCTGCGGCCGACCAGCTCCCCGGTGATCACCCCCCGTTCAGTGAGCGTGCAGAGGACCTCTTCAACCTTTTCGGGGTCTGTCCAGGGTGTCGAGAGATGCTTCCCGAGGACGTCATCGAGATCGGCGAAACCGCCCATCGCGAGCAGCGCCCGGTTGGCGTACGTAATGTACCCGTCGAGGTCGGCGATAGCGATCGCGGCAAACGACGCCTTGATAGCCATCCCCCGGACCATGAGTTCTCTCTCCGCCTGTTTCCGTTTCGTGATATCGGAATGCGTTCCCGCGATCCGGAGCGGCATCCCGCGGGCATCGCGCTCGACCACCCGGAGCCGGTCGAGCACGTAGACCCATTCTCCCGATGCGGACTTCATGCGGAACTCCATCTCGCAGCGGTCGTCCTTCCCGGCAGCCAGATCGGCGAGGACTGCCTCCACGCGGCCGCGGTCATCCGGGTGGACAAGCGAGAGGATCGTGGGGATCGTGGGCACGAACGCGCCCGGCTCGTAGCCAAGCATCGTGAAGCTCCGCGGGCTGTAGAAGATCGGGCCGGTGCCGACATCCCAGTCGACCAGCCCGTCGTTTGCTGCCGAGAAGGCAAGGTTCAGCCGCTCTTCGCTCTCCCGGAACGCCTGCTCCGCGCGCTTCTGCTCGGTCACGTCGAGGAGCGACATCACCGAGCGGGCTGTCCCCGGGATCAGGCCGATGGTGACCTCGATGGCGTGAAGGTTGCCGGAACGGTCGATGAACGTGAAGGAGTAGTTCTTCGGCGCGGCTGCAGGCCCCTTCCGCCGGAGGCGATGGTATGCCGTTATCTGCTGGCGCTCATCTTCGGATGCGATAAAATCGGTCAGTTGCTTTATCCCGACGATCTCGGCGCGCGGGTATCCGGAGAGCCGCTCGAACTCTGTATTCGCCACTGATATGATACCGTTGCCCTCGATGAGGACCGTCGCCGTTCCGGTGTACTCGACGATCGCTTCGTAATCCCTGCTGTCCGGGGCTTCCCGGAGCCGGAACACCCATCCCTCCCCGGAAGGCGCCCGGGAGCCCGAGCAGCGATACCGCCGCTCCCCCCCGTTCGGGTTTCGGAACCGGCACTCAAACTCCGGGATCCTGGTCCCACTCCCCCGGGCTGCAAGAACCCTGTCGGCGAGATCGCTCATCGCCACGAGCGCGTCGACAGTCTGCCCGGGTTCGTTCCCGGGCACGCCGAGCATCCGGTGGAAGGCCGGGTTTGCCCAGATTACGCGGGCGTTCCCATCGACCACGAGAATCACGTCTTCGAGACCCTCAAGTATTCGGTATTCCGGCTGCGTGCCGTAAGGGTGTCCCGGAGGCTCGGCGGGGGTCACGTATACAACCATCCGTGGTTCTGAAAAGCGTCCTTGAAGCGCTACAGAAGATGGAGCTTATCAAAACATATTAATATGTTCCGGTTGTTAGCGAGCGGGAAAAAACTATTGATTGGTGCAGGCGTCGGCATATCAGAATTTCGACATGGATGGCAAAAGGGAAATATTATTCACTTCTGTGTTCCGGGTCGGCCGTGCACGGCCGGGGAAAAATCAGGCCCCCATATCTTTTGGTATCTGCAACTTCCGGAGGAGGTCGACCACACTCCGCCCTTTCTCCCGCGCCTCTGCGAGTGCGGTGGGGTGCCCCGTAATTCCACCGTAACGGTCGAGATCGTTTGCTATGGCGTTGTCCCGGTACTCAAACCCGGTGGTGTTGAAGAAGGCGGTGATCGCCGGAAATGCCGCGTCAAAGACGTTCTCCCACCCAAGCCCTGCGGTAGATACGAAGATCCCCTTGTGGTGCCGGGTGTGTTCGGCGGTGTAGTAGAGGTCCTTTTTGATGAACTTGCGCGCCCAGAGGTACTGGGCGCGGTCGATCAGCCCCTTTGCCTCTGCCGTGATCCCCATCGAGTAGATGGGCGAGGCGAGGACGAGGACGTCGGCGGCGGCGATCTTTTCAAAGATCGCCGTGAGGTCGTCGGTGATGACGCAGACCCCTGTTTTGTGGCAGGCGTTGCATCCCCGGCACGAGACGTAGTCAAGCGACCGGAGGATGATCTTTTCGACGTCGCCCCCCGCCTCCCGGGCGCCCTCGAGCACGGCATCGAGCAGGGTCTCGGTGTTCCCATGCCGCCGGGGGCTGCCGGAGATGCCGAGGACTTTTACGGGGTCGGTCATGCCGCCCGGAGCTCCTGCAGTCGTGCGACGACCTCCCGTGCCAGGCTCTCAGCGTCGGCCTTCGCAGTTGGGTGACGATCAATCGCTCCCTTCTCATCGACGCCGTTCACCATCAGGTAACGGAGATCCTTGTTTTTGACGTCGATGACGTGAAAGAAACACTTCACCGAGGGGATCGCCGCATCGAAGACGTAATCCCAGTTCTGCCCGGCGGTCGCAAGGAAGATACCCATCCGCTTTCCCTCCCGCTCCGGAGGGACGATCGGGAGATGGAGGACGTACTTCCGGGAGCGGAAGACCTGGGCCCGGTCGACGAGCACCTTCGCCTGCGACGCAAGCCCCATGCAGTAGATCGGCGACGCGAGGATGATGCAGTCGGCCTCGACGATCCGGTCGTGGACGTATTCCATGTAGTCCCGCTGCACGCACCGGTTGAGCGCCTCGCAGATGTTGCACCCGCGGCAGGGCCTGATGTCGGCCTCGGCGACGACGATCTTTTCAACCGCAGCCCCTTCCTCCTCCATCGCCGCGAGCACCCAGTCGAGGAGGGTCTCGGAGTTGCCGTGGCGGCGGGGGGAAGTCGCAAACGCGAGAACGTCCAGGGTCATACAAGGAGTATGTCCGGCCAAAGGCAAAAAAAGTGCCGGGTTAGAGTGTCTTGAAGCAGAGGTACCAGTCTTTGCACTCGTAGCCTTCTTTCATCCGCTTCTCGATCTCTTCGGGGGTTTTTGGCGCCGGGACGATGACTTTCTC
The DNA here is from genome assembly GCA_002839645.1 of Methanomicrobiales archaeon HGW-Methanomicrobiales-2. Classification (GTDB taxonomy): domain Archaea; phylum Halobacteriota; class Methanomicrobia; order Methanomicrobiales; family Methanoculleaceae; genus Methanoculleus. Next base: position 109,564 of record PGYL01000002.1, on the reverse strand, counting down.
TCCCGGCTGCCAGTTCGCCGGCGTCGCGATGTGGTGCTCGTCAGAGGTCTGGAGGGCTCTCGTGAGTCTCAAGATCTCGGGCATGGAGCGGCCGTTGGACATCGGATAGTAGAGCATGGCCCGCATGATGCCCTTATCATCGATGAAGAAGACCGTCCTGATGGTGGAGGTGCTGCTCTGCCCGGGGTGGATCATTCCGTAACGTTTGGCGACCTTCATGTCGAGGTCGGCGATGACCGGGAACGGGATCTCGACACCCATCTTCTCCTTGATGTTTCTCACCCACGCAAGGTGCGAGTGGACGCTGTCGATGGAGAGGCCGACGAGCTGGACGTTCAATTCCTTGAGTTCGTCGGCGATCGCGGCGAACGCCATGAACTCCGTGGTGCAGACCGGCGTGAAGTCGGCCGGGTGGGAGAAGAGGATGACCCACTTTCCTTTGAGGTCGGAGAGTTTCAGGCGTCCGTGAGTGGTCAGCGCGTCAAACTCCGGCGCTTTCTCGCCGATCACCGGCATCTGGATTATCTCTTCAGGTTCCATGGTTCACTTCTTCGGGCGGTTGCCCAGGTACTCCTCGAGGGCGGTCTTGCCGTGGACGTAGGCCGGCATCCCCGCGAGCAGGAACGCGACCCTGAGTCCTTCCTCGATCTCTTCCTTCGATACGCCGAGATTCCCGGCCCCGGCCATCTGTGCACGGACAGCATGTCCGTCCCGGAGCGCGGCGGCGATCGCGATCGCGATGATCTTCTTTGTCTGCTTAGAAAGGGCGCCGTCGCCCCAGATCATCTGGTCAAGGCCCATGACGCTTCGATAGAGGTCGGGATCCGTCTCTTTGAGTTCCTTGAAGATGACGGGAATCTTCCCGATCTTCTCTTCCAGGTTCTTCTGATTCTCTTCCATCTCGATCACTCCTCAAGCACCATCGGTTCGCCGCAGCAGACCAGTTCCCCACCGCCGGCTTCCAGGACCTGGACCACGTTTCCGCAGATCTCGCAGTGATAAACCTGCCCTTTTGCCGATACGTTCACCATTCCTCTCACCTCATATTTCGGGTTATTTCTTCCTCTCCGGGGGGTTCATGACATCTTCCGGTGTTTTGATGTCAGGCCGGATGTGGGTCATCGGGAAGCAGTTGTACATCTCACAGGCGCAGGTCGGACACTTGACGAGGTCCGCGTCGGTGCTGTCGATCCGGACTTCCCGCCCGCAGTCGATACAGATGAAACGGCCGGGGCCCGGTTTCTCTCCTGCCTTTGCTGTTTTGCTGGCTCCTGGTTCAACCACAGAAAATCACCAGACTGATACTATCTTTTCATGGTATTTAGCAGTTGGCACCCCGGCAGGAGCGGGTTTGGCCTGCGCATCCGGCTATCCAGTCCTGCACCAGGGGCCCGCACCCTATTAATAGGGTCGTGTACAACCCTGCACCATGCCAAAGAAGGTTATCGCGCTGCTCGGGAGCCCGCTCCTCGACGGGAACACCGCCCGCCTCCTCGACGAGGCGATCAGGGGTGCACAGGAGGCCGGGTGCGAGGTCGAGAAGATCGAGGTTGCCCACATGGACGTTCTGCCCTGTATGGAGTTCTTCCAGTGCAAGAGGAGCGAAACCTGCCTGATCGAGGACGAGATGACGGAGATTTTTCGGAAGTTTCGCGAGATGGACGGCCTGATCATCGCGACCCCCGTGATGACGATGGGTATCCCCGGAAGGCTCAAGTCCTTCATGGACCGGTTCCAGGTCTTCTACATGGCCAAGTATCACCGGGGCCGGTCGTTTATCTCTCCGGAACGGCGAAAAGTTCGGAAGATGCTCTTCATATCGATCGCGGGCATGAACATCCCGAACGTCTTTGAGGGTGTAAAGATGACCGCCCGGGCGTTCGGGGAGATCATCGACTGCCCGTACTGGGACGAGGTGCTCAGAAACGACATGGATACGATTCAGGATATCACGACACGGCCGGAGGTGATGGAAGCGGCACACAAAAAGGGCTACGAACTTGGGAAACTGTTAGGGTGAGTCGTCGGGCTCGATATGGACCACGACCTCGGCGAGCCCAGGCACCGTCTCTTTGAGCCGCCGCTCCACTTCGTCGGAGATCTCGTGGGCCAGGGAGACCGGGAGGGCCGGGTCGACGGTGACGTGGATATCGGCAAAGATTTCACCCATCTTTCCCCGGCACCGGAAGTCGTGATACCCGGCCACCCCGGGCGTGTCCATCACCACCGCGCGGACGAGCGCCGGGTCGCAGGGGAGGTTCATCGCGTCGGTGAGGACCTGTGCTGCCTCGTAGAGGATCCCGATCCCCATCCTCGCGATGAGGAGGCCGATGGCAAAGGCGATGATCGGGTCGGCCTGCGGGTAGCCGAGCCTGACGACCAGAAAGCCCCCGAGGACGGCGATGGAGACGAAGACGTCGCTTCTCGTGTGCTGGGAGTCGGCAACAAGGATCTGGCTTTGGTACTCTTCGCCGCGCCGACGTTCGTAGGTGGATACGGCGATGTTGACGACGAGCGTCACGACCATGACCCCGACGGTGACCGCGGTGATCGCGGGGGCGACGGGTTCGATGAGCCGCCGGTAGCCTTCAAGAATGATCCCGGCGGCGGTCAGGAAGAGCATCGCCCCGATGATCAGGGTGCCGAGCGTCTCGATCTTGCCGTGGCCGTAGGGGTGCTCCGGGTCGGGGGGTCTTCCTGCGAAGTAGAGGGCGACTATGCCGACGACATTTGAGAAGGAATCGAACCCCGAGTGGAGGGCGTCGGCTACCATGCTCACCGACCCGGCAAGGAGGCCGAAGGCCGCTTTTGCGATCGCGACGGCGAGGTTCAGCGCGAGGACGAGGAGAAAGATCCGCTGCACCCGGTTACCCTGCATGCCTCCCGGTAGTGGCGCTCCCCCGGCATAGGGTTTCCGGAGACGGAGGTGAAAGGTTTAATAAGGCCCTTTCCGAAATGATTTATCTATGCCGACTGATGAGAACGTTCAGACTGCGTACGCCGGGGAATCCCAGGCGAACAGAAAATACTCTGTCTTTGCCGAGAAAGCAGCCGCCGAGGGTTACCCGGTGGTAGGGAAACTCTTCCGGGCGGCGAGCGAGGCGGAAGCCATCCACGCAAAGCGCCTCCTCTTCATCATGAACGCCGTCGGGAGCACCGAGGAGAACCTGAAAGGTGCGATGGAGGGGGAGAACCACGAGTTCATGGAGATGTATCCCCCGTTCGTCGCCGAGGCGAAGAAGGAGCGGAAGAACGAGGCCGCAATCGTCTTCACCCACGCCATGAAGGCCGAAGAGGTGCACGCAAACCTCTATCTCCAGGCGCTTGAGTCCGTCCGGGAAGGAAAAGACCTCGACGTGGGGGCGATCTACCTCTGTCCGGTCTGCGGCAACGTCGAGATCGGGGCGGTGCCGGAGAAGTGCCCGATCTGCGGGGTTCCGGCGCGGATGTTCCGCGAGATCCAGTAACCCCTCTCTTTTTCGTCTCCCCGTCGGCGGACCGACCGTCCTCACAACATAAATAGCCCTCCGGAGATACTCCTTCTCCATGGCTGGTGTGAAGGTCTACACGACGGAGAGTTGCCCCTACTGCCGGATGGTCCAGGCGTTCCTCAAGAAACACAACGTCGCATACGAACTCGTCGACGTCGGGAAGGATCGCGAGGCAGCCCGGGAGATGATAGCGGTCTCGGGGCAGCGGGGGGTGCCGGTAACAGTCTTTGGCGACGAGGTGATCGTGGGGTTTGATGCGAAGAGGCTCCGGGAACTCTTCGGGACGCCGGTGACGGCCGGGGTCTACGACGCGATCATCGTGGGCGCCGGGCCGGCCGGGCTGACAGCAGCGGTCTACTGCGCCCGGCACCTCATGAAGACTCTCGTTATAGGGGAGAACGTCGGCGGTCAGGCGACCTGGAGCTGGAATATCGAGAACTACATGGGGTTCCCGACGATCACGGGTGAGGACCTTATCCGGAAGTTCGAGGAGCAGGTCCGGGGACTCGAAGTCGCCATTGAACTCGACAGTGTTCAGAACATCCAGGAAGAGGGCGACGTCTTCGTCGTCCGGACTGTCTCGGAGAACTCCTTCCGTTGCCGGACGGTCATCCTTGCTCCGGGGAAAGAGGCCCGAACCCTGGGGCTCCCTGGTGAGGATCGGCTGATGGGGAGAGGTATCTCGATCTGTGCGACCTGCGATGCCCCGCTCTTCCACGACAGACCGGTCGCCGTCGCCGGCGGTGGAAACGCGGCGCTCCAGACCGCTATCGAGATGACAAAGATCGCCAGTTCCGTGGCCCTGGTCGTCCGGAGCGCTCTCCGGTGCGACGAGCTCTACGCCGCCCGGGCAGAGGAACAGGGCGTGCGGATCTACCTCCACCACGAGGTGACGGAACTCCACGGTGAAGCGGCCCTGACCGGGATCACGGTCCGCGACCGGGACACCGGGAAGGAGGCAGTCCTCGAAGTGGAGGGGCTCTTCCTCGCGATCGGGCTCGCGCCGAATACAGGGTTCCTCGGGGATCTGGTGGCGTTGAACGAGCAGCGCGAGATCCTCATCGACGAGAACACCCACACGAGTGTCCCCGGGATATTTGCGGCCGGGGACGCGACCTGCGTCAAGGCCAAGCAGATCATCATCGCTGCCAGCGAAGGGGCGAAGGCTGCTCTCGAGGCGCACGAATACTTCGAGCGTCTCATGACCGAGCAGACCGGAGAGAAGCGGGTCGTCTGCGAGTGAGGTCGGCCTCTATATAGACCCCCCTCTGGCCAGCACACGGGGAATGAACCGTTGCCGTCCTGGACCGGTCCGGTGAACTATCCCCGGACGGGGTCCCGGACCCGCTCGTTCACCGGGGAGCACACGCCTTGCTGGCACTGAGATCGAATCCGTGTGCTCGATGTATCCGGCACCCCATCCTGAGTCATCGCTGTGTAGCCGGATGCCCTTCTGATAATGTTGATTTATCGGAATATTCTGAAAAGTGGGAAAATTTAATGTGCTTCCACAGACAACCATGATCCGGTGAGCCACATGGGAGATGTCGGAGATGAGCAAGGATCTTCCTGTTCCGGACCCTGCACGATCGAGGCGGTCGTGAGCGTTGACGCACGAGGGCAGCTGGTGCTTCCGAAAGATCTCCGCGAACGGGCGGGAATTATTCCCGGCGACCGGCTTGCGGTTGTCTTCTGGGAGAAGGAGGGAGACGTCTGCTGCATCACGCTGATCAAGGCGAGCCGGTTCAACGGGATGGTAACGACGCTGCTCTCTCCCATGGTGGAGGAGCTCGCAGACAAAGGCGAATCAGGAGTTCGATCACGATGAAGGAAGAAGATATTCATAAACAGGTGCGGAGTGCATACGGGCAGGTGGCCGGCCGGCAGGGCGGATGCGGATGCGGTACCGGGTGCTGCGGCACGGGGAGATCGGTTGAATCGACGAGCCTCGGGCTCGGCTACTCGAAAGAAGACCTCGGGCAGGTACCGGAGGGAGCGAACCTGGGGCTCGGGTGCGGCAACCCCGTGGCTCTTGCCTCCCTCAGGGAAGGCGAAGTCGTCCTTGACCTGGGATCGGGGGCGGGGTTCGACGCCTTCCTCGCGGCGGAGCGGGTCGGCCCGACGGGCCGCGTCATCGGCGTCGACATGACGCCCGAGATGCTTGATAAGGCCCGGGAGAACGCAAAGAAAGGAAATCGCAAGAACGTGGAGTTCCGTCTCGGCGAGATCGAGCACCTGCCGGTGGCGGACAACTCTGTCGACGTGATCCTCTCAAACTGCGTCATCAATCTCTCCCCCGATAAACCGCAGGTGTTTAGAGAGGCGTTCCGGGTCCTCCGTCCCGGCGGCAGGCTCATGGTCTCCGACATCGTGCTGACGGTGCCCCTCCCGGCCCCCCTCCGCGACTCGGCGCTTCTCTACAGCAGCTGCGTTGCGGGAGCGTTGCTCAAGACCGAGTACCTTGGCCATATTGCCGGTGCAGGCTTTACGGGGGTCACGGTCCAGGGCGAGACGGTCTTCCCGCTTGAGCATATCGTGAGCGAGCCGGAGCTTGCCAGGCTCCTTGAGGGTGTCTCCCTCGATGAGGAAGAGAGAAGATCGCTTCGCGAGAGTATCGTGAGCATCAGGGTCAGCGCCAGGAAACCGGCGGGATGCACCTGCGGCTGTGGCGGGACGTGCTGAAAGGCATCATCTCTTTTTTCAGGCGGGCGTCTTCTGATCTTACGGGACAGGGAGCAGTTGTTCTCTCGAAGGTGTCCTTCTGCCCCGGTCACCTCCCCCGTCGGGAGAGACACGCTTATCTCCCAGCAGCGACGATTCCCTGCCATGGTGCGGTCGCGGGCACTCGTGAAACTCATTTCCGGGGAGGTGGGCCGGTGATCGAGGAGCGGCTCCGGGCAGGGACGAACGGGGCACTCATGCGAATCGCGGTCCTCATCGCCCGTACGGGGGCGACTCCGAACACCCTCACCCTGCTCGGATTTTTCGGGATGGCGGTCGCGGGGGTCCTCTGCGCCGGCGGTTCGTTCTTTGCCGCCGGAATCACGGTTGCCGCATCGTGCATCTTCGACGCACTCGATGGGGCGCTCGCCCGCGTGACAGGTGCCGCTTCGGTCTTCGGCGCGTTCTTCGACTCGTTCCTGGACCGCTACGCGGAGGCGGCGGTCTACGCCGGACTCCTCGTCCACTACGCGGGGGCGGGGACTGCCTGGGGCATCGAGGCCGCGTTTGCCGCCGCGATCGGGTCGCTGATGGTCAGTTACGCCAGGGCCCGGGCCGAGGGGCTCGGGGTGGCGTGCCGGGCCGGCCTCTTTGCCCGGCCGGAACGGATCGCGGTCATCATCGCCGGATTGGTGACGGGTTTCGTCCTTCCTGCGCTCGTCATCCTCGCATTCGCCACGAACGCCACGGCAATTCGGCGACTCTTCTGTGTCCGGGGGGCTACGCTCTCCCCGTCACGGCCTCCTCGGTCGCCGTGAACTCAGCTGTTGCGCCGACGATCCTGTAATTCCCGACGGTCTTCACGTCGTAGGGGTTGCCGGTCGTGGAGTACGGGACGACGAAGGTCCCGTTCTCGCTCTGCTGCCGGTAGACGAACTCCCGCCCGGTGTTGGTGACGACCGTGACCTCGATGACGCCCTCGCCCGGGATCACGGCGCCGTCGACGTGCTCGAAGACCTTCACGCTTGTTGCGGCGTCCGGCGAGGACTCGTAGACGAGCCGGTAGTGCTTGAGCGCGGGGACGGTCCCGGTCGGAGAGCGGGTATCGCTCCCGAAGACCGCGGCTTTGCCCGGTCTTGTGTAGGCCCCGGCCGCCGCCTGTGCCTCTGCCGGGCTCATCTCCCGGCTCTCGGTGAGGAGCGGATACCCGGTCTTCGCGACCGACCTGGTGTCGTACTCGACGTAGAGTGCGTTCTCCGGCTCCGCAAGCGTCCCATCGAAGGCCTGCAGCCTTACCACCATCGTCTCGTAGTAGGCCGCCCTGTAGAACGACTCGATGCTGTAGGTGTCCTCTCCCCCCGGCACCGCCACGAGGAGCCCCGCTGCGTAAGGATCGACCAGTGCGGCCGTGTCGTGCCAGTAGGCGATGGCCGGGAACCCCTCGGCGGCCATCCTGCCGTCAGTGACGATGTAGCGGGAGCCGGCCGCTGCGAGGGCCGCGTCGGCCTCCTCCTCGGCGGTGGCGAGGAAGAACCCGGTAGCACGGCGGACGTTGTCCTGGAAGGGGTTGGTGACCGGGATCCGTTGTCCGATGAAGGTGATCCAGTGGCCGTAGTCCCACCAGGACATGATGCTGTAGGAGTTCTCGGGGTAGGTGAAGGTGTTCTGGTCGTAGATGGCGTAGTAGTCGACGCCGGGGTTGGGAGTGTGGGCATTCATCCACTCGAGCGCGTCGCGCCAGTCATCGGCGAGCATGGTGCGGGGGACGCCGTTCTGCGCGTAGCCGATGTTTTCAGAGGCCGATGCGCCGACGAGGGTTACGGTGAGGAGGACGGCGAGCCCGACGGCCGCGATCTCGGCGGCGGGGAGCGTTTTCTTCTTCTTTTTGCTCTCGGGCTCCCGGAAGTATTCGGCGGTCTTCCCGACCCCGAATTGAAGCGCCCACGCGACGACGACCGCGGCGAGGAGCGCGAGGTTCACGGCGAGGTAGTACTCGAACCGCAGGTGCTGGATGGTCGCGACCAGGATGACGACCGACCAGACGATCGTGAAGAGGAGTTCTGGCCGGTTCTCGCGCCGGAGCCTGAGGGCGAGCACGGCAAGCCCGGCGGGGATGAGGAGGAGGCCGACGTTGAAGCTCTGCCACGCGATGGAGGGGTCCCAGGCCCCCATCTCCCGGATGGCGGTAGCCGACATGTTCCGGCCGAAGAACGCCGTAAGGCCTTTCGCCATCACCTCACCGATATCGGTGAGGTTGAGGAAGGCGACGGCGGCGACGGTGAGCGCGGCAAGGGCGGCGAGGTACTCGTTTTGCTTTCCTTTGAGCGCCAGCGAGATGCCGGAGAGGAGGGCCATCGCTCCGATCAGGAGGAGGTAGGCGTAGACGTGGGCGACGGAGTAGAGCGAGAGCGACGTTGCGTCGACCATAATCCCGGAGAGCGGCAGGAAGACCGTGGGGACGGCGAACGTGACGGCGTTGACGACGAGGAGCCCCTCCGGCCCGGTGCCGTCGAGGTGGTTCCTTACGGCCTGGATGACCGTGAAGACTCCGGCGATGAGCGCGAAGAGGATGATCGTCGGCATGACGAGGAGGCCGAGAACGTAGGCGGCCCCGGCGGCGAGGGCGAGGAGGGCGACGGGGAGGATGGTTTTTGTGTTCGCGAGCGTTACCGGGTGCCGGGCGGCATACGCGAGCGCGGCAATGTAGGCGAGGCAGAAGAGGGTGGAGAAAAGGGTTTCCGCAACATGGTGGTCGACGAACCCGAAGATCGACCGCGCGAAGAACGACACCGAGACGACCGCGACGAGGCCGGCGGCGACGAGCCCGGTTCTTCTGTCGGCGAGGGTCTTTCCGGTGAGGTAGACGACCGGGACGACGGCGGCCTCGTCGGGCTCGGGATCCTCCGGGACTGGGCTGCCACCGGGTTCGGCCCGCTCTTCCAGATCGCAAACGCCGTCTGGGCGCTGGCCCTCTTCCTCGCCGGGATGCAGGTCGTCTTCTCCGGCATCTTCACGAGTATGGTGCTCCTGAAACGCGGCGAAGAGCAGGGCTGACCCCCGCGAACCACCGGGGCAGGGCGCTCCATCCAGCAATATCTATTTTAGATGCTCTGTTTGCCGTTTAGGTTACGTTAATCTGAGATCGGTCCTGCTATGTGGTTGGCGGTACAGTGTGATCCGGAGAACCTGCAAATGACCATTTTATCTAACAACCGGCAGGAGATAGCAGAAAGGATGATGCAGGTGCCGCCGCCGAAGTGTGGCGGAACTGGGGGTGGCAGGTCCGGCATGCGATCACTATATCTCCACGTTCGAGCGGCTGCTCGGCGTATCGTTCGGGCAGGACGACCGGCGGGCGCTGGAGGAGATGCGGGCGGCCGAGATGAAGACCGCCTTCACCATCGCCCGGGCGGGGTACGCCTGGGGAGGAACCCTCGTCAACAACACCAACATCTGCGGCGGGTTCGAGAGCATGAACGTCTGGTACCGGGCGCTCGAGAGGTGACAGAGAAGACCTCCGCCGGTGTAAGGATGGGTGTCGTGCCGCTCTTCAGGGCACACACTCGTCTGCCGGTGTGATATGAAGAATGGATATCGGGTTACGTCGGTCGGGGGTGTCGCGGCAGAGATGCTGCGTCAATCCCGGTTGATGTATACTCCGATGCGGTCCCTAAGTTCCGTCCGGTTAGCTGGATCTCGGCCAGCCCCCGCCCCTGGGCCATAGCCGTGGATCGGCGTGGGGATATCTATACAAGAGAGAACGGCCCATATCCGATCAGAATGGATACCGTCACCTGCGAGCCCGGTGGGGAGTGCGCGAGGATCACCGCTATTCTCCGGGGGAAGAAGGCGTACCTGGAGGAGACCTATCACGTCGGGTCGATCGGCATCTTCGGCTCGTGCCGGCGCGGTGAGGAGCACGAGGGAAGCGACGTGGACATCCTGGTCGAGTTCTCCGAGGTGCCGGGGATCTTCGGGTTCCTCAGGCTCGAGCGGTACCTCTCCGAGATCCTCGGAAGGAAGGTGGACCTGGTTGAAAAGAGCGCACTCAAGCCCCGTATCGGCCACCGTATCTTGAACGAGGTTCTCTACGTATGACGGTTCCACGAAGCGCCCTGGATTATCTGGATGATATCCTTGATGCTGTCGATAAGATTGAGAACTTCACCCGGGGGATGTCGTACGAGGAGTTCTTTGAGGACGACAAGACCGTCTACGCAGTCACGCGAGCGCTGGAAGTGATCGGTGAGGCGGCCAAGTGCATCCCCCGAGAGGTCCGGGAAAGCAACCCCGGATATCCCTGGACCGAGATGGCTGGCATGCGTGACAAACTGATCCATGCCTACTTCGGTGTCAACAGGGTGATCATTTGGAGGACGATTCGGGAGGACATCCCGCCACTCAGATCAGCGATGCAGGCCCTCCGGAATGACCTAGCTGATGGGTCTTTGTCGGGTTAAGCGCAATCGATGACTGATGCATGGATCTGCATCTATAAGGGCGGGATCCCTGTCAACAACACTAACATCTGCGGCGGGTTCGAGAGCATGAACATCTGGTAACTCTCGCCGGATGGATGACGGAGAAGCCTCCGCCGGTGTAAGGATGGGTGTCGTACCACCTTTTCAGGGCGCACGTCCACCTACTGGCACAATACGGGAAGCAAACAGCAAAAGGGAGCTCGGTTTACGTCGGTTCGGGCCATCTCAGAAGAGATGTTGCGTCACGCGAAATGTCCGAATCCCTGGCAGGTTTTCGGAGGTTCAGGTCCCCCGGTTAGAAGTAAAACGATCTGCATGGACGCATTCTGTTCCACGTGGAACATATTTGAACCAATGGCTGGAAACGGTTCTGTCCGCCCTGCCTGAAGTTACCCGTCGCCGTGCACCGGTTCGAGGCGGTGCCGCCGGGCCTGGTGCACCCGGAGGTACTCGGATCGGGAAAGAGCGAAGTTCCGGGCATTCTCAAAGAACGCGTCGATCAGGTCGGCCTGATCGCGGCTCCACACCTCGTTTGGGACACTTTTGACCCGGAGGGCATGTCTCCGGGCAAAGGCCAACCGCTCCTGCCGGTTCTTCTCGCGGTCAAACCTCAATTCCATACTGCTCCCCCCGGACCTGCAGGCGCTCCATGAACGGTTCGCAGGAGATCGCCGTCCAGCATCTCCCGGAACAACACCCAGAGATAGACTGCATCCTCGGTATCCTTGTCGCTCCCGAGATAGAGTTTGTAGGGAATCTGCAGCTCGATGGGCGATACGAAGAACCGGATGTCGTCGAATTCTACCGCCTTCGCCCTGGACATCGCATAACGATCGAAGTCATCTTTCTTGAACTTCCTCTCGACGTTCGGGATGATCCTCCCTGCCCCGGCGATCCGCACGGCAAGCCTGCCGCAGAGCATCGAGTAGATCCCCCCGATGTCGTCGGAGTTCAGGAAATAGAATCCTCGCGCCAGGAGGTCTTCGGAAAATGACCGGAACGTATCGCGGCCCATGTAGTCGACGAGGAGATCCTGTCGACGAGATAAAGATATCGAACGGCAGTCCGCTGGAATAGATCTAAACTACTTTCAAGTCGTCAATCATCCGTAAAAAGAGTTATTGGGATTCACGCAGATCCCTTCCGTTCCGCGTCCTTCTTTTTGTAACCTTCGAGCAGCACCGTCACCAGGTTCTTCACCGGCGTGTCCGTGCAGTCGGCGATATGAAACTCGCAGAACGGGCAGACTGTCACCACCACGTCCGCGCCGGTCGCCTTGATGCACTCATCGCGCTTTGCGCCGAGCGCCTTTGCCTCCTCAGGCACCCCCGACCGGACACCGCCGCCGGCGCCGCAGCATTGCGTCGGCATCTCGACGAATTCCCTGACCCCCAGGCGGAGCAGGGCCCGCGGTTCCTCGCTGATCCCCTGGCCCCGGAGGAGGTGACAGGGGTCGTGGTAGGTCGCCGTGATATCGAGCTTCGCCGGGAGTTCGATCCCGTACTCCGTCAGGATCTCGGTGACGTCTTTTACCACGAACGGCGTCTCGTAATCGTTCTTCAGCGTCGCCCCGCACCCTGCGCAGATCGTCATCACGGTCTTGATCCCCCGGCGGGCGAAGGCCTCGATGTTCTTCTGCTTCAGGTCGGCGACATACGACGTCTGCCCCGTCCGGATAAGCGGCGAGCCGCAGCAGACCTGGTCGTGGGGGACGATCACCCGGATGCCGTTGCGCTTCATGACCTCCATCGCGTCGAGCGCCGTCTGCGGCACCCGGCCGTTGAACATGCACCCGACGAAGAACCCGACCTCGCCACGGACGGGCCCGATGGGCTCGATCACTTCGGGCACCTGTTCGAGGAACGTGGTTTTTGTCCGCTCGACGCTCCGTCCCGTCTCCTGCACCATCTTCGCTACCTCCTGGTGGCGGGGGAGGGTCAGCCCGCGGCGGTTCGCGATCTCACGGAGTTTCTCGATCGCCTTCCCCGGGACATCGATCTCCTTCGGGCAGACCTCCAGGCACCGCTTGCAGGTCGTGCAGTAAAAGAGCCCTTTCTCTATGGCATCGGTGATCCGGTCCCCCGAGTCGCGGGGGTCGAGGGCGAGGCGCATCTCCTGCCGCAGCACCGTCGGGCCGGCGAAGTCCGTCACCTGGAGCGCCGGGCAGGCCGAGACGCAGGAGAGGCACTCGATGCAGTCCCGGAGCGGCTTGATAGCCTCGATCTCCTCCTGGGTCGGGAGTCCTGCATCCGGCGCCGGGCATATCCGGGCGATCTTTGCGATGACCGGGCTCATATCCACCGTCAGGTCCTTCAAAATCGGGAAGTCCAGCGGCTCGATCGTCATGCCGTCGCGGGCCTCCTCCATGCAGGCAAGACCGGGCGTCCCGTCCACCCGGACGGCGCAGCTCCCGCACTGCCCCGACCCGCAACAGTAACGGTAGGCGAGCGTCGGGTCGTGCTCGTCGTGGACCGCGTGGAGTGCGTGGAGCACCCGGGCGCCCTCGTTGACCCGGACCGTATACTCCTCGAAATGGGGCTCGTCGTCGACGGCGGGGTCGTAGCGGGCGACCCGGAGGGTGATCTCTTTCATGCCGGCACCTCCCGCCGCTCGATCCCTTCCCGGGAGATCGAGGCGTAAGTGTGGCAGAACGGCGACGTCGCCGGGTCTGTCTTCTCCGCATCCCGCCGGACGTGGGCCCCCCGGTTCTCGGGCCGGAGCAGGGCGCACCTCACGATCAGGGATGCTGTGGTGCACATGTTCCGGACCGTGCAGCACTCGAGAAGGTTTGCGGTCGAGGCGGCGCAGAGCCGCTGATCGGCGAGCCCGCGGATATGCGCAAGCGCCGTCCGGAGATCGGGGGCGTTCCGGAAGATTCCTGCCTGGTTCCACATCGTGAGTTTCAGGTCCTTGCGGACCGTTGCGGGGCTCACGGTCCCCTCCAGGAAAGCATCGAGCATATGGATCTTCTCGTCAATCTGGCCGGCATCGACCTGACCGTTCCTCTCCGGCGACCTCCCGGCGAACTCCCCGGCACGTTTCCCGAAGACCTGCGTCTCCGCGAGTGCATTGCCGCCGAGGCGGTTTGCGCCGTGCACCCCACCGGAAACTTCCCCACAGGCGAAGAGACCGGGGATGGTCGTCCGGCACTCAGGGGTGATCCGGAGACCACCCATGATATGGTGGGCGGTGGGCGCCACCTCCATCGGTTCCCTCCTGATGTCCACACCGTAGGCGAGGAACTGCTCGAGCATCACCGGAAGCCGGGCCTCGATCCGCTCTCTCGGGAGGTGGGTCACGTCCAGGTAGACCCCGCCACGGTTCGTCCCCCGGCCCTCCAGCACCTCGGTCGCGATCGCCCGGGCCACCACGTCCCGGGTGGAGAGCTCCATCCGTTCGGGATCGTAGCGCTCCATGAACCGCTCCCGTCGCGCGTTTAAGAGGATTCCCCCTTCGCCCCGAACCGCCTCCGTCACCAGGCGGCCGCGGGCATCGTAGGGATAGACCGCACCCGTGGGGTGGAACTGGACCATCTCCATATCGATCAGCTCCGCCCCCGCACGGTAGGCCATGGCAAATCCGTCGCCGGTCCCGGCGGCGGAGTTCGTGGATATGTCGTAGGCCTGTGTTCCCCCGCCGGTCGCAAGCACCGTGGCGTCGGACCGGAAGAGCATGAGGCTCCCATCCCGGTCCAGTGCGATGGCACCGGCGACCGCACCATTCTCATCTTTTATGAGGTCGATGACCGAGACCTCCTGGTAGAGCCGTGTATCGGTCGCGTCGAGGCGGTCGAGGAGGGTCATGATCATCTCATGGCCGGTCCGATCCCCGGCGTAGCATGTCCGGGGGAACCGCTGCCCGCCAAACGGCCGCTGTGCCACCTGCCGGTCATCCGTGACGTCGAAGACCGCACCCCACCGGATGAGATCCGCGATCCGCTCCGGTGCCTCATGGGTCAGTGCATCCACGAGCGCGGGGTCGTTTAAGTATGCCCCACCTTTCAGCGTATCCTCGCGGTGTACCAGAACGGAGTCCTGGTCCCGCAACACGGCGTTGAAGCCGCCTTCCGCCATCGTCGTGCACCCGCCTTTGCCGGCGATGGTCTTTGAGACCAGGACCACGCCGCCGTACCGGGAGGCCTCAATGGCAGCCCGCACTCCGGCGCCGCCGCTTCCGATAACCAGCACGTGCGCGTCCACAATCTCGTCTACAAGCATCTTATTAATCGGTGCGTTGTATAATACCATAAAGTAATTGCAGGGGACATGTGAGCCAGAATGAGGCTTTTAATGAAATTTGGCGGCACCTCCGTCGGAGAGGCAGACTGTATCCGGCGGGTCGCAGACATTGTAGAATCACACAGGCAAGCAAGCGATGAGGTCGCGGTAGTCGTATCGGCATGCTCGGGGATCACCGACCAGATCGTCGCGGTGGCTGACGAGGTCATAACGAGCAAGGAGCAGCCCCCGATCGGGACACTTCTTTCGGCGATGCGGACCCGGCACACCCGGCTCCTCGGCGAGGTGGCTCCCGACTACATCGGTGAGGTGACGGCGGTCATCGACGACCGGCTCACCCGGCTACAGAACATCCTCACCGCGGTGCATACCTTGAAGGAACTGACTCCCCGGTCCCGCGACTACATCATCTCGTTTGGGGAGCGGTTGTCCGCCCCGATCGTGAGCGCTGCCCTCCGGCAGCGCGGCATCTCCTCGGTCGTCCTCGACGGCGTCGAGGCCGGGATCGTCACGACCGCAAACCACGGAGACGCCCGGGCCCTCCCGGCGAGTGAGACGAGCATCCGGAGCCGGGTCGCGCCGCTGCTCGTCGATGCCGTCCCGGTTATCATGGGCTTCATGGGAGCGACGGAGCAGGGTGTCATCACCACGCTCGGACGGAGCGGTTCGGACTACTCGGCCGCCGTCGTCGGGGCCGGGATCGATGCCGACGAGATCTGGATCTGGACCGACGTCGATGGGGTGATGACCTCCGACCCCCGGATCATCAAGGATGCCCGGGTGCTCGACGACATCTCCTACCTCGAGGTGATGGAACTCTCCTTCTTCGGCGCCAAGGTGCTCCACCCGCGGTCGGTCGAACCCGCGATGCAGAAGGATATCCCGATCCGGGTCAAGAACTCTTTTAAGCCCGAAGTTCCCGGCACCCTCATCCTCCGCGATGAGCACCAGGAGAAGCGGGTGGTCAAGGCCATCGCCCTGATCGAGAAGGTGGCCCTGATCAACATCAACGGTGCGCAGATGATCGGCCGCCCCGGCGTCGCAAAATCGATCTTTTCCGCGCTCGCGGAGCGGGAGGTGAACGTC
This sequence comes from Methanomicrobiales archaeon HGW-Methanomicrobiales-2, assembly GCA_002839645.1. GTDB lineage: Archaea > Halobacteriota > Methanomicrobia > Methanomicrobiales > Methanoculleaceae > Methanoculleus. The sequence goes on along the minus strand of PGYL01000002.1, from coordinate 93,607 downwards.
ATGATGATCTCGCAGGGCTCAAGTGAAGCCAACATCTCCCTCATCATCGATGAGTCTCACCTGGAGGCCGCGATCTGTGCCCTCACCCCGATCGTGAAGCAGGGCATCGTGCGTGAGGCAACCTACGACCGGGATGTCTCGGCGGTCGCCGTGGTGGGTGCGGGGATGGCCGGCACCCCCGGGACAGGCGGCCGGATCTTCTCCGCGCTCGGCCGGGCCTCTATCAACACCATGATGATCTCGCAGGGCTCAAGCGAGGTGAACGTCTCGTTCGTCGTGAAGGGCGGGGACGGCAAACGGGCCCTGCAGGTGCTGCACGACGAATTCCGACTCTCGGAGAATTCTGATGACTGAACATACCTACCGCGAAGCCGGGGTCGATATCGATCTCGAGGCCCGGGCGGTCCGGGCGCTGATCGACTCGCTCACCTACCGGAGAACCGGTGCCTTCCCGATGGTCGGGAAGGTCGGGCACTTTGCCGGGCTGATCGACTGCGGCCCCTATGTCCTCGCGCTCGCGGTCGACGGCGTCGGCACCAAGATGCTCGTCGCCGACGCGCTCGGTGACTGGCATACCGTCGGGATCGACTGCATCGCGATGAACGTCAACGACCTCTACGTGATGAACCTCGAACCGGTGGCGTTTGTCGATTACATTGCGACCGACGCGCTCTCGCCCGGGAAGATGGCCCAGATCGGCGAGGGCTTAAACGAAGGGGCAAGACTTGCGAATATGAACATCGTCGGCGGCGAGACCGCGACCCTCAAGGGGCTCGTGAACGGCCTCGACCTGGCGGGAACATGCCTCGGGGTCCAGAAGAAGGAGAAGGTCGTCACCGGCGAGGGGATCGTCCCCGGCGATAAGATCGTCGGCGTCCCCTCGAGCGGCGTCCACAGCAACGGACTGACGCTCGCCCGCCGGGTCGTCGAGGATTGCGCCTCCTACGACACCCGTCTCTCGAACGGCAAGACCCTCGGCGAAGAGCTCCTGACGCCGACCCGGATCTACCACGAGGTGCTCCGGGTGACGGAGGCGTGCACCGTCCACGGGATGTGCCACATCACCGGCGGAGGCCTCCTGAACTTCCAGAGGCTCACGGCGTACGGGTTCTCCGTCACCGATCCCCTCGCGGTCCCCCCCATCTTCCGCTGGCTGCAGGAGAACGGCGGCATCAGCGATATGGAGATGTACCGCACGTTCAACATGGGCATGGGCTACGCCTTCGTCGCCCCGGCGGAGAGCGTGGCGGCGATCCAATCGGTTATCCCCGACGCCCGGGTGGTCGGCGTGGTGACCGAGGAGCCGGGAGTGCGGTTGAAGGGTGTCGAGATCCGGTGAAGGGCTCCTTATCCTCCGTTTTTTAGCTCCGGTGTCCGCGTAGTGTTGTTCGCAGGTTCACGGCGCTCCCCATCCTCCGGCCGCACCCTCCTGCAACATACGATCTCACGCGAAGGATGAATCCTCGTGATCCGTCCTACCGACCCCTGTTCTGGGGGCTCCGCCACCCTCCCCCTTTCGATACCGTGCTCAAAGTCTCCGGGCCCGCTTTCACTCGCCTTCAGATCCCACGGTACTCTCAAACTCACGCCCCGCCGCCTGCCTCCTCGAAGTAGTGCAGCGCGTCGGGGACCTGCTCCCGGATTCGCTGCAGGAAGCGGCTTGTGAGATCGGGGTCGGCCACCAGGAGCGAGTGCTGCATCGCTCGCTCCGTATCCTTGGTCAGCCCGCCCCGCTCGTCCATCTCTGCTTTGATGTCGTGGACGGCGTTCTCGACCTCCTCTTCGGTCTCCCACTTCAGCACCGATATTGTTCGTGCCATTTTCTTCACCTCGGCGCCGCGTATGGAGGTGGACCTATTTCAGGTTAACCCCCGGAGGGCAAAAAAGAAAAATATCAGGTTTCGCCCTGATCGAGGAGCATCTTTTCGGCTTTTTCACTGACGAGCATGCTGTTTCCCGAGGGGTCCTCGATGATGACCGTGAATGGAACGGCCCCCTCCCGTGCAGCCCCGATCGTCTCCTGCATCCGGAGTGCGGCCGCCTGCTCGTCGTCGCTCTCGGGGTTTGCCAGGATCGTCTCGACCGCCTGCTCGAAGCGGTCGAGAACCCCCTCGATATTGGTGACGAACCCCTCGCAGGCTGTCCCGGGCTCGACCGCGAGGCCGAGCTCCGGGATCTCGATCGTCCCCATCGTGCTCCGGACCACCCGGATCGCGAGGTCGTCGGGCCCCTCGACCCGCACCGTCCACCTCACCGGGTCGCCCTCCCCGAGAATGATGGTGTCGGTGTGCCGGTAGCCGCAGGCGTCGCAGGCGATAGCGACGAGCAGGAGATCGGGGAAGTGGGGGATCTCAAGACGGTGATGGACGATCTCGATCTCGCCGCTGCACGCGGGGCAGGTCCCGGGATAGCACTCCCGCACTAGAGGCCCCCGCCGATCTTCTCGCGTGAGACCTTGACGGACATAGGCGTGATGAGGACGTACTTCTGCTCCCCGAGGCCGACGATGTCGCCGTTCACGTCCTTTGCCACGTCGCGGAGGTCTTTTAGGACCCGTTCGAACGTCACCTTGTCCATCTTCAGCCGCCCGATATCGACAATGACGATATTGCCGTTGTAGACCTCGTCTTTGACGCGGGGGGTATCCTTGAGGTCGGCGATGGTGGCGATCTTGATGTACATGGATGCTGGTTCTTCTTCGCTCGTTCCCTCGTAGGATGCGAGGTCGAGTTCCATGTAGTCCTCTTCGGTTTTTACGGGGCTTTTACCGAGGATGCTGTCAAAGAGCTTTTTAACCATAGAAAAAGTGAGGAATGAATTTTATTTAATAGTATCTTTTAATTTCTCCGTCAGATCTCGAGATTCCAGATATCGTCTCCGACGTAGTGAACGCTTTTGACCGACTTGCCCTTCTCCTGTCGCTCCATATCGGCGGCATCAAGGAGCGCAATCCCGATTGCAAGCGGTTTGCCGTAGCGCTCCTCGACGATCTGGACGGGGTGCCCCTCCCGGATGTCCGGCGAGATCGAGATGATCCCCGGGCGCATAGCATCCGCGCCATTTGCAACGAACCTGACCGCGCCGGCATCGACCACCACCCGCCGCTCGGGGATGGGGTGCTCAATGAGGCCCCGCAGGCTGGGAAAGGCCCAGGTCTCGGAGGCTATCAGAAGCGGTTTTTTGTCGACGAGGTAGATCCCGACGGGGGCATCCGTCTCCACCCGCTCGATCCGGTCGGACCGAAAGAGATCGGCCGACGCTCCGATCTCGTCGGCCAGCCGGCCCAGGAGATCGGCTATCTGTGACTTCCGGATGACGTGACGTTTTTTTACGGTGATCTTTGGCATGTAATCGAGACCTCGGGGAAGTGTTAACTCTAGCGCAACAACGCGGTTATATTTAAGTAGCTTCCTCGCTCAAATATATTACTCCAGAAAGGGACGGCATAGGGTAATCATATGACGCCAAGACCGTTAGATATTTTAGATCAGGTACTGAATCGTCAGCCCGTTATCATCAGCCTCAAAGGTGGGAGAGAGATCCGGGGGATCCTCCAGGGGTATGACGTTCATATGAATCTGGTATTGGATAAGGCAGAAGAAGAAACGGACGGCACGGCGCAGAAACTCGGCACGTTGATCGTCCGCGGTGACAATGTTATCTACATTACCCCTTCAGTTGAATAAAATCAGGTGAGAGAGAATGTCAAAAGGCACACCCTCAATGGGCAAGCGGCAGAAGCGCACCCACATCGCCTGCAGGCGATGCGGCAAGATCTCGTTCCACGCACAGCACAAGGTCTGTGCGTCCTGTGGCTTCGGCAGAAGCCGGAGGCTCCGTAGTTACCGCTGGACGGAAAAGAAGGCAAAGGTACCGACGCATTAGAGTTGTATCATGTGTGGTATCGTTGGCATCGTCGATGCTGGCGGTGTCTCTTTTCCGCTGTACTACGCCCTGTACGCTCTCCAGCACCGGGGGCAGGAGAGCGCGGGGATCTCTACTTTTGAAGGCACGACCCTGCACACGCACAAAGCGCAGGGACTCGTTGCTGAGGTCTTCAACAGCCAGACTCTGCAGGAATTGCAGGGCAACGCCGGAATTGGACACGTCCGCTACCCGACAACCGGGTCGAAGGTCCCGGAGAACGTTCAACCGTTCAACTTCAGGTACCGGGGGCTCGACCTCTCGATCGCCCATAACGGCAACCTGGTTAACACGGATGAACTTAGGGAGGATTACGAACGCCGGGGGCAGATCTTCTGCACCACGACCGACACCGAGATCATCGGGAATATCATTGCCGATGCGCTCCGGACCTCAAAGAGCATGGAAGATGCCGTCCGGCTCTGCATGCGGCGCCTGCGGGGCTCTTATGCCGTCGTTGCGCTCTTAAACGGCACCATCTACGCCTTCCGCGACCCGCTTGGTATCAAACCGCTTTGTATCGGCAGGCTCGGCGGGGGTTACATTGTTGCGTCGGAGAGCGTGGCGATCGATGCACTGGACGGGACGTTCATCCGGGACGTGCTGCCGGGAGAACTCGTCCGTATCGATGCAAACGGGCTCTCCTCCATCCAGATCGCGACCGCCAACCGGAGGGCGTACTGCATCTTCGAGTACATCTACTTCGCCCGCGCCGACTCGGTCATGGACGGGACGCTGGTCTATGATGTGCGGCGGCGGATCGGGCAAAAACTCTATGATGCGAGCCCTGTTGAGGGGGATACGGTCTGTCCGGTCCCCGACTCCGGTATCGCGTACGCCGCCGGGTATGCCGAACGATCCGGGATCCCGTTCGTCGAGGGGCTGATGAAGAACCGTTACATGGGCCGGACGTTCATCATGCCGACCCAGGAGCAGCGGGAGCGGGCGGTCAGGATCAAACTCAACACCGTCAGGGGAAACCTGAAGGATAAAAGAGTGGTCCTCGTCGATGACAGCGTCGTCCGGGGGACGACGTCGCGCCGGATCGTGAACATGATCCGCGATGCGGGGGCCGAAGAGATCCACCTCCGGGTCGGTTCTCCGCCGATCATTGCCCCCTGCTACCTCGGGGTGGATATGCCCACCCGCACGGAACTGATCGCGAGCGGCAAAGAGGTCGAGGCGGTGCGGGAGAGCATCGGCGCGACGTCGCTCACCTACATCCCGCTCAAGGACCTGGTGGAGGCGATAGGGTGCGGCGAGCGGAACCTCTGCACCGGATGTCTGACCGGGTGCTACCCGGTGGATATCCACGGGGAGAAGAGTTGCCACTGTGTCGTGGACTACGTGGCCGGCACCCACCAGTCTGACCTCTCGATCTTCAGGGCCGGGAAGGAACAGACTTAGGCGGTTTCTCCCCTGCGCGCTGTCGTATCCCCCATTTTTTATTTTGAGAAATTTGAGTTTTTTTACTCGAGGGAACAAGCACCCGGAAAAAACCACGGCTCCCGGAAAGAACCGCTTCGTCCCACGCACCTGTACCGGCCGATTCAACCGTCAGGGGGGATCCTGCGTGATTGGGCTGTCTGCGGGCTCACCGGGCGCGAGCGTGCAGGCTCGAAGGGGAAAATCCGTTGTAATGCAGTAAATATAAGACAAAAATGCGCAAAGACGCTGAAGAACTTAACATAGCGAGGGATGGATTTGAACCATCGGTCTACGGGTTATGAGCCCGCCGGGATTTCCTGACTACCCCACCTCGCTCCTAATCTGTGAGGTATATAACATTGTTTCTTCGATGATATATATCTTTCCGCGGTCAGAATTGTCACAATTCGAAGACCTTCGGTCCTTCAGCCCGTCCCTACTCGAAGACCTCCGGTCTTCTCAAACTCCGGTCGTGCCGGCAGTCGTTCTTCAAAACCCCCCGGGGCTCAAGCTTCGCTCCGGTAGGAGCGTCACACCTCGCAATCTTTTATAGGGGCATGTAGCATACTTGCGTTGTATGGAAGAGAACAGACCGGTGGACGACGATCTGCAGCGTCTCCGGGAAGAACGTCTCCGGGAACTCGAAGCCCGGATCCAGGGCGGTACGGGCGGGGTTATCGAGGTCGTCGACGACAGGTTTCAGGAGATCGTACGGGAGCACTCCTTCCTGGTCGTCGACGTCTGGGCGGAATGGTGCGGCCCCTGCCGGATGGTGGCCCCGGTGATCGAGGACCTCGCGCGTGACTTCGCCGGCAGGGTGACCTTCGGCAAGTGCAACGTCGATCAGAACCCCACCCTGGCGTCGAGTTTCAGCATAACGGCGATACCGACACTCCTCTTCTTCGCGAACGGCATGCTGGTCGACCGGGTGGTCGGCGCCCTCCCGAAAGAAGCCATTAAAGCAAGGGTTATGCGGGCGTTCGGGACCGGCTAAAGGTTCCCGCCCTGCCGGCACCTGAGCCACTCGGAGAGCCGCGCGGCCATGATGAAGTCGTTTTGGGAGAGCCCGCCGATGGCGTAGGTGTACCAGGCGACATCCACGAACCTTCCTTCGTGGATGCCGATATCCGGGAGATGGTTCTCCCGCGCGGAGAAGATGACGATCTCCCGGAGAAAGATCACGGCTTCGTTGAACCCTTTACAGGCGAACCGGGCCGAGATGCGGCCGCCCTCGAGCGACCACTCGGGGATCTCCGGTGCAAGGTCGGCGATCTCCCGCCGGGTCAGCGGTGCCGTATCCGCGACATCCGGGCTGATCGGTTCGGACGAAAGCTCCGTGGTGATCCCTCTTCCGTACAGGGTGAAAAAGGTTCTTCTTCGGAGGGCCGATGAGACGCCGCCGTTTTCCCTGTATCCTGTGCAATCCGGTCAGAAGAGACGCCGGGTTTCAGTGCAGCTTCTTTATCAGGAACGCGACGTTTTCGGCGAACCTCCGGACTGTTCTCATCCCTTCCTCGTCGTTTAAGGCTTCCCCCGGTGCTCGCCCAAAGACCATATTCCAGTATGTGGAGCCCGGCACGATCATGTCGTTGATGAGGAAGAACATCAGCATCTCCTGGAGCGTGGCGGTATGCCCACCCCGCCGGGCCACGGCGATCGGGCCACCCACCTTCCGCGAGAGGAACGAGTCCGACGACATCGAGACCATCCCGATTCGCTGCAGTGCCGACATGACGTCGCCCCGTGCGGTCCCGAAGTAGACCGGGGTGCCGACGATGAACCCGTCCGCCTCCCGGAGCTTATCGATGATCTCGTTCAAGCCGTCATCGAGGGCGCACTCCCCCCCGCCGCAGAGGCCGCAGGCGGTGCAGGAGAGGATGTGCATCTCTGCAAGCAGCACGGTCTCGGTCTCGATACCCTCGTGTTCGAGGATCTTTGCGCACTCCCCGAGCACCTGCGCGGTGTTTCCCTCGATCCGCGGACTCCCGCAGAGCAGCAGTACTTTTCCGGTCGTCATCTCATACCTCAATCAGGTGGTAGACTTCTTCCCCGAGGCCTATCCGGGCAGCGTAGGCGATCTGATAGTCCCCGTCCGTATAGTCCCAGACCCCCTTAAATTTGTCTTCCCCCGGGGCGAGGTTCTCCGCAAGGTGTGTCCGGGCGAACCCCTGCTCGCTGTTGACGAGGTCGAGGCTCGCGCGGTCGATCGCAACCGGATCGGTGGAAGCGAGGATCCCGATATCGGGGACGATCGCTGCGTCGCTCCAGGGAACACAGTCGCAATCCGGGGTGATGTTGAGGAGGAAGTTGATGTAGCCCACTCTCCCGGATTTACTGTGGACAGCGCCGAGGGCGTACTCGCAGAGCCTCTCCAGGAACGGCCCGATCTCCGTCGTCCAGTCGAACTCGATCGCGCCTGTCTCGCAGGAACGCATGCAGTCGCCGCACCCGACGCAGTGCTCCGGGTTGAACTGCGCCCGCCCCTCGACGATGGTCATCGCCGCCTGCGGGCAGACCTGGACGCATCTGCCGCACCCGACGCAGTTCTCACTCTCCACGAGCGGCCGGCACGCGTGCTGCTCTGCCTTCCCCGAGGGCGGGGCGCAGCCCATCGCCAGGTTCTTGATCGCCCCCCCAAACCCGGCGAGGTCGTGGCCCTTGACGTGCGAGAGGACGAGCATACTGTCAGCGTCGAGAATGCCGCCCGCGATCCGGACGTTCTGGAAGTGCTTCCCATCGATGGCGACCTCCGCCCAGTAGCCGCCTGCAAGGCCGTCGGCGACGATCACCGGGGCGCCGACGACTGCGTAATCGAACCCGTGCTCGATGGCGGTGACGGTATGCCTGACGGCGTCGGCCCTGCTCCCCGCGTAGAGGGTGGCGGTATCGGTTATGAACGGGTGCGCCTGGCGCTCCTTCACCTTGTCGACCACCTGCCGAACAAAGAGCGGATGCAGGTAGGTGTCGCACCCCCGCTCCCCGACGTGCAGCTTGACGGCTGCAAGGTCCCCCGGCCGGACCACCTCACCGAACCCGGCTGCATCGAAGAGGCGGCGGATCTTCTGTACTTTGCTCTCCCGGTGGCTCCTTGCCCTGAGATTCGCGAAATAGACGTCTGCCATCGTTATCTGCTCCGTCCTGTACGTATTCTCTGATCGCCGGAGGATAAGAATTGTGCCTGCACTCCCGACACTACGGTGGCGGGTAGCGGCCGGGTCTACAGCCCGGCTCTTCGGCGCATCGGCCGGACCTCGGCGCCCTCCATGTTCCCCGCCGCCCAGGTGTAGCGTTCGCGAATACCGGGCGGGAGGTCGCGCTCCGGTATCGAGATGAACCTGAATTCCGCGTAAAACCCGGTCAGGCTCTCGACCGCGTACATGTAGAGGTCGTCGTTGTGGCAGGCCACGACGAGAGCCGCCATTGCCATGTGGGCGTATCCCCTCCCGCGGCAGGCCTCGGGCGTGAAGACGCCGTCGACCTCCATGCTGCCGTCGGGGTGCCTCCTGCACCGGGCCAGGGAGACGATCCGTCCGTCGAGGAAGACTGCAAAAGTCCTGTCCCTGGCGGGGTCGGCGGCCATACCGTGGTACTCACGCCAGACCTCGTCCGCAGCGGGGAACTCCGCACTCCTGAGTTCACGGACCTCCGGCCGAATTTTGGCCGCCCCGGTTTCAGTCACTGAAAAAACAGCAGGCATCATGCAATCATCTCAGACAATCCTGTATCCTTCGGACGGCACCAGGATCTCAAACCTCGCGCCTGTTCCGAACGTTCCGGTCTCGTGGATTGCGATCCCGGTGATGGCAAGTATCTCGTGGGTGAGGAAGAGCCCGTGCCCGTACCCCTCCGGCTTCTGGACGAAGAGTCCCTCCTTCTCCGTGTCAGGGATTCCGGCCCCGTCGTCCTCGACGATGATTGCACAACCCTCCGGGCGCAGGTGGTAGGTGACGACGATCCGGGTCGCCCCCGTCGCCGGAGCGAGGGAGTTCTCAAAGAGGTGGGTAAAGACCGTCCCCAGATGAGGGTCGGCAAAGACCTCGAGTCGCTCCGTCCATGCTTCGAGGGAGACGTTGCCGAAGGCCAGGGCGCTCGCCGCGTTCCTGACGGTCTGTTGCACGCCGATCCATGCCGGCGGCGATGTCCCGATATCGCGGAATTCGCGTGAGATCTCTATCTGCCGCCGGATACCGTTTGCAGCATCGTTTAAGTCGTCGATGAAGGAGAGGATCTCGGGATCGTCGAACTTCATGACGCCGAGCGAGAGATGCCCGTACAGGACTGCAAGCCGGTTCGAGAGATCGGTGCGCAGGATCCCCGAGAGGGTATTGAGCTGGCGGCCGGCGTTCTGAAGCGCAGCTTCCATCATGACCTCGTCGCTGATGTCCCGGATGGATTCGATGGCGCCCGTAACCCTTCCGCTCCGGTCGAGAAGCGCTGTCGCTGCGAACCTGATGTGTGCTCCCCGCCCGTTCCGGAGACAGGGGGCGGAGGCCTCCGAGACGAGGGTGCTTCCTTCTCTCCTGATCGACGGGTTCCCTGCGTCGGGGCCGCCCTGGAGGATCAGGTCTGCGAGCAGCGCCCGCCGCTCGCCGTAGAAGGGTATGGCGTACTCGTGGTCCCCCCGGTTGAGCATGGCATCCTTCTTCACCCCGGTCATCTCCTCGATCGCGTGGTTCCAGGCGATGATCTTCCCCTCGCGGTCGATGGCGAATGTCGCGTCGGGCAGAAACTCGATGATCTCGTTCATCTGCTGCTCGGACTCCCGGAGTCTCGTCGAGAGGAGCGCGACCACCCCGCCGACGAGGATGAGGAAGACTGCACGGGGGAGGATGGTGAGAGCGAACTGGGTGTCGGGCGGGGAGAGGAGGAAGACCGTGACGGCGTAGGCGACGGCGAGGAATGCGGAGAAGAGGAGACCCCGCCGCGGATACCAGTAGCTCGCGAGGATGATCGGGATGCTGAGCGGGAGGGCCGGGAGGGGAAGGAGACCCTCCGGGGCGCCGAGGATCAGGCCGAGCAGGTTTCCGCCGAGGGCCAGCACCGTCAGCCCGGCGATGATTGCGATGCGGTTTTGTGTGCTGGAGAAGGACATGGCGAGGGGGTTTCCGACGTTCATGGGGAGACCTGCAGTTGCGGTTTTTGCCTGCACCGGGAGCGAGCCCCCGGCCGGTCGTGCTCATCCTGTGTGCTGGCCGTGGGCACGGATCACCTCCGCCGGACAGAGGAGCTCGAACCGTGCTCCCTTCCCCGGCTCTCCCGTCTCCTGGATGGTGATTCCGGTGATGGCGAGGATCTCCCGCGCGAGGAAGAGCCCGAGACCGGTGTTCATTCCGTGCGCGTAGGAAAAGATCTTCTCCTTCTCGTCGGGAGAGACCCCCACGCCGTCATCTTCACAGAGGATGACATATGCATCTCCCTCCCGCTTGAGGCTGAAAGTGATGGAGGTGACCGTCTCCCCGTAGCGTAGCGCGTTCTCGATGAGGTTTGAGAAGACTTTCTCGATGAGCGGGTCTGCGTATACTTCTACCCCTGCCGGAACGGTGTTTTCAAGGGTTACCGTCCCCATGGAGACATACTTCTCCGAACGTCCCACAAGCGTTCTGACCTCCTGCCAGAGGGGAGATGTTGCCCCCACTTTCTGGTATTCGGCCGTAAACCGGAGGGTATTGTCGATCCGGTTCACTATCTCACCGGCGCTCTCGACATGGCGCCACGCGTTCGCCGGTTCCCTCTCACGCAACATCTGCGCCAGGTCAAGATACCCCCGGAGCGCCGCGAGCTGGTTTAAGAGGTCGTGGCGGGTGATACTCGCCATGAGCTGAAGTTTCCTGTTGGCATCCGCGAGCGCCTTCTCCACGCGCTTCCGCTCCAGGTTCTCCGCCGCAAGACTCTCATTGCTGCGCGAGAGGTCCTCCACGGCATCCCTGAGCTGATCGTTCAGGGAGTGCAACTGTTCCTGTGCCTCCTGGAGTTCCGCGTTCTTCGTCACCGCGACGGTATACGTTGAGAGGAGTGTGTTGAGGATCTTGCGCCTTCCGGCGGCGACGGTATAGGTGCTGCCGGAGAAGGGGACCTCCAGTCCTGCGGAAGAACCATCCGGGTCGGGCATCTCTCGCGTCTGGAGGACGGCTTCGATCTGGGAGCGGACGTGCCCTGGGTCGACAGGCTTGACGATGAAACTGTCAGCCCCGGATGCAAGCCCCCTCATCACGTCGGCGGGGTCGTAGAGGTTGGTGACCAGGATGACCGGGATCTCCGGGAAATCCTGCTTGATCCGGCGGCAGAGCTCGTACCCGTCCATCCCGGGCATCATGACGTCGGTCAGGACGACATCGGGCCGACCGGCCCCTATCCGCCGCATTGCTTCGGTGCCGTCCGCCGCCAGGGTAACATCGTATCCTTCCGTCTCAAGCATATGGCGGAGGAGCTCAGCCTGCGTCCGGCTATCCTCCACCACCAGAATGGTCATTGCCGTTCTCTTGCGCTTCTCTTCCATATCGGTCCTCCTGGTCCTCTCCGTCAGCGGCGACGCATCAGGTGGCGGATCACCTCGAGAAAGCCCCCCGTCTCGAAGTTGCTCTTGACGATATAGGCGTTCGCCCCAATCGCTTTCCCCCGCTCCCGATCTTCGGGTGAGTCGAGCGAAGTGACCAGCGCCACCTGAAGCCCGGCAAACTGCCGGCCTTCGGCACGTATCTTCTCGGTGAGCGTAAAACCGTTCATCCGGGGCATATCTACATCTGAAACGACCATATCAAACTCATGTTGCTTAAGCCTTGCGAATGCGTCGATGCCATCGACAGCAGTCTCTACCTGATATCCGGCTTGTTCGAGAATTGTCTGCAGCAGGACTCGTGACGTAACCGAGTCCTCCACGACGAGGATCCGCCGCCCCGCCTCTCCCGGGAGTACCGGGAGAGGTGCCGACCGATCCGCCTGCATCGCGTCCTGGATCAGTTCGATGGGGTCGAGAACGAGCGCCACACTTCCGTCACCGAGGATCACGGCACCGTCGATCCTTCGGACCGAGCGGAGCTGGCTCCCGAGCGGCCGGACGACGATCTCCTGCACCCGGATCACTTCATCGACCATGCAAGCGATCTGTCCCGCCCCGTATGCGATGATGACGAGAGGCTTCAAGCGCGTCTCCCCCGGGGCGGGACCGGACGGGGGGATACCCAGGGCCCCGGTGAGCTGGATGACCTCGACCGTCTCCCCTGAGAGCCGGATCGTCGGTCGCCCCCTGGAGAGGACCAGGGAGTCGGGGCGCACCCGGAGAACCTGCTTGACCTGCTGCATCGGGAGGACGTACACCTGCCTCTCGGAGCGGACGAGCAGCCCGCGGAGGGTGGCCATCCTGACCGGGACGAAGAAGGTGATGGATGTCCCTTTTCCGATAGCCGAGGAGACGGTCACCTCCCCCCCGAGGCGGGATACGGTATCCTCCACGATCGCAAGCCCAAGCCCTCTCCCCGAGAGGTCGGTGACGATCCGGCTTGTCGTCATTCCCGACCTGAAGATGAGCCAGATCGCCTCGCTGTCCGTCAGGGTCGCATCTTCTTCCTTCGTGATCACGGCGTTCTCGACGGCGGTTCTCCGGATCGCGCTGCTGTCGATGCCGGCACCGTCATCGGCCACCTCGATGCCAACCCTGCTGCCGGAGCGGGGGAAGACCCGGATCCGCACGGAGCCGGTGGCGGGTTTCTTGTGGGCGATCCGGACCTCCGGATCCTCGATTCCATGGTCGATACTGTTGCGGATAAGGTGCATGACGGGCTCCTTTAACGAATCGAGGATACGTCGATCGACCTCGATCTCCCCTCCCTCGATCGTGAGGTCGACCGATTTTCCCGAGGTGCGGGAGAACTCTCTCACGAACGCAGAGAACGGCGTGAGCATGCTTGAAGCCGGAAGCAACGCGGCATCGTGAATCAGATCGGAGATCTCGGAGGTGCTCGCCTTGAGTGCCGACTGGTCGATCTCCATGGCACGGAGGTGCGTGGCGAGATCGTGCTGCAGGTAGGTGACGAACTCCCGGTTGTACTCCAGAAACTCGACCGCCCGCTGGAGCGGCAGGATCAGATCGGGGGGTATCGCTGCCTTCTCTTCACCGAATACCTTCCTGCGGATCAGGTGCAGGTCGTTGAATGCCTGAGAGTGGTTCCACTGCCAGAGGGAAAAACGGGTCATCATCTCCTCAAGCTCCCGTATCCGCTGCGTGATGAAGAGCCGTGTCGTGAGGAGACCGTCGGCCCCGGTGGTAAGCCGGTCGAGTTTATGGGCCGCAATCCGCACCGTGCCTCCATCCGGCCCCGGTCCTGCCGGTTCGCCACTGTTACGACCCCCCGGGGCGTCGGGAGCGCGGGTTTCCTGGAAGACCGGACCCCGTTTGCCCTGCCGGCCATCCTGGGAGCCGTTCCCGGCAGTCCTGCCATCGCGGATCCCTTCGGCCGGCTTCTTCCCTCCGGGAATGGCCCGGAGCGCCCCGTTTATCTCCGTCGGCGATGTGTCCGGCCTCTCTCCGCGGAGAAGCGCCTTCACGACCGCGAGTGTCCGGTGGAAGAGGTCGAAGTCGTCCACTCCGGGAGCGTACTCGCCCCGTTTCACCAGGGAGAAGATGGTCTCGAGGTTCTGGCAGAGAGACTCGATCTCACGGAGGTTGACTGCACGTGCCGCGCCCTTAAGGCTGTGGATCCTGCGGTAGACCGACTCGATCTGCTCAGGTGTCGGCCCCGCTTTCTCAAGCTCGATCAGCCCGTCGGTGATCGCCTCAAGGTACTCGTCCGCCTCCTCGCGGAACGTCTCGAGGAGACGGGCACGGAATACATCGTCCGATCCGGTCATGGCCAGTCGTGTTAGACCCGGTACTGCTGGGTGATCCTCTTTAAGCGAACACCGAGCTCGTGCAGGTCCTCGGCGGTCTTCTCCGCCTTATGGGTGGTTTCGAGGTTCTTCTGTGCCGCGTCGCGAATGTTCTCCATTGCGCGGGAGATCTGGTCGACCCCTGAGGCCTGCGTCTGGATCGAAGAGGCGATCTCGATGACCTCCTGCGAGGAGTCTGCTATCGACCGGGCGAGCACCTCTATCGCCTCCTGGGCGTTGTTTGTCAGCCGGACCGCATCCGAGACGGACCGGATCCCCTGCTCGGTCGAGACCGCGGTCGAGGAGATCCCCTGCTGGATATCGGTGAGGATGGCCCGGATGTTTGAGGTCGCTTTCTTCGACTGCTCGGCGAGGTTATGGATCTCGTTTGCGACGACGGCAAACCCTTTCCCGAACTCCCCGGCCTTTGCGGCTTCGATGGAGGCGTTCACCGCGAGCAGGTTGGACTGTTCGGAGATGTCGGTCACGGTCGCGATGATCTCGCCGACGGCCTGGCTCTGCTCGGAGAGCCGGATGACGTTCATCCGGACGATATCCATCTCTCGCTGGATCTGGTTCATGCCCTCGAGGGTCTCGCGCACGGACTTCTGGCCGCCTTTTGAGACCTCCAGCGCTCGCATTGCCTTCTCGGAGACGCCTTTCGTCTTCTGGTTCACCAGTTCGGTCTTCTTCCTGACGCTCTCGACCGAGTCCGATGTCTCGTTCACCGTTGCGGCGGTCTGGGAACTGGCGGCGGAGAGCTGGGTCGTGACCGCCAGGATCTCGTTCGATGCGAGCGAGAGAACCGAGACACCTTCGTAGAGTTCCTCGCTGATCAGTTTCATCAGGCGTGAGAGTTCGATCCCTATGGTATTGAGGGCGTCGCGGTAGGCAACGAACTCGCCGGCGACCGGGATCTTCTCGTCGAACCGGGCGGTAAAGTCGCCGGAAGCATAGAATCGCGCGAGCCGCATCGCCTCGTTCACCGGTTCGGTGATCGACTCGAGGGTCTTGTTGAACCCGGCGATGATCATCCGGTATCCGCCGCGGAACGCCTTTTCATCACCGCGGATGGAGAGGTCGCCTGCCCGGGCGGCGTCCGTGAGTTTGAGCGTCTCTTTATGGAGATGGTCGAGGGACTGGACCATCAGCGCGAGCGCGGGGCGGATCTCATCGCCTTCATCGGTGACCGGGAATTCCCGGACGTACTCACCGAGAGCGATCTTCTTTAAGTTCCCGACGACGTTCGTCTGGAGGTCGCCGGCAAACTCATCCATCGTTTTAGCCATGACCCCGATCTCGTCCTTCCGCCTGATGTTGAGCCGGGCGGAGAGATGTCCGTTGCGGAGCTCTTTGAGCATCAGCACGACCTGCTGCAACGGGTCGGAGATCGAGCGGCCGAAGAGGATGGCTATGGCGACACCCATGGCGATGGATGCGAGGACGACGATGATGATCGTATTCCTTATGGTATCTATCGGTCCGGTGAAGTCGGAGAGTTCGGCACGCGAGACAATGTGCCAGTCAAGCGGCTCGTAGTAGGTGTAGGCGTCGATGATATCGGTCCCGTCGACCTGATGCCGGATGATCCCCACCTCGTTTTCGAGCATCTCCTGGACAAAATCCTCGTTGGACCAGTTCTCTCCTTCAAGGGACGGATGCACGAGTAGCTGGCCGTTGCTGTCGATGACGAACATATAGCCGTTGTTGCCGATGACCGTCTCCCGGAGGCTCGCCTTGACGACGTCGAGCGTCTCTTCCTCCTCTGTCCCGACGAAGAGGACCCCTACAGTCCTGCCGCGGCTGTCTTTTATCGGTTCGTATGCGGTGACGTAACGCTTGCCGAAGAGGTCCCTGCTCCCGTAGTAGGTCTCCCCCTGGTTCACCACAACGTCATAGACGTTCTGTGTCAGCTCGGTTCCAACCGCCCTCGTGCCGTCGGTCCCGATGACGTTTGTGGATACGCGGATAGCGTTGTCGTCATACACCTGAAAGACCGTCGCTGCCCCGCCGACCAGGGACTGCACCTGGTCGACGATCTCGAAGTTATCGTTGATGACGTACGGATCGCCGCCGGCGTTCACGAGCGTCAGTTTCCCGTCGATGACCTCGGGGGTGCCCCGGGCGTAAAAATTCTCCCGGAGAACGTTGAGATCGCTGTTCACCTTATTGCGCGTGAGTTTGTAGACATCGTTGGTCCACCCCTTCGCGTCGTGCACCTGCGTCTCAAGCAGCGTCTCGATCTGGTCGTTGATCACACCGCTCGAACTGGTATACGCCACTATGCCAAGCATAAGCGTCGGGATGATCGCCAGAAATAGGCAGATGACGAGGATCTTTGTCCCGACTTTCATGTCTGAAAAAAATGTGAACATGCTATTTTGTTCCACCCGCTCTTGTACGACTTAATAAATTGATGCGCACTCCGGGATAAATAATGATCTGTCTTGAATGGGGCGGGTATTGGAGGGATTTTTCCATAACGGTCGGTCCCAGGTGGAATTAACTTCTGGTCTCGTTTACCACCATCGCGGGATCGGCAAGGATCGCCGCCGCATCGAGGACGATCACCGGCCCGTCTGCAGCGCCCAGTAGGTAACGCTGTTCGATAGGCGTCATGCCGGGGTCTACGGGAGAGAATTGGTCGGTTGGCCCGATCCCGATATCCGTGATATAGTCTGCAAGGATTCCGAAGGTTACCGTCCCGTCGGTCAGAACGATGACCCGGTTGAGGTCTGTCAGCCCCTGTTTCTGGATCGAGAAGAGCGTGCGGAGGTCGACGATGGAGATGATCTCCCCCCTTACGGCACAGATCCCGGCAATGAAATCGGGTACCCCGGGAACCGGGGTGATCTCACGAATGATGAAGACTTCCCGGATGTACTGCGTCTTGATGGCGTACTCCCGGTTGGCGAGCCGGAACGTGAGGATCTCCGAGAAGGGTGTCTCGCGCGGCTCCTCCTCCGGCCGGGCAAACGCTCGCGCCCGGCCTGAGAGGATATCCCCGGTTCTTCCGGGATCATAGGACGGCTCCTCCCCGCCGGTTCCGGCCACGCCCGGCGGGAGGGGGAACTGCCCGGTCTCTTCTGCTGCAAGGAACGCAGGGAGATCGTAGATGAGCACTGTCTCTTCTTCGGTCAGCAGCACCCCGGGAGGAGAGTTTGTGGCGCCATCGGGCGGGGGAGAGACCGTGCTCTCCTGCACCCCCTTCACGGAGTCCACCCAGAGGGCCACGCAGTCCGGACCCATTCGAGCGATGATGAGGACGTCGGTGGGGAGAGGAGATCTATCAGGGAGCCCGAGAAGTCTCCGGAGCGAGTAGACCGGAACGGTCCTGCCGTGCAGGTTCATGGTCCCCGCTCCCCCCCTGCGCGTACCGGCATCCGGGCGGAGTTCCACCATACTGACGACCTGCCGGGTCTCGGCAAGAGGGAGCGCACAGGTCACCCCCGCGACGGTGAAGAACAGAAGGTGTGTCATGGCGGATCAGCGGTTGCTCGAAGATTGGTCCGGAGCGGATAAAAGGTTACGGAGGGTCCGCCGGTCAGATCCCTGAGAGGTCGATATTCCCGTTCGAGGTGGTGATGGTGATCATCGGCCCTCCGTCGCCGAGCGTGCCCGAGATCCGGGTGCCCGACGACTCGTCAAGCTGGAGCGCGAGATCGTTGACCGTTATCCTGCCGTTTGAGGTGGTGGCGACCACTCCGGCGTCCAGGCTCTCCGCAAGCCGGAGCGTGATGGCGCCGTTGCTTGAAGATATCGTCACATCTCCCCGGACGGCAGGAATCCCGGCCGAGATGGCACCATTCGATGTCCGTAACTCCAGAACTCCCCCACAGTCTTCCACCGTGACGGCGCCGTTGCTGGTCGTCGCCGTAACATAACCCTCGACCCCCCGCATCTCGACCCTGCCGTTTGAGGATGCTGCCGCGAGATCACCACCCGGTGCTCCGTCCACGAGAATCGGGCCGTTCGATGTCCGGAGTTCAGTTCCGTTCACCCTCACCCCGGAGAGATCGATACGCCCGTTCGAACTCTCGACCTGCTGCAGGACCACGGTCGGCGGCAGGTGTATCGTGTAGTCCACGCCTACCCGGGGATTTATCCCGGTATGCACCGTCTCAATCCGGAGGGGGTCGCCCTCCGCCACCTCTATCCGGACCTTCTCGAGTTCGGCGCGGCCGTAGGTGGTCCGTTTGACCGCGGTAATGGCGACGTGCTCCTCATCCCAGGCGCTCACCCTCACGCCCCCGTTTCTGTTAATTACGGTCACCCCGCTCCCGGGCTCCACCGTGACCGTCTGGTTGAACTCCTCGGTCTCCTCGAGGCCCGGCACCCCGGTGCACCCGGAGAAAACGGTGAGAGCGACGAGGACACCGAGGACCAGCGCTGCATATACGGTTCCCTGCATGGTCATGCTGCCATCCATCCCATAGGAGATTATCCTTATGTCACCACCGCCTTCTCAAACGTCCGGCGGGCGAGGAGGTACATCACCGTCGCAAAGACCACCAGGTAACCGAACGATGTGAGGACGTCGGTCGTTGTGTAGGAGTAGCGGGCACCGACAGCGAAAAATTCGCTCCCGAGGGCGAAGTAGCGGACTCCGCTGACCAGGTGGGTGAGCGGGTTGTAGATCGAGAGGGCCTGCAAGAGTGGCGGGAACGCCTGGATGGGGTAGAGAGCGTTCGAGACGAAGAAGAGCGGCAGGGTGAGGAGCGTGATGATCCCCTGCAGCCCTTCCGGACTCTCGAGACGCATTGAGATGGTTGAGGAGAAGAGGAGGAACCCAAGCGAGAAAACGCCGACGAACGTGAATATACCCAGGATCGAGAGGGCAATTTGCGTGGCCGAAAACCCGGGGAAGAACTGTACCCCGAGGAGGAGCCCGAATGCCATGATGATGGCCACCTGAATGAACGACTTCGTCATCCCCGAGAGGCTGACCCCCAGCATGATGTGGGTCCGGGGCATGGGGCTTGCGAGCATCTCCCGCATCAATCCCCAGTTCTTATCGAAGAGGAGACTGATCCCCCCAAAGAGACTCGTAAAGAGGGTCGTCATCGCGATCACCCCGGCGGCCATGAAGGTGAGGTAATCGACCGGGAAGACGCCTGGCGGGACCGGAACGGCCGAGGTGAACCGGTTGAAGTTCGAGGACATTGCGACACCGAAAAACGCCATCCAGAGCGCCGGCTGCAGGAGCGATGAGAAGAGCTGCGTTCTGAACCGGACGAACCGGATCATCTCGCGCCAGTAGACGGTGAGGAACTCCCATGCCATGGCACTCACGCCCCTTCATCCCGCAATTCCCTGCCGGTGTAGTAGACAAATACGTCGTCCATCGTCGGTTTTTTCAGGTTCACGCTCGAAATCCCGATCCCCGCACCCCGCACCACATCGACGATCCGGGGGAGGCAGTGGCTCCCATCAGCCGAGATCGTGATCGAGAGGCCGCGGGGCGACTCCGTGACCGATCGAATCTCCCTGACCCCCCGGAGACTCTCCCGGGCCTTCATGTCATCTGCCGTCTCCAGATAGACGACGTCCTCGCCGAGGGTGTTCTTCAGTTCCCCCGGGGTGCCGGAGACGACGATCTTGCCGTGGTCGATGATGCTGATCCGGTCGGAGAGCATATCGGCCTCTTCCATGTAGTGCGTCGTCAGGAATATCGTCGTCCCGCCCTCGTTCACCTGCCTGATATACTCCCACATCCGCATCCGTGTCTGGGGGTCGAGCCCCTGCGTCGGCTCGTCCAGGAAGAGAACCTCCGGCCGGGTCATCAGTCCCCGGGCGATCTGGAGCCGGCGTTTCATACCGCCTGAGAGGTTTTTCGTCCGCTCGTCACGTTTTGGACCGAGTTCCACAACCCGGAGCAGATCGTCGATCCGCCGCCGCCGTTCTTCGCGGGGGATGGAGTAGAGCCGACCGTGGAACTCCATTGTCTCCCGGACAGTGAGGTCCCGGTCGAGCACGTCGTCCTGGAAGACAATACCGATGGCCTCCCGGACCTTCCCCGGCTCCCGTGCGACGTCGTAGCCGGCCACCCGCACCGTGCCCTTCTGGACGGGGAGGAGCGTCGTTAAGATGTTGATGGTGGTGCTCTTTCCCGCACCGTTGGGGCCGAGGAAGGAGAATATCTCTCCTCTCCTGACGGTGAAACTGATGCCGCGCACCGCTGTAAAGTCGTTAAACGCATGTTCGAGGTCCCGCACCTCGATGATATCGTCCCCTCCCATCGATCACCGTCCGCTTCCGCGCGAGAACTGTCCCACGCTCGCACACCCTTCATGCAGGTGCTGTCATATCTCCCTTTCCCTCCCGGAATGCGGCGGGCGATCTGGAGGGCTCCCGGCCCCCCTCTCTATCGGGTCGCGGGGTGCAGGGCCGGACGGTAAATGCTCCCCGGCACCCCTTTCACTGTTGGTCCGGATAGACATTCTGAAATACCAGAACTCCCCCATCCATCCTCAGAGACGGCATGTGCGACTGCTACTTGCATCCCCATACAGGCTATCAGAGGGCCCGATCCGGATATAGCGCCACTCCTGGAGCCGGCGCACCGGAGTGCGAGGAGCGGGCGGGAGGATGGCGGTGACGGTGGCCCTGCGGACAGCGCTCGTCCTCCTCGTCGCAGCGCTGGCGCTTGTGGCAGGGACGGGCGGGCTCGTGGTCGATAACGTCGACCTGAGCCCGGAAGAGGTGAAACTCCTCTTTGCGATGAGGGAGTATACCCTGACCTACAACGAGTACGCCGACCGGCTGCCGGGATGGGTGACCGGGCCGTTCGAGGGCGAGAAGGTCAACCTCTATGTCCAGTCCCCCGACGGCGTGCTGGTCATGGGGATCACCTTCCATGACCGTAAGATCGTCCAGTTCGATGCAAAGGGCTGCCCGAACCCGATCGTCACGGTGACCACTAATTCTGAGACGGTGGAGGATGTCATGACATCCGACCGGCCGTTTGACACGTTCCGGGCGGCGATGCGGAACGGCACGACCACGATCGAGGGGAACAACCTCCTCGGCACGTTGCGGTCGGGGATGGTTCTGTTCGGGCTCCGGGTGATGGACATCATCGGGCTATGACGGATTAAAAAAGCCGTTGTTGATGAGAGGAAGCCTCACAGCCCCACGAGGCGCATGCAGAACCCGAAGGTCAGCCCCGACATGGCGGATGTCGCCGAGAGGGCCGCGAGCACGGCGGCGTTTGCCACAGGGCTGGTCCTGAGCGGGGTGTAGGTCGGGTTGCGCTGCAGTCGCCGCACTATCCTGAACGGTTTTGCGGTCGTCGAGATGGGGGATTTATAACGTCTGATCCTCAAGGTGAACACCTCCTCCTGCCGGGTGGATAATATTTCCTGAGTGTCGATTGTTTCCCGGAATTATAATTATTGCGGTTTCGCTCTCCGGGCGGCAGGAGGAGCCGCTCTGAGTAGATAACCAGCGGCGATATGGCTCCTTATCCCGGTTTGGCAGTGAAAGCAGTCCTGGAATTTGCTAAGCCTGCTCGCGACAGGTTTATCCTTTCCCGGGGGCAAGGAACACCTGAACGATGCATCGATACGCAAAAACCCTCCTCTATGGCATGCTGGCACTCGCCATCTTTGCCGGTGTCAGTTTCGCGGCCAGCGGGCGGGTGAACTGGGTGTCCGCCGCGGCGACCGCCGCCGGTGTGATGATCGCGTACTTCTTCATAGTCCCCCGACGGGGGCGGTGAGAAGATGGCGGCCGGCGTGCGGGCGGAGTGGGAGCGCCTCCGGAGGGTGGCCGTTCACCGGCCGGGGATCGAGATGTTCTTCGGGCTGTTGGACCCCTACGCCGCGCTCTACGAGCGGGCGTTCAGCCGCTACGAGGCGCGCCGGGAGCATGACGCTCTCACCCGCACCCTCCGCGAGGAGTTCGGCGTCCGTGTGCTGCACCTCAAGGAGACGGTCCTCGATGCCGCCGACCGCGATCCGGCGATACGCCGGCGGCTTGTCGATTGGGCGCACGAGACCGTCACCATCCGGGGCGACAGGAGAGAGGTGGCGGAGGCACGCCGGAGCATGGAGCAGAACGCCGACGCACTGGACTCGCTGCACTTCTTCACCCTCCTCCTCTTGAACCCGGTCCTCGAGGTCGGACGGGGGCACCCCCATGGTGGGGTGGACGTCCATATCCTGGAGCGCCAGCCGCTTGCAAACCTCTACTTCATGCGCGACCAGCAGGCGGTGACCCCCTGCGGTCTCGTCGTCGCACGGCCGGCAAAGCGGCAACGGCAACGGGAACCCGGGATAACCCGGTTCCTCTGGGAGATCCTCGGCATCCCCATCGTCGGGACGGCGCAGGAGCCAGGGACCTTCGAGGGCGGGGACTTCATGCCGATGGGGGAGTTCGCCCTCGTCGGCACCGGAGACCGGACGAACCGTGCCGGGGTATGCCAGTTTCTCGGCTGCGCCCCGGGGTTCGACGAGATCGGTATCGTCCACCAGCCAGGCCATCCCCTCATCCCGGGCGACCGGCCCGACCCGATGGTCGATATGCACCTTGACACCTACTTCAACGTCGCGGGAAGCGGTGTGGTGATCGGATCCGAAGTGCTTCTCCGGAAGGCGCGGGTCGATATCTATGGCCGGGCGGACGGAGAGTATCAGCCATCGGGCGAGACTGCAAGCCTCTACGACTATGTCCGGTCGAAAGGGTTTGCGGTGATCGACCTCTCGATCCTGGAGCAGCTCTCCTACGCCGCAAACATCCTCTGCGTCCGCGACGGCAGCATCCTCGCGGTGGAGGGGGAGCGGGTGATGCAGACGGTACTCCTGAATCTGAAGCGGAAGGCCGCACGCGATCCGCAGCGCTACGGGCGGCTCCTCCGCCACGCAGAGGAAGACTACCGCCGGATAGGGAACGAGGGAAGGTTCTTCCCACACAGGGCGGAGTTCTCCCGGCACGATATCGAGGTATATCCACTCCACCTCGAGAACCTGACAGGGGGCTACGGCGGCCCGCACTGCATGACCTGCACACTGGAGCGGGGGTAACGGGATGCAGGGAAAGACCGTGGTTATCGCGCTCGGTGGGAACGCCATCCTGCGGCACCGGGAGACGGGGACGGCCGAAGAGCAGTTCGCGAACGTCCGGAGAGCCTCGCGGCGTATCGCCGAGATCGCGAGCGACGGCTACGCTGTCGTCATCACCCACGGGAACGGGCCGCAGGTGGGTGATATCCTCCTCAAAAACGAGATCGCAAAGGAGACTCTCCCGCCGATGCCGCTGGATGTCTGCGGGGCGGAGAGCCAGGGGATGATCGGCTACCTGCTCCAGCAGTCGATGCACGAGGCCCTTCTGGCGGCGGGGCTCGACTGCCCGGTCGCGACGGTGCTTACCCAGACCCTGGTGGACGGCGACGACCCGGCGTTTGAAAACCCAGAAAAGCCTATCGGGCCGATATATACGGCGATGCAGACGAAACGGCTCCAGGAGGAGAAAGGCTGGAGGGTGGTGCAGGTGCCGGGTCAGGGTTGCCGGCGAGTGGTTCCCTCACCGCGCCCGGTTGCCTTCGTCGAAGAGCGGGCGATACTCCGGCTCTTCCTGGCTGGAGTGATCGTTATTGCCGCGGGCGGCGGGGGCGTCCCGGTGGTCGCGGGGAGCGAGGGCACCCTCCGGGGCGTCGAGGCGGTGGTGGACAAGGACTACACCGCGGCGCTCCTCGCCCGGCTCGTCGGCGCCGACGATCTGCTGATCCTGACCGACGTCGAGCATGTTGCCTTAAACTATGGGCGACCGGGCCAGCAGGATATCCATGAGATGACGGTTGCTGAAGCACGAGAGCATCTCGCGGCGGGGCAGTTCCCGCCCGGGAGCATGGGGCCGAAGGTCGAGGCGGCTATCGGGTTCCTCGAAGCCGGAGGGGGACGGGTAACCATCGCATCGCTCGAGCGGGCCGCCGACGCCCTTGCCGGACGGGCGGGGACCCGGATTTGCCGGTAACCGACGTCCCGCCCCAACACTTATATATCACGTTCCCGAACTCCCGCCGGTGATGGAAGGATATGGCTGATAACTTCTGGACAGGTGTCATCGTCGGGTGGCTCGTGGGACTCATTCTCGGCTTCCTGCTGCCGGTCATCGGGCCGCTGGTGGGTGGATTCGTCGCCGGCTGGATGTCCGGGCGCGGGATCAGCAACGGCGCGAAGGCCGGGCTGCTTGCCGGCATCCTCGGTGCCATCGTCATCGCGGTGCTGCTCCTCGTCGGCGGCACGGTTCTCCTCGGGGCGTTCGGGTTCATCGCGGGTCTCGGGACATCGCTCGTCATCATCGTGGCAGCATTCGTCTACCAGGGACTCCTCTCCCTGATCGGTGGCGTCATCGCCGGAGCGATCCGCCGGTAAGACGGTAACGTCGGGTGATCACCGGGGGATCGCCCCCCGGCTCTTCTCAACCAGGAGGCG
Organism: Methanomicrobiales archaeon HGW-Methanomicrobiales-2; assembly: GCA_002839645.1. Lineage (GTDB taxonomy): Archaea > Halobacteriota > Methanomicrobia > Methanomicrobiales > Methanoculleaceae > Methanoculleus. The sequence continues at coordinate 68,960 of PGYL01000002.1, read as the reverse complement.
AGGATTGGCAGAGGACGGCGGTTCATACTGGATCTCTACACTGGTGGGACTCACCTTCATGCTCTTTATAAGCCCCTTCTTCCCGGTAGGGGGCCCGATCCTCGGAGGGATCATCGGCGGCTACCTCGGGCCCCCGGGAGCGGCCAGGGGCACTCTCGGCGGGCTCATGGGAGGACTCATCGTCGCCGCGATATTCTCGGTCGTCGCCGTCGTCGGCGGGACAGCGTTCCTCGGTCCTGCCGGCACCCTCATCGGCCTCGGGATCGCCGTCCTCCTCTTCGTTCTGGCTCTCTACTTCGGGCTCCTCGGCGCCGTCGGCGGCGCTATCGGCGGGGCGCTGAAGGCATGGATGGTGTCGCGCCGGCGGGTTACGGGATGAGATTCCCGAGCCCCTCCTGGAATCTCAATGCGATGCGCGAGCGATACATCCAGAAGTAGGCGATCAGCGCCGCGGCCTCGACGATGAGGACGTATGCGATGATATGCCCGATCGATACGTCGTAGAGGACCCCCATCACGACGCTTCCTGCGAACCACGCCGTCCCGAAGACCGCGCTCACGGCGCCGTAGGCTTTCCCTCTCCGGTCCGCCGTCGTAGACTCCGCGATCGATGCCCGGAGAACGGTCTCGAAGATCCCGATCCCGGCGCCCCAGACGAGCGACCCCACTATCGCCACGCCGGGGTTGAACGAGAAGGCAAGCAGGACCGTCGCGGTGCTGAGGACCGGGATGGCGAGGAGGGCATGGGTGCCGATGCGGTCGAAGACCCGCCCGACGAGCAGCGCCACGACGACCGAGACCACCATCGCGGATGCGTAGAAAAGGGGGATGGCGGCGTCGGGGATGATCGACCGGGCTTTCAAGTGGAAAGAGATGAGCGGGAAGCTGGCGAACCCGGCCATACCGAGGAAGATGAACGCGGCGTACGGCATGATCCCGGAGGGATCTTCCCCGTTCTCTCTCGTTCCCCCGTTTGCCTCCAGGCGGCCCGGCCTCGGCACCGTTAAACGGGCGAAGAGGAGGATTACCACAACACCGACGAGCGGGATGCCGAGCAGGAGAAAGCCCGGGGCATATCCGCCGGTGAAGACCAGGGCGGCGACCATAACGAGCGGGCCGATGACCGCGCCGACCTGGTCGAGCGCCTTATGGACCCCGAACCCCCACCCCCGCCCGACGGTCGTCGTTGCGTGGGAGAGGATCGTGTCCCGGGCCGGTGTCCGGATGGCTTTTCCTACCCGCTCGGCGATGATGAGGACGGCCGCAGTCTCCCACCTGCCGGAAACGGCAAGGAGCGGGATGGCGGCGAGCAGGCCGTAGCCGACCATCGCTACGTTCCAGTAGCGGTGGTTCTGGTTGACGTAGGCACCGGTGGCAGACCGGAGCGCGTACCCTATGAGCTCGCCGGACCCGGCAACCAGCCCGACGACGGCCGCACTCCCCCCGAGGAGGAGGATGTAGGGGCCGGTGACGCTCCGGGCGCCGTTCGAGACCAGGCTCCCCAGGAGGCTTGCCATGCCGAGGAGCAGGATGAGCCGGATCGAGAGGTCGCGGACCTTCTGCCGGGGATCGGGGGAGGGTTTAGGCATGTTCCCGGGGGTCTTAGGGGGCCGTTCTCATAAGGTACTGCACGGACCCGGCAAGGGGCGGTGCTCTTATTTGCGCTTGCTGTGAATACACTCATAGCACAACCCGGGACCGGAGCGGGCCGTTTTGGGAGGCATGAGGATACCATGGAGCAGGAGGGTTCCCAACCGTATTCACGCACGTTCTTGAACCCGTTCACGGGCTCCGCAATCAACCTCGCTCTCCCTGCCATCGGCGGAGAATTCTCTGCCGACGCTGCCACACTTGCCTGGATCTCCAGCGCCTACCTCCTCTCGTCGGTCATCTTCCTCCTCCCGGCCGGAAGGCTCGGTGATTCCCGGGGGAAGGTCACCATCTTTGTGATCGGGATCGTGGTCTACGCCGCCGGGGCCGTCCTCACCATCTTCACGCCCACCATAGGCCTGCTCCTCGTCTTCCGCTTCCTGCAGGGGATGGGCGGTGCCATGATCTACGCAAACAGCGTGGCCCTGATCACCCATCTCTACCCACCGGGTGAGCGGGGCTACGCGATCGGGCTCAACACCACCGCCGTCTATGCCGGGCTCTCGCTCGGGCCGTTCCTCGGGGGCGTCCTGACCCAGTTCCTCGGCTGGCGCAGCATCTTCATCGTGACCGCGCTCCTCGCAGTCCCGGTCCTCTTCTACGCCAAAAGGTTCCCGGCGTTCTTAAACGAGCGGCAGCGCGAGCACTTCGACGTCGCGGGGCTGGTCCTCTCTTCCGCCCTGATCCTCTGCCTCTTCCTGGGCCTGGCTTCGGCGACCACCCCCGCCGGCGTGGCCCTCCTTCTGGTGGCCTTCGTGCTCGGGGCAGTCTTCTTCCGGGTGGAACAGCGGCAGCCCTGCCCCCTCCTCCCCGTCTCGCTCCTCGAGAAGAACCGTGTCTTTGCCGCCTCGAACCTCGCCGCCCTGATCAACTACAGCGCCACGTTTGCGGTCGGATTCCTCCTCTCCCTCTACCTCCAGTACGTTCGGGGCTACGAACCCGTCGCCGCAGGCACCCTGCTCCTGGTCCAGCCGTTCATCCAGGTCTTCGTCGCTCCGGTGGCAGGCCGCCTCGCCGACCGGAAGCAGGCCGGGGTGGTCGCCTCGGTGGGGATGGCGCTCTCGGCCGTGGCACTCCTTGGCTTCTCCATGCTCGGGGAGACGACACCTATCGCCGTGATCCTCGGCCTCCTGATCCTGCTGGGCGTGGGGCTCGGACTCTTCTCGTCCCCGAACACCACCGCCATCATGAGCTGCGTGGAGAAGCAATTCTTCGGAAGCGCATCGGCGATGGTGGCGATGATGCGGTCGCTCGGTATGATGCTGAGCATGGGGGCGGTCCTCGTGGTCTTTGCGGTCATCATGGGGTCGACGACCGTCACGCCGGCGATATTCCCGGAGTTTCTCCTGAGCGTGCAGTTGATCTTCCTTGCGTTCGCAGTCCTCTCGGCTTTTGGGGTCGTTCTCTCGCTCCGTAGGAATAAACGTTGATGAATCAGGCTCTATTTTAAAAAAAAGGGTCCCTGGAGCGAAGAGGAAGCGTTAAAACTCCGGGCATCCTGTGATCTTTTTAACGGATGGAGCTGGTGATTGGAAAGGACGGCGACCGCGAGATCGCCGTCGATGCCCAGGAACTGGTCACGGGAAGGACCTGTATCATCGCGCAGTCGGGTGCCGGGAAGAGCTGGAGCATCGCAGTTCTTTGCGAGCAGCTCCTGAAGGCGCGGGTCGGGTTCTGTCTCATCGACACGGAGGGAGAGTACTCCTCGCTCAGGGACCGGTTCCCCGTCCTCTGGGTTGGCTCCGCCGACGGCTGCGACGTGGGTATCGGGCAGGCAAACCTCCAGGAACTGATGCGGAACGCTATCTGTTCCCGGACGGCGGTGATCTTCGACGTCTCGGAGGCCGATATGCGCGAGGAGGTGACCCACCTCGCCGACGCACTCTACGATCTTGAGAGCGGGTTAAAGAAGCCCTTCCTGCTGATCGTGGAGGAGGCAGACAAGTTCATCCCGCAGTCAGGCGACTCCATCAAGAAGATCGAGGAGATATCCCGCCGGGGGCGCAAGCGCGGGCTCGGGCTGCTGGTTGCGACCCAGCGGCCGTCGCTGGTGGCAAAGAACGTCCTCTCGCAGTGCAACAACCAGATCATCGGGAAGCTCTCGATAGAAAACGACCTCAAAGCGGTCAGCCTCTTCTTTTCGTCCAAAAAAGAGGTCGGGGAACTCGCGGAGCTCGAACCGGGGGAGTTCTTCGTGATGGGCGGGCTCTCCCGGGAGAAGGTGAGGATGCGCTTTGGCGACCGCCTGACGGAGCATAGGGGGCTGACCCCCCGTCTTGTGCCCGCACCGCCGGCCGGTGCGGCCCCGGCTGAACCGTGTCCCGGTGGCTACCAGGAAGGTCCGGTGGAACCGCCCGCCGCTACGAACGCGGTGGTTCCGGTACTGCTCCGCGAGGAGGCGCTTGATATCGCGATGGCAAAACGGAAACGCCGGTTCCTCTTCCTCGAACCCGAGGAGCGGATCGTCTCGGGAGAACGGGTCTACCGGCCGCTCCACCGGGTGGAGGTCCGCTACATCGGCGGGCTCATCTGGAAGACGACGAAGACGGCGTCGTTCGCCATTGACGCGCTTACCGGCTGCATCGTCGAAGTGGACCGGGGGCTGAAGGTCCTGCCGGGGTTTTCGGAACTCCTGGACCTCGATGAGGCCGCGGTGAAGATCGTTGCCGGGCTCGCGAACGGGGGCTCGACGATGGCCGAGATCGAGGCCGATACCCATCTCCCGCCCGGCGTGGTGAAGAAGGCGATAAAAAGCCTTGCAAAGGCGAAACTTGTCACGGAGATGAAGACGATGGGAGACACGGTGGTCTACGTGCCGCTGCTTGAAGATGAGGTCCCGGCGCTCTCCGCTCTCCGGCGGGGAGCGGATCTCCCCATGGAGCCGCTCCGGGGGGAGTCCCTCGAGGCGAAGGTCACAAAACCCTCTCTCCGGATTATCCTCAAGGGGCTTGAGCCCACGGCGGAGATCGTCGGGTTCGACACGATCTACTACCCGGTCTACCTGATCCGGTTTGCATCGGACCGCGGGGAACGCTCGATCGTCCTCGACGGCTGCACTGGAAAGGAGCTCCCGCTCCCGGTATCCTGACCGGAGTGCTTATACTTGCCCGGGAGGAAATGGAGTTATGCACCCTGCCGACCTTGCGGTCGGTCGGGGCAAGGAGAACTGGCTATGGATTCCTACAAATGCAAACTCTGCGGCTATGTTTATAATCCCGCAATCGGCGACAGCGCGAGCGGCGTCAAGCCCGGAACAGCCTTTGACAACATTCCCGAGACCTGGAAATGTCCCCGGTGCGGTGCGCCGAAGAGCCGGTTTACGAAAATTTGAAGGGGGTTGTTGGGGCCCGGGCTTCTCCTATATCCTTTTCTTTCCGGAACATTCCGGACCCTCGGGAGTCACCGGGCGAAGACATGAACGTCGAGGCCTTGAAGGTGACATGGGCCGGTCCCCCCTCGACGGGGCCCGGGCGAGCGATGCTCTGCCGGGTCAGGACGGCGACGAAGGGCACTCCGGCGCCCACCACGACCCGGATGTTGCCCTCCTCCTGAAGTCAGCAGAACCGGCCGTCCGATCGCATGGTGCGGGGGTCCTTGGGGGCTGTGGCCAGCCAGCCGGCGCGTTCGTCGGGGTAGGCGTCGAACGCCGGAACGTAAGGCTTGATATCGAGGACCGGGGTGCCGTCCAGGATATCCACATCCTCGATGGTGAGCGTCGCGCCGTCGACGGCGACCAGCCGCAGCACCGAGAGCCCGATCGCGTTGGGGCGGCGGGGCGCCCGGGTCGCAAAGATGCCGTGGGGCGTGTTGTCGAGGAACGGCACCACCTCGAGCACGTAACCCTCCGAGCGGTGGAGGTGGTAGATAACGACGATCCGTGAAAACCCCGTGAGATCCTTCAAACCCGCGGCATAGGTCGGGTCGAGTTCGATAGTGCCCCGGATCCCCCTGGCTCCGACGGGCTGGATGGGCATATCGCGGGGGTCGCGGAAGGGGGAGCGGACGGTGCCGATGGGGGTGAAGGTGATCCCGGTCATGGATACTACTCTCCGGGCGGGATAAAGAGGGTTTGCGTCCGGGGTAGGTTGCAGGAGAATGGTTATTATCGAGACGTGCGTTCACGTGCTCCTTATGGAAGACCTCTTAACCATTCTGCTGGAGATCGAGAAGCGGGCCTGGGAAGCCGCTGACCGCCGGGATGTCGAGTTCTATCGGGAGTACCTCTCGCCGGAAGCCCTTGTCGTCAGCCCCCCGGGCGTCCTCGACAGGGAAGGGATCCTCCAAGACATCGTGCAGAACCCCCACGAACTGCCGGCGTACACCATCGCCGACCCGAAGGTCGTACCCCTCGGGGAGGAGGGTGCCGTCCTCGCGTATACCGTCTCCCTCGGCGGGCAGACACTCTTTGTATCGACGGTGTATACCCGGAGCGACAGCCGATGGCGGGCGGCTTTCCACCAGCGGACGCCTGCTGCCCCGGGAGCCGGAGGGGTGGATTAACGGATTAATACCTTCGCGGCGGCGATCCGGGCCCGGAGGTCCCGTGCGGCGGCCGTGACGTCGTCCTCTCCCACGACGGCCGATATCACCGCAACGCCGTCCGCCCCTGCGGCGATGACGTCGCCGACATTATCGGGGGTGATGCCGCCGATCGCGATGAGAGGGAGGGAGACCGCGGCACGGACCGCCGAGAGCATGGCGAGCCCGTGCCCCTCCCCTGCGTCATCCTTCGATGCGGTCGCAAACGTCGGGCTGAGCGCCACGTAATCGGCACCCCCCGCCCGAGCCCGGACTGCCGCGGCCACGGACCCGACCGAGGCCCCGATGATGAACCCCGGTGGAGCGATCCTCCGGGCGTGTTCGATAGGGAGGTCGCTCTCGCCGAGGTGGACGCCGTCGGCACCGGCCGCGAGGGCCACGTCCAGGCGGTCGTTCACGATGAAGAGTGCGCCGACATCGAGGGTGACCTCGCGGATAGCGAAGGCCGCATCAAGGAGGTCCCGGCCGGAGAACCTCTTGTCGCGGAGCTGGACTACGTCCGCACCGCCGGCGACGGCCCGGCGGGCGAGCTCTGCATGGGAGAGGCCATGCCCGATCCCCTCGTCGGTGATCACGTAGAGGTCATACGCCATTACCGTTCCTCGATCCGCGCGTATCGGGCGAGGTCGTCGGGTGCGAGCCCGGCAAGTTCGTCGAAGAGCGCCGTCCGAAACGAGTAGGGCCCGCGTGCCCCGGCCGCGGCACGCTCCCCGGCCCGGCCGAATGCCGCGAGTGCCGCCGCTGATGCAACCGCGTAGTCGTCGGCGACCGCGGCGAACGCCGCCGTGACCGAAGCGGCCATGCACCCGGTCCCGGAGAGGCGGTCCATCGCCGGGTTGCCGTTCCTGACCAGGAAGACCCGTCTCCCGTCGGTGACGACGTCGACCGCCCCGGTCATCGAGACGACCGTCCCGGTCGCCCGGGCGCACTCCCGCGCCGTCTCGACGGGATCACCCGCAACTCCGCCGGAGTCCACGCCCCGGACGCTCCCGCCGGTCCCGGCGAGGACACCGATCTCCCCGGCGTTCCCCTTCAGGACGGCAATATCGAGGCTGTCGAGGAGCCGTTGGACGGTCGCGGTCCGGAACTCCGTCGCCCCCGCACCGACCGGGTCGAGGATGACCGGGATCCCGAGCTCGTTTGCCCGGCGGCCGGCGATGAGCATGGCGTCGATCTGGCCTCGCGTAAGCGTCCCGATGTTGAGGACGAGGGCGCCGGCGGCGGCAACCATCGCGGCGACCTCCTCGGGAGCCTCGGCCATCACCGGGGCGGCCCCGGCACAGATCGTGATATTTGCGCAGTCGTTGATCGTGACGCTGTTCGTGATATGGTGCACCAGGGGCCGCTGTTCCCGCACTGCGGCGAGGAGGCCGGCGGGGATCGCGCCGTCCGTGAGACGTGCCGCTGAGTCTTCAGTCGTGTTGCCCGGCATAAGTACCATACTGGTTTCTGCGGCAGTTGCATAAAATTGACGTTGCCGGGAAGATGGAACACACCCGTTCCGGGCGTTCACCTGTCCTCCCATCTGCGACCGGGGCGGCCATCCTCCCGTGAGTCTCACCTTCTATAGCCTCCCTGCAACGGGACCGCACGACCGGCCTCCCGGTGCGTCTGCACGAGGCCGCGGTATGCCGCCGGTCTCTCCCGGACATCACGAGCCCTCGTCCGGAGAGCACAGAAGACCGTGGCCGTGAGGTGAACCTATGGAACGGACCTTTGAGTTCCCTTCCCCGGAAGCGGCCCGGCAATTCTCCGGCGATGCACGGCCGGGCCGGCCCGCCGGGCTCACCCCCGCTCATGCCGCCGGAGGAAATCGCGGACCATCCGGGACTCCACCCATCCCCGGTCCAGCTGTCTGATATACTCGTTGATCCGCTCGACCTGATCACGAATGATCGCTGTCGCCTTCTCGTCGTCGAGCAGTTCCGCTCTCCCCAGGGTCACCTGCAGGGGCTGGCGGATGTGGTCGCCGAGGACGGCAAACTGTTCGATGTTTCGCTCGATCTGCCCGAAGGCCCGGTTTTTGAGTTCCTCGTCGTGCTTTCGCCCGGTGATATCCCTGCCCACCGCCTGGACCCCGACCACTCTTCCATGCTCGATGATCGGGGACCCGTTCAGTTCGAGGAATGCCACGGACCCGTCTTTGCGGCGGAACTCTACCTCGAGCCCCTCGATCGGCTCGCCTCTGGCCATCTTCTTCTGCCCCTCCTCCCACGCAGGGAGCGATAAGGGGGCGATGTAGTCACGGCAGCGGGAGCCAATGAGTTCAGCGGGAGTATAGCCGAGGATACGGGTCACTGCCGGAGACATATAGGAGATCCCGCCGTCAGTGTAGCAGGTGTAGATCATATCGAAGCTCCGCTGCGCGATCTCGCGGAACTTCTCCTCGCTCTTCGTGAGCGCCTCTTCGGCCGCTCTCCGCTCGATCCCCTGTGCCAGAATGTTTGCGGCCGCCTGGACGAAGCTGATGTCGTCACGTGTAAATGCTCGCTGCTCCCGGGTGTGGGCCCCGAATACCCCGTATGGCGCTTTATCACCCTGGATGATGACGCTGATACCGCTCGTGATCCCCTCATCCCTGAGGAGGGCCGGGCCATGGAATCGTGCCTCGGTCCTGAGGTCTTCGACGATCACCGGTTCGCGGGAGAGGAGTGTATACCCTGCCTGGGAGTCGGTCCCCCCCTCCACCCTTTTCGTGCCGGCACCGCATCCGTTGAACCCAACCGCCGCCTCGAGCACGAATGCATTCTCGTCGGGGAGGTATCGGAGCACTTTGGCGTAATCGACCCCCAGGTGCTCGGCCACCTCCCGGACCGCGGCATCCATCAGCTCGGAAGGTTCTGCCCCTGCAAGAGCGAACTGGCCGAGTTCCGCGATGGCTGCCTGTTGTGCTGCCCGGTCGGCGGTGAGGCGTTCGGCGCGTCTTCTCGCGGTGACGTCGAGATTGACCCCGGCCCAGAGGGTGATTCTGCCGGTTTCGTCCCGGACGGGGGCCCCCCGGGAGAGGACGATATAGCATTCCCCGTCGGTGCCCCGGACCTTTAATTCGCGATCCCACCGGTATCCGGTCTTGAGGCACTGTTTCCAGTCGGCAAGCACCTCCGCCGCATCCTCTAGCCGGATAGACTCAAGCCACCCGGCGTGCTGGCATTCCTCGATAGTCATCCCCACGAGGTCGAGGAACGAGGCCGAAAGATAGAGCACGGCGCCGTCCGGTTTACAGGCCCAGATGCCATAGGGGATCAGTTCCCCGATGCCGGAAAAGACCAACTCGGCACTGACTTTTGCCCTCGCATTCCAGGCGCTCCGCACTGCTTCGTCGCATTCGGGAGCAACGTCCCGGAACCGGGCAAGCACCATCCCGGCGTACGGCTCGCCGGTCATCACCCGGCACGAAAAAGAGAACCGGCGCACCCCCACGGTGGAGGTTCGCATCTGGCAGGTGACGTGCGCCACCTCCTGCCGGCACCAGAGAGCCTCGAGCATCCGGTCGGCAACACCGTCTTCTCTGATGAGAGGCGCAAGATGGTGGGCGAAGAGATCCCCTATCCCCATGTCGGAGACCGCGTCGCCGCTGATGCCGAACGTCTCCTGAAACGCCCGGTTCAACCGCACAACAGCGGTATCCTGATCCAGGATGACGACGGCTTCGTCCAGTTCATCAAAGCAACGGTACACTCGGGACCTCCATCATGCCAGCGGTGTGCGGGAACCCGGAATGCGGGTGCCGCATATATCAATAGTACTCTGATGGTCATTGACATAATTCTTTTCAAAATCTCTGTATCCACGGTGATACGGGGAGCACGGGGTAAAATCCTGGATAATAGTGCTCTGCCGATATGGGCCGTCCCATGATGAAGCGATGTCGCAGGGTCGCATCGGGCTCCCGGTGCGAAACTCGAAGTTGTGTTCCCGGGTCGGCGTTAAAACGCCGAGGGGAATGAGGCGGGCCGTACCAGCGAGCCGGGCGACGTCGGGCCGCCCGCGTGACAGTGCCGGCAATCTCCTGACGCGCTCGCGATAACCGGGACGTGCAGTCTGCGTGTTTCGACCGGGTTCACCGGCGTAGTCGCAGGTGACTGGTACTGTGAACGAACTGGTCGCGCACGGAAAGCCTTCATGAGGGTCTCGGTTGCCGTGGGTACCGAACGGGAGCCGGGTGAAGAATGCCATCCTCACCCGGGAGCCTGCCCCCTGGTATATCCTTTCGATATTCAATTTTCAATTTTGACTGTTTGTGGGAGGGTAACCTTGTCCTTCACCTTTATCATCGCGAAAATATACGGCAGAGCGAGCACGAACGCCGCACAGCCGAATGCAAGGAACATATTACTGTATGTTCCAGCAATGGCGATGACCGGCACGATAGCAAGTGTGGAGGTAAACTGGCCAATGTTCAGGGATACTGAGAACCCGCCACTTGCCCTGCCAAGGAACTGTTTCGGCGTGATTGCGGCAATCCAGGTTAAGATCGTCGGCATCAAAATACCGTTACCCAGGCCGATACAGATTACCGCAAACGCAACAACGGCAAGCGACGTGGCCAGTCCCAGGCTGCAGTACCCGACGCCGAACAGGATGAACGTAAGGGCGAGGATCGTGTATCGGTGGAATCTCCAGGTGAGCCTCCCGTAGAAGATCCCTATGATTGATGCGGCACAGCCCATGACTCCCAGGAACAATCCGCTGGTAAGCGCGGTGTTCTCACCCAGGATCCGTGCTGCATCCAGAGTTGCGATAAAGTAGGGGAACTTTGTCGGCATCAGGAAGAAGAGCATGCTACCCAGAAACAGGGTTATATAGCCCAGGAGGAGGGGAGTGATAGGGAACTTTTCATCGGATGCCACTGTGTTCCTTTCATTCTTCAGGAGGACGGGCTCTTTCATCGTGAGAAGAACACCTGCGAGGATGACAATTCCAATCAGATAGATGAGGAATGTCGCACGCCAGGAGATACCGGCGAGAAGTCCCCCGCTCATTTCAAGAATTAATACCCCAAAACCCATAGCAGCTGCCTGATATCCGAGAACCCTGGCGCGGGTAATACCTTCGTAATAACAGGGAATCAGAGACGATGTCGTGCAGGTGATGCCGGCGATGCCGATTCCGAGAATGACCCTGCCGATTAATATTGCATAGAGCGAGGTGAGGAAATATCCGGAACATCCTGCGATGGTGAAGATAGCAACGGAGGCGACAAGGACTTTAATTTTGCCGATTCTATCCGAAAGCGCACCGATAAAAATGCCGGTGAGGGCAATTGCAAGCGAAGGGAGCGTAACAATTAAGGAGATGAGTGAGTCGGGTGCATCGGGAAATGCTTCGCTGATTAATGGCAGAGCCGGTGCGATGGCTGCTCCCCCCATGAGAATCATCATGGCCGAAAGCAAGAGGAAAAGTAGTGTCCATTTCGTTGGTTTGAATGGCCGGGTCATGTCCTATATAATCGTCAATGTAAAAATATTAAGCAAACGCTCCTGAATACAGTAGCTCGTACTATGATTGATGATTCGTTACTTTTGCAACTGAAGGGAATAGGAATGAGCGAATATGAGGCGAAGGTGTATGTGATTCTGTCGGCCTTGCGGGTGGCAAGTGCCCGTGAAATTCATGAACAGACGAAGATCCCCCGCGGCAGAATCTATGAAACGCTTACCTCGTTAGCCCGGAAAGGGTTTGTTGTCTCTTCCGGCAAGTCGCCGGTGCGGTACTCGCCTGTTGATGTTATCCAGACGTTTGAGCGGTTGAAACGCGAATCTGTGGCGTCGCTTGAGGGATTGTACCAGCGTCTGAAAGCCCTGGAGACCGAAACACCAGAACCGCTCATGCAGGGATATAAACTGTGTACAGAATGGACCCGGGATAATCAAATTCGAATGATGCTGCGTCGGGCGAAATCAGAAATTATCCTTCTCTGCAATGATGAAGAATTTTTAACCCGGTATGGCTGCGATATTGCACGTGCCGCAAAACAGGTTAATGTATACCTTGTGGTCGGAAGAAAGGAGCTTGCCGAATCCGCGCCGATAAAATGCTATGTTGGCGGGAGTGATATTGAGTCGTCCCTCTTTCACCATGACGAGGGAGAAAACATCGGGCTCTCGATGAAATTGTTATTGATGGCCGACCGCCGGGAATCTCTATCAGTTCTTGAAGAAAACGGGAGATTGACGGGGATCTTCATATATCCTGATATTTATGCCGGCTATCTGTCGCGAAAAATTGTGCAGGAAATTCAACCGGTTGAGAGATCGTGCAGGGGAGCCTGAATGGGCAGCTACCAGATATCCGGGAAACCCGACCGCTGAGATTTTTTCTTGAACACGGGTCTGTGAAGATAGCGGATCTCTCTGTGCGATCTCTCGCCGGAACTGTTGGTGCTCCCGACGATCCGGCCTGTGCCGGATGGAGCAGACGATTTTACAGGTACTTACCTTCCACCCATAGCGCGTCTTCCCCAACCCTTCGGGGGTCGTTTGGCAGCTCGTGGATGTCGGGATGGAGGCGGCCATCATGGCGTTCATATTGGGCTCTAGAACCCATGACAGGCATCCTGGCAGGGTTGATTTGCCATCAGATCGTGGAGCACAAGAGGTTGAGCGACATGCCAAAATGACCCGTCTGTTCCCGGGTGACACAAAAATAAATGGGTATCAAGAGTGCATGTTATTCTTAAGCGCGAGAACATTCCCGAGCGCGCACCTTTCCCTGATGAGGTACAGGCGGAAGGAGAAGTTCATGATACCCTACAGGAAGAAAATTCTGATCCCGACAGACGGGAGTGATAACACCAGGGCTGCGATCTCTTCTGCCCTGGAGATGGCAAAGACCACCAGGGCCGTTGTCACGGCGATGTGCGTCAACGACGTCAGCACCTATGCAACCACGGGGAAGTATGCCGCCTCGGATGTGGTCTCGCCGCTCTACCAGGAGTGCGTGGCCGCGGTGAACAAGGTGGTCGACCTGGGTAAGGAGATGGGCGTGGAGGTCGAACCCCTGGTGGTCAACGGCATCCCGACGAAGGAGATCGTCGATGCCTCCGAGGACTACGACCTTATCGTCATGGGAACCGCTGCCCGTACCGGAGTCTCTCTTCTGCTCCTCGGGAGCGTGGCGCAAAAGGTGATTCGGTTTTCTTCCTGTCCGGTGCTTGTCGTCAGCAGCCATCACCCGGTCGGATTAAAGTGTCGCCGGATCCTGATCCCCACGGACGGAAACGACAATACCAGGACCGCCGTCAGGTATGGGCTTGAGATGGCCAGGACCTTCAATGCGGAAGTGACCGCACTCTCTGCCAGCAGCGTCAGAGGCAGGACATTCGCTTCGGGAGGTGATATCGAACACTTCCCTCCCGAAGTCTGCCGTACCGCCGTGGATTACGTGGCGAGCGAGGGCCGGAAGCTCGGTATTGCTGTCAAACCCGTGATCGTCACAGGATCGCCCGCAAACGAGATCATCAAGGCATCCAGCGAGCACGACCTCATTGTCATGGGGACCAACGGGCGTACCGGGCTTGAGTACCTGCGTCTCGGGAGCGTGGCCGAGAAGACGATCCGGCATGCCCGGTGCCCCGTGCTCGTGGTGCGGTCAGACGAGGCGACGTTCTATAAGAGACAATTTAAGCACTGAGGGGAGCACCCCCGCACCCATCCCGGTTGCCTGGCCCGCGCCGGAAGGAAAACCCCCCTCTCTCCTCTGGCAAGCCCTCTGTCCGAGGAACGGGATCATCGGGTGTGTACTTGTCTATCGAGCCCATGAGGACTTGAACCATCAAATTGGACGCCGAGGGGGAGATTTGAACTCCCGAGGTGCCAGGCACCAGTGGCTTTCGAGGCCACCGCCTTCCCGGACTAGACTACCTCGGCACAGAATCAGCCTATAGTATTTAGGTTCCTGTACTATAATAGTATCGAGATATGCTCTGTCGATTCACCCTCATCCCGGACGGCAACGTGCCGATCTACCGGGGGCGATCGGGCGATACCTATGAGACCGCTCTTCTCTCCTTTGGGTTCAAACCCGATGCGGCGTTGGTCTTTTACCTTGGAAGAAGCCTGTCGCAGGATAAGAAAATCGAAGAAGAGGAGGTCGGCATCTTCCTGACCTCCTCACGCGGGTGACTTATTGTGGGCCCGGTCTTCCGGACTGGGTGACCATCATGTCGTCGACGCGGACGAGGAGCATGGCCGTCTCGGTCGCACTCTTGATCGCCTGGGTCTTCACCCGCAGGGGCTCGATGACGCCGGCCTCCCGCATATTCACGACCTCGCCGGTGTAGACGTTGAGCCCGGCGTACTTCGCGCCGTCAGCGTGGGCCTTCCTCAGGGCGACGACCTTGTCGATCGTGTCGAACCCGGAGTTCTCTGCGAGCGTCCTCGGGATGACCTCGAACGCGTTCGCGAACGCCTCGATGGCAAGCTGGACCCGCCCGCCGATGGTTGCGGCGTACTCGCGCATGCGGAGTTGAAGCTCGGTCTCCACCGAACCGCCGCCGACGACGAACTTACCGTCCTCAATGGCGTCCTGGACTACCCGGGCCGCGTCGTAGACCGCCCGCTCGAGTTCGTCCAGCAGCAGCTGGGATGTCCCCCGCAGGAGGATCGTGACGGATTTCGGGTTGTCGCAGCCGGAGATGATCGTCAGGTCGGCATCAGGGACCTCCCGGGTCGCTTCCGCGTGGCCGAGCGCCGCTGCGTTGAGTTCTTCGGGCTTGTTGACGATGGTGCCGCAGAGCGCCTTGGCGGCGAACTTCATGTCGCCCTCTTTGACGTCTTCAATGGCGTAAATCCCGGCTTTGGCCAGGTAAAACTGCACCGCGTCGGCGATCCCCTTCTGGCAGAGGACGACGTTCGCGCCGGAGGCAACGATCTGGTCAGCAAGCTTCCGGAGGGACTCGCGCTCCTGCTCGGAGAACGCCTTCATCTGGTCGGAGGAGGTGATCTTGATCTTCGACTTCACCTGGGTCTTCGTGACCTCGAGCGGCAGGGCCAGCAGGGCTACTTTAGCATCCGCGACCTTGGTGGGCATCTGCTCGGAGACGCGCTTCTTGTCGATGACAACTCCCCGGATCAGCTCGGCGTCGTGCATCGAGTCGCCGACCTGCGTCTTGATCTTGACGTCGTCTTCGTCCACGACGTAGGTGCCCCGGGCGCCCTCGACGGCGACCTGCCGCACCGCGTCCACCACGATGCCGGAGATCTTGTCCTTGGCCGCTTCGATCGATTTGCCGGTCATGGCGGTGTCGGCGATCTTCAAGAGGTCGTCGCGGTCGCCGAACCCGACGGTGATGGCCAGGTCGTCGAGGAGCAGAAGGGCCTTCTCCATGCCGAGCTGGTAGCCGTTCGCGATGATCGTGGGATGAACCTCCTGGGCGAGCAGTCGCTCTGCCTCTTCCATCAGCGACCCGACGAGTACGGTCGCGGTTGTGGTGCCGTCGCCGACCTCTCCGTCCTGGGTCTCTGCAACCTCGACGACCAGTTTGGCGCCGGGGTGCTGCACGGACATCTCGTGCAGGATGGTTGCCCCATCGTTCGTGATCACCACATCACCGCTGGAGCTGACCAGCATCTTGTCCATTCCCCGGGGACCGAGCGTTGTCCGAACGGCGGCCGCAATCGCCTTTGCAGCCATGATATTCGAGCGCTGCGCCTCGAATCCGCGCGTGCGCTCAACATTTTCCCGTAAAATAATGATGGGCTGTCCTGCAAGCATTGTATAATCCTCCTTTGTTCGTTAGATTTGTTCAGAGGTTCTATATATATTAGTCGATAGGGCCCGGCTCTCCCGGGGTGACCGGACCAAACGGCGGGGGTGGATCGCCTTCCGGTTGACGCTACGCGCCTCTTACCCCTGTCGGGCGAACCGGTCGCATCGCCCTGCACCAGGAGTATTCGAAAAAAGACGTGAGTTAGAAGCCCTCACCCGAGCCTCGATATCGCGAAGAGCGAGTGGATCGGGACACCGTCGATCTCCCGGACCCCCTGCTTGTCGAAGAGCGACCAGACTCCCACCGGCGTGGCTCCATGCCGCCGGAGGAACGCTATTGCCTCCGCGAGCGTCGTCCCGGTCGTGACGACGTCGTCGATGATGATGCAGCGCTGACCGGTGATCGTGGAGAAGGTGCCCGAGAGGGATCCGGTGGGAGTCTCGCTCCGACTGTGTTTCGCCGGGAGGTAAACCGCGAGTTTCAGCCCCTCCTCCGCGGCTATGAGGGTGGCGAGCGGGACACCCGAGAGCGCGATGCCGACGACCGTATCCGGGACCTCCCCGGTGGAATAACTTCCCTCCTCTGCCAGGTAGAGGAAGCGCTTGAGCATCATCATTGCCATGTCGCCGAGGAGCGTTCCATGGCTCCCTATCGTCGTCCAGTCGATGTGGACGTCTTTTGGGGCCTCCATGCCCTTTTGCTGGGTGAGCAGCCAGGTGACCGTCTCCATCGAGAGGCCCAGTTCATCGGAGATCTGGCCGGGAGTGTGCCCTTCTGCCTGGAGTGCCTTTGCCTTCATGATCAACTCTTCAAGGGCGGACATGGAGAAGAGATCGCCAGATAATCTATTTAAGTTTTCTTTTGATTGCTGCGCCGCAGACCGGACAGTCTCCCGGCTCCCGCCAGTAGCGCCCGCACCCGCTGCACCGGTAACGCCACCGGATCGCCCGTGCGGGCCGTTGCCGGATGCTCCGGGTCTCGATACCGAGGCGGTGCGCCACATTCTGAACCGCGAAGTCGTCGGTGAAGAGGACGGCCGAGAGTTCCAGCGCCAGCGCGAGAATGTCGCGGTCGGTCCCGGAGAGCACGCCCGTATCCCCGGTCGCGAGGGCGGCTGCTTCAACCCGCACCCGGTCTTCTTCTCGCGGTTCCCGGACCCGGAGGCCTGTCGCCGCGAGCACCTCAAACCGGCACTTCGCGTGGAGGTCGCCAAGCTCCTCCACCACCGACGGGGTGGTCCATGCCGGGCCTTCGACCGGTATCTCCGAGAAGAATATCGAGGCGTCGAGGACGAGCGTCATGCCGAGAACTCCACGATATCGTTCTCCCTGCACCGGATCTCATACCCGAACTCCAGAAGGAGATGGCGGGCCGTCTTCGCGTGCATCGAGAGGGTGTGGGTGCTGTACTCCCCACCGTAGCAGGCGAGGTAGACGAGGAGCTGGTCGGCGAGGTGGACGTCGACTGTGCCCGGGCTGCGGCACTCCTCGATCAGATTCCGTGCGGCCGCCCGGCCCACCTTTTCGGCAGGAAGCCCTCTCTTCCCGAGAGCGACGGCACCCTTCGCTCCGCTCCATACGGTGATGGAACTCCCGGTGCTCGCCCCGCCCTCCCGGGGGTCCAGGGTCGGTGTGCAGGAGAGGCCGAGGTCGCTCTCGAGGAGGGCCCGGGCGGCTGCCGCCTGCCGCTCCACAACGTGGCCCGGGAGGCCTGCCGAGCAGGAGACGATGCCGCACCCCGGCTCCTCCTCCGGGATCGCGATCGGGTCGGGCCGGGCCGGCTCCACCCGGACGCGCACCCGCCCGCCTCCCTGTGGATAGTAACCCCGCTCGAGCACCTCGATCTCTATCGAGGCCCCGGCGCGGCGGAGCACCGGCGCGAGGACGCGGTCCAGGTAGTCGATCGTCGGGCTCCACACTACCTCGGTCCCGCCCGTGACCATGATACTCCCGCCGGCGTGGAGAGCGACCGGGAGCCATGCCTGGAGGATGAGGGGGGTGCTCCCGGCGGTTCCGGGATCGATCTCCAGGTCGGCTCGCCGGAGTCGGCCGGGGGTGAAGGTGATCTGATTGCTCCGGAGCGAAAGCCCCGTGCATTCGGCATCGCAGGCTCCGGCGACCGCCCGGACCGCAGCGATGTGCTGGGGCGCGAGCCCGGGTTTGTCCCGGTTCTGCCGGATTCGGGTGACGGTGACCGGAGTTGTGGAGATCGCCGATAGAGCGACTGCCAGGCGGAGGATCTGCCCTCCTCCCTCCAGGTGCGATCCGTCAACGGTGAGCATCTTCCCTGATCGCGGTAGCGATTGCGCTCGCGGCCGATATGAAGCTTGAGGCGTTCTCGTAGGTGTCGCTTGAGACGACCGAAGAGACCCCCGCTGCCCGCAGGCGCGTATAGGCGCCGCTGGCGAGCACCCCATGAACGCAGGCCGCGTGGATGGATGCGGCTCCCTGCTCCTGGAGCATGCAGGCGGCGGTTGCAAGGGTCCCGCCGGTGGAGATGATATCGTCCACGATCACGACCTCCCGCCCGGCGGCATCGATGGTCTTTGGGGCGATCCGGACCTCCTCACCCGAGAGCCGGGTCTTTTCGAGGTGATCGCAGTCCCACCCGCCGATTGCCGCAACATCCATCGCAAACTCGATCGCCCCCTCGTCCGGAGCGAGGATCAGGGGGTTCTTCAGGTGCAGGTCGCCGATGTACCCGCCGATGGCCGGGGCGGTGGTGACATCCTTCGCCGGAACGCTGAAATGGGCGAGCACGCCCGGGTCGTGGACATCGACCACGAACGCCCGCTCGATGCCGGCCGAGAGGGCTCGCGCGATCGCCCGGGCGCTTATCGGCTCGCCGGAGAAGAAGCGTTTGTCCTGCCGGGAGTAGCCGAGGTAAGGGATCACCAGCGTGTTCCTTGATTGGTCGGCGGCATCGATCGCGAGGAGGGTCTGCACGAACATATCATTATCCACGACGCTGCTGACGATCAGGGTCTCATCGTCCAGTTCTCCGCACCGGAGATACATTTCTCCGTCGGGAAACCGGGTGAATTTCGTCTCGACCAGTGGTATTCCCAACTTTTCGGCGATGCGGGCTGCTAGGACCTGGGACCGTTCCGTGCTGATTATTCTCATAGAACACCTTTGCTAGAAAGTATTTGAACGAGCATGAATAAATTATATAAGTATCAGTGCAGCAAAGAGGTAAACTCGACGATGGATTCAACGACTCCAGAAGAAATCCCAAATATCGAGCTCACGAACGACGAACTGGTGGAGACGGACGTCTTCTCCGGTTCTGAGCTGAGCGCATCTTCAGATATCGACGTACCCCCGAGTCTCATCGATCAGGTCATCGGTCAGGAACATGCTGTCGAGGTGATCCGGAAGGCCGCGGTCCAGCGCAGGCATGTGATGATGATCGGCACCCCCGGAACCGGGAAATCTATGCTGGCGAAGGCTATGGCCGAGCTCCTCCCCAAAGAGGAACTGCAGGACATTCTTGTCTACCCAAATCCCGAGGATAATAATAACCCCATCATCAGGACCGTGCCGGCGAGCCGCGGCAAACAGATCGTCAACGCCCACAAAGTGGAGGCCAGAAAGAAGATCCAGATGCGGAGCACCCTTATCATGCTCCTCATCATTGGTATCATCGGCTACGCGATTATCACCTACCAGTGGCTCATGGGCATCATCGCCGCCGCATTCATCTTCATGGCACTGAAGTATTCGACGCCCCGCGAAGAGACGATGGTCCCGAAACTCCTGATCTCCCATGACCCCAATATCCCCGCGCCCTTTATCGATGCCACCGGCTCGCACGCGGGCGCCCTGCTCGGCGACGTCCGGCACGACCCCTTCCAGAGCGGCGGCCTCGAGACCCCTTCCCACGACCGCGTCGAGGGAGGGGCTATCCACCGGGCGCACGGAGGCGTGCTCTTCATCGATGAGATCAACACCCTCACCCCGCACTCCCAGCAGAATCTGCTGACCGCGCTCCAGGAGGGCACCTTCCCGATCACCGGCCAGAGCGAGCGTTCGAGCGGTGCGATGGTCCGGACGGAGCCGGTTCCCTGCCGCTTTGTAATGATCGCGGCGGGCAACATCGATGCCATCCAGGGGATGCACCCGGCACTCCGGTCGCGTATCCGGGGCTACGGCTACGAAGTCTACATGCGGGAGACGATGGAGGATACCGCGGAGAACCGGAAGAAGTTCCTCCGGTTCATCGCCCAGGAAGTCAAGAACGACGGGAAGATCCCCCACTTCGACCGCAGCGCCATGATCGAGGTGCTTCGCGAAGCCCGGCGCCGCTCGAACCGGAAAGGTCACCTGACCTTGAAACTCCGTGACATGGGCGGGCTCATCCGGGTGGCGGGGGACCTCGCCCGACAGGAAGGTGCGGAGTTCACCTCGGTGAAGCATGTCCTCGCCGCAAAATCGGCTTCGCGTTCTATCGAGGATCAGATCTCCGATGAGTATATCCGGCGGAGCCGCGACTACGACATCACCGTCGTCGAGGGCACCCGGGTAGGACGGGTGAACGGGCTTGCCGTGATGGGGAGCGACTCGGGCTCGGTGCTCCCGGTGATGGCCGAGGTGACCCCGAGCCAGGGGGCGACCGGCACGGTCATCGCGACCGGTATGCTCAAGGAGATCGCCAAAGAGTCGATCACGAACGTCAGCGCCCTGATAAAGAAGTTCACGGGCAAGGATGTCAGGAATATGGACATCCACGTTCAGTTCATCGGCACCTACGGCGGCGTTGAGGGAGATTCAGCTTCCGTGACCGTCGCGACGGCGGTGATCAGCGCCATCGAAAACATCCCGGTGCGCCAGGACGTCGCGATGACGGGTTCCCTCTCGGTCCGGGGCGACGTCCTCCCGATCGGCGGGGTCACCTACAAGATCGAGGCGGCTGCGAAGGCCGGGATCAAGACGGTGATCATCCCGCGGTCGAACTTAGACGACGTTCTCATCGAGGACCGCTACCGTGGGATGATCGAGGTTATCCCGGTCGACCACATCGAGGAGGTCCTCCAGAACGCGCTCGTGCCCGAGAACCGCGAAGGATTCCTCTCGAAGCTCAAGAAGATGGCGGTCAACCCGACCGGCATCTTCGACCCGAACCTTGGACGCTCTCTGGTCTGATGCCCTATGGCTGAACCAAGATACTATGATATACGGTGTGTACGGGGCGAGACCACTCTCGTCGATATCGACAATGGTGTGGTTGAGTCCGCAGGCACCTCATTTTTTGACAAAGCCGTGATACGGGTGCTGGGGCCGAAAGGCTGGGGTATCCTCACTCGCGACCACGTTGACATCGATTCGAAGCGCGACTTAACCGCCCTCATCGAGGCGGCAGCGCGTCTCGCTGCGGTCACACAGGACCAGATCGACCTGGCCGATGCACCGCGCAGCGCTCTCCCGGTCCCGCGCCTCGGGGAGGACCCCCGGGATATCGACCTCGAGGAGAAGACCCGGCTGCTTGCCGGCATCGAGGCAGCGGCACGGGTTCCCGAGGTGGCAAACACCCGGGCCCGCTACACCGAAGGGATAGACCAGGTCCGGTTCCTGGACTCAAGCGGGAACGAGTTCTCGTACGAAGCGGTCCGGTCGGGGTTCTCTGTCCTCGCGATTGCGTCCCGGAGCGGTATGATGCAGATGGGGAGCGAACGCGATCATATCATCACCGGGTTCAACCTCCGCGATAAGCAGGACCTCGGACGGAAGGCGGGCGAGATCGCGGTCTCCCTGCTCGACGCAAAGCTCGCGAAAGGCGGGGCGGGGCGAGCTGTGCTCGACCCGGAACTGGCGGGTGTCTTCACCCACGAGGCGGTCGGCCACGCGAGCGAGGGCGACCTCGTCCGCGAAGGCGCATCGGTTCTTGCGGGGAGGATCGGCGAGCGGATCGGGTGCGAGGGACTGGTCATCGTCGACGACCCGACGCTTCACGAGTTTGGGTTCATCCCCGTGGACGCCGAGGGGGTGGCGGTGCAGCGGACCGAGGTCATCCGTGACGGTATCCTCTCATCCTACCTCCACAACCGGGAGACCCTCGCGGCGGTCGGGCACGGTATCCCCGGTCACGCCCGGGCGGAGCTCGGGGCACCGCCCATCGTCCGGATGAGCAACACCTTCATCGAAAACGGGGATGCGACCTACGACGAGATCCTCTCCGAGTGTAAGGACGGCATCCTGCTGATCGGATCAAGGGGCGGCCAGGTCGACCCCGGCCGGGGCGTCTTCCAGTTCAATGCGGAATACGGCTACCTGGTCAGGGGGGGCGAGACGACCGATATGGTCAGGGACGTCTCGCTCACGGGTGAGATCCTCTCGACGCTCCACAACATCACCCTCCTTGGGAACGACCGGAAGATGAGCCCGGGGTACTGTGGCAAAGGCGGACAGAGCGTGCCGGTCAGCGACGGCGCGCCCCACCTCCTGCTTGAGAGTGCAACCATCGGGGGGCGCGGGGAATGAACGGCGAAGACCTTATCGAGAGAGTCCTCCGGGAGGGTGAGCGCCAGGCCGACGAGGTCGAGGTTTTCTACGCCCGGGGAGAGAGCATCAGCACCGAGATCAAGAAGGGGATCCTGGGCATCGCCGAGGAGTCGGAGGCCTGGAGTATGGCCATCCGGACCGTCAAGGACGGGCGGATAGGATCATCAAGCACCGGCGACCCCGACCGGTGGAAGGAGTGTCTCAACGCGGCGCTTGCAAGCGGACGGATCGCCACCCCGCAGCAGTGGGGAGGATTCCCGAAACCGGCAGATGTGACCGGCACTGCATCCTCGTCGGACCCGGACCTGATCGTCGCGGTGGAGAACGCGGCGGAGATGGTCGGCGACCTCCTTGCAGGTGCGGCGGAGCACCCGGTGGAGGTCATCGGCGGGGGCGCGGGGCCCCCCCCGGCGTATCTCCCCGGCGCAAACACGAGCGGCGTCTTCTACGGCATGGACCGGACGGTGGCGGCGGTCTCCCTCGAAACGATACGAGAGCAGTCCACGGGCTACGAGTTCGACGCCTCCCCGTTCCTTGCCGATATCGACGCCCGGTCGGTCGGGGAACAGGCGGCCTCGCTTGCCGCACGCTCCCTTTCGGGGCGCGATATCGAGACCGGGCGCTATGACATCGTCCTCTCTCCGGTCGCGGCGGCGAGTATCCTCGGCCAGGTCCTCCTCCCGGCGCTCTCCGGACGGAACGTGAAAGCCGGCCGGTCGTTCCTTGCGGAGAAGATCGGCGAGCAGGTCTTTGATGAGCACCTCTCCATATACGACGACCCGTTTGCTCCCGGCCTCGGGAGCACCACCTGGGATGCGGAAGGCGTCCCCACGCGGCGCCTGGTCTTTGTGGAGCAGGGGGTGCTCCAGCGGTTCGCCTACGATCTCAAGACCGGCTACCGCTACGGCGAGGGGAGCACAGGGAGCGCTGTCCGGTCCGGGAGCGAAGGCCCCGGGATCGGGTTCCACAACCTCTTCGTCGACGGGCCGCGTATGAAAGAGCCCGGTGATGAGCGGGCGGTCTGGATCCACGACGTCGTGGGAGCCCATACCGCGAACCCCTTCTCCGGGGATTTCTCGGTGGAGATCTCGAACCCCTTCTGGATGGAAGGCGGGGAACAGACCGAACCCATCAGGACGGCGATGTTCGCCGGAAACGTCTTTGAGATGCTTCGGGAGATAGGGGGGTTCGGAAAAGATACAAGACGCGTCGGACGGCTGACGATTCCATCAATACGATTAAATAACCAGCAGATCATTGGTAAATAGATGATGGAAGAGATCCTCGCCATCCTTTTAGCGGTTGCGATAGCCGCCGCACTCTACTACCTCCTGAAGAAGTCCCTGACGCTCGTCATCAATGGTATCGCCGGGCTCGTTGTTCTCTGGCTCCTGAATTACTTCAATGTTCTCGCATGGTTCGGCGCACCCGATATCCAGATCAACCTGGTGACGTTCATCATCTGTGCCCTCGGGGGGCTGCCGGGCGCCCTGGTGCTGATCCTGCTCCACCTCGTCGGGATTCCACTCTGAGGGGTGGTTCCAGATGATTCCCGGCCGCCCCGTTGGCCGGGATTTGACTTTTGGTCTATTACTCGACAGTCGGAAAGTTTCGTTTGTCCACCATAGTGAAGGCAAAACCGAAGCGTTGGAAAGCCCCGTACAGTGGACCGTGGGGATATCGCCACGGGGGGAGGGACTGACGGGGAGTGCGAGCGAGCTTGAGCACCGTTAGGTGCGAGGGGGGAGCATTCCCCCTCCCCTGTCTCCATCCCATAAGGAAACATGTAACCCCCACCCCGCCCGGCCTTCGGCCTCCTCCCCCGCCCCCTGGGGCGGGGGCAGTGCGTGGCGATATCCCCTCGAAATCCGTGCCCGGAGTGCAATCTGAGGGCGCTCAAGCCCATTCAGTCAAACAACCCCAAAGAGAGCGGCGTCTATCTCTGTGCACCGTTATTCAATCCCTCCGAATGTCTGAGGCTCCGAATGCTTGCACGTTGCACCTCTCAAGTGCTCGAACTCCGGATGTCCCCCGGACCCGGCCGGTTCGCTCCCATGAAGCATCCGGGCGAAACACTTATCTCTTCTCGGTAAGTCTTCAAGAACAGTGACTCTGCCCCGGGCGGGTGTGCTTCTTGCAACCGTCGTTCTGGCGCTGTACGCGATCACTGCCGCGGTGGTGCTGACCACGCCCTACGAAGATCCGATCCATGTCATAGCGCGCCTCGCCGCTCTGTGGGGTTTCCTTGCCCTCGCCATCGCAGCCATCCTGACACCGTTCCTCCGGGAGATCATGAAGGTCTTCGGCAGGCCGTTTCTCGCGGTGCACCACACCTTCGCCGCCATCGGCCTTCTCCTCCCTACGCTGCATCCGGTTACCCTCGCCATAGGGGCGATGAACCCCGCCGTATTCGTCCCGGTCTTCTCCCCCTGGGGGAGGTTCTGGGCACTCGCAGGCCGGCCTGCTCTTTATCTCCTCTATATTGCGTTTGCCGGCGTGCTGCTCCGGAAGTACATCCCGAAATACTGGCGGTGGGTGCACGGCCTGATGTACGTCGCGCTCCTTTTTGCCATCGTGCATGGGAATCTGCTCGGCGACGATTTTAGAGACCCGATCATATGGGCACTCTTCAATACGCTCTTCGTCCTTGTCGTTGCAGCATTCGTCCTTAAGCGGTGGCAGAAGTTACAGAAGGAGAGGGCATCCGGTCGGAGGGCCTGACGGTGCTCAAGCTCCGCCTGCCCCGGAGGGGCACGCACGCTTCGCTGCTTGGAAATGCTTCGCACCTTCTCGAGTTCCGGCCCTGCGGCCCGTCGCTCTTAGAATAGACTCGCTTCCGAATAAACCATGATCTGGTCCTGGAGGATCTCAAACGGCTTAATCTCCCGGGAATGGGCGGAACGGCGCATTTTGACGACCTCGAGGGCCAGATGCACCTCGGTGAGCCCTGCAGACCGGATATAGCGGAGGAGGACCACCGTATCTGCCAGGTACTCCACAAGGCCGTACCTGCTCCCTTCCAGGTTTGTTGCGTCGGTCTCGCTCGTCAGCACGAGGGTGCAGGCCTCGTCCCGCATCACCTCGATGAGCCTGAACATCTCCTGCCGCCGGGTGGACTCGTCCTCAAAGAGCCCCTCGAAGAGCGATATCGGGTCGATGATCACCCTTGAGGCCCGGGTGTTCTCGATGAGGGCGGGAAGCTCGCTCTTGATGCTGCTGATCGCGAGGTTGAAGTCGGTCGGGTCCAGCTTGAGGAGATAGAACCCTTCGCCGAAGACCTTCATATCCCACCCCTTCTGCGCTATGGTGGCGCGGAGGAGTTCCTCCCGCTCTTCGAGGCTGATATAGATCACCTTCTCGCCCCGGCAGAGTCCCTCGTACGCGAACTGGAGGGCGAACGTCGTCTTTCCGGTGCCGTAGGTGCCGACGAGTGCACAGATGCTCCCCTCAAGAAGGCCTCCCGAGAGCATCGCATCCAGCCCTTCGACCCCGAACTTCACCCGGCTCATCGTCAGACCACCACCCGGATATTCCGCACCTCGAATCCACCCGCCGCCGAGACCTTCACCGCGAACTTCACCAGATCCTTATCCTCGAGGCGGGGCATCACCCCCCGGAACTTCTCAAAGTGCATGACCCGCTGCCGGCGCTGCGCGCTGTTCTCCTCCCAGCGGAAGAGGAGCGTGGCGTCGACGCAGTCGGCGATCTCAAGTTCCCGTGACCTGTCCAGGATACCGGAGGTGAGCAGGAGGTAAACTGTGGTATTCCAGCGTTTTGACGCCCGCTGCAACCCGCGCAGGAAGGCAATGAATGCATGCCACCGGGGTCCCTCCGCAAGCGGCGGAGCGATGTCGGTCAGCGAGTCGAGGACGATCAGGCTGTTCTTCGGGCTCCCGTCAAGCACCCGGGCGATCTCGGCAAGGATGTCCCCGTTTTCCTTGCGTTGCCTCTTCTGCAGGCGCTCGATGACGCTTCCCTCCCCATACCAGTCCGGGGGGACGATGCTGGCGTCGAAGTAGAGCTCCGAGAGGTCATGGAAGACAATCTCCTCCTCGAGCCGCTCGTAGAGGCCCGGGTCGAACGAGAGGGCCATCTCCTTCAGGATATCCTCCCGCATCCGGGTGAACGTCACGTACGAGATCCCGTCCGGGAGGCAGAGGTTTTCGCCGGTCGTCCCGGTCTGTTTGCGGATGGAGAGCTGCATGAGCGAAGTCTGCACAAACTCGACGTTGCCGGCACCGTGCTCGCCGAGGAGCAACACCGCCGAACCTGGCGGGACGCCCCCTTCCAGCACAGGATCGAGCGAGGGGATTCCCGTCGGCATCCGTAATTGGAGGCGGTCGTGCATAGATACACCACGTATATGAGGAGAACGATTAAAACGTTCTGGTTCACTGTGGTATTAGAGAGAGTTGGGACCACAGAAGGCACCTTCTGTTCAAAAAGCAGATTTATATGCATGCCCGTTCACATCACGTACAGTCTTAGATGCTCTCCCGTGCGTTGCCGGCTCGCCCCCGAAACCCGGGTGGACGGTAGCAGGGGACCTGGATTCAAAATAACATGGATCACAGTGAATATGCAGAAAACAGCCAGGGATCCTGTAATGGCGAAGACGTGCCGGTGCATGCCCCCGGTCTGGATGCCGCGATGACGCCGGAGGGAGAAGGCCCGGTGGCTCATGAACCTCCCACCAGAGGGTGGTCCGGTCCGGCCCGTCTTCTGGATCGTCTTCTCCATTTCCGGAAGGGCGGCGGGACCACGAGCGAGTACGACCCCGCGGCACATGGCCCCCTCGTGGAGGCGGCGGTCCCTCCGGCCTACGACGAACTCGACCGCTACTGGATCATCGAGGGCCTCGCGGTCGCGGTAATTGGCCGGAACACGCAGACGAACCAGGCAGAATATCTCCTTTTCGAGCCGGTGCTCTCTGACTTCGAGTACGAACTCCTGGAACGGCTCTTCGATGACCTCCGCGACGTCCTGATCCTCGACGACCACGACATGGCCTCCGACCGCCGGGGGGTCCTCTCTGGCAAGGCACAGGAGTTGCTCACGGAGTACGGTCTCATCCTCGACGATGCCTCGACCTTCAAACTCCGCTACTACCTCGAGCGCAACTTCCTCGGCTGGTCACGCATTGACGCGTTGATGAAGGATCCCCGGATCGAGGATATCTCGTGCGACGGTACAAAAATCCCGCTCTTCCTGTACCACCGAAAGTACCAGAACATCAAGACAAACATCCTGTTCGACGAGCCGGCCTTAAACTCGCTCGGGATCGCGCTCGCCCAGCGCTCAGGCAAGCACGTCTCCATCGGCAGCCCGCTCGTGGACGCGACCCTCCCCGACGGGTCACGGCTGCAGCTCACCTTCGGCAGCGAGGTCACCACCCGGGGCACGGCGTTCACGATCCGGAAGTTCCGCGAAGCGCCGTTTACGCCTGTAGAACTGATGGAGACGAACACCTTCGACGTCGACCAGCTCGTCTACTTCTGGATGGCGATCGAGAACAACAAAAGCCTGCTCTTCATTGGTGGCACCGCCTCCGGAAAGACCACGTCGCTCAACGCGGTCGCCCTCTTCATCCCGCCGCTCGCAAAGGTCGTCTCGATCGAGGACACCAGGGAGATCACGCTCTACCACGAGAACTGGGTTGCGAACGTCACGCGCGAGACGGTATTCGAGGGGCTCGGCGCCACCATCGGGATGTTCGACCTCCTCAAGGCCGCGATGCGGCAGCGCCCCGAGTACATTCTGGTCGGAGAGGTCCGGGGAAGCGAGGCCCAGACCCTCTTTCAGGCGATGAGCACCGGACACACGACGTTCTCCACCATGCACGCCGGCGTCGTCGACGCGGCGATCCACCGCCTGGAGAACGAACCGCTCAATGTGCCGAGAAACATGCTTCAGGCGCTCGACGTCATATCCGTCCAGGCGCTCACGCACCGGGGGCGCGACCGCGTGAGAAGGTGCCGGGAGATCGTCGAGCTCGCCGGGATCGACCCGCTCACCGGCAACCTCCTGGTGAACACAGTCTATGAGTACAACCCCGTGCCCGACACCTTCTCCTACTCGGGGCGGTCGCGGATCCTCAGCGAGATCATGGAGTACCGCGGCTGGAGCCGGGCCCGACTCGACGAGGAGCTACGGATCCGGCGAACGGTCCTCGTTGCGATGGGCGAACAGGGTATCAGGGACTACAGGGCGGTCGCCCGGATCATCCAGGCGTTCACTATCGACCGGGACCGGGTGCTCGCCTCCCTCGATGACCTCGGCGGGTTGATCCGGTGATGCTGCCCGGCTGCACGAAGATCCGCCACCTCGCCCGCCGGTGGGTGAAGCGCGATCCTGTACGCTACCGGGGTCTCCGCGAAGACCTTGTTGCGGCGAATATGGGAGTGACCCTCGACCGCTACCTCCTGCGGACGTTCCTCGTCTCCGGGCTCTTCGGCACGCTCTGGGCTATTGCAGCGTTCCTTGCGATGCACCTTCCCGTTCTCCCGCAGGTGAGCGTCGGGATCTACAACGTCTTCTCCATTCGCCTGCCGGTGTTCGTGCCGACAGACACCCTGCAGATCGCCGTGAGCGTGCTCGTCTTCGTCCTCGCCGCCTATACGGCTTACAACTTCTTCCTGCGCTACCCGTCCCTGGCGAAGAAAAATCGGACGACCCGGATCAACCTCCTGCTCCACCACGCCGTCGCCTACATGTATGCCATGCGCCAGGGCGGGGCGGAGATGCTGGGGGTCTTCCGGGCGATCAGTGGAAGTTCGTCGGTCTACGGTGAAGTTGCCCACGAGTTCCGGCGAGTCGTGAGGGACGCCGACTACTTCGGCTATGACGTGATCACGGCGCTCCGGCACCTGCAGGAGACGACCCCGTCGGAGAAACTGCAGGAGTTCGTGCAGGACCTCATCTCTGTCGTCGAGAGCGGAGGAGATATGCTCGCCTTTCTTGAAACCCGGGTGCGCACCTATCAGGAGGAGGCCCGGTTCGAGCAGAAGACCTTCCTCTCCACGCTTCAGCTGGTAGCCGAAGCCTACGTGACACTCTTCGTCGCCGGCCCGCTCTTCATCATCATCGTCATGGTTGTCATGGGGTTTGTGAGCAGTACGTCCGTCATGCAGCTCTCGGTCATCATCTACCTCCTTATCCCGGTCGGCTCGCTCTTCTTCATTCTCTTCGTCGACGCGATCTCGATCAAGACCGAGGGGATCGAGCGGTATACCGGGATGCGATGGCTCCATGAGTTCGGCGACGCCCGGGTCGAAGAGCGGACCGGCGAAGAACCGCTCGTCCGGCAGCTCGCGCACTACGACCGGATCCGGAACCTTCGGTCGTTCCTGCGCCACCCCTTCCAGGCGTTCCTCATCGAGCCGAACCGGACGTTCTTTGTGGCGGTGCCGGTCGCGCTTGCCTATATCCTCCTCGCTGTCCTCGCGACCCCGGCCTACCCCGATGTCGAGGTGCTGATCGACGTCCTCGACGACCACCTGATCGTGGCGCTGCTGATCGTCCTTCTCCCATTCGGTATCTGTTACCAGGTCTGGCGGACGAAGGTGATGGGGCTCGAGGCGGGCATCCCTGAGTTCCTCAACCGCCTCTCGGGGATAAACCAGGTGGGCCTGACGCTCGCGCAGGCGATCACGATCATCGTGAAGGCGGACCTCGGGGTGCTGACCTACGAGATCCGGAAGATCAAACGCGACATCGAATGGGGCGCGAGTGTCCAGGACGCTCTCGTCAGGTTCGAGGAGCGGATACGCACCCCCACCATCGCCCGGGCGGTCACCCTGATCACGACGGCGAGCCGGATGACCGGGGATATTGGCGTGGTCCTGAACATCGCGGCCCGGGATGCAGCGATCTCGGAGACTCTCAAGCGGGAGAGGCAGGCCGAGATGTTCATCTACACCGCCATCGTCTATCTGGTCTTCATCGTCTTCATCTTCGTCGTGGCCGTCATCGACGCCCAGTTCCTTTCCGCGCTGGCCGGAGTCGATACGCTCGCTTCCGGCAGCATGCCCGGCGGGATCGCGTTCGGGAACACCTCCATCGCGACGTTCGAGCGTCTCCTCTTCCACGCATGCCTCATCCAGGCACTCTTCTCGGGCCTGATCGCCGGGGAGATGGGGGAAGGGTCGCTCCGGGCGGGAGTCAAACACGCGGCCATGATGGTCCTCATTGCGTTCGCGATCTTCACGGTCTTTCTATAGGCCTGCCCCTCGGGGCTGCCGCGATAGGGTTTTATATTCTCTGCCTCCCACCTCTCTCCTGGTGATGCCAGATGTGTACAGTCGGTGGACCTGTGGATATCGAGTTCGATGACGATCGGGTGAAGGGCACGAATTACCGCTGCAAGGAGTGTGGCGAGCGCTTCAAGGGCGTTGGAAAGCGGCCCATGTGTCCAAGCTGCCAGTCGGAAGATGTCGAAGAAGTCTGAAAGCAGCTCCTCCGGGGGTTCCTCTGCCGGGCCGGGTGTGGAGACCGTACCCCTCGGCAGCGAGCTCCTCCTCATCCAGGGAGAACGCTCTTTTCTGCTCGTGGGGAAGGCCGGTTCCCGGTTTCCCCTCTGCATCGAGACCCCGGACGAAGAGTACTGCCTCGCAGTCGACCCCGACGATCTGGTCGTCGTTTCCATGCCGGAAGGCGGCCCGGTTGAGCAGGCACGCATGATGCTCGAGCTGGTTCGGCGATACCACATCCCGCTCGTCGTCCTCGGAAAAGATCATCCGGGGACGAAACGGCTATCGATGGTCGTCTCGGTCGCCCCGGAGATCCTCCTCGCCTGCGATATCCGGCGGGGAACCCATCCCGAGCAGCACTTGCTTTGCTCATCGGCGGAGTTATCGGGGCTTTCGCTTGCCGGGATCTCCGGAGGTGTTGCCATCAAACAGCTGCCTTTCGGGGTGGTAGTGGAGCATCTGGAAACGGAAAATTCCTCAGCGGACAAACAACAATAAATATATGCTCAATTTCATCAAATATTCATACGCCGTGAGAAGGAGGGTTTGATGAAGACCGATGTCCTGAAAAGCATCAGGGAAACTGAAGAAGAGTATCAGGCGATGATCCGTGATGCGCAGGCTGAGAGGAAGAAGAGCCTCTCGGATGCCGAGCTGGAGGCTGAGAGCCTGGTCCTTAAGGCACAGAAGGATGCCGGGGAGTACAGGAATCAGCGCCTTGCAGACGCACGAGCCCAGGCGCAGAACAGATATGCAGAGATTGTCAGGGAGGGTGAAGCGCGCGCAGAGGCGTTGAAAGCAACGGGGAACAAGAACCTTGCAAAAGCTGTAGACTTTATTGTTACACGATTTAAGGAGCAGCTGCATGTTAAGGCCTGAACGGATGCGCCGGCTGCTCATCGCGGCCCCGAAGGGTGAGATCGACACCATCATCAGTGAACTCTATCGCCACAATATCTACCACATCGAAGATTTCGTGGCAGAGAGCGAAGCTCCTGAAGCGCTGTCGATCGGTCACCCGCTTCCCGGGGCGAGCGATGCAGCCTCGGCGCTCATCAAGGTCAGGGCAATCGAAAATGCGTGCGGGATAGACCCGGACAACGTAGAAGTCAGAGGAAAACTCCCCGCATCGAAGGTCAGGGAGATGATCCGGACGGATCTTCCGGCCATCCAGAAGGAGGCGGAAGATCTCATCGGTTCGCGCTCGAGACTGGAGACGCGGCAGAAAGAGCACGAGCAGCGGGCAAGAGAACTTGAACCGTTTGCTGCGATCCCTCTAGATCTGGAACTCTACCGCGGGTATGCGCGGTTTGCTGTCTTTACCGGACATGTCATGCACGACGTCGCTATCGACGTCCCTCATGAGAAATACTTTTCCGACAAGGTAGCCGGCAACATGATCGTTGTCGTGGTGCAGAACGAGCACCGCGAACAGGTCGAGCGGACTCTTCTCGACGCCGGGTTTCAGGCGATCCCCGTCCCGGAAGAGACCGGGGCTCCGGCGGACCGCCTGAGGGCTCATAACGGCGAAGCCCAGCAGATCAACGGCGAGATCGCCGCGGTCAATCAGAAGATCGCGGGGATCCGGGAGAGGCACACCGACTTCCTGGTAGCATGTGATGAACTACTCACGGCTGACGTAGAGCGGGCGGAAGCCCCATTGCGGTTTGCTACCACGGAGGAGACCTTCATTACCGAAGGATGGGTGCCTGGCGATCGCGCGGACAGGATCCGGGAAGCACTGGAGAAAGCAACCAACGGCAGGATCTACATCGAGGAACTGGAAGTCGACGACGACACCAGAGTCCCGGTGGAGTACGAGAACCCGTCGTTCGCTTCGCCGACGCAGATGCTCATGGATATCTACGCGCGGCCGCGGTACTCCGAGATCGACCCGACGCTGATGGTAGCCATCGTGTTTCCCATCTTCTTTGGCATGATCCTCGGAGACGTGGGTTATGGAGCAGTCCTGCTCGCCCTGAGCCTCGGGCTGCGGAAGTTCCTGAAGGGTGACGAGGGGAGAATGCTCCTCAAGGTGCTCAGTTACGCAAGCATCTCAAGCATCATCTTCGGGATTATCTACAGTGAGTTTTTCGGATTCGCGCTCCCGTGGCCGGCGCTGATCTTCTCCCGGCATCTCAACATCGGAGGAGAAGCGGGCGGTCACGGCCCCCAGGTAGCCGAACTCATGATCGTCGCGATCTGGATCGGTATCCTGCATATCACGCTCGGGCGCATCCTTGGGATAGTCAACGCACGGAGACTCTACCACGGGAGACACGCGACGAAGGCGGCAATCGCCAACGCCGGATGGCTCGGAACGATGTGGGGTATCCTCATCCTGATCTGGTCGTTCTACGCCATCCCGATGATGCCCGACCTGACAGGTTTCCCTGTTGCCGTTGCGGTGGGTGTCGTCCTTGCGGTGGCAGGCATAATCGGGATCGCGCAGGAGAACCCGCTTGAGATCGTCGAACTTCCGACGATCATCAGTCACGTATTGTCTTACGCCCGTCTTGTGGCGGTGGGCTTATCCTCGGTCGCAATCGCGATGGTGATCAATTTCATCGCGATCGGCATGATGATACAGCCCCAGCTTGAAGCGATCACCCCGGTCGGCGTGATCATCATCATCGTCGGCATTCTCGTCCTCCTGGTGGGGCACGTGCTGAACACGGCACTCGGCCTCCTCGGCGGCGGTCTGCATTCGATTCGTCTTCACTATGTTGAGTTCTTCACCAAGTTCTACAAAGGTGGAGGCAAAAAGTACAATCCATTCGGTATGAAATCGAAGTTTACGGAGGAGTAATAAAATGGTAGATGTTGGCACAACTCTTGAAATCGCACAGGCATCGCAGTTGGGAATGAAAGCACTCGGTGCAGGCCTCGCAGTAGGTCTGACCGGCATCGGTGCGGGTGTCGCAGAGATGGGCATCGGTTCCGCGGCCGTCGGAGCGACGGCAGAGAACCGTGATATGTTCGGTCTGGCACTGCTGCTCACGGTTATCCCCGAAACCATCGTTATCTTCGGTCTTGTGGTTGCACTGCTGCTTCTGTTCTGATGGAGTGAACCATGGGACTCGAAGCAGTTGTCAACGAGATCCGGGAGAAAGGGCGAAGGGAGGTCGAGGCGGTCCGGGCAGAGACCCGTGCCGAAGTCGAAGAGATCCTGAAGGACGCACAGGCCCGCGCCGCCGAGCTCAAAGCCTCGGCTGATGAAGAGGCGGGCCGTGCGGCCACCCACATCACCAACCAGGAAGTCTCCGCAGCGAACCTCGTCGTCAAACGACAGGTCCTGAATGCCCAGAAGATGCTCCTCGATCAGGTCTATTCGGCCTCGCTCGCTGCTGTCGGTGATCTGCCTGCTGAGTTCCAGGAGAAGGCGCTCACAGACCTGTTAAAGAGAGCGGCAAAGGAGATCAAGAAGGGTGTCGTGCATACAAACAAGCGAGACATCCCGGTTGTCGAAGAGATCCTCTCCCGTCTAAAGACTCTCTCGGGCTACACCGTGGGCGACCCGGTTGACATTCCCGGTGGCGTCATCGTCGAGAGCAACGACGGCGCGCTGCAGATCGACTACAGCTACGGCACATTCCTGGGTGAAGTCTGGGAATCCGGCCTGAAGGATGCTTCAGACATCTTGTTTGCATGAGGAGGTTTCATACATGGCAGGGATAAGTAGCGGACCAGCAACCTACATCTACGCCTGCACCCGCATGCGGGTACGGCGTTCAATGCTGATACCGCGAGAAGATTATCTCCGGATGCTGAATATGAGCCTGCCTGAGATCACCCGGTTCATCGGCGAGACCAACTATCGGCCCGAGATCGATGAACTCGGCACCTCCTTCTCCGGGATCAACCTCGTCGAGGAGGCTTTGAACTGGAACCTCGCCAAGGAGTATCAGAGCATCCTGGATCTTGTGCCCGGGGAACTGAAGTATTTCACCGCCAGTTACCTGCGCCGGTGGGATATTCAGAACGTCGTCACTATCCTGCGCGGTAAACTGCAGGGTGTGCAGCCCGGCAAGCTCAAGGAAGTTCTGATCCCGGCCGGCAGGCTGGACAAAGTCGCTCTCGACCGTCTTCTCACTGAAGAGTCACCGGAGCGGGTCGTCGAGGCACTCAAGGGCGAGCGGTTCTACCCCGTCCTCGAGAAGGAACTCCCCCGCGCGATGGAGACCGGGTCGTTTGCCCACCTGGAGAACGAACTCTACAAGGGCTACTACGCACGACTCATCGCCGATGCCACGGAAGGCATCAAGGGCGGGAATATATTCCTGAAGTACATCGAGCTCGAGATCGATACCCGGAACATCCAGAACCTCTTCCGCCTTCAAGCCGGGCACGTCCGTGAGGACGTGCGGGAACTGATGATCCCCGGCGGCTCGTTCTCGGTGGAGGAACTGCAGCGGCTCTCAGCGCTTGAGGACCGGGACGAGTTCATCGACGCCTTAAAGAGGCAGGTGAGGACGACCCCGCTCTTAAACACGCTCGAGGCTATCCGGGGCAAGAGTGCCCTCCATGAGGTCGAGGTTGCGCTGACCCGGGTTCAGCTGGACCAGATGGTGCGGATGTCGAAACGGTATCCGTTCTCGATCCTTCCCATCGTAGTCTACCTGGAGGAGAAGAAGTACGAGGTCGCGAACCTTCGCGCCCTCGCCCGGGGTAAGGAAGCCGGCCTCCCCGGTGAGCGATTACAGGGCTACCTGGTGATGTAGAATGGAGATCGCAATTGTCGGTACCGGTGAATTCATCCTCGGTTTCAGGCTCGCGGGCGTCAGAAAGACCTACGCGGCCGAGACCGACGAGCGGCTGGTCGAACACATCAATCAGGTGCTCCAGGACAGGGACGTCGGCATTCTCGTGCTGAAGGGCAGCGACATGGAGCGGATCCCCCTCCGGCTTCGCACCACCCTCGAGAACTCCGTTAAGCCGACGGTGATCGCTATTGGCGGAGAAGAGGGCGGCCTGTCGATGAGAGAGAGAATCAAGAGATCGGTGGGTGTTGATCTGTGGAAGCAATGAAGAAAGAGAAAGAGAACGGGGCTCAGGGAGCCCTGAAAAGGATTTCAGGGCCGGTCGTCACTGCTGTTGGTCTCAGCGCACACATGTACGACGTGGTGAAGGTCGGCAATGAGGAACTGATGGGGGAGGTCATCAAGATCCAGGGTGATAACACCATCATCCAGGTCTATGAAGATACCGCCGGCATCAGGCCCGGTGAGCCGGTCAGCAATACCGGCCTGTCGCTCGCAGTGGAGCTCGGGCCCGGCCTGCTGACCAGTATCTACGACGGGATCCAGCGGCCGCTCGAGGTGCTCGTGGACAAGATGGGCAACTTCATCGAGCGCGGCGTCTCGGCCCCCGGTCTCTCCCACGAGAAGAAGTGGGAGTTTGTACCCGTCATGAAGGCGGGCGACGTCGTCAAGGCCGGCGATATCCTCGGCACGGTCCAGGAGACGAACATCGTCCATAAGGTCATGGTCCCGCCCCGGTCAAAGGGCGGCAAGATCAAGAAGATCGCGGGCGGCAATTTCACGGTGGACGAGACCATCTGCACCTTCGAGGACGGCACCGAGATCGCGATGCTCCAGCGCTGGCCGGTCCGTGTGCCCCGTCCCGTGAAACAGAAACTGAACCCGGACATCCCGCTGATCACCGGTCAGCGGATTCTGGACGGCCTCTTCCCCATCGCCAAGGGCGGAACGGCGGCCATCCCCGGACCGTTCGGGAGCGGCAAGACGGTCACCCAGCAGCAGCTTGCGAAGTGGTCCGATGCCGAGATCGTCGTCTACATTGGCTGCGGCGAGCGCGGCAACGAGATGACCGAGGTTCTGACTGAGTTCCCGGAACTGGAGGACCCCAAGACCGGCCGGCCGCTGATGGAGCGGACGGTGCTGATCGCGAATACCTCGAACATGCCCGTCGCAGCCCGTGAAGCGTCCGTGTATACGGGCATCACGATCGCCGAGTACTTCCGTGACATGGGCTACGATGTCTCCCTGATGGCCGACTCCACCTCCCGGTGGGCTGAGGCGATGCGTGAGATCTCGAGCCGTCTTGAGGAGATGCCCGGCGAAGAGGGGTACCCCGCATACCTTGCGGCACGCCTCTCGGAGTTCTACGAGCGGGCAGGTCGCGTCATCACGTTAAACGACGCGAGCGGTTCGGTCTCGGTCATCGGCGCGGTATCCCCGCCTGGTGGCGACTTCTCCGAGCCGGTCACCCAGAACACCCTGCGTATCGTCAAGGTCTTCTGGGCACTGGACGCGAAGCTCTCCCAGCGCCGGCATTTCCCGGCCATCAACTGGCTGAACTCCTACTCACTGTACCTCGACTCGCTCAACGAGTGGTACGACCGCGAAGTCTCGCCTGAGTGGAACCCTCTCCGGTCCTGGGCAATGGGCGTCCTCCAGAAGGAAGCCGAACTCCAGGAGATCGTCCAGCTGGTCGGCTCCGATGCCCTGCCCGACGAGGAGCAGATCACCATCGAGGTGGCCAGGATGATCCGTGAGATCTTCCTGCAACAGAACGCCTACGACGCGGTGGACACCTACTGCTCGATGTCCAAGCAGTACGACATGATGAAGGCGATCAAGCACTACGCCGATCTCGCCCGTACTGCCCAACTCGGGGGAGCGACCCCGCAGCAGGTTGTCACCATAAAGAGCAAAAACGAGCTTCCGCAGATCAAGTTCACCAGGGATTACGAGCCCATGCTCGCCAAGATCCTGAAGGATATGGAAGCTGAATTTGATGCGATGAGGGCGGCGTGATCATGAAGGAGTACAGAACGATTGCACAGATTGCAGGGCCCCTGGTCTTTGTCGAGAAGACAGAGCCGGTAGGCTACAGCGAGCTGGTCAACATCGTGACCGCCGACGGCACAGTCAAGCGCGGCCAGGTCCTGGATACGAGCGATGAGATCGTCGTCGTCCAGGTCTTCGAGACCACCGCAGGCATCGGCAGGGACTCGGGCATCCGCTTCACCGGCGAGACGATCAAGATGCCGGTGGGGAGGGATATGCTCGGTCGTATCCTCTCCGGCGGCGGTAAGCCGATCGACGGCGGCCCGGAGATCGTGCCCGAAAAGCG
Organism: Methanomicrobiales archaeon HGW-Methanomicrobiales-2; assembly: GCA_002839645.1. GTDB lineage: Archaea > Halobacteriota > Methanomicrobia > Methanomicrobiales > Methanoculleaceae > Methanoculleus. The sequence continues at coordinate 30,996 of PGYL01000002.1, read as the reverse complement.
GCTCGAGACAACCGGTGCGGCCATCAACCCCTACGCCCGGGCGCCCCCTGCGGACTTCATCCAGACAGGTATCTCGACAATCGACGGGACAAACACCCTCGTCCGGGGTCAGAAACTTCCGATCTTCTCGGCTTCCGGTCTGCCCCACAACGATGTGGCGCTTCAGATCGCGCGGCAGGCAAAGGTGCCCGGATCGACGGAAGAGTTCGCCGTGGTCTTTGCGGCCATGGGTATCACCCGTGAAGAGGCCAACTACTTCATGGCCGACTTCGAGAAGACCGGCGCCCTCGAGCGGGCGGTCGTCTTCTTGAACCTTGCAGACGACCCGGCTGTCGAGCGGATCATCACGCCGCGTCTCGCGCTCACAACGGCGGAGTACCTGGCGTTCGACCTCGGCTACCACGTGCTGGTCATCCTGACGGATATGACCAACTACTGTGAGGCGCTCCGTCAGATCGGCGCGGCCCGTGAAGAAGTGCCCGGACGGCGTGGCTACCCGGGATACATGTACACGGACCTTGCGAGTATCTACGAGCGTGCCGGTATCATCAAGGGTGTCAAGGGCTCGGTGACCCAGATCCCGATCCTGACGATGCCGGGTGACGATATCACCCACCCGATCCCGGACCTGACCGGCTACATTACCGAAGGACAGATCGTGGTCAACCGTGAGCTGCACCGGAAGGGCATTTACGCCCCGATCAATGTGCTGCCCTCGCTCTCCCGTCTGATGAACCTCGGTATCGGGAAGGGGCACACCCGCGAAGACCACAAGAAGGTCTCGGACCAGCTCTACGCGGCATACGCGGAGGGTAACGATCTCCGTGGTCTTGTGGCCATCGTCGGCAAGGACGCGCTCTCGGAGCGCGACCGGATGTTCCTCGAGTTCGCCGATCTCTTCGAGGACCGGTTCGTCAGGCAGGGCCTGTACGAGGACCGGTCGATCGAGGAGACGCTCGACCTCGGCTGGGACCTCCTCGCGACGCTGCCCGAAGAGCAGCTCGTGCGTATCGACCGCGAACTTATCCAGAAGTATCACCCGAAGTACCGGAAGAAGGCCCAGGGGTAAGTGTCCATGGCGCTGCGAGATATCAAGCCGACCCGTTCGGAACTGATCAACATCAAGCGAAGGATCAAGCTCTCGGAGCGCGGCTATAACATCCTCAAGATGAAGCGCGATGGGCTGATCCTGGAGTTCTTCAAGGTGCTGCAGCAGGCTAAAGACAGCCGTGGTGCACTGCTGGAACGGTATGCGCGTGCGATGGAGATGATCGCTCTCGCCGAGACGGTCGAGGGTGCGGTTGGGGTGAAGGCCGCCGCCTTCTCGACGGCGGACGTCCCCGCCATCTCCTTAACGAGCAAGAATATCATGGGCGTCGTCGTCCCGCAGATCCAGTCGTCTTCGGTCCGGAAGGGCGTCCTTGACCGTGGCTACGGGGTGCTCGGCACCTCCGCCGTCATCGACGAGACCGCGGAGTCGTTTGAGAACCTGCTCGAGGCCATCATCGAGGCTGCCGAGATCGAGACGACCATGAAGCGGCTGCTCGATGAGATCGAGGGCACCAAGCGGCGCGTGAACGCGCTCGAATTCAAGGTGATTCCCGAACTCACCGAGGCCAGAGACTTTATCAAGATGCGGCTCGATGAGATGGAACGTGAGGAGCTCTTCCGCCTGAAAAGGGTTAAGGCGCGGAGCGCCTGATCAAGGGAACAGGTGATACCCGGTGGAGATCGGTACGCTCGCTGATGCTGGGAAGTTGACGGGAACGGTGATGCTGCGGGTTGATTTCAACTCTCCCATCAACCCCTCGTCAAACCAGATTCTGGATGACAAACGGTTCCGGGAGCACCTGCCGACGGTGCAGGCGCTCGAGGATGCGCGGCTTGTCGTCCTCACGCACCAGAGCAGGCCCGGCAAGAAGGACTTTACGACGCTTGAGGCGCACGCGGCGAAACTGGAGCGGCTGCTCGGCCGCACGGTGACATACGTCGAGGATATCTTCGGGCGGTGCGCCCGTGAGGAGATCCGGAACGCAAAGCGCGGAGACGTCCTGATGCTTGAGAACCTCCGGTTTGCCGCCGAGGAGAACCTGACGTTAAAGCCGGAGGAGGCGAAGAAGACCCTCCTTGTCCGGAGATTGGCGTCGATGGCCGATTTCTACGTCAACGACGCCTTCGGGACGGCCCACCGGTCACAGCCGTCGATCGTGGGGCTGCCGCTCGCGCTCCCGTCGGTCGGTGGCCTCCTGATGGAAAAGGAGGTCGCGAATCTCTCCCGGGTTTTTACCGGAGCTCCACGCCCCGTCACCTTCGTGCTCGGCGGGACAAAGGTGGATGACTCGATAGCGGTCGCAGAGAACGTCCTCGAGCGGGGGACGGCCGACCGCGTCATCGTGGTAGGTGTGGTAGGAAACGTCTTCCTGCTCGCGGCAGGCTACGATATCGGCCGGCCTTCCACCCAGTTGATCGATCAACTGGGTTACCGGGACGAGGTCGATACGGCAAAAGACCTCCTTGAGACCTATCGGGACCGACTCTCTCTGCCGCACTCGGTCGCCGTCCGCGAGAATGGCGAACGGGTCGAGTACCCGGTAGATGCCGTCCCCGAGGATGCCCAGGTGCTTGACATCGGGAGCGAGTCGATAAACCTCCTCTCGCAGGAGATCTCGGGGTCCGGGACGGTCGTGGTGAACGGGCCGGCAGGCCTCTTTGAGGAGGAAGCGTTCGGCGTCGGCACCTTCGAAATCTTCAAGGCGGCCTCCACTGTGGAGTTCTCGGTTGTAGGCGGCGGGCACTCCGGCGCGGCCATCGAGCGGCTCGGCCTCGAGGGCGAGTTCACGCACATCTCCACCGGTGGGGGGGCGGCTATCGAGTTCCTGACCGGGAAGAAGATGCCCGCCATCGAGGCGCTGGAGATGTCCAAAAAGATCTTCGGGTGAGGGGCGCGAGGCTCCTCATCTCTTCAGGGTTCTTTTCTGGCATCGCCCGGCATGGCTATAGTCTGTTGCGCGACCGTCTGGTGTCCGGCCGTTTATTCTCCTCGTACAACATGAGTGCCGATGGCAGGTTACGCCCCGGGTATCGCCGGGGCTCAATCGTAATGTCTGGCAGGATTCCTTGAGGACTGGTCCGAAAAAAATGAGGTGGGGTTTGGCCTCACGGAATGAGGTGGGGGACCACACCCGAAGACTCCATGGTCCGGTGTGTTACACCTTGTGATCGCTGAACGCTGGTGCAGGGGCACTGTATGCCCCTGACCGAACCCTCGTATCGCTCTGGTAGGTATGGTCTGATTGGGTGTGTGAATGGGGGTGATTGGATGTGGTAGTTGCTGATGGAATTGAATGACTGCTGATCGCTGGGCGTGGTCTTTCCCCGATCCAGTATCTATTGAGCCAATTATATATTATTTTCCTCTAATTATATCGGCAAATAAATTGGCCTGAATGCCAAATGGATCTTTTATTTCTCTCTTTTAAGCAAAAGGATGGATGGTTTCTCGGGAAATCACGGCCCAGGTCTTTATATGCACCCGGGGTTGTCAGGCGGTGACCGGGAGAACCCCCCGGCAGCGCGGGGACCGGGGTCCCCGGGGCTCACTCGCGGAGGAGAGCGACCCGGGAGCCGACCGGGATCCCGATGTCCGCGCCGATCGGGCCGCACTTGACCGACATCAGGTACGCCACGGGCGGGAGGTCGCGTTCATCGGAGAGCGATTCGTAGTTGGCCATGCCCTTGGCGATGACGAGCGTTGCACGGTCGAGAGCGTCGGCAAGGGGGGGCGGGATGAGTTCCCGGTTCAGGCCGAGTTCGGCGATGCCGTCCGTGGTGGCGGTGAGCAGGTCGACCCGGTGGTCGAGCCCGAGCGCCACCGCATCCTCCATCGTCGCGTCGTTTAAGATCGGCGCGCCCCGGACGGCAAAGGTGACGTGCGATCCGTTCTTCCTGAGGTAATCGGCGAGGAGGGCGTCAAAGACGATCTCCCCGCAGTTGTCGGCGAGGTAGACCACCCGGGAGGTGAGGGCTTCTATCGCGCCGGTATCGTCAACGGTCAGTCCCGCCGCAAACTCCCGGCGAAAGAACTCAACGAAGTTGTCGGTGACAGTATGGGCTTTCGAACCGTAGTCCAGCGTGTTGCCGATGACCGACGCAAGCACGAGGTCATGGAACGTCGAGAGATCGCCGCGCACCCTCCGGCAGACCGCCGCTGCATCCTCATTGTTGGCCTTCTTCAACGACCGGTAAGGGTCGGCGTCGCCGATCATCCGGTAGGCAAGTCGATGTACCCGGCTCGCGATGACGGGTGCGGGCACCTGGTCGGCGGAGCTGCGCCGGAGAAGATCCCGGCACGCCCTGACGGTCTCCCCTACGCGCGCCGAATCATCGGTACAGAGTCTGCTTTCATACTCGACACGGCTGATCAGGCAATCCGTACAGCCCGGATAGAATCTCATACTGCAGATAACTGGTTCCGGGGAAGAGAAAAAATGGTCTGATGGGGCCACTGCGATTTGAACGCAGGTCAGAAGACCCCCAGTCTCCTAGGATGGCCAGGCTACCCTATGGCCCCTCTCTCATAATATGTGCTCGGATTGCACATATATCTTCGCTTAGGGGGGCGGGGATCAGCCCTTCTATATTCGCATGTTTTTGTACTCCTCGACGCTTCGTGTCAACTGTTCCAGTTCACTGCCGGTGATCTCCATTCTGCCCGTCAACGCATTGACCTCCGTGAGGAGCTGCTGGATGCGCACGTACATCACGTACATAATAAACAGCAGGCAGATGATGGTTACCGAGAGCAAGACTATCATGATCGCATTAATATCAGTCATCATGGTTCTCTCCTGAATAGTGCGCGGGCAAACCGCTCGACAAACCCTTCCTGTACTTCCTGGGGCTCTTCCTGGACCGGGAAGCCCGCCAGTGAGGCTGCAATTCTTCGGAACGCTTTTGACGATTCGGATCCTGGTGATTTGACGACAACCGGAGTCCTAGCCGCTGCTGCCCTCCGTACATTTGCGTCTTCGGGAATCGTATCGATGATAGACACACCAAGATTCTTCTCGATCTTTCTCCGATCCTGATCATTCTCTTCCAGGGTTGCCCGGTTGAGGATAGCCCCACCGACGGTGCCGCCGATCATCTCCGTCAGGATCTTGATCTTTAAGGCATCCACGAGCGAGGAGATCTCAGGGTTCACAACCAGCAGAACCTCGTCTGCCACGGTGAGTGGTACAACTGCATCAGTGCCGATGCCGGCAGGCGCATCAAAGAAAAGAAAGTCACAGCGATCGGTGAGATCGCACATGACATCTTTGAGCCGCTCGGGGTCTGCGCTCTGAAACCCCCGGAGCGACAGGCCACTCGGCACGACCTTGAGGCCGTACGGCCCCTCGTACATTGCATCCTGGATCCGCGCCTCTCCTGCCAGGACCTCGTGGAGCGTGACCGGCGTCTCTGCGAGCCCCAGCACCAGCCCGAGGTTGGCCATACCTATGTCCATATCAACAATGCAGGTCTCCCTGCCGTGTTGAGCCAGCGCTGTTCCCAGGTTTGCCGTGACGGTCGTCTTCCCTGTTCCGCCTTTCCCGGAGGCGATGGTGTAGGCCCTGATCATCAAAACCGTCTCAAGGATAGATCGTAGTAGTCAAACTTAAACTTATTTGTTTGATTTTGGAGCTAGCGGGACTTAATTGTGTTTTTAGAACCACGATGCGCCGCTTAGCGGGCAAATCCTGCGGATAAGCGCCCGAAGGTGCTCCCTCGATTTAGTCCCGTGCGGATACCGTAAGGATTTTTGATCCGCGGCAGCAGCGATCCCCCTTTATGTGTGGCGAAAAACGAGTCGAAGGCAGGCCTGGGGCAATACTGATTCGATATTGATATATGATGCGACGAAGATATCTCAATAAGATATATTGGGGTTAATCTGATGAGTTTTCATCCCTTCGTGGAAGAGAGCGCCTATAGGCGCATCGATGAGATCCGATCCGTCGTCGGTGTCGCTGCATGCGCCCTCGTATCCAGTGAGGGCATAATTCTGGGCAAATACTTCCCGGAAGGGGGCCTTTCGTCGTCTCTTTTCGCAGCGATGTGTGCAACGGTCATTGCATCGGCGGAGGCGGCCTGTGGCAGTGCCAACATAGAGCGGCCGTCTATGGTCACGATCACCGCGGCCAACGCTACAATCCTCATTCTGAGTGCCGGGGAGGCCACCCTGATCACAGCGGTAATAGATAAGTCTGTAGATCTCCCAAGGGTACAGAGACAGTTATCAGATATAGCCGTCAGAATCGGAGAGGAGGCGTGATGTACACAATACTGGCTGTCGATGATAGCCCCATGATCGTCGATGTTTTTGTTACCATGCTGGAGCGTGGTGGATACAGGCCGATCACCGCCTTTAGCGGCGAGGAGTGTCTGGAGGTCCTGAATGCGACCCCCCCGGATCTGGTCCTTCTGGATATCATGATGGAGCCGATGGATGGCTGGGAGACGCTCGGGAGGATCAAGACCAACCCCGCGACACGGGATATCCCCGTCCTCATGTTGACCGCCAAACCCCTCACGCCCGAGGAGGCCAACGAATACGGCGCTTACATCGAGGACTACATCCTCAAACCCACCACCCACCATCAACTCTACGAGGCCATCGAGCACGTGCTGGCACGCCGACATTCCATCGCCGCTGACATCAAGCGGGCGCGCGAGGCCGGCGTGGACCCCCGGATTGTCGATGAATACGAACGCCTTTCCAAAAGTGTCGATATCAACAGGCGCCTCCTGAAGATCCTGGAGACCACCTACAGCATCAAGGACGCCCGGGCGGGAATGGGTGAGGACATCACGAGGGCCATTAAGAGCATGGCAGCAAGCATCAGGCTCCAGGAAGAGCGCCTGAACCAGGTCCGGGCCCAGTTTGCAGATCTCTTCGAGGCCCATTGATCGACCTCGTTTCCCTGCTCTGAAGGGGCCCTTCCCGGACCGGCGCGCTTGCGGTTGCGAAGAATCATGAGGCGGCAGGCGGGTCCGGGCAACCTTCCGGGCTCCTTCTCTTCTTCCGGCCCCCCTAATAATTATCCGCGCGTTCCTGTCTCCCGATAAAGACAATCGCGATCGTCAGCACGAGGATGGCGACAAGCGTCATGCCGATGTCGAGGGGCGCGACGGGTTCAACCCCGAAGGTCAGCACCCGCCGCACCATTGCGGTGATGCCCGCGATCAGGATCGGTGTCACCTGTACCCTGTTGGTCCTGAAGTACACCGTGACGGTCTCCAGGATCTCTACGATGATGAGGGTCAGGAGGAGCGCGTGCAGCACCTGGAGCACACCCTGCGTCATATCCTCGGTATAGATGAGCGCCGCTACCTGCAGGATAACGTCGTAGAAGGAGAAGATCGCGAGCAGGGAGAGTGAGGCGGCGATGAGCAGGTATACGCCCAGCGTCACCCATGATATGGCAGATATGGCCGCATCGGCACGGTTTTTCAAGGGACTCATGCGGGCACCCTGTCCGGGAGAATATACCTATAAACAGGATATTCTGAGGGCATTAAACATTCCGGTAGGCCTGCAACGGGTGGCGTATTGAAAAGTTTATATCGTTAGACTGCGAATGATATGATACGCCTGCAAGTAAATTATTTATACTATTCTCGCGTTGTAATAATGCTGGATGGCAGTACGAGCGGGGTCTATAGCTCAGTTAGGTAGAGCGCCTGGCTTTTAACCAGGTGGTCGGGGGTTCAAATCCCCTTGGGCCCGTTGCCATGGGCGATGTCTATGGATTTTAACAAGGTGATGCATTGATACGCAACTTTTTCGTCGGTGAGGTGTAGGGCGATGGGCACTTCACTTGACGTACTTAGCCATGAGATGGTTCCGGACCATCAGATTATGGACGGAGAAGAGGTCACGAACCTTCTTGCGACGTACCACATCTCTTTAGAGCAACTGCCAAAAATGTATCATGACGATCCTGCAGTAAAGGCTATCGGGGGCGATGTCGGGAACGTCATCCGGATCACTCGAGACAGTCGCACGGCAGGCAGAGCCGAAGCCTACAGGCTCGTTGTGAAGAGACCAAAGAAATAATTCAGAGGCCGGGAGCTGATCCATCTGTTAGACAGAAGTGTTTTGTCGAGAGCATATTTTTCACGGGAGCATGTAGCGCGCCACCAGTTAGACTCTTATAATAACTTCCTCCTGTACAACCTTCAGAAAGTCGTCGACGAACAACGTGTTATCGAGACCGATATTGAGACCCGTGGGAAGGGAAAAGAGGCCGTGTGGGTTGAACTGGGCAAGATCGAGGTGAAAAAACCCCGTGTCCGTGAGGCGGACGGGTCGCAATCCGAGCTCTTCCCGAGCGAGGCACGCCTCCGGAACCTCACGTATGCGGCACCCATTCAACTCGATATGACGCTCATCCAGGGCGAAGAGCCGCGGGACCCGATCGTCACCACCATCGGGCAGCTGCCGGTGATGGTGGGTTCGGCCGCCTGCAACCTCTACAACATGAACGACGCCGAGCGGACCGAGCACGGCGAAGATCCCCTCGACCCCGGCGCCTACTTCATCGTCAACGGCACAGAGCGGGTGCTGATGACCCTCGAAGACCTTGCCTCCAACAAGATCATGACCGAGTTCACCGAGCGCTACAACGAGCGGATCTACGTTGCCAAAGTCTTCTCGCAGTACCGGGGCTACCGGGCGCTCGTGATCGTCGAGCGGAACAGGAAGAACCTGCTCGAGGTCTCGTTCCCCTCGGTCGCCGGGCACCTCCGTTTCGTTGACCTGATGCGGGCGCTGGGGCTCCAGGGCGACCACGACATCGTGGAAGCGGTCTCGACCGACGAGGAGATCCTCACGTTCATGATGCAGAATCTGGAAGAGAGCGAGTGCGACACCGTTGACGACGGCGTCATGTATGTCGGGAAAAAACTCGCTCCCAACCAGACGAAGGACTACCAGCGCAAGAGGGCGGAGTTTGTCCTCGACAACTACCTCCTTCCGCACTTAAACTACCTGATGCCGGTGGGCTTGAAAGAGGAAGACCCCACGTACCGTGCGACAGTCGAGGGTGTCCGCCTCGCAAAGGCGCACTTCCTCGGCCGCATGGCCGAGGCATGTTTCGATCTGGTGCTGGACCGGCGCCGGATCGACGATAAGGACCACTACGCGAACAAGCGACTGAAACTCGCTGGCGACCTGATGGAAGACCTCTTCCGGATCTCGCTCAACCGCTTAACACGGGACGTGAAGTATCAGCTCGAGCGGGCCAGCATGCGCCACCGCGACCTCTCAATAGGCACCGCCGTGCGCGCGGACGTTCTGACCGAACGGCTGCTGCATCCGCTTGCCACCGGCAACTGGGTGGGCGGGCGCACCGGTGTCTCGCAGCTCCTGGACCGGGTGGACCACATGGCGGTGCTCTCGCATCTCCGGCGTGTCATCTCCCCGCTCTCCCGGTCGCAGCCTCACTTCGAGGCCCGTGACCTGCACCCCACCCAGTGGGGCCGGATCTGTCCGAGCGAGACCCCTGAGGGTCCGAACTGTGGACTGGTGAAGAACTTCGCCCAGATGGTCGAGATCAGCAAGGGCGTTATCAACGAAGAGGAAGTGAAGAATATTCTGTATGATATGGGCGTCATCGCCCTCCGGAGAGAGACGACATGAGACAGTCACGTGTCTTCGTTGACGGAGCTCTTATCGGGCTCGTGGATGACCCCCGGGACCTGGTGGCGCGGATGCGCGATATGCGCCGGCGCGGCGAGATCCCCGCCGAGGTCAACGTCTCCTACAAGGAGTTCAACAACGATGTCATCGTCCACACCGATCGCGGCAGAGCACGCCGGCCCCTGGTCGTGGTCCGGGAAGGCAAACCGCAGGTGACCAATGACGATATCGAACACCTCCGAAACGGCGAGATGACCTTCGCAGACGTGGCGCGGAAGGGTGCGATCGAGTTTGTCGATGCCGAAGAGGAGGAAGATCTCTTCATCGCTATCAACGAAGCGGATCTCACCCCCGAGCACACGCACCTCGAGATCGACCCCTCGCTCATCCTGGGTATCGGTGCGGCGCACGTTCCGTTCCCCGAGCACAACGCCAGCCCCCGTGTCACCATGGGTGCCGGGATGGTCAAGCAGGCGCTCGGGTTCGGTTCTGCAAACATGAAACTCCGCCCCGACACGCGGGGGCACATGCTCCACTACGTCCAGAAGCCGCTCACCTTCACCCAGACCTCCGATGTGATCGGTTCCGACGACCGGCCTGCAGGCCAGAACTTCGTCGTCGCGATCATCTCCTATGAGGGATTTAACATTGAAGATGCGCTGATCATCAACAAGGCCTCCATCGACCGGGGCCTCGGACGCTCGCACTTCTTCCGCACTTACGACGGCGAGGAGCGGCGCTACCCGGGCGGTCAGGTCGACCGGATCCAGGTTCCGGACGAAGAGGTCTCCGGCGCGCACGGCTCCGAGTACTATGCGAACCTTGACATCGACGGCGTCATCAACCCCGAGACGGTTGTCCGCGAGAAGGATGTGCTGATAGGGAAGACCTCCCCGCCGAGGTTCCTCGAGGAGCCTACGAGCGAGTTGATCGCCGTCGAAAAGCGGCGCGACACCTCGGTCACGATGCGGAGCAACGAGCACGGCATCGTGGATACCGTCATCATCACCGAGGGCGAGAACTCCTCGCGTCTCGTGAAAGTCCGGACCCGGGACCTCCGTGTTCCGGAGGTGGGCGACAAGTTCGCTTCCCGGCACGGGCAGAAGGGTGTCATCGGGCTCATCCAGCCCTCGGCGGATATGCCGTTTACCGAGTCGGGCATGACGCCCGACCTGGTCATCAACCCCCATGCAATCCCGAGCCGTATGACCATCGGGCACATGCTCGAGATGCTGGGGGGCAAGGTCGGCTCCCTCGAGGGTCACCGGGTCAATGCGACAGCCTTCCGCGGCGCGCGCGAGGCAGACCTCCGGGGTTCGCTCAGGGAACTCGGGTTCGCGCACAACGGCCGCGAAGTGATGTACGACGGTATCACCGGCCGGCAGTTTGCAGCCGACATCTACATCGGCGTCATCTACTACCAGAAGCTCTACCACATGGTATCGAGCAAGATGCATGCGCGGTCGCGCGGTCCGGTGCAGGTACTCACCCGCCAGCCGACCGAAGGACGTGCCCGTGAGGGTGGTCTCCGGTTCGGTGAGATGGAGCGGGATGTGATGATCGGTCACGGTGCGGCCATGGCCTTGAAAGAGCGGCTGCTTGACGAGTCGGATAAGGTGACCCAGTGGGTCTGTGCGAAGTGCGGCATGGTGGCGATGCTTGACCGGAAGAGGAAAGTCACGCGGTGCCTTGCCTGCGGTGGCGAGACCGACATCTACCCCGTCGAGATGAGCTATGCGTTCAAGCTCCTCCTCGATGAGATGAAGAGTATGGGCATTGCTCCCCGCCTGAGACTCGACGATATGGTATAAGAGAGGGGGCACAATCAAATTATGACCAGTCCAAAACGTGTTGGAAGGATCGAGTTCGGGCTCTTCTCCCCGAAGGAGATCCGCAAAATGAGCGTCCGGAAGATCATCTGGGCGGACACCTATGACGACGATGGGTTTCCCTATCCGCAGGGTCTGATGGACCTGAACCTGGGTGTCATCGATCCGGGCCTCCGGTGCAAGACCTGCGACCAGAAGGCAGCCGATTGTCCGGGTCACTTCGGGCACATCGAACTCGCGAAGCCCGTCATCCACGTCGGGTACACCCGGCTGATCCGGAAACTCCTGCGGGTCTCCTGCAGGTCGTGTTCCCGGCTGCTGATGACGGCGGAAGAAGTCGAGAAGATTATCGGCCCCGAAGACAGCGAGCTTGCAGGAGAACTCGTCTCCGAGAAGGATATCAAGAAAGAGCGGGTCTGCCCCCACTGTGGAGAGCAGCAGCTCAAGATCAACTTCGAGAAACCCACCACGTTCTCCGAAGTCTTCGTGGAAGACGGGAGAAAGGTGGAGCACAAACTGACCCCCGCCGACATCCGGGCGCGTCTCGAGAAGATTCCGGACGACGACCTGCGGGCGCTGGGGGTCAACCCTGACGTCGCGCGGCCGGAATGGACGATCCTCACCGTTCTCCCGGTCCCGCCGGTCACGATGCGTCCCTCGATCATCCTCGAGAACGGGCAGCGGTCCGAGGACGACCTGACCCACAAACTCGTGGATATCATCCGGATCAACCAGCGGTTCAAGGAGAACCAGGACGCCGGTGCACCCCAGTTGATCATCGAGGATCTCTGGGAACTCCTGCAGTACCATGTCACCACCTACCTCGACAACGAGGTGGCGGGGTGTCCGCCCGCCCGGCACCGGAGCGGTCGGCCCTTAAAGACCCTCTCGCAGCGCCTCAAAGGGAAGGAAGGACGTTTCCGCGGATCGCTCTCCGGTAAGCGTGTGAACTTCTCGGCCCGTACGGTCATCTCTCCCGACCCGAACCTCTCCATCGGCGAGGTCGGGATCCCGCTTGCCATCACAAACGAGATGACGCTTCCCATCCGGGTGACCCCGTTCAACATCGATGAACTGAGGCAGTACGTCTTAAACGGCCCCGAGCGCCCCACCATCAAGTCACCCTGTGGTGCGAACTACGCTATTCGGCCGGACAACAGGAGGATGCGCCTATCCGACGCGAACCTGGAGACGGTCGCGGAGATGATCGAGCCGGGCTGGACCGTGGAGCGGCAGTTGAAAGCGAACGATATCGTCCTCTTCAACCGGCAGCCCTCACTGCACCGGATGAGCATCATGGCCCACCGGGTCGTCGTGATGGATGGGAAGACCTTCCGGCTGAACCCGGCCGTCTGCCCGCCCTACAACGCCGACTTCGACGGTGATGAGATGAACCTGCATATCCCGCAGACCGAGGAGGCGCGGGCCGAGGCCGAGATCCTGGTCTCGGTGCAGTCAAACATCCTCTCGCCGAGGACCGGCGGCCCGATCATCGGAGGCATCCACGACCACATCTCGGGTATCTTCCTCCTGACGCACACAGTCCGTCACTTCAGCAAGGAGGAGACGCTCTACCTCACTCAACATCTGCCCATCGAGCACCTGCCCGAGCCTGACAGACTGGATGATGACGGGAAGCCTCTCTGGACCAACAAGCAGGTCTTCTCGCTCGTCCTTCCCGACGACTTAAACATGCTCTTCCAGGCCTCGTCGTGCCAGAACTGTGAGACCTGCAAGCGGGAGATGTGCGAGAACGATGCATTCGTCCGGGTCGTCAACGGAAACCTGATCACCGGCACCATCGACAAGAAGGGGATTGGCGCGTTCGACGGCCAGATCCTGCACCGGATCATCAGGCAGCACGGTATGAAGCGAGCAGCCCGGTTCATCGATGACGTGACCAAACTCTCGATCCGGGGTATCATGCTCGAAGGGTTCTCGTTCGGTATCGACGACGAAGACCTTACCAAGACCGAGTATGGCCAGATTGACGAGGTGCTCAACGGTGCCCTCAGTGACGTCGAGCGCCGGATCAAGATCTATAACGAGGGGCAACTCGAACCGATGCCCGGGCGGACGCTTGAGGAGACGCTCGAGATGCAGATCATGCAGGTGCTCGGCAAGGCCCGTGACCGCACCGGTGAGATAGCCGGGCGGCATCTCGGGATGGACAACAGCGCCGTGGTGATGGCGGTCTCCGGCGCCCGTGGTTCGATGCTGAACCTGACGCAGATGGCCGGATGTCTCGGACAGCAGTCTGTTCGTGGCGAGCGGATCATGCGTGGCTACGAAGACCGGACCCTGCCGCACTTCCGGCGGAACGAGCGCGGTGCAGAAGCACACGGGTTCATCACCAACAGTTACAAGAGCGGCCTCTCCCCGACCGAGTTCTTCTTCCATGCTATCGGTGGGCGTGAAGGTCTTGTGGACACTGCGGTCCGGACGTCGCAGAGCGGTTACCTCCAGCGGCGGATGATCAACGCGCTGCAGGATCTCAAGGTGGCGTACGACGGCACTGTCCGGACGACAGGTGGCCGGATCATCCAATTCTGCTACGGCGAGGACGGAACCGACCCCGGCAAGAGCAGTTACGGCTCTCCGGTGGACGTGAAGGGCATCATTGAGAGCGTCTTAAAGCAGGAGGTCAAATGAACAGCGATATAGAGCAGCAGATCGAAGCCCTCGATCTGCCATACCGGACCCGGGAAGACCTCAAAGCGAGCCTGAAGGAGCGGGACGTCACGGACGAAGAGTTCGGGCGGATCCTCGAGATGGTCTTCTCCGAGTACAGGAAGAGCCGGATCGAGCCCTGCGAGGCGGTCGGTGTCGTGGCGGCGCAGTCGATCGGCGAGCCCGGCACCCAGATGACGATGCGGACATTCCACTACGCGGGTGTGGCCGAGATCAACGTTACCCTCGGTCTCCCCCGTCTCATCGAGATCATGGACGCCCGACGTGAGCCGAGCACCCCTACGATGGCGGTCTTCCTGCTCAACGACTGGGCGTTCAACCGTGACCGCGCCCGTGAGGTGAGCTGGCAGATTGAGGCCGCGCCGCTCCACGAGTTCGGGGATATCACCATCGACATGGAGAACATGCAGGTTCTCGTCATGTTAAACAAGGCTGTCTGCGACCGGCGGAAGATCTCGATCGACGAGATCCTTGAGGCAGCCCCGAGGAAGATCCGCGAAAAACGGCACTTCCGTGACTTTGATGTTGAAGGGGACACGAAAAAAGTCTCGATCACATTCACTCCGAAGAACCAGGAGAGTTATCAGAACCTCTTCCAGCTCGCAGAGCACGTCAGGAACGTCATCGTTCAGGGCCTCGACGACATCGAGCGGGTTGTCGTCAGAAAGGAAGGCGGAGAGTATATCCTTTATACTGAGGGCTCCAACCTAAAAGACGTCTTCGAAGTCGAAGGGGTCGATACCTCCCGCACCCGGAGCAACAACATCAGCGAGATCGCCGATGTGCTCGGTATCGAGGCAGGCCGGAACGCGATCATCCATGAGGCCTTAAGTACCCTGAACGAACAGGGTATCGGCGTTGATGTCCGTCATATCATGCTCGTCGCTGATATGATGTGCATGGACGGCGAGGTCAAGCAGATCGGCCGGCACGGTATTGCCGGTGAGAAGGAGAGCGTCCTTTCCCGGGCTGCATTCGAAGTAACGGTCAACCATCTGCTGGATGCTGCAATCGCGAACGAGGTGGACGAATTGAATGGCGTTACCGAGAACGTGATCGTGGGCCAGCCTATCCAGCTCGGCACCGGTGATGTGAAACTCATCGCAAAACCCGTAAATCTGAAAATCTAGGAGAATCATCTATGGACTTTAATGCTTCACTACGTAAAGCCGTGAAGACTGGTACAGTGTTCCTGGGTCAGAACAAGACCCGGGAATGCATCGAGGAAGGCAAGGCAAAACTTGTCGTAGTAGCCAAGAACAGCCCTGAATCTGTCAAAAATCTCGTGAAAGAGATCGATACCCCTGTCTACGTCTTCGAAGGCTCGAGTGTCCAGCTCGGGAAAGCATGCGGTATGCCGTATGTCGTCAGCGCGCTCGCCGTGGTCGAGCCGGGTGAATCCGATATCTTGAGTGCTGCGAGAGTGTAGACAATGCCACAGGTCACGCTGACTGAGGAGTGCATGCGCCTCATCTCCCAGTTTGAGAGTCTTACTGGCGCAGGCAGCCGCGATTGCATCGTTGATAACCGCAACGAGCGGATCATCTTCGTGATAAATCCCGGCGACATGGGACTTGCCATCGGCAAGAGCGGGTCGAGTATCAAGAAGGCTTCAGACGTGATGGGCAAAAGGATCGAGGTCGTGGAGTACTCTACAGACCCGATTCAGTTCCTCCGGAACTGCTTCCTTCCCGCCCAGGTCACCGATATCGATCTCGACACCAATGAGGAGGATCAGCAGGTCGCTCTCATTGAGGTCCGGGACGAGGACCGGGGCCTTGCCATCGGCAAAGCGGGGAAGAACATCTTCAAGGCAAAGGTTCTTGCACAGCGGCAGCATGACATCGCCGATGTCCAGCTGATGCAGAACGAACTTGCCTGAACGTTCCCCTTCTTTTTTGTCGTAGTTTTCCTGGAACTCTCCTGGTTGAGGCGTTGCGCGCGATATCCCGATCTCAGGGAAAGCTTTTTCGGGCCTGATCCGTGAGGGAGGGTTCGAGCGGGTTCCTATCCAGAAATTATTTATATGGGTGTGCGCTTCATGAGAGTCTCATGAACAGAGGATCCGCCCGGATAGTGAAGCCTGCCCTACCTGCAGTAGAACCGGCGAACAGGGGGCATGGGGCTCCCGGACGCCTGGAGGTGGTGCAGCTTGAGCGTCTGCTCCTCGCATCTGTGGTTCTGGTGCTCTGTATCGGCATGGTCGTCCCTCTCGCGTCCGCGCTCCCGGACCCGGGTGAAAACGGCACCGGGGATTCAGGGGGTGGAGTGGCAGGCGATGGAAAACCCGCCATCGCGAAGCTGCCGGTTACCCTCGTCGTAGTTTCGGACCCGGTAACGGTCACGTCTGCAGAGACCCCGGCACCTGAAGAAACGGGCGAAAAGGCCGTAGCGGAGAGGGAGCCCGTCTCCCTGACAGTCGGAGAGGCCACACCGACAGAGACCGCACCGGCGGGGGAGACATCGGAGCCGGTTCAGACAGCGACGCCCGGGTCATCCCCGACCGCGACAGCCCTGTCGGGGTTTACCGGGGCGACGGTTGTAAACAGCAACGAAACCGCCGATGCGGAGACGGAGGGGGCGCTGGGGGCAGCGCCGTCCTGGAATGCAACAAACACGACTGAACCCACCGAGACGGAGACCACCGTTGCCGTCGACGACTCCGACGACGAGGAGGAAGAGGAGACCCCGGGGGTGATACCGACCCTGGAGCGGTATGCCCCGCCGCGACCGAGCGCGACGATGGCGAAAGCGCACTATTCTCACGATCGACCGCTGGTCCAGAGTGGCCACCAGATCGTCAGCCCCGCATCGCCGTCCACATCCGGGGTGAATGAGACTGCGACAACGGTCAGTATCATCGAGCCACGCGACGGCCTGATCGTCAAGGGTGTCGGGGTGCTCCTCGCCCGGACTCCCGAAGACGTCGCCCTCACGCGGAGCGGGGTGGAGATCGCGAACCTCGACTGGCTGCTTGACCCGGCCATGCGCCTCGGCGGCCGGCACCCGCGGGCAGCGTTTGAGGGGGAGACATTCACCGTCACCGTGACGATCGAGGCGAGGAACCTGACGGTCACGGGGGAGGACCCGGCCTATGTCGTCCTGGTGCCGCCACCGGGCGAGACCGGGGTCTACGAGATCGCGCGGACCCGCGAGCCCGGGGGCCTCCGGGACGGAGAACGCGGCGTCTGGGAGTTCCTGGTCACCACCCGCACCGGGAGGCTGACGCTTGCGAACCTCACGCTCCCCGAGGAGCGGCTGGTCACCAACCTGACGTCGAACCCGGATCTCTTTGCCTTTCGGGCATACGCTCTTGCCGGCACCCAGGAGATCCCCTCGACGGGTGTCTCCGACCCGGTCCTCGCCATCCGGCCCGATGGGAGCGCGGGCATAGCAGAGGCGTCTTCCCTTCCCGAACTCTACGCGTTTGCAGGTATCCCGGACTCGACGCTCGGCCCGTCGGAGACGATGGCCGGGGCGTGGACCCGGGGCATCGGTCACGACACAATCGTCACCGGGGCGGTCGGGCACCTTGAGGTCTTAAGGGATCTTGGGGGGGAGGAGGTAGGGGCCCTCTACGCCGCAGAAGAGAAGGTCGGGGCGGGCGAGGCGGCCGCGTCCTCGTCATCGCTCTTCGACCAGATCATGGAGTTCGTAAGCGGGCTGTTTGGTGCTTGAGCTCCCCTCTTTCAGAGCGTCGCTTCCCTGATCCGTTTCCAGAGATACGCGAGCCCGAAGCACCCCGAGAGCATCATATCGCCGAAGGGTGCCGCCTGGTAGGCCTCCGGCAGCAGCCGTAGCCGGTTTGGGCCGGTGACAACCACGGCACCGGCAGCGAGGGGTTTTCTGACCGCGGCCCCGTGGCCGCCGTCGTCGAAGATCTCTTCAGAGGTCAGCGTCCCGTCAGCGAGCAGCCGGATGTAGCGTTGCAGGTTTGCGGGATCGAGCGCGCCGGTGTGGTGCTCGAAGAGCCCGTAAATCTCCCGCCCTTTCAGAGTGAAGCAGAGGGTGTGCCCGTTCCCGGCGTTGACGAGGGTTACTCCCGTCGCAGCCATGCGCCGAACCACAGGGTCGCAGAGCGCTCCGATAAGGGCGACCGGCCCGGTGTCGGTGACGAGCGCGCCCGGCGCCTGGTGTCGGACTGCCTGCATCCGGGTCATATCGGCGAGCGGTGGGTCGGTAGCGAGTGAGAGGAGGTCCCAGTCGCCGGCATCCAGCCGTTCCCGCATCAGTTCGAACCGGTGGATGCGGTTGCTGCGGTGCGGGGAGTAGCCGTGGTCCTGGACCGCGATAGCGACGTTCTCCGGGTAACCGACGCCGAAGAGGGAGAGCGCCCTCCGGAGTTCCGGTTCCATGTAGTCGGTGGTATGGATGGTCACCGCGTCCACCGGGGGGACGGCCCGGATCTCAACTCCAAGCGCCCGCACCCTTTCCGGGTTGTCGTGGATTGTCCCGGCGGCCTCCGGCGTGGCGTAGACGGGAAGGCCGCGTGAGAGGTGCTCCTGTATCGCGCCGCTGTTCGCGCCGCCGCCCATCAAAAACCCGTCCAGAAAGACCGGACACCCGGCCCGGGTTGCCTGCCGGATCTTTGCCGCCACCACCACCGTCGGGGAGGGGAGGACCAGTTTGATGCTGTTCTCGATCGACCGGCCAGGCTCATAGACCAGGATATCCTGGGTGCCTCTGCCGACATCGATGGCGAGGAGGGGGGTCGTCAGATCGATCATACGTTGCCTCAAGCACCGCCGTAGCCCCATGGCAGGCGGTTCTATCTAAGTCTCCTCGCGAGGCGTAAAAAGAGTATGGTCGCGGTCAGGCATCCGCCCGGTCTGCCGCCGGGGAGACCCCGCCTGCCTTCCCCTGATCTGGATGCACCGGCTTTAACTCCCGGTACTCCTTCAAGGAGACCGTCAGGTCGCGGGTGAAGGCGAAGTAGCCGATCTGGGTCGTCCGGCAGAGGTTCATCGCCATTTCCATCAGCCCCCTGGGATCGGGGCGTGCCTCCCCGAGCCATACGTGGAAGATGTTGCCGCCGTCCACGATGGGGAAGAAGATATGCTCGATCTCGATCCGTTTCGTGAGCGAGACTGGGGCTGCCGGGGTGACATGGGTCCCGTTGGTGTAATAGATGGGGAGATCGAGCGTCGTGCCGAGCATATCGAGCGCTTTGTCGGCGTCGCCCTTGATGACCTTGAGTGCGTGGTCCCGGAACCGCTCGTCGAGGAGATCGGCGACCGCGAACCGCTGGCCGGTCGTCTCCGCCGGCGTGCGGGCAAGGGCAATCGTCATGTTGTGCTTCTTCGAGAGTTCGCGGGAATACATCTCGAGTTCGGTCATGGCCCGGACGGCGAGACGGAACGCATCCTTTGATTCGTGGAGCTGGTGGCCGGTGAAGTGCTGCACCATCTCGTTGACGCCGACCACGCCGATGGTGTAGACGAGCCCTTCGAGGTCCACGGCAACCGCACCGCGTTCACCGGTGTTCGGGTCCTTCGGGCGCTGCATTGCAAACGGCATCCGCCCGTTCGTACGGATCAGGGACATCCACCGCCGCTTGATCCGGTAGAGGTCGACGGCGATGTCCATGAGCGACTTGAGCTCGGCAAAGAGGCGTTCCTGGTCGCCTTCAGCCTTGTACGCCGCCCGCGGGCAGTTGATGGACATCACCTGCCAGGAGCCCATCGAGAAGTGTTTCCCCTCCCGGAAGTAGAGTTTGTCCTCGAACTCGTCGTCCTCGTCGGCGAGGGAGGAAAATTGGTACGCGCAACATTGATAGCATGAAATCCCCTCCCCGGCGCCCCGGTAGCCGGGGATCTGGTTGTCGTAGTAGGGTGTGCCGTACTTGGACGCGAGTTCGAAGGTCATCAGGTAGAGGTCCTGATAGGTGGGAAGATCCGGGTGCTCGCGATTGAACTCCTCGTTCTCGGTGAGGAAGTCGGGCTCGATGCTGATCTCGGGTTTCGGGAAGGAGAAGGGCTTGCCCCAGTAGTCCCCCTCGAGCATCACCTCCATCAGCGCCTTGAAGAGGAGCCTGACCTCCCGCTCGAACTCGCTGTAGGTCCGGAGTGGTGCCTGCTTCCCGTCCCAGACCTTGCCGCGGTAGACGCAGGGTTTGTCCTTCCAGAGGTTGGGGACCCCCGGGGAGAGCTGGACCGATGAGAAGACCACCTGGCCGCCCCGGGCGACCATCATCTGGGTCATCTCATAGACGAACATCTGCATCAGCTGCCGGATCTCCTCGTAGTCCATTCCCTCGAAGAAGGGCGCCATGAACGTGAGGAAGTTGTAGTAGCCCTGGCCGCCGGCGAAGTTCGTCTGGGCGGAGCCGAGCGCCTTGACCGCGTGGAGGACCGCCACTTCTGCTCTCTTGGCAGGGCCGGCGACCGACGCCTTCGTCCCGTTGCCATCAGGCATCAGGCCGTAGTAGAAGAAGTAGCGCAGGTCCCAATCCTGGCAGTTGTGGATGAGCAGGCCGTCGGAAGCGAAGAACGTATGGCTCTCCTCGGTCCCGTCGCCGTCGAGGAAGAGGTCGTAGACGTATGCGCCGGTGGGCTCCGCCGGAGATATCTCGACGACGGTCTCCTCCCGCTCTCTTCCCTGCCTCTCCTTCACCGCAGAGAGGAAACCGTCGATGTGGTCCTGCCGCTCATCGAGGAAGGTGGCGTATCGGGCAAACGTCTCGATATTCTTCCGCCCGTTGAGCTGGAGCCGGTAAAGAGTCGGGCGGTCTTCCTCCTCGTAGAGTTCGACGATCTGGGGGTTCATCCCGAGTGTGGTGAGCAGGAGAGAGAGTTCCTGTCGGAGGGTCGGTGATATAGTAGTATAATTGACGATGCAGTCCGATTTCTCCGGGCGATAATATGCCGAGCCGTCTCCGGTGAAGAGAGCGGAGAGGAACTCGTGGAGGAGCACGTCGTCGAGGTGGTATACGATCCAGGGGAGGCGTTTGCCTGCCGCTCTCTCCGGGATGCCGAAGACGTAGCGGAAGAGCAGGTAGGCCGGTTTCCCACCGAAGTAGACCTGCAGGGCCCGGTTGTGTTCCACCTCGATCCCGTAGATGGTCGTGGTGTCGGGAGTGCCGCCGGCGATCGTTGCATACGTGTTCAGGGTGGTGCATGCTGAGGCCAGGATGGCGGGTGCCTGGCAGTTCTCGGTGATCGCCAGGTTGTACTGCCCGGCCTCTAAAGAAACGTTGTAGTTGCCTTCCGCAACGAAGAGCCCCAGAAGGCGGATGAGTTCGGGTGTCAGCGTGAGAAGAGCGGGCAGTTCGTGTTCGCTCCCGGTGACCCCGATGGTGACCCCGGCATAGTCCTCGACGCCATAGCGGCTGCAAAAGGCTCCAAAGAGAGTTACCGGCATGGTCCCGCGCGTATACCACTGCTTCTGGTGCTCGACGCCGAGCGCCCGCGAGATCTCGGTGTATGAGGTGGCCCGTCCGGTCCGCACCGCATCGATAAAGATATCCCGGGCACCGCGGACGTAGACATTCTCAAGGAGATGTGCCGGCACCGATGCCGGCAGTTCCCGGACGAGATCGATTGCCCCTATTGCCTCTCCGCGGATGGTATCCGTCCCGGAGACCCTGTAGAGAGCGTCGCCGGCACGAACCTCATCGGCACGGCGAATCGTCATCTCATCCCCGGTGCGGACCGGGATTCGGTGCTCGCCCGTGACCGTCAGCGAACGCCCGCCCGAAGTCCGGATCCGGAGCATCTCACCCGGGTTCACCTTCCGGCGGGTCACCTTTGAAACCTGTCTCCAGCCCTTTGGCGTGAGCGCGGAGAGGTCCTCGGGGCGCCACTCGTCACCCTCGATCGGGAGTTCGTCGGGGCGGATACTCCGGATGCGGTTCTCCATCCGGACAGGTATCGCTGTGCTCCCATCGATACAGAACGGGCGAGTACCAAAGTATTCCAGGTCGTGGATGTGGAGATCGCCGCGGAGATGGTGATCCGCAAGGTCCGGGGGGAGCTGCAGGAGGTACTGCTCCTTGCTGATCTTGTCTGCCTTCTTCTTGTGCGAGGTTTCGGCGTTCTCCTGGAGGTTGGCGTTGTCGTGGGCTTCAAAGCCCCTGCCCACATCGATGAGGTGCGCGTCGAAGACCGGGGTTCCCACCCGGGTGCAGACGTTGCGGTAGGACGTAAGCCCCCGCTCAAGGAGCGTCATGTTGACGATCTCGCGGATCAGGGGGCCGGAGAGCGACTGGAGCCCCAGCATCTGGATCTTCCTCTCGACGCGGCGGGCGATGTCCTGTGCCGTCTCCTCATCGGCTCCCTCGTAGCCGTAGAAGACCTCCACGAGCCGGCTCTCCTCCACGATCTGCCTGACGATCCGATCACGGTTCCAGTCGAGGAGATAGCCCCTCGATGTCCGGACTTTCGGGAACGTGGGGATGAAATCCCCGAATATGGTCGTCTGCGTTGACTTGCGTGTCAACCTCATGCCCCCAGGATCAGGTCGGCGACAAGGTCTTCCCGGAACGCCCCCCCAACGAAGAGATCGCTGGATGTATAGAATGCATCGCCCTTCTGCAGCACCGGTGCTTCCTGGACGAATACGCCGTTCATGCGGAGTTCCGTCAGCCCCTCGGCGGACGCCATGTCGCACTCGACGAAGGGAACGCCCCTGGAGGCCAGGAACTCTTTGAGTATTTCGCAATTCGGGCAGAATTCTAGTGTATATACGATGAATTGCGTTGTATCGGAAATGATAATACCCCCAGATTCAGTCGTTATATTTTGGCCCCGGATGGATATATCCTCTGTGATTCGGTCCAGAGCATCGTTCATTATCAGGCACCCATTCCTGCATCTCGCGTGGTTCCCCGGGGTGAACACCTGCCGAACTTGCTTTTCGCCACCATCCGCCGGAAGATGGCAGATGCGCCTCTGCCGGACAATCACCATTTTGTAGGGTGAGGCACGATAGTACGGTAGTATGGTCAGGACGTTCGTTGCAATCGATCTGCCCGAGGAGATCCGCGAGAGGGCCCGTGCGTCGCAGGAGATCCTGAGACCGTCTGGTGGGCGGCTCGCTATCGTCGACCCTGCGAACCTCCACATCACGGTGAAGTTCCTCGGGGAGGTTGATCCGGCACGAATCGAGCCGATCGTCGAGGCGCTCCGGGCTGTCAGGGCCTCCCCCTTCGAAATGACGGTCGGGTATGCGGTCTGCAACCCTCCGCGCAGGCCGCGGGTGGTCTGGTGCGACGTCGCGGACACCGGGGAGAGCGCCGCCCTCGCCCGGCAGGTGGACGACCTCTTAGCGCCGCTCGGATTCCCGCGGGAGAGCCGCCCCTTCCGTCCCCATGTAACCCTTGCGCGGGTGAAAGAGTTCCACCCCTCGCAGTGTTCACAGGTGGAGCGCACACCCCATAACCCGCTCGGGAGATTCCGGGTGGAGAGCCTCAAACTCAAGAAGAGCACGCTGACGCCCGGCGGGCCAATCTACGAGGATCTCCGGGAGGTCCCGCTTTGACCCGGTGCCCCTGTGAGGAGGAGGTGCTCAGGAAGATCCGTCCCACGCCAGAGGAGCGGACCTACGTCCGGACGATGGGGCAGCGCCTGATCGAGGCGGTAGAGCGGTCAGGGATGGCTAAGGCGATGATGGTGGGGTCGGTCGCCCGCGATACCTTCGTTCGGGGCGACCGGGACCTCGACGTCTTCATGCTCTTCGACCCCGCACTCTCACGGGAGGAACTGCAGGAGCAGGGATTAGCCCTCGCACACCGGATCGCGGAGGAGTTCGGGGCAACCTGGCGCGAGAAATACGCGGAGCACCCCTACGTCAACGCAACGATCGACTCGCTGGATATCGATCTTGTCCCCTGCTACGCCGTATTGAGTGCCACCGAGATCCAGAGCGCCGTGGACCGGACACCATTTCACACCCGCTACATCCTCTCGCACATCAACGACTACGCCGACGACGTCCTCCTCGCGAAGCAGTTCGCGAAGGCGGGCGGGGTCTACGGGTCGGACCACATGACCGAGGGGTTCTCCGGCTACCTCTGCGAAATCCTGACGATCTACTACGGGGGGTTCCACGCACTCATCGAGGCTGCCGCCTGCTGGAAGCCCGGGGAGATAGTCGATATCGAGAAGCACGGGACAAAAATGTTCGAGGACCCGCTCGTCGTCATCGACCCGGTCGACCCGGAGAGGAACGTGGCGGCGGCGCTCTCGCTCTCGCGGATGTTCGAGTTCGTGGAACTCGCTCGCGGCTACCTGGAAGAGCCGTCGGAGGCGTTTTTCTGCCGGGGGCAGTCTCCGCCGCTCACCCCGGAGGTCTTTTCCCGCCTCCTCTCTGCCCGGGGGACGCACCTCTTCTCCCTCACCTTCGCGACGCCGGACTACACGCCCGACACGGTGGTTCCCCAACTCCGGAAGTCCGCCGAGTCGATCCGTGAACTCCTGGAACGGAGCGGGTTTCCGGCCAATCGCATCGATGTCTGCATGACAAAGGAGCGGTGCATGCTCCTCTTCGAACTGATGGCCGGCGAGGTTCCGGTGATGCGCCGGCATCTCGGGCCGCCGGTCTCGGCGCGGGAGAACGCCGAGAAGTTCCTCGCGAAGTACGTTCACGAAGAGGTCTTCGCCGGGCCCTACGTCGAGGACGGCCGCTACGTGGTGGAACTCCCCCGCCCGTTCACCCGGGCTATCGACCTGCTGCGATCGAAAGTTCTCTTCGACGTCGCGCTGGGCAAGCACGTCCGTCGCTCAATGAAGCAGGGGTGGACGGTGAAGGGCGGCGCGGGGTGCTGGGACGAGGAGTTTGCCGGGTTCGTCTCCAGGTTCCTCGATCGTTCGTCGCCGCTTGCGAGGATCAAGAGGACGACGGGGAAGTAGGGGGTCCTGATCGGAATCCGGACTCTCGCCTGCCAGCCCGGCGCATATCCGATGGTATATCTGCACCGGTGTATCATTCTTCTTTATGAACCCCGCATCGGGCGTAAAACTCGTCGGTTTTGGGTTTCTCACCTGGCTCCTCCCCTTCCTCCTCTCGATTCCCTTCTATTCACAGGAGGGTGAGCCGCTCTACGACATATTTTTAATAAAATCGGTTCTGCTCGTCTTCTCGGCCGCGCTCGGGACCTTCCTCATCCTGGTCTTCTTTAAGGGCGTGCACGATCACTTCATCCGGGAAGGCGCCCTGCTCGGCGGGGTATGGCTCCTGATCAACTGGGCGCTCGACGCCGTCGTCCTCCTGCCTCTCTCGGGGATGGACGCCGGCACCTACATGGCGCAGATCGGCCTTCGCTACCTCACCATCCCGATCATCGCGGTCGGGATCGGGTATGCGGCCGCACAGGCCGTGCAGGAAGCCGGGTAACCCCCGTCCCTCGCCCTCGGTGCGGATCTTGTGGTAGATACGCCCCGATGACGGTCATGAGCACGGTGAGGCTGACGAGCGGGTGGATCCGGAGCTCCCGGGCGACGCTTAAAAAAAAGGTATTATTCCTGCCGGCGCTCTGCTTTTTTCGCCGCCAGGCGCTCGATGATAGAGAGGTCGGCGCTGCTGCCGGTCGCAAGTTTTCCCTGCCAGACCGCGCGGTCGACGAATCCCCTGCCGATATCGTTCCTGATAATGAGCGTCGTGTAGCCTCCCGGCGACCCGACGGCTCCGGCCGAGACGTCCGCTTCCACCGCCGTGAAATCGGTGCAGACCCGGCACCCGGGCCGGACCGCTTCCTCCAGTTCGGCGAGCGGGATGGATACCTGCCGCTCGTCCTGGAGGTAGATGTCCAGTTTGCCCTTGATGTCCAGGCGGTTGATCTCCCAGGGCTCGATCTTACGCTCGGACTGCAGTTTCCCCTCGACCAGTTTCGCGTAGTCGAAGGTCTCCGTGCAGAAGAGGCCGATCACGAGCCGGATCGCCTTTGCGTAGGGGCGGAGGAGCTCATGCTCGCTCGCCCGGATCGCCTGCGTCGCCCGCGCCACGCAGGGCACGCCCACGACGGCGATCCGCCGGTACTTCCGGGTGACGACTGCCTCCTTCAAGGAGGCCAGGAGCGGCACCCACCAGGCGTAGCGGCTCCCGGCGTGCAGAACGAGTTCCTCTGAAGCGGTGATCAACGTTGAGGACGGCTTCATCGTCCAGGGGTCCCTCGTCACGGTGACGACGGCGTCGATCAACCCCTCATCGAGGGCGTTCACGAGGATTGCCGTTACTGCACCGCCGCTCTGCTTCCGCTCAACGGTGAATACCGATCGGGCTGCAACAATATCCTGGTACGACCCGAGCATCTTCCCCTGCGCCGCGAGGTCGACCCTCGGGCAGGCCGCGTAGCATGCCCCGCAGGGTACGCTGTCGTTCTCGGCCTTGCAGTAGCCGATGTTCACCGGTGCATCGGTGTTTCCCGGCGCGAACCGGAGGGCGTCCGCCGGGCATACCGCCACGCACGCCCCGCACCCTGAGCAGAGTTCCGTATCCCAGACCTCTGACTTCAGGTCCTTGAATGTCTTCATCTCCATGCCTCTCACTCCCACGTGTACTTCCCGGCAAAGGGCCTTGCGCTCGCAGGGACGATCCGGGTGTAGTTCGCCTTTACGAGCGGCTCCGCATCGAGCCCGAAGTCGGCTGCAAACTCCCGGATGACCGGGGCGATCCGTGCCCTGTCCTCATCGGTGAGCGGCAGTTTCTTTGCCCCTGCAGCGAGGCAGGCGTCGTCCACGTCTCCGCGGATGACGATCTCGCCGCCGTGGATCCCGCTCCCGATCTCGCGGGCCTTCATGACCCCGTCGAGACCGAGAACGAGCAGGAGGCCGCCTGCCATGTACTCGCCGAGGAACGTCTGTGCCGACCCTCCGACGACCAGTATGGGCCGCTGCGTCTCGTACTGCTTCATGTGGATCCCGCCCCGGTAGCCGATGTCTCCGCGGACGAAGACCTTGCCGCCCCGCATGCTGTGCGCCACTGCATCGCCGGCGCTCCCGTGGATCACCACCTTCCCGGAATCCATTGTGTTCCCGGGCGCGTGCTCCGCGTTGCCGTGGACGATGACGGTTGGCCCGCTCATGAACATGGCGAGATCCCCGCCTGCGACACCGTTAACCCGAATGGTGGCGTTCCCGCGGAGGCCGTCACCGATGAACCGCTGCCCGAGGACGTTGTTGACGACGATCTCGTCGGCTCCGTCCTCGATAGCTTTGCGGACCTGCTGGTTTAAGGGAGTATAGTGCATCCCCTTCGCATCGATCGTGACTTTCTTTGCCATTTTGCTCACGCTCCCACCGACTTGACGTCGAGAATTTCGAGGAGCCCCTCGTCCAGCATGTAACCCCGGAGCCGGTCACGGTTGCCCCGCAGGCTCTCGATGCTGTTGATGCCGGCCGCACCTATCAGTTCGGTGATCTCGAGCGTCCACGCGTGGATCAGGTTTGCCACCTGTTTCGATGCCACGTCGGGGTTTAAGCGGTCCACGAGATCCTGACGCTGGGTGGCGATACCCCAGGGACAGAGACCCTGGTAGCAGTTCCCGCAGACCCGGCATCCCATCGCCGCGAGCGCTGCGGTTGCGATGTAGACTGCGTCCGCACCGAGGGCTATCGCCTTGACGACGTCCGTGCTCTCCCGGATGCTGCCGCAGGCGATGAGAGAGACCTCGTTCCTGAGGCCCTGCTTGCGGAGCTCTCTGTCGGCGGTCGCGATGGCGACCTCGATCGGGATGCCGACGTGGTCGCGGAAGACCCGCGGCGCAGCACCGGTGCCGCCCCGGAACCCGTCGATGGCGATGGCGTCCACCCCGGAACGGGCAACGGCCGCCACGTTCTCAGCGTTGCCGTTGACGGCCGCTATCTTCGCAAAGATTGGTTTCTTCCGCTCCGTCGCTTCCTTGACGGAGTTGACGAGCTGGGGGAGGTCTTCGATGCCGTAGATGTCATGGTGCGGCGCAGGGCTGATCGCGTCGCTACCCTGTGGGATCATCCTGGTTCTGGAGACGTCCGCACTCACCTTCTCTCCCGGGAGGTGCCCGCCGATGCCGGGTTTTGCGCCCTGCCCGAGTTTGAGTTCGATAGCGGCGCCCCGCTCCAGGTAGTCGACGTTCACGCCGAACCGCCCGGAAGCGACCTGAACGATCATCCGGTCCTGGTAGGGATAAAGACCGGGATGCAGTCCGCCCTCACCGGTACCCATGAAGGTGCCGGTCTCCTTTGCCGCCCGGGCCATTGCCACGTGGGCGTTGAGGCTGAGCGCACCGTAACTCATGTGGCCGAGCATGATCGGCGTCTCGAGCATGAGGTTCGGTGTGAGTTCCGTGGAGAGTTCGACATCGCCGTTCGATCTCTGCCGGAAGTCGAGTTTCGAAGGCTTCTTTCCGAGGTAGGTCCGGAGTTCTACGGGCTCACGGAGCGGGTCGGTCGGAGGCGTGGTGACCTGACAGGCGTCCAGCATCAGGTGATCGAAGATGATCGGGAGTTTTGAGACGCTGCCCATCCCTGCGAGGATGATCTTCCCCGTCCGGGCCTGGTTGTAGATCGACTCCCGCACCTCCCGGGTCCAGACCGGATGGTTCCGGTAATCGCAGGGATGCTCCTGGAGCATGATGGCGTCCCGGGGACAGTAGGTGAGGCACCGGTGGCAGGCGGTGCAGTTCCGGGAGTTGATCAGGATTCTGTCGCCGTCCCGCCGGAAGACACCGTAGGAACAGTTATCGATGCACCGTCCGCACTCCATGCACTGCTCACGGTCGATCGCGACCCGGTAGCGGAGGGGCATGCTGCCGAAGTTGCTGCTCATGGGGCAACCCTCCCGATAACCGGCTCTCCTGCAGCCGGCCGCGTGATCGACTCGACGCCGGGCTCCATGGCCCGGATCGCCGCCTCTTCGCTTGCGATATAGAGACGGTCGCCGCACTCGCCGACGACCATCGGCCGGAGCTTGCCCCGGTCGGTGAACCCGACCATCATATCGGGGTTCGCGGCAACGACGGTGAACGGTCCGTTCATCGTCGCAGAGCCGTAGGCGAACCGGAGAGCGCGGTTCAGTTTCTGCTCGGCTTCGGGCATCCGGTCGATATCCTCCCAGAAGGGCGGGGCGAGCGCCCGGATGGCGAGGTTGATGTCAAGGCCGTGCCGTCGTACCAGGAGGTCGATTAAGCAGGCGATGACCTCGCTGTCGGTGGACATCGAGCACTGGTAGCCGAAACTCTCGACGTAGCGCCGGTTGGTCCCATAGGTGGTGGTCTTCCCGTTCTCCACGACGCTCCAGTCGTGCAGGTTGAACGGGTCGGGCCGTTCCCACTTCTCCGGGCTGCTCGTCGCGTAGCGGTTGTGCGCGAGCCAGATGTAACCCTCGTAGTCCTGGATACGGTAGTAGTCCGCCACGTCCTCGGGCCACCCACTGGCCTTGAAGACGCCGACGTTCTTGCCGGACGAGATGATCTCGGCACCATTCGGTGCCGCATTGATCTGCATCACGAGGTTCGTGATGATATCCTTCTCCGGCGACGCGCTTCCCGGAGCAAGAGTGGCGTCGGGCTTGAAGAAGTAACGCCAGGGGGTGCAGGTTTTCCGGAGATTTGGCTGGTCATAGGTCGGGATCGCCTCGTCGTGTTCGATCGCTCCCCACTGCCCCAGTGTTGCGTCGACAACCGCTTTGCTCTCGCAGGTGTTGTCGAGGAGGACATGGAGCGCGTAGCAGTCCCGGTAGTCGGGGTAGATGCCGTAGGCGACATACCCCGCCCCCTCGCCGCTGCCGCGCTCGTTCATCATGGAGAGGGCCTGCCGGATGCTGGAACCGTCCATCAGCTGGCGCCTCTTATCCATTACACCAAATATGCCGCACATGGTAACCTCGGTAAGTTAATGTTCTATTGCCGTCTTCTAGAACTCTGCTTGGATACCATTTATGTCAATAGGTATTTATTTCATCGGATAGAAGTAGAGTTCCACATGCCCCGTGATGCCACTTCTGCGATGCTTGAGCGCATCGAACAGGACAACGTCCGATTCCTCCGCCTGCAGTTTACCGACCTTCTCGGCATGCCCAAGAATGTCGCCATCCCGGTGAAGCAGGCTGAAAAGGCCCTGACCGATGGTATCGGGTTTGACGGGTCGTCGATCGAAGGGTTCGTCCGGATCGAGGAGTCCGACATGGTGCTCAAACCCGACCTCTCCACCTACACTCTCCTGCCCTGGCGGTCGGGGAAGTATGCGGAGGCGCGTTTCGTATGCGACGTCTACAAGGCCAGCAGCGGCAAACCCTTCGAGGGCGACCCGCGCCACGTGCTCCGCATGGCGATGGAGGACGCCGCGAAGGACGGCTACGTCTTCAACACCGGGCCGGAACTGGAGTTCTTCCTCTTCAAGATGATTGAGGGGCGGCCGACCACCCAGTTCCAGGACGTCGGGGGTTACTTCGACCTCGCGCCGACCGATCTCGCGGAGGATCTCCGGCGCGAGATCATCCTCGCGCTCATCGAGATGGGGTTCGAGATCGAGGCGTCCCACCACGAGGTCGCCGAGAGCCAGCACGAGATCGACTTCAAGTACAGCGACGCCCTCCACACCGCGGACAACGTCATCACCTTCAAGTTTGCGGCCAAGACGATGGCGCTGATGCGCGGCCTGCACGCATCGTTCATGGCAAAGCCGATCTACGGCATCTGCGGGAGCGGGATGCACGTGAACTGTTCGCTTGCTAAAGACGGTAAAAACGCCTTCTACGACCCCGACGCCCCGCTGCAGCTCTCAGAGACCTGCATGCACTTCATCGGCGGGCTGCTCCGCCACGCGCCGGCCATCACCCGGGTCGCAAACCCGACGATCAACTCCTACAAACGGCTCGTCCCCG
>PGYL01000069.1 GCA_002839645.1 Methanomicrobiales archaeon HGW-Methanomicrobiales-2 | reverse complement strand
CAGGCATCTCGTGGCGGCGGGGCTCGCACCGGTGCGGGTGGAACTGATCGATAAGGATATGGCCTTTGGTAGTCTGGATGACCTCGTGGGGTGGATTCGGACAACCTGGCACCTGTACCTGGAGCCGCTGCCCGAAGGGGCCCGGCCGGCGTTCGTCGCCGAACTGGCGAATCGCTACGTAGAGCGGTATCCGTCATCCGACGGCAGCATCCACATCCCCATGGTGCGCCTCGAGGTCGAAGCGGTCAAAGGGTGATGGCATTTCATCGCCCGCAACGCTCCCGGAGACAGCATCTCGGCCGGATCGGTGGCGTCCGTCCAGCCTGCAGCGGCGATACGGACGAATCAGAATTTTTAGCGAAGTACCGGGCGATGTTCCTCTGCTAAAAACTTCCCTCGTTCGAGTGCTTCCAATAATCTGATTGAATTTCTTATAGGCCCCTATTTTTAGATTCGCTGGAAAATTGCCGTTTAACGAATTGGTCAATCTTTATTGTTCTTCAACTCATATGATAGGTAATACCTTGACGATAAAATCCTCCAATAATCTCCTCACCGAGGGACCGGTCGGAAAAGGTCTTTTGGTCGTGGCTCTTCCGATCATCATCAGCAATCTCCTCGCGAGCGTCCTGGAGGTGGCGGATATGTATTTCATCGGCAGACTTGGCGACGTCTCGATTGCCGGCGGAGCGATGAGCATATCCATCATCCTGGTGCTCACGACCGTGATCTTCGGGGTCGTGACGGCAACCGCTGCATTCGTCTCGCGAGCCTACGGGTCAGAGCGGTTCGAGCGTATCCAGGTGATCCTCTCACATTCGCTGTACCTGGCACTCACCTTTTCGATGATCCTCGCAGTCATCGGTGCGTTCTGGTCACAGGATCTTCTCCTGCTTCTTGGAGCCGATCCCGGGGTTGCAGCGGAGGGGGCACGCTTCCTTTCCCCGATGCTGATAGGAATGTTCGTCTTCGTCACGCTGATGATCCTGACGACCGTGTTCCAGAGTACGGGAGATTCCAGGACACCGATGTTTGTGATGATCGCGGTGAACATCGTCAACATCATCTTAAACCCGACGCTGATCACGGGTCTTGGCGGTTTCCCGGAATTGGGAATAGCCGGATCTGCGTATGCGTCCCTTGCGTCGCGTACCACCGGCGTGCTGCTCCTGATCGGGGTGATGTATCTGCCGTCCAGAAAGAACGGACCGGTCAGGCTCCCGACGAAATGGACGTTTGAACCACGGCTGATCAAAGATATCGTGAAGGTCACGATACCATCAGCGGTACAGAGTGGGGTCCGGAGTTTTGCGTTCCTGGGGATGACAGCGATCGTAGCCCTGTACGGCACGGCAGGGGTGGCAGCATACGGTATCTGCCAGCGTCTGGATATGCTGGGTCTGGTCTTCGTGATGGGGCTTAGCACGGGAGTCGCGGTGATGGTCGGGCAGAATCTGGGAGCGGGAAAGGTGGAGAGAGCCGAAAAAGCGGTCAGGATTGCGATGATCGCGAATGCGTCGTTCATGGCGATCGTGGGTGTCCTCTATCTGCTGTTTGCGAAGTATCTCCTGGCGTTCTTCGGCGCGACCGGTGAGTCGCTTGCAAACGGCATCCCGTTTATGCAGATCGTCCCGTTGTCGTATTTCGTGATCGCTATGGCGATGACGATGGGTTTTGCGATGAACGGTGCGGGGATGACAAGACCCGGCATGTACGCGGCGATCGCGGGACAGCTGATCGTGCAGGTGGGTCTTGCTGCGATAGTTGTGGCGATGGGCCTGCCGCTACAGTTCATCTGGTTCGCCGTGGTCTGCGGCACCGTGGTGGTGTTCCTGTGCGATCTGTTCTTCTACAGGCAGGGGGCCTGGAAGACAAAGAAGCTGAACCTCGGTGGAGAGAATTAATCCGGAGAATCTCCGACAACCTTTTTTAATAACCAATCCCGCACGGAGTCTCTGGCCGGGTAACCTCGAATGGAGGGAGTATCATCACACACGCGTGGAATCCGGAAGACTACCACAGGCACTCCTCCGCCCAGGCCAGCTGGGCGCACGAACTGATCGGGAAGATCAAACTCGCCGGCGACGAGCGG
>PGYL01000068.1 GCA_002839645.1 Methanomicrobiales archaeon HGW-Methanomicrobiales-2 | reverse complement strand
CCCCCCCCTCGGTGGAGGCCCCGCCCACCCCCGCGGGAATCGTCATCGCCGCCACCGGGTGCTGGGGGGTGGCCCTGGCCGGGGGCAGGGGGGGGGCGCCGGTACCCCCACCCCCCTCCTTCATGAAGCCCCCGCCGGTGCAGGTCAGGGACGACGACGCCGCCCGCATGACCGATGAGTTCATCCGGGGCCTGCGCGACGACTGAAGGCCGGCGGGTCACTCGATGAGCACGAGTGCTATCGAGGTGATGTTGCCATGCTCGATTTTTCCATACTCAAGGTCCCTGCAGGGGACGACGTGCAGGTCCCACCCGGCCTTCCGGGCGGTGGAAAAGACGTCGATCCCGGCACCCTCCATCGTCGGGCGGACGAGGTCCATGTGCCGACACAGCCTGCGGATGCTCTCGTCGACAACCCCTTCGTGCTCTTCGGCGACGCAGTGCTGGTGCTCGCAGTATATGCAGGGATATCCGCCGAACCCGAACGCTTTTGGGAAATCGTCGTAGAAGGCCGTTTTTTCGAGGAGGTGGACCGTCGAGTTCACCCAGAGGATGAGATTGCGGAAGAACGGGTGGAAGTCGAGCGGTATCTCTTCGGGTTTCAGGTCAGGGTGCCCCGGCACGCCCTCGAACCGCAGGAGGAGGGCGGTGCTGTACTCGGTGAGCAGCCGCCGGGTATCGGCAGGAGCGGGGGCATACGGCGGGCAGGACATGTGTTTCCCGTAGCCCTTGCACCCGAACCGGCACTTGAACCGCACCCACTCCGCGACGACGACGTCGTGGGCCGCTATCCGCCGCGCTTCCGCGCCGCGCTCCCGGGCGAGGGAGGAGAGTCTCGCGATCTCGTTCTCAAGTTCGTTTCTCACTGCGCTTCGCCTCAGTGAGGGGTATCTGCAGTCTCCGGATATTTATGGGTAGCGCGAGGGAGCATAGGATTCCGGTGGCGGGGGCGAGAAGGTATAGAGGCACTCGGGAGAGAGGTGTCCCGGAGGGTACGAGTGCAACAGGTGAGTGAGCATGGGCGTGAGATGACGTAAGAGATACTACCGCGGCCAATAGGACAAACGGAGCGATGATATAGACGGGTAGACAGAACCGTGGTGACTACGGAAACTGCAGAAATTGTCAAAAATGCCCATACGCTGGACCGTGGGGGTATCGCCATTGGGGGAGGGGCTGACGGGGAGGGGGGAGCATCCCCCCCTGTCCCCACCCCCCTGCATGGCGATAGCCCATGGGAATCCGTGTCCGCGGATGTGAGACAATGAGTTAAAGAATGGGCGCATCGTAAGCGCGAATCATTCAAAAAAAGCATCTCTAGAACCGAAACCGAAGACAATCGCTACAGGCAACAAAGCCCTCACCTGGTTTCTCAAACCCCGCCCCCGCTCACCCCTCCGGCTCCCACCCGGCGCAGACGTCCCGTTGCGGGTCGAGGAGCACATCGTGCGGGAGCCCGATGAGCGAGATCGCCGCGAGTGCCCCGATGACGCCCCGGCCGCCGTGGAGGCGGGCACCGAACCGTTCGGCGGTTGCTTCCGCCGTCTCCAGCGTGAGCACCTCCCCCCTCGCGCTCCTGCCGTACGCCCGGAGGTTTCCCGGTATCCGGAACCCCTGCCGGACAGCAATCCCCCAATTCGGAGACGCCGCCTCGCCGGCGACAAACCGCACGGCGGACTCCTCGATCCGCGGAATCTGGCCGGGCTCCACCGCGAGCTCGATGTAACTGCAGGAGTTCCCGGCGGTTCGCTCCTCGAGCAGGGGGTTTAACATCGCCACCCGGTGGCCGATCGGCATGACGCCGTCCAGTTTCGCGAGGTGCTGGAGGAGGGCGAGGGCGAGGGCGAACGTCGCGCCCTCGGTCCCGGTATCGGTGTCATCGATTCCGATGGCGACGTAGGCGAGCGCCCGGGTGATCACCTCCCCCTCGACGACCGCTCCTTCGCGGTGGACGGTGACGCCGCAGACGCCCTCGGCAAGGGACATCATATCGGTGAGCGAGTAGGCCGGGCCCCCGATGCACCTGATGTGCTGGTGGATGTGGTCGCCGTCATGAAAGACGCCGACGATCCCGACCGCCGGTGCGGGGTCGAGCCCGACGGCGACGT
>PGYL01000001.1 GCA_002839645.1 Methanomicrobiales archaeon HGW-Methanomicrobiales-2 | reverse complement strand
CGCGGATTTGAGGACTTCCTGGAGGTCCTCGGAGAGCGAGACGTCGTCGAAGAGGAGAACGGTGCCGGCCCGGAGGTCGTCGTCGTAGTAGAGCGCCTTGTCAGAGACGGTGCCTTTGAGTTTGTAGGCCGCCGGAATGAGGTTCTGCATCGTCGTGCAGGCATGCGTTTTGCCTTTGCCGGAGTTGCCGGAGACGGCGACGTGGAGGCCGTTCGTGTTCTCGACCGATTGCGAGGCGAGGGACATCGTGAGGCACTCCGCGACGGTCCGGTCGCCCACGTGGCTCTTGTTGAAGGTATCGAGGAGGAACGCGAACGGATCGCCGGTCTGCAGGATCGCAAGGGCACGCTCGCGATGCTCATCCTCTGCAAGGGTAGGAGGAGGGGCCGGCTGCTCCTCCTGTTCCGGCCCCTGCTCCTTTGTTCTTATCCCCGGTCTCCGTTTCTTCGGCTCGTACATCCCCCGGAGTTCCGGCCAGCGTTGCGCTCCCCCGCCGCAGCTTTGGTGGTGGCAGCCGGCGAAGACGGCCCCGTTCGCGAACTGGACGGCGAAGGCCCCGTCCTTGTGGGCCGACGAGAACGGGCACTCGGCGAGGGTGAAGAGGGTCCCGCCCTGCCAGGGCCGCGTCGACCGGACGGCGATGCCGTGGTCGAGGAGCCAGGCGGCAAGGTCGATGCCGGGGCCGTTTTTCCTCTGAGGAGGCTCTTCCCGGGGGAGGAGCCCGGCGAGGTGCCGGAGCAGTTCCAGGGGAACAGCATTCATCTCCGGTGGAGATTCAAGAATCTTCGCCCGCCGGTGCGGCCGCTCCGGGGTGGAGTCGCCTTTCCGGGAGCAGGTGCCGTAGAGTTTCCAGATCCGGGCGGCGTTGTGGTTCGCGGTATCGACGGTGACGGTCTCGTTCGAGAAGAGGGCGTCGAGGGTCGAAAGGCAGCCCTTCACAAGCGCGGTCGAGGGCTCATCATTGGGGAGGTCCACCCGGTAGAGGAGGTGGGCGCCGTTGCCTGAGTCAGCCCGGACGGGCGCCCCGAACCCCTGCTCCGTGAGGTAGGCAGCGATCCGCTCCGCCGCAGCGAGCGCTGCATCGTGCTCGGCGTCCGTGGACGAGACCCCGCTCGGCCGGACCGGGTCGATGTCAACCGGGAGCCAGCGGCGGCGGAGGATGTCGGCATCAGCCGTGGTGGCGTCCTTGCGGGAAAGACGCATCTTGATCCGGTTCGCCCGCCGGGCGAGGAGCGCCGGGTTCACATCATTGAGGGTGACATAGATCCCGGCGACCGAGGGGTCGGCGTCGAGGGCTTCGACGGCCCGGGCGAGCAGATCGTGGTCGTTGAAGTAGCCGGAGTGGGTGACACCGTCGGCGAGCGCCCGGACCTCGATTACGCCGTCGGCGAGGAGCCTCACGGCCCGGCGGATCTCCTCACTCATATGCCCACCTCGCACCTTCGGTGCTCAAACTCCTGCCATTCTGCCAGTCGTTCTCCGGGGCGAGGGGGAAGAGGGGGGCGCTCGCCGCCTCCCCGCGGGCGACGCGCCGGAGGCTGACGAGCGGGACGATCCAGCAACCAGCCCGGAGGTGGATTACCACCGCTCTCCCGGCCGGGTTCACCGCCGCATGCCCCTCGATCGTCACCTCGCCCGTGACAACACCGTCCCTGCGCCGCACCCGCTCCCGCGTGACCGGCGCCGGCCGGCCGGCAAAGATGAGCGCCTTCACGTCCTCCGGCGCGATCCGGTGGCGCTCAGCCTCGACCAGGATAATAAGTCCACCCGCCGTGGTACAGGCCAGGGTTCCCGGCGCGATGGTCCCATCGGACCGGAGCGGGAGAAAACCTTCGGGTTTCGACTCTTCGGTCATGGCCGGCCCCGCTCGACGCTGATCGTATACTGGTGGTTGCGGGTCCGGCGGACGGTGATCTCGCGGACCGCCCGGCCGTGGCTGCGGATCACGTCCGCGACCGCTCGCGGGACGAGGAAGAGCGGGACCGGGGAGACGTTTATCTCCTCCGGTGAAAAAGTACCAGTGGCGGCCTGGCGGAGCGCGTGGTGGCACTTTGGATCCGGGCTGCCGCCTCTGGTTTTCGGTTCGGTTCCTCCCGGGGTTTTGTTCTCCTCGGGTCTGTTGTCGTGTTGCATTCCTGATAACTCCCTGCACCGGGCTCCCGGTGCATGCACCATCATCGGGAGCCGTCAGATAAAAAGGTGAGCAGATGACCCTGAATTAAGCAACGGAGCCTATTTAAACGTTGCTTTATCAAAAAGAGATAGTTCGAAAGAACAGGCAGGAATCACCGATCGCGAGCAAAATCCGGGGTGACGATCGATCCGGAGTTTTTTGATCCGATACAGGCGGCGGCCACGTCCCCGGGGTCGTAGCGGAGCCGGACGTCCCGCTCCCTCCCCCGGCCCGGCCCGGGCACCAGGTCGACGATCCCGGCTTTCATGAGCCCGTTGAGGTGCTCGTGCCAGGTTGTTCTCCCGACCGGGAGGTAGTCCTGCGCCGCCTCAAAGACCGCTCCTGCCGTCATATTCTCTCCTGCAAGCGACCGCTCCGCGATGCGGCGGAGCAGCACCCGCTCGTCGTCCGAAAGCCCCGCGGCCCGGTTACGGAGCACCGGTGCGATGACCCCCGGGGTCGCGGCCGTCACGTCGCCGGGGGTGACCCGGCGGCGACCGTCCTTCTCCGCCCGGAGGACTGCCGTCCGGACAAGGTCGATCCCGACCCGGACGTCCTGTTCGCCGGCAGCGATCCGCGCGATACGGTCGAGGAGCACCTTCGAGACCACCCGCGGGTAGAGCCCCTGCCGGACGCGGTCGGCGAGGATCTCCCGGACCTCAACGTGGGTATAGGGCAGGAAGGTGACCTCTGTCGGGTGGAAGACCGACCGGACACTCTCGTCGGCCTCGGCGTAGAGGTTCAGGGCAAGATCGCTTGTGACCGCAAAGACCCCGGGTTTTTTGACGTCGCACTTCTCGTAGAGCCGGAGGATCTGGTAGAGGAGGGTGTTGTAGGTCCCGGCCGCGATGAGCTCGTTCGCGTCGTCGAGGCAGACGACGAGGGCTGCGTCATCGTCGTGGAGCCGGGTCGCGATCCCCTCTTTGATATCATCGAGGTGCCACCCGGTCGGCGGCGGGGCGTAGCCGAGGAGGGCTTTGAAGATGCTCCGGTAGACGGCGAGCGGCGTGCGGTCGTGGCGGCAGTTGACATAGGCCGGGACGATTCGCCGGGTGGTCCCGGCGACCTCGCGAAAGATCCGGCGGACGGTGGTGGTCTTCCCGGTCCCGGGCGGGCCGCGGAGGACGGCGGAGAGGACGCTCCCGCCCTGGAGGGCCGGCCGGAGGAGCCAGGCGAGTTCCTGGGTCTGGGCGTCGCGGTGGTGGAGGTGGTCGGGGACGAACGTGAACTCAAAGACGTCACGGTCGCGGAAGAGGGTCTCGTCGTGGCGGAGGAGGGGAGAATGCGTCATAGGAGAGTCTGGAGAAGAGGAGATAGTTAAAGGTGAGGCGTGCGCGGGTTGAAAGTGAAGGGGAAAGAGCGGGGGCAAGAAGCTCCCCGGTTCAGCACGATGGCAGCGTCGATAGACGGAGAGGCCCGGACCGAACAGGGAGCGTGATCCGTCATCTGAAACAGAGGGCATCTCACCGCCACGTTTATCGGTTCTCCTCTCGATCTCCTATTTATCAGGTGAAACAGGCGATGTCGATGGCGCTATCAGGATGCCGAGATTACCTGGGCACGAGTGCTCCCTCCCAATCCCGTTGCCGTCTAACTGCAGCGAGAGCGCGGCCTGGACGCTCTGCCAGCGGGGCATCCCCTCTTCCGGGAAGACGGCGGCGCTTGCGGGGATGGCCCGGTAGGAGTGGGAGGAACTGCCCGGGGCAAAGATCCTCCTGCATTACGCCGATGAAGACCTCGATCGAGATATGGCCTATGTCACGGTCATTGAGACAATCCAGGTGCTAAGCCCCGATGGAGCCTCAACCGCCTTGCCTTGAACGGGAACAGATAGAGGAGGAAATACATTGGATAAGCCAACACGGAGTACGGCCGGAAGAGAACTGGAAGAGACTATTTCTCCTCTCATCAGAGAGATCCGCGATATCGTCCAGAAAGCCCGTCTGGCCGTAGCGCAGAACGTCAACTCGATACAGGTCGTCACTAACTTCGAGATCGGCAGGCGGATCGTCGAACATGAGCAGGAAGGGAAGCCGAAGGCAGGGTATGGGAAACAGACCCTACAGGAGCTTTCACGTCAGCTGACCGAAGAGTTTGGGAGAGGGTTCTCTAAAAGAAATCTTGAGTATATGCGCAGGTTCTACCTTGAATATTGCGGATCGGCTCCCCCGGCAGTATCGTGTCAATCCGATGCGGCCGTTTCCGCCGGGCAACCAATTGCGCAAACACTGTCTGCACAATTCACCCCAAGGTTCACTCTCAGCTGGTCTCACTATATCTTCCTGATGAACATCGGCAACGGAGAAGAGCGCCGATTCTACGAGATCGAGGCTCAACAGAACCGCTGGTCGCTCTCGGAACTTAAACGGCAGTTCAACACCGGCTTGTATGAGCGGCTTGCGCTCAGCCGCGACAAGAGCGGTGTGAGAGCCCTCGCCCGCACCGGCCACGTCATCGCAAAGCCACAGGATATGCTCAAAGACCCGTATGTCCTTGAATTTCTCGGCCTTGACGAGAAGGCCAGCTACAGAGAGATCGATCTCGAATCAGCCATCATCGATAAACTGGAGACGTTTCTCCTCGAGTTGGGCAAAGGCTTCCTCTTCGAAGCGCGACAGAAGCGGCTTACCTTCGATGCCGACCACTACTATGTAGACCTCGTCTTCTACAACCGTATCCTCCGGTGCTATGTCCTGATCGACCTTAAGATTGGAAAAATTACCCACAGCGATCTCGGCCAGATGCAGATGTATGTCAACTATTATGACAGGGAAGTCAAACTCGATGACGAACATCCGACCGTCGGGATCATCCTGTGCAAGATAAAGAACGACGCACTGGTAGAACTCACTCTCCCGAAAGATGCCAATGTCTATGCTTCCCGGTATCAGGTTTATCTTCCTTCAAAAGAGGAACTCAAGAAAAGACTGATCGAATGGTCGGAAGACACGCCAAGGGTAGAGTGATCGCATGATGATGCTGACCCGGTTCAATTAAGGTCGCACGGGGCTGAAAGTGAAGGGTGAGGGGGTTTCCCCCTCACGCCAGTGCGGGCGCAGCGTTCCTCTGCGCCATGACCGGCACCGATATGCCGGTGGCCGAGAACCAGGCGGCCTACCAACGCCCGGATGGCTCCGGCATATTCGGAACGGGTCGGCGGCGGACTTCCTCACCGGAGGTGGTGAGGGGGCCTCTTCTTTTTCGGCCGGTGCGACCGGGTGGGATTCTTTGCGCCGGGTGGTCGCTGCGAAACATCGCCCTGGTTCTTCCCGGTGCATGGGGCCGCGGGCGCCCTCACTCGCTCGGCGAGGCCTCGCAGCGTGACGACCGCTCTGTGTGCGCCACTTGCATCGCCGGCTGGCGCCGGGCATGCTCGCGGCTATAGCCTGCGTTTGTCTCATGAAACCGGTCCGTGGGAGAAAATTTACTAATAGTGGGAACACGTTGTGCCCCACGATTGTGTTCGATCTACTACGAAGTCAGGGTATTGTAAATGCTCTAAAGATCTCAGAGTAGTCAGCAGGATCAATATCTCCGTCTCTGATTGCACCATCCAAAAAATCCGAATAGCTTAGGAACTCCTTTTTTCTGAAATCATCCAGATGCATGATACGGATCGAATGGTTTTCAATATGTCTTACGGCTGCTTCGGAAAACACAATGTGATTAAGTGGGACAATTATTCGGTTTGAGATCTCTGAGGTCTGGCTTAAAATTTGTATCAGTTCCTGCTCCCCGATCACAATTTCCTGATAGTCTTCCTCGCCCCACAGGCCGCTGATGCAAACGTACGCAGTAACCTCATCACCGCTATCGTCACATATCAAAGCATCAAAACCCAGACTTCTCTCTTGTATTTCCAAAAACTCGCTAAGGGGATCATAGGCATATTTGCGGATGAAATCCTTGAAACTTTCTTCCGAGTGCGGCCAAGTGGGTCCCATCTCGTCACTCCGCCAAAAGTATAGCGCTTTTTTATAGTATATGCTTCCGGGACAATCCTTATCAAGCCACTGCCGGAAGTCTTCAAATACATCTTCTCGAATATCACGGATTTCTTTTCTATTCATCTTTTTATGGTCTCTTCTTGTTATTGCGAGGGACCCAGTCCACATAAACCAGTCGTCCGAGCTCCTAATGTCATTGTAACTGTCAATGCACCCCCAATAAGGATGTGCCGTAGAATACTGGTAAATGTATTTTCTCCGAGGGAGGTTTTCAGAAATAGTAAAGGCTCTGTTTTCAGGGCCTTTTTGCTCTTTTAATTCTTTTCTTAGCTCGCTTTCATAAAAACGTATCTCTGCTAGGTCCCCATTCTGTGAGTAAAAACATGCAAAAGGCACTTCTTCATGATTTGCATCAAAATATAAAAGGGGCTCTTCACGAAAGGTAATAACAACCCGTTGTTCATCCACGTCGTACTTTATTTTCATACTCATCCCTGCTGGAGAATATGCTTCAGGGTATTTAATAGTTTCAAGTTAACTACTTAGCGGGAATAACAGATTCGTAGAAAATATAAAGGTTATACTCTTCGCTGACGTGAAATGCCTACTCGAATGTTGTTTCAATCTTTTTGTGCCCTGATTGAGAAGTATCTATTGAACTCCGAACCTATTCAATATAACTTACCCTTTGGTGAAACAACAGTAACTCCGCTAATCTTTCCGGGGTATATTGCCTCTTACTGCGTATTGTACCCTGAGTTATTTCGATTGTAATTAGTTCACTTACACGGTCAAAGCAAATGTTACTTACACGTGACTCTTCAGCATAGTTTGTTTTGCCCATTATCCTCCCTCCAGAAATGAGTATTGTGTAGTGCTTGTTCGTCAGTAGATTTTGAATTATCTGTTAATGATTTGATTGAGAAGAGATCTCGTTTGCTGAACGCCACGGTGGGCGCCACTTTTTACTTTACCTTGACCGATTCCGATCTTCCGGTGTCTGGGAACGCGATAGCAGACGCGGTCGTAATGGTCGGACATGCATAGTCCCATGCATAGTTTTAAAGAATGGACCTGATGTGAGAGAAACCTGCCCACCTTTCAGAACGGAGAGGGGTGTACCCCTCTCACGCCAGTGCGGGCACGGCGTCAGCCCAGGTCTCGACCGCGTCCTTGATGGCGTCGTCCTGGTAGGACGAGTAGGACGAGAGCCGGACGGTCGTCCGGGTGAAGGTGACGTAGTAGTCGTCACCCGACGGGTCGTGGCACTTGAGCTGAGCGTAGTAGGTCTCACCGGGGCCGTTCCGGACGGCCTCGCCGCCCATCGCGGTCGCGAGGGCCGCGTTATCCAGCACCTCCGCGGCGTTCGCCTCGAACGCGGCGATCGTTGGGGACTGGAGGGAGACGGTTCCGACCTTCTTGCCCTCGCCGTCGAGGAAGTTCACCTTCGCGGTGTAGTGCTCGCGGTTCCGGATGACTGCCGCGACGGGCTGGCCGTCGGAGCCGGTATACCCGACGCACCCGAAGGGGTTGTCGGCGATGACGCTCTCGATGAGGGTGTTAAACGACGTTACGGTGGCGATCGGGACGGCGAGGTCCCGGACCGCCGTTTTGTTCACGGTCTTCTGCACGAAGTCTGCCATGGGTTTTGCTCCATGTCTGCATGCTCCCGGGAATATGACAGACGATTATAGGGTATACCCGGGAGGGTATCAGCCTGACTTTATCGGGGAGGGGGGAACGGGCTCCGATCAGGAGTTTTGCCTGAGTTTTATGTAGAAAGCAGGCAGAAGGCCCCCGATTGAGGCCGGGGGGTCAGTCACCCCATCGCATGGGTCCCGGAGAGTCAGGAGTGATCTTTATGTAGAGAAACGGTAATTACTGTTAGACTGACGAAGGTGCCGAGCAGGAGGAACTGCGATGAAATCAGATATTGAGGTTATCAAAGAGGGGGTGACAGAAATAAGGAATATGCTTGACGAGTTGATGCGCCAGCATGAAACTATCGGAATAATGAAGTTATCTGAGCGTTCCCTGCAAGAATTTCTCGAGGACGAACCAGACATCTATACCCTTGATGATGCGAAGGTCGTGTACCTGTGAAAGGAAAAATTGTCCTCATTCCATTTCCCTTTACCGATCTGACATCTTCAAAGCTTCGTCCTGCCCTCGTCCTCTATGAAGGGAGATCTGATTTCATTCTCGCGTTTATCTCTTCTCAAACCCGACCTCAAACAACTGAAGCGGAGATCCTTGTCCGGAAGGATACGCCAGGGTTTGAAGATTCGGGGTTAAAGGTGGATTCGGTGATCAGATTGGACAAAATAGCTACTGTTTTGAAGGATCTGGTCATCGCAGAACTTGGTGAGCTTGATACACACTACAGAGAAAGCGTCAACACGAAACTCTG
Source organism: Methanomicrobiales archaeon HGW-Methanomicrobiales-2 (assembly GCA_002839645.1). Classification (GTDB taxonomy): domain Archaea; phylum Halobacteriota; class Methanomicrobia; order Methanomicrobiales; family Methanoculleaceae; genus Methanoculleus. The sequence continues at coordinate 96,179 of PGYL01000001.1, read as the reverse complement.
TGCATTGTTTCAAATTTGATTTTTGAAAGGTAGAGGAGTGACCTCTGCACCTGTCGATCATGGACTTCCCGCTCCGCACGTTATGGGGGCGCGGATTTGCGTCTGATTTTCCTGATATATCCCTTACGGCCAGGCTTTTTCTCTTCGGCGTCCGACTCTCCTCCAGGGGGCTTACCAGGATGACCGAGGAAAAGACCACCCGGGAGCTCGGTTTTACGAGACGAACCGGGACGTGAAGTGGATCTGCCGGATGTTGCGGCAGATGGAGGCGCAGGACGAGGAGTTTGAGGCCCGGATCCGGGCGCTGGAGGGCTGGCGGGCGGAGAAGGCGGGAGAGGAGCGGCGGCTTTCGACGGGGAGCGCGGGGGCCGGCGGGGTCGTGGGGGGGGTGGTGGCGGTGATTGTGCGGGTGCTGGGCGGGGGGTGAGGTGCCTACTTCAGCATCCCGTCCCGCCAGAAGAAGGTCTTGTCGGGGTCCCGTTCGTATTTTTCAAAGACACTTGGGAAGATCTCTGGATATTTACATCCGCTGTGGTGCTCAAACGTCTCACCGACGAGGAGTATGAAATCCATATCCTTCTGTCATGCTAGTTCGACAATGCTGCCGGCCTTCTCGTACCTCTTTTGCCCGACGAATTTTGCTTTTTCACCAGAATAAGCCGTATATATACCGATCTGCCACTCGGCAGTGCGCAGGAACCTGATCACTGGAACGCCTTCCATATGAGATTTTTATCTATTTATATGGTCTTGAATGACGTGTTCAGGAAAACCTAAAAATTAGACTTGAAATTTAAAATCGACATATTAAAATATCCTTGCTAATTAAAACCAGCATATTATATGATTTCAGGTGATATGATGGAGGAGAATTATTCTAATCAAATAATTGATGTGGATCCGGAATTACTCTCTACGTTACTTCAAAATCCCCATCTATCACAACCTACTGATGAAATAGGGGAGACCGCGCTCATCAAATGGGTTGAATGCGAGTATAAATCTCGCACAGGTTCTACAATAAAGAAACAAGAGATACATGGCCTAATTACAAAGTTAATGTTAGAACAGGTACTCGTGGGAAAACGATATGGGCAAAAATTGCTTCTGAAACCCACTCACAATTACTACCTATTGAGAGATGGCCAACCTATGATTCAGAGGAACAGGGCAAAAACCCAGGTATCACTCTTTGAAGATGACAGGGAGTGTTCGCTGATATGGAAAACTGCATCATCTGAAGTTAATGAAGCAGAAAAAGACCGTACTGATGTTGATGAGAGATCAATTCTAAGTCAACCCATATCAAATCACGAGATACTCTATAATCACCTTCTTGAGTATATGCGCCATTATAATGGACAAGATAAAGATTTAGTGAAATATTTTCCAGCCTTCTTCAGCCTTGCGTGCAATATATTAAATGACAAATATGCAGATTGGCACACCAAGATTCTCATCAGTTCGGCCCTAGGTTACTGTGTGCTGGGAGACGATGTCATATCAGACGATACAGAATTTGGGTATCTTGATGACTTGTATATTCTTTGTTACGTATTTAGAGAAATAGAGCGGCATGCTTCGCCAGCTCTTCTTGATGATAACTGGAAATACCCAGGCAATATCCACGAATTAGTCGCAGAAATATATCAGGATACATATATTGTTGTCCAAGATTACGCTTGTGAAATACTTCATAAAGTTGGTCTTAGGAAGTTCAACCAGTTAGATTTAGAGGAGTATGCAGGAACTTATCCCCAGAAAGTTGCTAAGTTGGCTCAAGAAAAACGGGAATTGATGGCTTTAACAGCCCATCTTATAAAAATAATCTATCGCACTAATATGGATGGACGAAGCCTTAAGAAGATTAAGGATTTCCTCATGCAATATGGAGATTACACAGAGATTGCTCGACTTATTGAACTATCAAGTAGGGATTACAAAACAGAACCCTCTGACACGTCTAATAGCAATAGCATGGAATCCTTTGAGGAGGAACTCGAAAGGGAGCTTCAACAGGCACATCTGAAAGCACTACTTAAAGATCAAGATATGGAATAGTGATAAAATGTCTTTGCGTGATCTCGAACTCAAACACTCCTATACCTCTGAAAAAGACAATATCCTCAAAGATTTTTATATTCCTGTGCTGAAAGAAGCGATCGATTATAAGCGGATTACAGGTTATTTCTCCTCAAGTTCATTTTTGACTGCCGCAACAGGTCTTAGCGATTTCATTAGAAATCACGGGCATCTACAATTTATTTTAAATGTTGTCCTCTCAGAAGGAGACTATGAGCAGATAGAAAGAGGAACCCGGAGCCCAGAGGAGATCATTGAGAATAATTTGATCTGTGATTTAACTACCCTTGAGGATGAGTTTAAACGCAACCATGTAAAACTACTGGGATGGTTGATAGCGTATGGCTATCTCGAAGTAAAAATTGGCTATATTAAAGAAAGATGGACTGGCAACGAGATACTTCACCAAAAAATTGGTATACTAGCGGATAAAGAGAACAACACCCTTTCTTTTAGTGGATCTAATAATGAAAGTGCATATGGGTGGGCCTATAATTCTGAAAAATTCAAGGTATTCTTTAGTTGGGAGATGAATAATAATGAATTCATTGCTCAAGATATCGAAGATTTTAATGACCTATGGAATAACCAATCTATAAAGACAGAAGTCATCCCTTTCCCGGAGGCGGTCAAACAGCGAGTTATTTCCATCGCAGAGAGAGAGCCCATCGACATCGATATGCTCCTAAAGAACATTGCCAAATCCCAAATAAGGAGTGTACATGGATCTAATGATCGACAAAAGACTTGGCTTCAAAGTAAAAATAATCAGGCCTTTGAGGAGGAAATAAAGGCATATGTTGCAATTCGACTCCGCACCTATCAGTACGAAGCGATCGATGCTTGGTTCAAGAATGGTTGTCGGGGTATCTTTGAGATGGCAACAGGGACGGGAAAGACATATACTGCACTTGGTGCGCTCAAGCAACTTTTAGAGAGGGAGCAGAAACTCGTTACTATCATCAGTGTTCCTTTCCTTCATCTCGCTAATCAGTGGGAGCAGAGTTTACATAAGATGGACATAAGTTTACCTATTATTCATGTAAGCAGTGCAAACCCGAAATGGAGAGAAAAACTAAGGACAAAAATTTTGGATAATAGACTAAATAAGGAAAAACAGTTTATTATCCTTACTACGCACGACTCCATATCTTCTGAGTCATTCATCGAATTGATGCACGACGTGAAGTCCCCAATCTTACTCGTAGGAGATGAGGTGCATGGTCTTGGTGCTATTACAAGACTTGAAGCACTACTGCCACTGTATACTTACAGACTAGGGCTAAGTGCGACGCCGGAACGATATTTCGACGAGTTAGGGACTCAGGAGCTCATGCAATATTTTGGTAGAGTTGTATACACCTTTGATCTTCACAGGGCTATAAACGAAATCAACCCGGATACTGGCGAGACGTACCTAACCCCATATGAATACTACCCTATCTTTGTTGAACTGACACAGGAGGATATGGACGCATACTCAAAATTAAGCGGGCAAATAGCGATCCTCTGTAGCAAAACGAGTAGATCAAAATCAGAACGGCTAAAGCTTGAGCAGATGCTTCGTGAGCGCCAGGATATCTTAAAAAATACTTGTACTAAATATCCGGCATTCGCGGATCTCATTAACACGTTAGCAGAAGAAAAAGAGATCAAGCAGACCCTTATCTACTGTTCTCCTCAACAAATAGAAACAGTCCAACAGTTAATCCGAACTCACCGAGGTATTGTCCAACATCGCTTTACGAGCAAAGAGGACGCAACTCCACGGCAGGAAAAATACTGTGGCTTGACCGAGAGAGAATACCTCCTAGACAAATTTTCAAAAGGAGATTATGATGTACTGGTTGCAATCCGGTGTCTGGATGAAGGCGTTGATGTTCCTGCAACACGGAGAGCTATTCTTATGTGTAGTTCCGGAAACCCGAAAGAATACATCCAACGACGTGGGCGTGTCCTCAGACGCGCCCCTGGGAAAGAAAAGGCACTTATATATGATATTACGGCCGTACCAACCACAATAGATGGCCGTTATGCATCTATTGACACAAAAATGTTAGAATCTCAACTAAAACGATTAGGAGAGTTTGCCAAAGACGCTATGAATCAGGGTTACATTGAGAGAGAGATATTTAAAATTCGACAAAAGTATTCTGCTTATGGAGGATAGAGAATGGCAAGCGGTCTTGAAATTAACCAACTAATTATGGAAACGATACATGAAAACTCTCCTAGTGAAACTGTGGTTCAATTAATTCTGGAGTCATTACAATATGAACTCGATATCTGGAACAGGTACGTTTCTTGGAACGAGATTTCTGGCCAATATGAGTTAATGGTAGACAGAATCGTGCGGGAGATGTTAGATTGAGGTTTACCATCTCATCTATTACATTAACCAACTATCGACAGTTTCAGGGCACACAAACGCTCAATTTCTCCTTCAATAAGAAGAAAAATGTTGCCGTAATTCTAGGGAAGAATGGGGCTGGGAAGTCTAACATACTCAATGCTCTTACTTGGTGCTTTTATGGTATAGAAGTTCATAAGGACCCAAAAGCACAAGAGTCCGGTGGCATGCCCATAATAAATGTGACCGAACTCGCAGCATTGAAACCAAATCAGAGTACATATGCTGAAGTACTCGTCAATATTGAGACCGACATTGGCCCATGGACAATTAAAAGGTACATTGAAGGCGGGAAGACTGCGTTTGGCAAAATGTATCTCGATCCTCCAAAACTGACGGTGATTCATCCTGTTGGTGGGCAGGATAAAATTGTCGAAGGTGATGAGACTCAGAAATTAATCAATAACTTGCTACCTGAAGCACTCCGCAATTTCTTCTTTATCGATGGTGAGCAACTGAGAGAATTCTTCAAGTTCAGCAGCCCTCAGGAGGTTGCCGAGGCAATTGACAACGTATCTCAGTTAGATCTGATCATGAAGGCAACTGACAATCTACTGAAATACGAGAAACAGTTGCGAAAAAGCGTAAAATCAACAACACCTCAACTCGAAGCAGTACAACGCCAGATTGAGACGTTACAAAGGAAAATCGAGGATGAAAATGCATCATTACGCGATCTCCACGAAGAAATTGAGAAGGACAGCCGTGAGTTGGCACAGGTTGAAGATTACCTACGACAACACAACGATGCGTCTGTCGCCGCGTTGCAGCGGGAACGGGACTCTCTGAAGACGGATGTACAGACCTTAAAGACACACCTCCAAGACGAAGAAACTAACAGGAACGGCTACCTTGTAGATATTACCCCATTTATTCTTCTCAAAGATGAAATCAGGACCACATACCAACTCATACAGTATAAAGTTGACAAAGGTGAACTACCCCCAAAGATAAAAGAAACATTTGTTCGGGAGTTAATTGAGCGTGGTCGATGTATCTGCGGGAACGAACTCATTGGCAATGCAAAATCAGAACTTGAGGCATACAGTAAGAAACTTGTTCTATCCGAGTTGAGTGAGGTCAGCATCAGTGGAAAAACAACGATCGAGGACATTAAAATTGATCTGTTTAAGGATCAGTTCGACCGGAAGATGTTGCGATTGGAGCATATTTCTGAAGAGATAAAAGGTCATAATATCGACGAAATTCGACGTTACGAAGAAAGACAGAACCAGTTGACGAGCATAATTAATCGTAATAAGCAGCAGCAGTTAATGCGCAAGGCCGGGATCGGCACTTTAAACTCCACACTAGAAGAGAAAATGGAGCAAGAAAAGATAGAACTCTCAAAAGATAAAAAGAATGCTCATCTCCGGATTAAACTTCAATTGGTTCAGGATGCCCGCACGACACTCGCGAATACAGAGTATGTTGTAAAGGCAAAGATTCGAAATCAGGTGGAGAAGAGCACTAAGGAAAACTTCCTAACTCTCATCCGAAAGAAAACGGCTTTTACGGATGTACTGATTGACGAAGAGTTTAATGTAAAAATCATCCATTCACACGGTTACAATGCCATTAATGATCTCTCTGCTGGAGAGTATATGATCCTTGGCTTGTCATTTATGAGTGCGTTGATGACGATATCAGGATTCCACGCACCCGTTATCATTGATACTCCACTGGGAAAGATCGACGACGAGCACAGGGAATATATCACCACAGAGTTACCTAAGTTTTTATCGGGAACCCAGTTAACTTTACTTGTAACTCCAACCGAATATGATACAAACGTCGAGCAAAACTTACAGGAATATCTGTTGACAGAGAACTTCTTTGAGATTATGGAAGATGAGTCAAAAACTACCTCACAGGTGAAATCACATGTCTGTTAGGCATTTCAATGAACCAAGGGATCTAGCTTACGGCAAAGCGCATGCTGAATTGTTCCAAGGAAAAGAATCTTGGATCGACAAAGAATCCAGGAAGATATTTGCAGGGAAGACCCAGAGGGATCTATTTATATTTGCCATGGCTTTAGGCAAGTCCCGCAACCAGAAATTCGATGTAAAAGATAGGCAGGCTAATATCCCCGTTCAAAATATGCCTGAACGACAAAAATGGGCCATTTTATCTATTACCCTTGCCGAAAATAACGACCTACTGTGCTTGAAGGACGAGAATTCACTCTATAAAGAGGCAGAACGTTATGTAGAAGGAGGAATAAAGATATTGCAGTCACATGTGGATAAATGGGGGGCAGACTATCCAAAATATCTCGAAGCCGAATTAAAGGACATCCTTCAGAATTCAGAGGAGGACATGAAATAGACCAACTATTTTATTTTAGTTCCCAGATGCCTCGTGGGGAGTTAACTTTCAATATGCCCTCATGAACTAAACGAAGCCTCATCCATTCCGTGCTCTTTCTCCAACGTTCGGTCCCGTCTCCAACGGGCTCATAATCAGCATCAGTCAATATTCCACGAAGCCTCTTTTCCATTTCATTTTCGACACATTTTTTACTTGCAGAGCCTCCAAGTGTTTTGAGGACTTCGATTAAAGTTCTCTTCAAGATGTCTCTTGAGACAAAATTGCCTCCTTTGATACGTGTACCTGTTCGAACCACTCTTGTCGATATTACTTGCGCTGGGCACCTTGCATTCTCTGCTCTCCGAGTTCGGTCTAAAATATCCTTCAATTCGCTTGCTAAATATGCTAAAACAACTGCTGCATCGTCATGACTTGTAATCTCTGATTGTAGTTTCTGCTGCGTTTCGATGAGGTCCTGTGGTATAGGCAGGTCGCTCATATCGAGCATTGACATGGCTTTATGAACTGCATTAAGTTGCCCCCTCAATTCGTTGAGTTCCCTATCCTCTTGAGACTCGATTTCAGTTATTAAGTTATTCAACTGTTGAATAAGAATCGCTGCTTTGGCAATCATCTATTGTAGTTACGTCTGATGTTAATATAGGTGGTTCTAATAGGGTTGATGAAATCGACAAGGAGCATCCTAATTTCGTACAATATCTCTGATTTTGAAGCCTCCTAAAACACTTGTAGGGAGGAGGAGTTTTCCCATGGAAATGGGAGGACCACCTCATGCATAATGAAAGATCTCAACTTATTCAGATTACAGTTTGTGTAATTTATACACACATGAATTTACCTTGCCAATAACGTATTGGATATCGGCGTCAGAGTTGAATCGACCTAGCCCAAATCGAATAACAGAGAATATTTTATACCCTTGTAATCCAATGGCACTAAGAACATGTGACGGTTCCACTGAAATCGTGGTACATGCAGACCCCGCTGAAACTGCAACATCATTTCGCAAGAGATGCATCAAAGCCTTACTTTCAATTCCAGGGAAGCATACGTTAAGGTTATGAGCAAGCCTCTTTTCCGGGTGCCCATTGAGAGTGACTCCCTCTATGTTCTCCTGAAATGCCTCAAGCATCTGTTTGGTCCATTTTCTGAACCTCGCATTCTCCGCGCCCATCTCTTTCTCGGCGATCTCGAGAGCCGTGCCAAGCCCCACAATCCCCGGCACATTGTACGTTCCCGACCGGATCCCTCGTTCATGGCCTCCGCCGAACATCACGGGTGACACCTTCCCCTTCGGGTTCGCACCCCTGATGTAGAGAGCCCCAATCCCCTTGGGTCCATATATTTTGTGCCCTGATAGCGAGAGCAGATCGATACCCATCTCCTTTACATCGATAGGTATGTGGCCAACGGCCTGCGCTGCATCAGTATGGAACAGCACTCCATGTGCCTTTGCAATCTTCCCAATCTCCTTTAGCGGTGCAATGGTTCCGATCTCGTTATTGGCAGCCATAATGGAGATGAGTATAGTACGGTCGGTGATGGCATTCTCGACGTCGCCCGGATCGACCAGCCCGTATCTGTCTACGGGAAGATATGTTACCGTTTTACCCATCTTTTCCAGATGCTTCGCCGTATCGAGAATCGCTTTATGTTCGGTCACGCAGGTGATGATGTGGTCGCCCTCTGCTGCCATCTTTTCCGCCACGCCTAAGAGAGCAATATTGTCCGATTCTGTGGCACCGCTGGTGAAGATGATCTCCTCTGGCCGGGCATTAAGAATCGAAACCACCTGTTCGCGTGCTTTCTCAACCGCTTGATGAGCTCGTGCTCCATAGATGTGATCGATACTTGAAGCGTTACCGAACTCCTGGGAGAAGTAGGGAAGCATGGCATCGAGTACACGAGGGTCCACCGGGGTCGTGGCGTGGTGGTCCATGTAGATAGGTAGTTTAAGCGTCATGTATTTCGGCCTATTTTGTCTCGGCAGGTAGATTTACGGCATTCTCCGTGGGAAGCAGGCTCTGGAAATCGCTCAAGTCCTTAATTCGTGAGAAAATAGAGAACACGCCTCGGTTCAGGTGTGCCCGAAACTGGGGAAACAGATCGTTTTCCGTGTCGAGATCATCAGCAATCAACCGCTCCCGGAGTAGTCCCATGTAGAAACTATCCCACTCTCCCGTCAAGGTGTATCGGTTCAGTTCCTGACCCTCTTCGTCGTACATCTCTGGATTCGGAATTCTCGGTTCGTTGAGGGAATAACAGACTGCAATCCTGAGTAGAATGTTCGGAGTCAGCCCTGTTTTGCCTTTCAGCATCTGCAAGCGAGAGGTTGCACCTTTGCTCATACGCACCCGGTTAAATGCCATCGGTCATCTCCATTCTGTTATCGTGAGTCCAGAAGTATCCAGGAACAATCTTCGTCGCGTTCTCCTTCTCGTCAAACTCAAGACTGTAGGTCTTGGCCACATAAGGCATCAAATCCTGGAAATAAACCTGATCTATCTCGGTGTCCGTAGATAGAATTACCATCTGATGGCTTGCATTCGGGAAAAACTCGTTGACAATCCGTTCTCTATGCTCACTGTCCAGCCTGCCGAGTGGCGTATCGATGATGAAGGGGAGTGGACGACCGGAGCAGATAGTCAGAGCCCAGAGCATGGACACGGCATAGATCTGCTTCTCTCCCTCAGACAATTTGTTCCTGTGGATAGGAGTATTGTGTTTAGTGTAGAGAAGGATCGAAAAATCGTCCGGATCAATCTCGATGTCCTGGATAAATTCATCTTTCCGAAGCAGCCGGTTGAGACACTCCAGGAAGACTTGACGAAACTCGGATAACTTTGCTGTTTGAAGATCACTGCTATACTCTTTCAATGCCGCCTGCACTCTGGTCGCAAGAGTTAACTGTGTCGACAGGTCTTTGAGCGATCTCAAATTGTCCAGTTGGCTCTCCCTCTTCCTCTCGCACTCCTGAAGTTTCCACTTAATCTGGTGGAGTTCTTCATCCAGCTGCTTTAACTGTTCCCCATACTGGCCAATTTCTTGATTCAATTCATTGAGCTCTTCGATCATCGGCGAGAGCAGGTCGTCTTCAGGAGCACGATTAACTGCTTGCTCGATACTTCGCCGCTCGCCGACGAGCATTTCGAGTCTACTGCTATAACCTCTCAACCGGGCAGGTATGACCTCTAATGCCTCATTCATCCATGCAAAGATCTTCTGCTGCTCAATCGGTGAAAAGTTGTGCACGGGAACATAGTTGCTGAACCGCGGGGAAGGAGTGAAGGCCTTTCGCATGAGGGTAGAGAACTTATCAACAATCTGATGTTTCTGGTCGGAAGTTAGTGTGGCAGTCTCCCAGAACTCACTTGATCCGATGGCGTTCTCGATTTCCACAATCTTTTCGCTGGTGACCACATTCGTGTTCTCCCACTGGCGGTGCTGTTCTTCCTCGGCAATTCTCTCTTTCAGTCGTAGACAATACTTTGGCGTCAACGCGAAGGGGAGAATGGATGAGCATAACTCACGGATATGGTTACGTTCTGCTTCAATCTCATGGTCGAGCTGGATTTTTCGTGCCTTCAATTCACTCCGCTTGCTGGCGAAACTGCCACCTTCACTTGACAGTTTCAACTCTAATCGCTCGATCTTACCGAGCGTCTGGTCACAGTAACTCTGTTTCTGTGCCCGTTCCTGGAGTTTTATCGAATGCTCTTCTTCGAGCCGCTCGATCTCTGCTGCGATCCCTGACATTTGTTCATTAATGTCTGATTCCTTGGAGTTCTTGACATGTCTGGAAACAAATATCCCCAGGTCAGTACGGAGCTGATCGACAATACGGAGTCCCAGGAGTGACTTAAACGCGTCCTTGAGTTGAATGTTTGTGTCATCGTCCTGTGCCAGACTCTGGATCTTCTCACCATCAAAGAAGAACAGACGGGAGATCCCAGGGGGGATCAGTTCGTTGACGAATTCCTGCCATTGTTGGGCATCTAAGTCTTGAATCTCCTCATTATTCTTCGCGACAAATAGTGTCTCCTTAACTCCAGTCTTACCCCGATGCCATGACCGTTTGACAGTGTACGTGTCGACGACGCCGAGGTGTGAGTGTTCGAACTCGATCTCCACCGCAGCTCTGCTGACATGGAGGGGCGAGCCTGCAATGAGGTGGAAGTGCCCGGAGACATAATTCTCGTACTCTCCCTTCTTCCGGAATCGGTACTCTCCGAGGTTTGGTCCATACAAGCAGAGACGAATTGCTTCAAACAGGGTTGTCTTTCCAGCCCCGTTTTTTCCACCGATTAAGATAACAGGTTTATTACAGCCGTCTGCATATTCTGGGCGAAGATCGAAGACCTGCGTTCCCCGGAAGAGGCCGAAGTTTTCGAGTGTCAGTTTAGTGATAAGCAAGATAATTCTCCGTTTCCCTTCACCATTGTTACTCTTTGGTGATCTCCTCTTCCGTGCGCCACTCTTCACCGAGCACATCTTCGATTCTGGAGTAAACTGCGGCGCGACGTTTCATTCCCTGTACCTGCCGCTCGATGTCAAGCAGTTTCGCCACCAACTGAACGGGGATATCGTGCTTCTGGCAGGTCACTTCCAGGAGGTTACCTTCCTCACCAGAAAACATCCCTCGATCATCTTGAATCCAATCAAGATCTGTTCCCATCACTTCCCGGTAAATCTTCGGGACTGAATCTTCCCAGTCGCCTTTTTCTTGGCGCCAAATTCGGCGGATTTCGTGCAATTCCTCAGGTAGAATCAGTTGAAGGTTGGGATCCGGACCGATCTTCTGGACCTCTCTTTGCGTCTCTAGGAGTTCCCTCAAAAACTGTTTAGAATATTCAAACTTATACGGTCCCCGGATGAGTTCTCCGCTTCCGTCCCGCTTATACTTAATTTTTCCATTCATACGCTTATAGTCGCGGTAAATGGGTTTCTTCTCTTTATTTTGGGTCTCAGCGAGCATATCCCTGTATTTCAGGAGTGGTTCGAGCCACTCTTCCCCGTTATCAATGAGACCCATGATGGCCTTATCTTTGGTGACGACCGTGCAGACCCAGCAGCCGAACCGACTGTTGCCACAGGGTGGGGAGTACTCATCGACGACGACGGGGCACTCACCTGAATCCGCACTTTTGTACAGTGCTAGGAGATCCCGATTGCTCCCACCCCAAGGGGAGGGATTCTGGAGCAGATAGGTCCACACGTCATCTTTTGAGAAGTCCTCGATGGGAGTGTATACAAATGACTGAGCGAACTTTGAGTGGCGGGAGAGTAAACTTCCTTCGATCTTATACGAATTCATGAGCTGTGCCCGAGCAGAACTCTCGGACTTTCTCACGCCGAGCACAAGAATAACTTCGCCGTGTTCCGATACTTTGTCCAGAATAAAAGTGTCAGATGTTTTGATCTTCAATCGATCAGTACACCAGCGGAATGACTTTGAGGGGGTCGGATAGCCTTTGCCGATCAGGAGAACCCAAAACGAGTTCTTTATCTGGGGGTAGAGTTTTACAGCTTGAATCGGCAACCCTTGCTCCTGAGCGGCTTTATTAATAAGGGCGAGGTTTCCGTTGATGGTATCGATGATGACAGGCGTTTCGACGAGAGTATCGGAAGAGATTACATGTACTGGTTTCGTCCGTTGCTCGGGGGAGAGTCCTTTGAGCGCGTTCCAGATAATCTGAACCACTGTGGTCGAGTCCTTACCTCCGCTGTAGCCCACAATCCAGGGCCTGTGGTCGCTTAAATACAGGTCTCGTACTTCAGAGTAGATATCCGCGATACTCCTTACATCGAATATCGAGGATATCTCATTAGATGCTGCCGGCTCAATGGGTGCTGTCTCTGTCATGCACTAGTCCTCCGATCGGTCCCCCGATCGCCCTTGTTGAAATTCTTCTCAGCAGTCAACTCATCCGGGGTTAATTGCAGGCCTAAAAAGATTTTAATGATATTTGTTGTCAGCGTCAAGTTCGCCTGTGACTTATTAATACGGCCACCAACCATTGCCCTGCCTTCCCATACCTTTGTGTTCTCACGAGACCAATTCATTTTCTGTAATTGAGGTAATTTTTCCCGCCAAACATCAGGGTACTGCTCGATTAGAGTGTGTCCGGCCCTGCCGAGCGCATGGAGCGCAATGCCGTGTGCGTGAATGTACTCTTTTCGCAGTTCTGCGGTCGTCACTCGCTTTTCCACAGCCCACTGCCATTCAGGGATATTCCGGTAAACTTCATTCCAATACTCGGAAGCAAAGTTCATGTAGTTATCACAATTGGTCTGTAAATCAGAGATTTTTCCCAAAAACGCTTCTGTAGCCTGGTAAATGCTGCTCAACGTAAACATCTTGACAGAGCGATTGGATATTGTGGTCTTTTCGAACTCCGTTAGTCCATTAAAGACAGGAACCATCTCTAGGAGAGATAAGACCAGTTTTGAGAAGGGGTCTCGATTATCGTACAGGATCCCAAGTGACTTTGTGGGGGGAACAGCATGCTTATTTAAGTCTGCAAACATTTGTTGGCTGCGTTTCAGTCCTGAGTCCAAGAAGAGTACGGCAGAAATTGTTTCAAGCCCTAGTTCCGGCTGTAACTTGAGTGCCTCTTCTATAGCGGCTCTCCGGTGCTGTCCATCGTTAATGATGATTCGCGCAGTCATCGGAACGATAAGTTTCCCTATTTTGTTTTCTATCCCTCTCTGCTCAAAGGGAATAAATTGGACTTCACCGTCAATGGATGCGGTAATAGACGAGAAGACGTAATCCTTCGGATTAGAGGTGAGATACTTGGCAATCATGGGGACGCGTGCATGGTTTAGCGTTCGCTGTGCGCGCACTTTAGGGGGCAGGTCACTATCATCGAATGAGAAGAGTTTTGCGATGACTTTCATTGGAAACATCGTTATATAATACTCTTTTCCCGCCTGTATGCCCCTGATTGCTGGAAACTGATACGTTGAAGATTCAAAAGATTCCACGTAGTCGGCTCGAGCACTTATCATAACTAATACTATTTAGGAAGTTTTATTTATCGTTTGGGAAGTTTATCTAGAAGCAATGGAAGTTAAAACAGTTATATAATGTGTGGTAAGTGCTCTGAGTACAGGCATTGTTCTTGTATAACAGAATGGCCCTATGGACAAGTAGAAGCAAAATATTTCATTTATAGCGATATTTATCATTCCCCTAATGAGCGGTAACTAAGAGGTTATCCCAAAACATCTTCGCCAATAAGGGAACACCCCCTTACGGTCCTCCCCAGCGTAGTGATACCAGGATAAAAGTCATTTCGAAATTCTGACCTGTACCATGGACCAGGTAGCAGAAAACTTGTGTTTATATGTTCCAACATGGTACACCCAAGGTTCGCAGACCTTTTTGGGACATCCTCTAAAATTCCCTCCTTAATATCCAGCCCAAACTGCTGTCACCCTCCATCGACCAGATATCCATGATTCCAGATGCCCGTTGATGAAAATACCTTTATAACCCGGAATGGTTTGTAGAACATACTGTCTGTTCCCGGCCGGAACGATTACGATAGTTCCACGGCCAGTATGAACTGCAAGCATAGCCTATGAAGAGACTCCGCCCGGACGAGTTAGAATACTTCAACCATCCCGACAGGTTCACCTTCGGCTACTTCCGGGCAGAGACCCTCGACCCGCTCCCGGAGGCCGCAGCACTCGGCATTGCCGACGAGGAGCTGCTGAACTACTACGATAACAGGTATCACAACGACGCCCGGTTCGTTCTCCGGCTCGACCAGAACGACGGGCACTACGCGGACCTCGAAGCGTGGGTCGCCGACGCCGCATACCGGATTGTCGGGGAGCGGATGGGGGATCCTGAAGCGTTTCGCAAGGCGGCAAAGGAGTTCACCGCGTTCCGGATCGATTCGGTCAACGCCCTCCACCCGTACCCCGAGATCCAGAAGATCCAGCTCCTGAAGAAGATCGCCCTGGATCTGCGGATGCAGCCCGCCATGATCGACGAGATTGCCTGCCTCTTCTCCGTGGGGAGTTCGATCTTCACCATGGAACTCTTCACCCGGCTGGTGGAGTCGGGGCGGTTAGAGGGGTTCGCAAAGCGTCTCTTCCGAACGGACGCAGAACTCGCCCGCCTCTCCACACGGCCGATGCTACTCTACTCGCTCTGGGATCATCAAACGGTGGCGATGGAAGCCTGGCAGCGGAGTGGGGGAAAAGGCATCCTCGAGATGGCCACCGCGACGGGAAAGACGATGGTCGGCCTCGCCGCTGCCGAGAAACTCTTCGGGCTCTACGGATCCCTCCGGGTGCTGGTCCTCGCTCATTCACGGGCGCTGCTCGACCAGTGGCGGCGGGAAGCCATCGACAAACTGGGGTTTGTGGGCGATTCCAACGGGAGTTACAAATATCCGCTCAACTACGACGGCAAATTCGTCATCGAGTTCGAGACACTCCAGAAGGTCTATAGAAATCCCGGGGCATACGCCACAGATCTCCTCATCGTCGACGAGGTCCACCACGGAGCAGGGCTGCAGTTCCGAAAAGCGCTCGAGGTGCCGTGCAGGTGGAAGATGGGGCTTTCGGCCACGGTCGAAGGCGCTGAGCGGGGGCAGGTCCTCGACCGGCACCTCGGCAGGACCGTCTACACGTTCACGCTCAAAGAAGCCCGCGAGCAGGGGGTCGTGCCCGACTTCAACCTCTATGTCCACAAGACCTTCCTTGATATCGCAGAGG
Source organism: Methanomicrobiales archaeon HGW-Methanomicrobiales-2 (assembly GCA_002839645.1). Lineage (GTDB taxonomy): Archaea > Halobacteriota > Methanomicrobia > Methanomicrobiales > Methanoculleaceae > Methanoculleus. The sequence continues at coordinate 80,620 of PGYL01000001.1, read as the reverse complement.
ACGTTGAGTTCAGGGAGATCTCGGAGCACATCAAGAAACTGCTCAACCACATCAATGCAAACCACCAGAGATTCATCCAGATCCTCTCCGGCTACAAATTCAGCCGGTTCGAAAGCCTGGGAGACTTCGTAAAACTCATGCGGGGCTCCCGGTATTCGGAGAATGAGGTTCCCGAAGAGTGGCAGAAACTGGTCGGCCTGATCTACAAACGGCGGCTGATCATCCACCGTTCGTCTCCCAAGATGGAGCGAGCCGTCGACCTGATCAAACAGCTCGGGAACCAGAAGAAGTGCGTCGTCTTCTCGATGGATATCGCGACCTGCGAGCGGATCTATCGGGCGGTGAAGGACTCCGTACCTGCATACCGCGTCCATTCAGGCCTGCACCAGGACGACGTCAAGCGAGTGCTTGCTGACTTCCGGAACTGCACGACCGGCGTCCTTATCGCCCCGAAGATGCTCGACGAGGGCATCGACGTCCCCGACGCCGAGATCGGGATCAACGTCGCATCGGCCAGGACCAAACTGCAGCTTGTCCAGAGGATGGGCCGGATACTGCGAAAGAGGCCCGATAAGAAACCTGTCTTCCATCACTTTGTCGCTCTCCCACGGAACTTCGTCGCGGCCGAAGACTCCTTCTCCTACATGAACGACCTCGCCTGGATCCAGGATATCGCCCTGAAACTTGGCATTGCGCTGGAACTCTATGATCCGGAGAACAGCGAGATCCTCGAACTCGAGAAACAGTCGGAGGAGGCCGTGCGGTCCTACTACAGGGCCCGCGACTGCATCGCCACCGACGACTTCGGGACGATTCATATCAAGAAGATCGTCGATTCGATACGGGGCGAGGCTCGGGAGCAATTAATCGAACTTCTTGGAACCCGATCGGGTGCCATCACCGATGAAGAGTGGCTTCATCTGCTCCGGGAGGCCTACGGCAATGAGTCGACGATCAACGTCTCGAGCCTCCGCTGGCTTCTCATCATCTCCGGGAGAGACCCGCAGACGCTGCGATCTCTGCTTCTCATGGGAAAGCAGGTACGAACCTCACCTCCACCGACAAGGCCGCTGGACATGCCGAAGATAGGCATCCCGGAACAGACACCCGATACGGCTGACGGAAGGGTTGCAGAACTCGTCGCGGCGCTCAAAGCAGGGAATGACCAGGGGAAGCAGGACCGCGCCGCTCAGTACCTGATGAATATCGGGCCGCCTGCAGTCGGCCCGCTCATCGCGGAGTTGAAGAGCACGGATAGAGCGACGAAGTTGCGGATAGTCCGTATTCTCGGGGTCATCGGCGACCCGAGGTCGGTCTATCCCCTTACGGAATGCCTGCGGAATCCGGACCGCGAGGTGCGCAAGAGTGCTGCCGATGCATTGGGGAAGATCGGCGACCCCAGAGCGCGGCTGCTTCTCATGAGGGCGCAGCGGGATAGAGATCCCGCGGTAAAACATGCGGTCCGGAAGGCGCTTGAGAAATTGCGAGACGATCGTTGATCCGGGAGTACGATACGGTGAAGACGCCGGCACCTCCCCGGCAGGGGCATTCTCGAACGAAATATTCAGTCAAGCCGGCGAGATTGGCACGGACTATGATGAACGGCCGGATCGCAAACAATCAAGGTTAATACCCGGTCGCACCATCGAATAATTGTATGAAGGAGCTCCGGCATATCACCAGTTTTCCTGTTTCCGACGGGTCTACGGTGAGCCACGAGGAGGCGGTATGACCGTCCAACCTTACGCCCCGGAGCCGCTGCCCCCGGCCGGCATCGACTGGGAGACTCATATCCCCCGGATTGCGTCGGCAAACCGCGCCCTCGCCCGGTACGACGGCATCCTCCAGGCGATCCCGAACCCACGGCTCCTGCTCTCCCCGCTCCTGACGCAGGAGGCGGTGCTGTCGTCGAGGATCGAGGGAACCCAGGCATCGCTTGAGGACGTCCTGCGGTTCGAGGCGAACCCGAAGGAGCCGATCGGCGATGCGGCCCTCGCCGACATCCGGGAGATCATCAACTACCGTGAGGCCCTGAATACCGCGGTGGAATCCCTCAAGACCCGGCGATTGGACTTAGCCCTCGTCTGCGACCTGCACCGGATCCTTCTTTCCGGCAGCCGGGGCATGGACCGGGAGCCGGGGTGCATCCGCACGATCCAGAACTTCATCGGGCGGGACGCTCACATCGAGCACGCGATCTATGTCCCGCCGGCGCCGGAGGATGTCACCGGGGCGCTCGGGGACTGGGAGGCCTACCTGCAGCAGGAGGAGAAGGACGTCCTCGTCCAGCTCTCGGTCCTGAAGGCTCAGTTCGAACTCATCCACCCGTTTTGCGACGGCAACGGGCGTATCGGGCGGATGCTCGTCCCCCTCATCCTCTACGAGAAAGGGCTGATCGGGAGCCCGATGTTCTATATCAGCGCCTACCTTGAGCGGAACCGGCCGGTCTACTACGAGCGGCTGCTCGCGGTCTCGCGGGACGGGGACTGGAACGGCTGGATCGCGTTCTTTCTCCACGCCGTCGAGGAGCAGGCCGGGGCGAACGGCCGGAAGGCAACGGCGATCCTCGACCTTTATCGCGAGATGAAGCAGACAGTGCCGGAGGTGACCCGGTCGCAGTATGCGATCGCCGCGATCGACGCGCTCTTTAAAACGCCGGTCTTCGTCCCATCCGAGTTTTACGAGCAGACCGGGATACCGAAGAAGACGGCAAACCGGCTCCTCCAGCAACTTCGGGAGCAGGATATTATTACCGCCCTTACAGAGGGCGGGGGACGGCGTGCCACGACCTACGTTTTCTCGCGCCTGATCGCCATCACCGAGGGGGACCGGCTGTGAGTATTCTGGTATCAGCAAACAAATTTGTGTGTATCCAAATTCCGATCAGATATCCACAAACCCTATTCCAGGAAGCGTTTGTGGGTCATCTACGATCCACAACAGGATTTGTGGGCCACAAAGCGCAATATATGACCCACAAAAATATTTGTGGGACATGGGTGACCCACAACGATCGGACCCGGCCAGGAGCTCAACGTCGTTGCCGCGAGGACCGCGGGGAACGACTTAAATAACCTCATTAAAAAGCGCATCATTGAAAGGAGAGGCCGATCGCGGCGCGATACCCGCTATATTCTCCCCTCCCGGAGAGGAGTCGACAGGATCAGGAGTGATGATGCGTGATATATGCGTGATGATGCGTGATATGTGCGTGATTCCGATCATCTCTTTTTAACCTCGCGAGGAGGATGCGATGCTCCGGCAGGAAAAACTGCCCGTAGGGTGCGACGTTCCAGTGGAATGCGACGGGTCGAAGGGCTGGAGCAGGAGCACCATAGGTGCGAACGGAGCTTGAGCGCCCAGAGGGTAGGAGCAGAAGTTTGAGCACCGCCAGGTGCGAGAATCGGAGCGTGAGAAGACCGGAGGTGCGAGTGGGGAAGGCTCTCGACCCACTTCTTCAGGAGGCATTCCTCCCCGGAGATGAACCCCCGAAGTGCTCAAAGACCGTGCAGAGGTCGCGACGGACGCAGAGCAGGCCGCCCTCCTCGCCCTCGTCCGGGAGGCAGAAGACTTCCTCGACGGGCGGTTCCCCCCCGGCGGCTACAACGTCGGCACGGCCGCCGGCCAGACGGTGATGCACCTCCACGTCATCCCCCGCTACGCCGGGGATATGGCAGACCCCCGGGGCGGGGTGCGGGGCGTGATCCCGGAGAGGCGGGGGTACTGAGAGAACTGCATTAAGTGCCGGGAAGCATCACAAAACATCAAGAACAGTGAACGCTGCAGGGGACCTCCGGGTTCTGTGACGCCGATCCTACTCATTCCCCGCCAGGAGACCCCGCACTTCACTCGAAAGGACCGGCAGGTACCTTTCGACGACACCCCAGACGACCTCATCGGAGACGGTTGCATACCCGTGAATCAGGCGATTCCTGAACGCAATGATCAGAGACGCATCAGAGATCCTCTCACTGAGGCCCGGCTCCCACCTGAGGAGCTGGTTCAGCGCTTCACCGATGATCTCGAACTGCCGCTCGACGGCAGATCTCAGCATGGGATCGTTGCGATACTCCTCGAAGGTTCTCCCGGCAGTGAACTGCGCGATATAGTCGGCAGCCCCGGCAACATCGTAGAGGTACTTCTGCGCCTCACGTGACGGCATAGACATCCCTGCAGGTCCCGTCCACGGACTCACGGAAGATCGGGTTTCTGATCGCCGACCGCTCGACGAGATCGACCTCGCGGCAAAAGAGACGGGCCAGATCTTCCGCGAGACCGAAGTATGCCTCCGCGTGCTCCGCCGGCGTCATCGGTTCGAACTCGACGACGAAGTCGATATCGCTCACGGCAGGGTCGAACCGGTCGCCCGTCGCCGAACCGAAGACCCCGAGCCTCCTTACACGCCGGCGTCGAGCGGTGCGGGCGATCTCGGGAATCTTTTCGCAGATGGTAGGATGCATCGGACTTCTCTATGACGGTGTACCGTTCGGGGAGCATTATCTCTTTCGGATCGGAGGATGCAGTCCCCCTCCGGTCAGGAGAAGGCATCTGCAGGTATGAACCTCGATCGTGGTACAGGACGTCCCACACGTCATCCCCCGGCATGCCGGCGACGTGGCGGACCCCGGGGCGGCATGTGCGGTGAGCAGATCTCCCCCCTCTTTCCAGTCGCGGCCGCGTGCGGCATCCGCCGCATGGATCCGCCGCTTCCGCTACTCTTATGAACCGGGCGGGATTACCCCCTTGCGAGGCCGGCAGACTGTGAAAGTGATCGTTCTCTATGCGAGCATGTACGGATCGACGAAGGGCATTGCGGAGTTCATAGCCGAAAAACTCAGGCAGCACGGCCTGAAGACGGAGGCACGAAGCGTCGATGCGGCACCGGACATAAGAGACTACGACGCTGTCGTGATCGGGAGCGCCGTCTACATAGGGCACTGGATACGGGAGGCCGCGGAGTTCGTGCGGAAGAACAGCGACGTTCTCGACGGTCGGCCGGTCTGGCTCTTCTCAAGCGGGCCGTTAAAGCCCGAGCCGGAGGCTGTCTCGCCGGACGCCCCGGGGATCGAGCCCGACGAGATCGCCGAACTCCGCCGGCTCGTCCATCCCCGGAATACCCGGGTCTTCTCCGGCGCCCTCGACCCGGCGAAACTCGGGTTCCCGCACCGGCTCCTCCGCAAGCTGCCGGGCGGGCGCGATCTCCTTCCCGAGGGGGACTTTCGGAACTGGGACGATATCGAGGCATGGGCGGCCAGCATCGCCCGGGAGATTGCCGTTCCTGCGGTGTAAATCGCAGCGAGAGCGTTTGACGGCATCCTGGGTGAGATGAAATCTGAGGGTTTGACAGCATGTAACCGGGGAATCGGGCCGCGGGTTGATAGGAGCAAAGGCCATGCCTGCTGTCCGGCCAATAGGACCCCGACGGCTACAACGTCGGCGAGGCCGTTGTAACGTTCGGCAGGGAGCGGGAATTGCTTCAACCCGGCGGAGGGGTCCCGCTTCGCCGCCGTCACGCGTTACACGGTCGCCGCGAGTCTGACTCGCTCCCGGACCTGCGACCGATACCATGCGAGGATCTTTAAAACGATCTCATAACCCGTCCCCTTCAGGCGATACGATACTGCAGACTGACTGGTGCCGATCCGGTCCCCGATCTCCTTCTGCGTGAACCCTTCCAGCGTCAGCATCACCGCTTCAGCCTGCCTCTTCGTATACCCGCCGACAGTCCGATCCACGACATCGCAGAAGATCGAGAGCGTCTCATTCAGGTCTTCCCAGGGGGTCGTTACGATGATACCGCGCCCGGCTCTCTTCATGACGTCCAGTTCGAGGCCGGAGAGCCGGAATGCCTCGCCATCCCCCTCCCCGGCCGAACCATCGCCCGGCAGGTAGCGGATAGTCCCAACTCCGACCGCAATCCTTGCATCCAGCCGGAGAGCGCTGTTGTCGCGATCGAACCCGGCGATGAGCTTGAGGCGCAGGAGGACCGCATCCTCGAGTGCCCCCTCCGGATCCGAAGAGACGCCCTGAAAACTGTCGCCGCGGAAGATCGAGAACGGCGCTGTGTAATCTCCCCCGACCTCCGCCAGTATCTCCTTTAAGCGCCGTAGGCACTCTTCACCGCATGCATCCTTGATAACTCTGGAGCGGACCAGATCCCCCGTGAGGACTGCATACACCCTTGTCATGACGTCAGCCGTTCAAAGATCCTTGTCCGCCATCAGATATGAATATATCTACTCATATCCAAAGAATATCAGTACATTAACTCATATTTTATCAGTATGAGTATAATCACGATTTCTCCTATTCTTTCCGGAGAGGGATTGGTTATGTACACGGTTACGGTATCTGGAGCCGTTCAGAGAGTCCATTTCGCCGGGATACCTACCCGCCATCGGGACGGCGGTGGGGAAGCGTGATCTCCAAAAGGGGTCCACCACTCCCCGGCGGGAGCCCGTCCGTCCCGCACGATGAAAAAGGATGGGCTATCGGTCTGCAGGAGAACTGACGGAAATCCCCGCTTCCCCGTCCAGGTACGCCATCTTCAGCCTGAGGATCCGCCCGCAGGACTCATCGATCCGCTCCTCTGAGATCTCCCCGGCTTCGACGAGGTCCTTCACGATGCCGACGGCCGTCTCCGCGATTCTCTCATCGTAGACCAGGTTGTTTGCAAAGAGGAAGATGTCGCACCCGGCGTTGATCGAGAGCTTCAGCGACTCGTTGAGGTCGTAGTTGTCGTGGATGGCGCCCATGTCCATCGCGTCCGTGACGACCACGCCCGAATAACCGAGCCGGTCCCGGAGGATGCCGGTGACCGTCGGCTCCGAGAGCGTCGCCGGGTAGTCGGGGTCCAGGTTGGCGTTGTAGACATGGGCGGTCATCACCATGGCGGGGGGGCCCCGGCCGATGAGGTCCCGGTAGGGCAGGAGTTCCTCCTCGGTCCACGTCCCCGTGACGTCGGTGAACCCCTCGTGCGTATCGGTCATGGCACTCCCGTGGCCGGGGAAGTGCTTGATCGCCGTCATCACGCCGAGGTTGTGGTGCTCCTCGATGATCCACCGTGCGTTTTCGGCGACCACGGTGGCGTTTTCAGAGAAACTCCGGTTGAGTCTCCCGATCGCGGGCGAGTCGGGGTTGACGGCAAGGTCGACGACCGGTCCGAAGTTCAGGTTGAACCCGTTCTCCCCGACCATCGCCGCAAGCGCCTGCCCGGCTTTTCGGGTGGCGGTCTCGTTCTCCTGCGCCCCCAGCGATCGGGCCGAGACCGTCGGGGGGAAACCGGAGGACTCCTTCAGGCGGCAGACCGCCCCGCCCTCCTGGTCGACCGCGACAAAGATCGGGATCGCTCCGGCGTAGCCCTGGAGCGAGGCGGTCAGGGCCCGGACCTGGGCGGGGTCTTTGATGTTGCGCTCGTTCGTGCCGAGCGCCACGTCCCGGTCGAAGAGGATCACCCCGCCGACACGCCCGGCCGCGATGTCGCGGGCGATCTGCGAATCCGGGTCGGCGGAGTAGCCGCGGAACCCGACGAGGAGCATCTGCCCGATCTTCTCCTCAAGGGAGAGCGAGTCGAGGGTCCGGTTGACGGCGTCCGCGGTATCCGGCGGGGCGGAGGTGCAGCCGGCGATACAGACCGCGAGGATGACGATGAGGAGGCCGGCGAGGGAGCGGTTGAGCATACTATTGTGTGAAACCTGCCGGAATAAATGCGTGCCTGAGAGTGACGAATTCCTGACCGGCCGTTACCGTTACAGTGGCGGAGAAGTCCCCTGCCGCGATGAACCGGGCGGCGATCTCGTCCGCCGGCGGCGGGTCCGCGGCACCCGGCGGTGCAGGCGAGGACAAGGAGGAGCGCGAGCGCCAAATACTTCATCGGCAGGCCACCCCCGTCACGACAAGGAGCACCCCGACGAGCGGCATGAGGAGGAGGGTATACAAGACCATGGCAATCGCCATGAAACCCGGCACAGGTGTCCCGGGAACAAGGGTGCAGAACGCGTTAGCGGCCAGGATGAGGGACAGGACGCTGACAAGGGCGGAGACGGCGATCGGCATCCGCACCCCGTTCCGGCAGTCGTCCGGGAAAGAGTAGAAGAACAATGCTGCCGCCGGGGGGAGCAGGAATAGGAATACATGGTTCCCGATATCGGGAACCGTCACGACCCACCGGGTGATTCCCGTCCAGAGCGCAAGAGCAGTGCAGACGACCGCGAACGGGATGCTCCAGAACCATCGGGGCGACTCCCGCCGCATTGCCCGCAGGAACTGGACCGACCCGGCGAGCGAGACGAGCGAGAGCAGGATGATCACACTCCCGGAACCGACGGCACCACGGGTTGCGAGCGTCACCGGCATGACTCCCCAGAGGAAGAAGAAGCCCGCGCTCGCGGCGAGGAGGGGGGCGATCTTCATCCCCGCCTCACCCCGCGGCGCAGGACCCCGATACCGCAGGCGACCGTCGCCGCGAGCGCCTCGAACCCCGGAGCACGGCCGGGGGCCGCCCGCCCGTTCTCCCCGAACGACCGGGTGGTGCCAGCGAGGATATAGCCGCCGTCGGCCGTCGCCGCGAGAGCCGAGATGTCGTCGGTCGCGTCTCCGCCGAACGAATGCGCAGAAGTGACGTTCCCCGTATGGTCCAGGAGCACCAGCCACCCGTCGTGCGGCCCGCCGGCGTAGACCGTGCCGGTGAAGGCATACTCCCCCGGCGACGGCGCGACCGCCGATGTGACCAGGAGGGCGCCGCCGGGGACCTCCGGCGTCACGGTCCAGACGATGCTTCCGGTCCCGCCGATCTTAGAGAGGCAGGGGCCGGGGAGATCGCTTCCCGGGAGGACGGCCCCGCAGGCGAGAAGATAGCCGACGGCACCTCCGCCGGGCACCACGAGAAGAGTCGCGCCGGTGCCGCCGTCCATCTCATCAAGCGTCTTCGTCCAGAGAACCTCCCCCGTCGGATCGGTCTTGAACAGTCGGATGGGCGCGGCGGTCCCGGAACGTGCCGCTTCCCAGGGGTTCCTCACCGCGACGAGGTAGCCCCCGTCGACCTGGGTCGATATGACGTTGTCCACGATCCCGGAGTCGTTGCCGCCGATGGTTCGGTTCCACTCCTCTCCCCCATCGCGGTCGACCCTGACCAGCCATGCATCATCGGTCCCGGCATTCCTATTCCCGCCGAGGATGAACCCGCCATCAGCAGTCAGATCGACCGTCGTGAAGAGTCCGTCCCCCGGAAACGTCCGGCTCCAGACCTCTCCGCCGTCCGGCGCGACCTTGAAGAGCCAGGCGCTCCGCGTATTCTTCTCCGGCGTCCAGCCGGTGCTCCCGGCGACGATGTAGTTGCCATCACCGGTCGCGACCACGGCACGCACGGTATCCCAGTCCGGCCCGCCGTAGGTCTTCCTCCAGACCTCATTGCCGTCGGCATCCGTCCTGAGCAGCAGGGCGTCCCGGAACCCGGTGTTTCCGGCGATCAGGTATCCCCCGTCGTCCGTCTGGAGCACCACCGCGACGTCCGCACTATCCCCGCCGGGGTAGGTCCGGTTCCAGGCCTCGTTCCCCTGCCCGTCCGTCTTGACGAGCCAGATGGCGAGATCATACCAGGTAGCCTGCGTTTCCGTGGGCGTGGCGGCAAACGCCTCCGCCATCGCCCGGGAGATATCAGCGAGGACGGCGTTCTCCTCGTCGGTCAGGACCGGGTTCTCCCCCGCCGCCGGGTCGAACGCGATCCGGGTCACCACACCCTCGGTCTCGTGCACCACCGGGTATTTTACCCAGATCTCGCGGAGAGACTCCTTCATCGCCTCCTTCTCTTCGGCGGAGCGGGGGGAGTGGTCGATGTAGCCGAGTAGGTTCTCCCGCTCGTCATCGGTTCCGACGAGCATGACATAGTAGGGCGATGCCTGTTTCACCGCATCGTCGATCTCAAGCCGGTCGACGGGGGCCTCCACCGGGCTCTCGGCCGGGCGGGGGGTTTCGGCAGCCGCCGGGGCTGCAACCGAGATCAATGCGAAAATGCAAAAGATAACCAAAAAGTTTCGTCTCATCGCTCGACTCCTTAAATGAGCGATTGGGGAGAGGGATTTATATCTTTTCTGTGCCGATCGTCTCTGTCGCACCTTCGGTGTTCAAACTCCTGCCGGGACGGCAGTCGTTTTGTACACGACCCTCTCCACCAGCCCGATCTCCCGCGGGGCAAAGACGACCAGCGCCCGGGGGTCCTCGTCGATGCGGATTGCCGTTCGGTTTTCGTCCGGCGGGTCCCTCGGGTAGATCTCGATGGTGTTCCAGACCTCGGGGGTGGCAAAAGAGATGAACTCCAGCGGCCGAAGCGTCCCGTTCTCGATGGCGTAGATGTTTTTGTAGGTGTCGTCGTAGGTCCTGTTCTGCTCGTGGTAGAAGACCTTCAGGCTCATTCCCTTTTTGCCGTAGGAGATCTCGTCGAACGGGATGGCATCGGCAGCGGCGAGGCTCCCCAGCGGGTGCGCGTGAGGGGGGTGGTAATCGAGCCGCTGGGACGAGAGGTAGGCGCTCCCGTTTCTGAGGACGAAGGCGGAGTGGACCCAGGGTTCATCCTCCACATCGGCGAAGAAGCTGAACTGGATGTAGGTAAACGAGCCGTTCGCGTCAAAATCCATGACCAGCAGCGGCGACCTCGCCGTCCGGTTGTCGAACGGGATCTGCTCTTCCATCGCCTCCCAGATCTCGATGAGCGGGGGATTGTACCGCTCCACCGGAAGGACCGGGACGGTCTCGTATTTGATCGTCTCGTAGCCGGGCGGGACGTAGGAGGCACGCCAGAGGACGAAGACCACCACAACGGCGATGCCGAGGATAAGCCACCGGTCTCTCATGCGGCGAGGCCCCCGCGACGAGGTAGCTGCCGTCCGGGGCGGGGCGCCGCTGCAGGCGTTCTCTCCCCGGGATCCATCATGATGGAATCTGGGACACGCAATTATATACGGTTTCTGTGTCGGCCGTCTATCCACAGGCCCCGGTTTCTCCATACCCGGGCGGTGATGGTCGCCTACAAAGCGCAAAGGTCAAGGGTCCGCACCGCAATTCCTGTAGCATGCGATGGTGGCTGGCCGCTCTCCTGATCATCCTTCTCGCCGCTCTTCCCATCTCTGCGGCCGCCACCGGGTACACGGTCAGGCCGGCCGGCGACCACATACCCGACGGCCCGCCCCAAGAACTGACGCCCATCGAGTGGTGGCAGGTCCCGCCCCAGGTGCTGATAACCAGCCTGCTCATCGGAACCTCCCCCGAGCTTCTGGTCGTCGTCAACGTCCTGTTTCTCTTAAACGTCTGGCTCTTCTTCGGCTACCGCCGGATTGCAAAGCGCGCCGCACTCGAACATGAGACCAGGACGGCGATCTACGACCACATTCACGCCCACCCGGGCATCCGTCTCGGCACTCTCGCTCAGGACCTCGGGGTAAACCGGGGAACCCTGAGGTATCACCTCGGGAGGCTCCAGGAGTTCGGGATGATCGCCGCCGCCGCTGTCGAGGGGCGGACGGGATACTTCGAGAACCGGCAGAAGTATTCGGCCCTCGAAGCGAAGGCGCTCATCCACCTCAAAAACCCGAACACCCGGGAGATCCTCGCCATCCTGCTGGAGAGCCCCGGGGCGTCGCGGCGGGAACTTGCCGAACTGCTCGGGATCACCGCCTCGTCGGTCTCGTGGCACATGCGGCGGCTGAAGAACGACGGCATCGTGCTCCAGGAAAAGATTGGGGGAGATGTCCGGTATACCCTATCGGGGGAGGCGGTGGCGTTTGTCGGGGAACGAGTGGGCGGCGGGACGGCCGATGAGGCTTAGTGCAGGACCGGGGTGGGTATCCCCACAGATCGAGATCCGCAACGGGTAAGAGCTCTCCGCAGGAAATATCCTGAGTGACCGCGATGAACCCCTTCCACATCCATACCGAACGCCTCGATCTCATCCCTGCCACGCTCGAGATCCTCGAGGCCGACCGGAACGATCATCAGAACCTCGCCCGCCTCCTCTCCGCCGCCGTCCCGGGCTCGTGGCCGCCGCCGCTCCTCGACGACGCTACACTCGACGAGTTCATCAGGATGGCCGCGGAGAACGCCGATCCCCTCTTCATCACCTGGTACTGGGTCCGGGACGACCCGGCAGAGGGCGGCCGGGTCCTCGTCGGCAGCGGGGGGATCGCCTCGTCGCCGGTTCCCGGCACGGTCCTCATCGGCTACTCGGTGCTCGAAGAGTTCCAGCGCCGCGGGTATGCAACCGAGGCGGTCCGCCACCTCGTCCCCGCGGTCTTCTCCCTCCCCGGCGTCCGGCAGATCGTGGCGACGACCTACCCCGACCTCGTCGCATCCATCCGGGTGCTCGAGAAGAACGGGTTCGCCTATGCCGGCGAGGCCCGCGGCGGCGAGGGGTTCGAGGAGGGGACGGTCATCTACGTGCTGAAGAAGCCCGGCACCCCGGTCTGAGGGCGGAGTGGTGACCGGGTTCCGGAGAATATAAGAGGATGGATGTATCACCCAGAAGTAACGATGAACCCCCTTGCCCAGATCCGGCAGAACCTTCGCACCATCCGGGAACGCTACGGCGTGGCCCGTATCGGCGTCTTTGGGTCTGTGGTCCGGAACGAAGCCACCGCGGCAAGCGACATCGATATTCTGGTGGAGTTCCAGGAAGGGGAGGAGACCTTTGACCACTTCATGGACCTCAAGTTCTACCTCGAAGACCTCCTGGGGCGAAGGACGGATCTCGTCATTGCCGATACCTTAAAGCCCCGGATCCGGGGCGCTGTCCTTGACGAGGTCGTCTATGCCTAGGGACGTCCTCCTCTACCTGGAGGATATCCGGGAGGCCGTTGCCGCCATCCGCTCCTATGTGGGAGGCCGAACGTTTGAGGAGTTTGTGGGCGACCCAATGTGCCGCGATGCCGTCGTGCTCAGGTTTATCACCATCGGGGAAGCCGTAAAACAGATCCCCGCCAGCGTCACCGCCCGCCACCCGGAGATTGCATGGCGAAAGATTGCCGGGCTCCGGGATATCAGCGTCCATTCCTATTATTCGGTGAAACCGACGATTCTCTGGGACATCATCCAGACCAACCTCGGGCCTCTGGTAGATGCGGTCGAGGCGATGATCCAGGAAGAATGACAGCCGGATCTGCACCGCCACGGCCGTAGCCCGGCGAAGGTAGCACCTCGCCGGGATCCCTCGCCCCACCCTCAGTCACGGACGGCCCTGCCGGTAATGACGGTAAAGATCCGGATACAGGAACAAAGGTATCGAGGATCTCACGTCCCGTAGAGATACCTTCCGCTGATATCCAGCAGCATCTCGCCCCGGTAGGACGGATACTTCCCGACCAGGTGCTGTTTCAGGGTCGGGACATCGTTGCTCGCCGCGAGCGCGGACGTCGCGTCCTCAAGATACCCCGCCATATCCGCGAGCGCCTGCATGTTCGCCGGCAGCCCGTGCCCGGAAAGGACAAAGTCGTACTCCTTCTCCTGGAACCGGCGGAGATGGGCGAGCCACGGGCCCATCTCCTTTTGCTGCAGGAAGACATGGACCCGGTTGTAGACGAGGTCCTGGGCGATGAGCACGCGGTTCTCCGGGAGCTCGATGACGAGGTTGACGCCGGCCTCGGCCGCGTCGGCCTTCTCGTACGCAAGCGTCACGCCGTCGAGGGTCTCGGTCCCGGGCCGGACGATCCGCTCCGGCACCACCACCGTCTTCGTGATCGCGTCGCCGAAGGCTGGTGCGTATGCCTGGATCATGGCCTCCCCGCCCCCGCGGATCTGGTCCGCGACCTCGGCGAGAGCGTAGATGGGGGCGTTTCTGAAGTACTCGCAGCCGAACCAGTGGTCCGGATGGCTGTGCGTGATGATGACGCGGTTGATCGGTTTACCCAGGCTATCGGCATACCTGCGGAAGTCTTCTGCGTGAGGACGGAGAAACTGCGTGTCGATGACGATCAGCCCGTGCTCCGTCTCGAGGATGTGCGAGTTGACGAAGACCGCCGCCTCGGGCGCCTCGTAGGTGTGTATCCTCAGGTTCTCCAGAGGGATGACGGTCATTACCCCGAGGGCAGGCAGGGATCCTGAGCGTTCCCGGGGCACCGTTTCTACGGTCTGGGGGTTCATAACACCGCCCACTGGAGACTCCCCCTATATGTAACCTTGGGGGCGACCGGGAGCCCCGGAGCAACCCGCTAAACCGCCGTCATTCCGACAGGGGGGGCCCGCACAGGAACATATATGAAGTGTTCACACCCTGAGAGCCTGCCGATACTGCAGAACAGTGAGGCAGGAGTAACCATGGCATGGAGAAGATCGTCAAGCGAATTCTGGAGCGAATTCGACGAGATGCTTGGGAATATGCAGAAGCAGTTTGGTGAGGTGATGGAGCGCGTCTCGGGAGCCGCACAGCAGGTGCCCCTGCCCGGCGGCGGCACCGGAGCGGTGGTCGACGTCATGGAACACGACGCAGACGTCGTGGTCGTTGCCGACCTCCCCGGCGTGGATAGGCAGGGCATAGCGGTCCGGCTTATCGACCCGAGGACGCTGCGGATCACCGCACGGCGGGAGGAGATGAAAGAGGAGGAGCAGGCCGGATACCACGTGCGGGAGCGGAGGGTCGGCGCAATCTCCCGGACCGTCTCCCTCCCCACCGACGTCCGGGGCGAGGAGGCACACGCCACCTTCAAGAACGGCGTCCTCGAGGTGCGGCTGAAGAAGGTGACGGAGGCCCGCGGCAAGGAGATCCCGGTGGCTGGAGAGGCCAGATCGGCCGGAGCGACTGCAGAGATGCGCCGGCAGCAGATCGAGGAGGAGTACCGGGAGGACAGGGAGAAGGTGAAACCATCCGGGTACTCAAGCCCCCACGACATACAAAAAGCAGCGCAGAAGATCCAGATCGAAGATAAGGGGAGCCCCGAAGAGCAGGAGATGGCCGCGAAACTCCGTAAGCAGAAGGAAGAGTTGTACGAGGAAGGAAAGAGGAAGCTCGCCGGGTAGGCGGCGATGCAGGCGGACTTTTTGAGGGACCCGTCATACCGTAAGGTCCCTGATGAGTTCAAAGCCTGACTCGATCGTATCGAGGTAGCGCCGGTTGCGCCCGCCCGGGTACGGCATGCAGAGGAGGCGGCTCTCTAAAAAGAGGCTCTCCCGCAGGCCTCCCGGGATCTCCGTGATCTTCCCTATGCCGGAAAGAGCGGTCGCGTAGGGCTCGATCTCGGATAGGCCGGCAAGCGCCGTGTTCCCGAGAGCGACGATGTAATCAGGGGCGAGACCGGCGATCTCCGGGCCGAGGATCTCCTGGGCGCTCATCCGGATGAGGTCGTTTGGGATAGCTGCCTTCCGGTTCTTCCGGAAGACGCACCTGACCGTGTCGACGAGGAAGAAGTTCCTGGCGAAGAGGTCGAGGTTCTCCCGGCGCGACTCCCCGTCGAGGCCAAGCAGCAGGAAGAGGTTCTCCGCAAGCCCGCGGGAGAGCGGCCCGGCGCCGGGCCGGCGCACCGCGTCGTAGCGGTCGTTCCAGAAGTAGGGGTAGTCGGGACTTAAGCAGTCGGAAGGTCCGGCAACTTCGCGCCGGCCGGCGGTCCAGGGCGGAGACTCGGCGATGAAGAGGACCGTTACGCGGTCGGGCCTGCGACGGTCTGCCGCGCAGGCGTCGTGCGGCAGGAGTCCGGGGAGGAGGACCCCGCGGTACTCCGGCCGCGCGGCAGCGTAGCGGCGGTAGACCTCCGCAACGCTTTCGGCGCTCATTGTGGGGGAATGCCGGCGATTCATCCCTGTAGGTTCACCTGCAGAACGGTTATACGTTGGCGGGCGCCTGAGTGCAGAACAGATCTCCCGACCCCGGCGGAGGATCTGAAAAGCCACATGGATACGACATATAAAGAAGTAGCAGCACCAAGAGGTGAATGAATGGAGAACAATATTACCTTTAAGGATTTTAATATCTCGCAAAAGGCGCTTCGGGCGATAGAAGAAATGGGCTTTGAGGAGCCTACGCCCATCCAGATAAGCACAATACCAGCGATACTCGAAGGACGCGACGTGACCGGCCAGGCACAGACCGGGACCGGAAAGACAGCAGCGTTCGGCGTTCCGGCGATCGAGCGTGTCGACCCCGACAGCAGGGAGACACAGGTCCTCGTCCTCTCCCCCCCCCGGGAACTCGCCATCCAGACCGCTGAGGAGTTCGCCCGCCTGGCGAAGTACCACCGGGGCATCAACATCCTCCCGATCTACGGCGGCCAGCCGATCGACCGGCAGCTCCGGGCGCTGCAGCGCGGCGTCCAGGTTGTCGTCGGGACTCCCGGACGGGTGCTCGACCACCTCGACCGCGGGACCGTCTCGTTTGCCGGGGTGAAGCTTGTCGTCCTCGATGAGGCGGACCAGATGCTGGACATGGGATTCCGGGAGGATATCGAGAAGATCCTTGACGAGACCCCGCAGAACCGCCAGACGGTCCTCTTCTCGGCCACGCTCCCAAGACCCATCCTCGAGATCTCAAAGAAGTTCCAGAAGGACCCCGAGTTCATCTCGGTCGCACGCCGGGAAGTGACCGTCCCGCAGGTCGAGCAGCTCTACCTCGAGGTACGGAGCAGGGACAGAATGGAGATCCTCACCCGGCTGCTCGATATGTACGACCCGGAACTGACGCTGATCTTCTCGAACACGAAGAGGGGTGTCGATGACCTGACCACCCACCTCCAGGCCCGGGGGTACTTCGCCGAAGGCCTCCACGGGGACATGAAACAGACCCTCCGGGACCGGGTGATGGCAAAGTTCCGTGCAGGAAACATCGATATGCTCGTCGCAACCGATGTCGCTGCACGGGGTATCGACGTCGAGGACGTCGACTTAGTCATCAACTACGATGTCCCCCAGGATATCGACTACTACATCCACCGCATCGGCCGGACGGCACGTGCCGGACGCGCCGGACGGGCTATCACGTTCGTTGGCCCAAAAGAGTACTTCAAGCTCCGGACGATCCAGGACTACACCAAGATCAAGATCGCCCGTATCCCGCTCCCGACACAGGGAGACGTCGAAGAGACCCGGACCCGGAAACTCATCGAGCGGGTGCAGCAGAGCATAGACGAAGGCGGCCTCGATCACTATGCGACGCTCATCGAGCGGATCGTATCCGACGACTACACGGCGCTCGATGTTGCCGCTGCCCTCCTGAAACTGGAACTCGCCGGGGCCGGATCGGTCGACAGGGGCCAGGGTCAGCCACAGGAACTCATGCCGTCCCAGGGGCTGGCTCTCCTGAGGATCCCGCTCGGGAGAGAGCACCAGATCAGGCCCAAGGATATTGTCGGCGCACTCGCGGGCGAGACCGGGATCCCCGGCAGCGTCATCGGTGCAATCAACATCTACGAGACCTACTCCACCGTCGACGTGCCCTCTGATGCCGTCGAACAGATCGTCGAAGGGATGAAAGGAAAGACCATCGCGAGAGTCAGACTGACCCAGCCGATCGAGGTCATCGGATCTCCGAACAGACGGTAAGAGCCATACAGGCCGGCTGCAGGCAGAGCCGGCTTGCGAGATCCTTTTTTATTTAGCCGGTGCAACGCACCGGAAGACTTGAGCCGCACCAGAGGGGCCGCGGAACCCGACCGCCACGCATCTAAAACGTTTTTCCAGAAACGAGAACCTCCTCGCCTGCCAGCAGGTTGGAGTACCTCACGATAACTCAGGGGTGCGGCGGATACTCCTGGGTAGCGGCACCGGTCCCTCCCGGGAGAAACAATTATATAGGCCGATGTGTATTCTACATCGCCTGGGGGTGGTGGAGTCAACTGGTATGAGTACAATGTTCTAAAACTTCCGGAGTCTCATCGCCATCAAAAATATTCAGGAAAATCTGCCCTGTGACCCGCATATTCACAAAATAGTATATACACAAGAAGGTGTGCTGCAAACTCCTGCCCGGGTTCTCAGCCAGCCGTCTGTGCCAACCCGCCCTGCATCAGAGGACGTGACGGGGCGACCCGAAGCGTCCTCCTCCGGAAAACCGGGTGCCCGGAAATAGGCGCCCAGAGTTGCCGGGCAACCGGGGGGCCGTGAGATCGCTTGTGCACGGTCCCACCCGCCGATGCTCTATTGAGAATGTATACTTTTTTCAGGTGTTCTGGGGCACGAGTTCTGCGTTGAGCATATCCAGGTAGTCGGTGAGGAGCCGGGTGATCAGGAAGTTCTGCCGGACATGCTCTTTGCCGGCCCGCCCGAGCTGCTCCCCGAGTTCCGGGTTCTCGAGGACCTGCCGGACCCTCCAGGCAAACCCGTCGGTGTCGGTCGGCTCGAGGAGGAATCCGGTCTCGCCGTCCTCGATCTGGAGCGGTATGCCCCCGACACGGGACGCGATGACCGGCTGCCCCTTCCAGAGCCCCTCGGTGACCGTCAGGCCGAACCCCTCGCGGAGGGATTTCTGGAGGATGACGGCGGAGGCCCGCTGCAGGGCGTTGACCAGCAGGTGGTCCTCGGCGGTGATCAGGATGACATCGCCAGCATCGATGAAGGCCCGTGCCTTCTCTTCGACCCCCCGGTAGATTGCCCAGCCTTCGGGGTCGTCGGGAGCCATGCTCCCGCAGAGGACCAGCCTGCAGTCGACGTGCTCGCGCACCCGGGCAAAGACCTCGACGACGCCTTCGGGGTCCTTCCACTTGTCGAACCGTGAGATCTGGGTGATCAGCGGCTTGTCGGTCGGCACGCCGTACTTCGCGAGAAGGCCTGCGATCTCGCCTTCGGAGAGGTCGCGGTTCTTCTCTGAGAGCGGGTCGATCGCCGGCCGGCAGATCCACTGCTCCATCGGCATCCCCCGGCGCCGGTACTCTTCGTGCGAGATGACCATCCGGTCGTAGTCCAGTACAAAGTCCTTGAGGAACTCCCAGAGGTCCGCGTTCGGGTTCGAGAGGTCGACGTGGCACCGCCAGACCCAGGGCTGGGTCTTGTTGTAGAACCGGATCAGGGGCAGGGGCTGCGGGTCGTGGATGACCACCAGGTCCTGGTCGATCTCCATCTTCCCCGAGAAGGACTCGTTTGTCCTGACGTAGAGCCCTTTCTCTTCGTCCGAGAACGCGACAGCCTGCCCCTGGAGCGCGTTATGGAAGTTCTTGGTGATGGCGAAGAAGTCGCCGTCGCCGTTCAAGATGTTCCACTGGGTCTTGATCCCGACGTCGTTCATGAGCGGAACCAGCGAAATGATCATCTCCGCTACACCACCGCTCTGGTAGGTCGAGTTCACGTGGAGGACACGCTTCCCCTGAAGACTCGCCGCCTTGCGGTAGATCCCGGAGATGACATCGTCGCCGACGATAGGCCGGTGGTCCTCGAGCGTCCGGCCGTTATCGCAAATGCAGGTTATTCCATCCATGTACGCCATCGCAGTTCTCCCCTCAAAAGATTCTGTAGACTTACTACATACAGCATCTGTACCCACTCATTGATAAATATATTTATAGGAAAATAAATCTTTTTTCGGGTTTTTCCACTCATAAAGCCACGTATATGTGTCAGATGTGGATTCGGGCCGTGCAACTTCCGGACGAACAAGGCGAAAAGAGTTAATAACGTGACAGGATTCTGAGCCCTCCGGACGCTCCAGGACGGGGGAGCGCAAGGGCTCCGATAGGAGAAAGCGCCACCGGAATCCGGGAGAGAAACGCCCAAATAGGCCAAAATCCTAACGTTATCCGGAGTCATGTTCAGAAAACACGTCCTGGTGCCGGGCGGCGAATTACCGTGCCCGCCTCCGGTCACCACCCACGACGGCGTAACCTTCAGGAGGATGCCTCAGGGAGCCGACGCGGTCTATATCATCGGCGAGTACCACATCGACGACATCCGGCCGGATGATATCGTCCTCGATATCGGGGCCAACGTGGGCGCTTTCTGCATCCGTGCCGCCCGGCGGTCGCGGCGTGTGCTGGCCGTCGAACCCGTCCTCACGGAGGCTCTCCGGGATAACGTCGGCACGAACGGCGCCAATGTCACGGTGGTCGGCGGGGCGCTCGGCGACGGGGGCACAGAGCGGATCGCCTGGGGGGGCGAGACCGTCACCGTGACGACCCATACCCTGGGGGAGTTCACCGCCATGGCCGGAGGGTGCGACTTCCTGAAATGCGACTGCGAGGGGGCGGAATGGTCCATCCGGCCCGAAGACCTCGACGGAGTGCGCCGCATCGAGATGGAGCTCCACATGCCCCCGATCGGGGGGCCGGTGAGCAGGGCGCTCCTCGACTACATCGGGGAGCGTTACGATTTTGAGATCGACCGGACGCCCGGCTATGACGTGAAGGGCGTGATGGGAGTCCTGCACGCCGTCCGGAAGAACGGCAGGTGACAAAGCCGGGTAGTGCCCTACGAAACAACTGATAATCTGAGATCCTATCCGGGTGTTCCCGATTGATTGCAGCCCGGGGCCCGGCTTTCCATGGGGCTGCGCACCTGGCGGTGCTCGAGCTCCGTTCCTGTCGGAACGTCGCTTATCGCCATGACTGCCCCCGCCCTGCAGGAAGGGGGAGGAGGCCGGAGGCCGGGCGAGGTGGGGGTTACATGTCTATTTGTAGGATGGAGACAGGGGAGGGGGAGACCCCCTCCCCAATGGCGATAGCCACCACGGTCCACTTGCAGGCAGTCATGCCCGGGGACCGCCTCCCCTTCCCTGCAAACTCCCGGAACGCCGGGAGATCGCGCCAAACACCGGCAGCCCGGGCCCGGCCGGCACACATAAATATGAACCCGGGATCACCACCCCGCCGGTGAAGCAGTATGGCACAGGCGAAGGAAGGCGATACCGTCAAGGTACACTATACCGGAAAGCTGGAAGACGGCACGGTCTTTGACACCTCAGATGAAGAAGCACCGATCGAGTTCACCATCGGCAAGGGGCAGATCATACCGGGGTTCGAGAAGGCCGTAATCGGGATGGAACCGGGCGAGAAGAAGACCGCGACGATCTCGCCCGAAGAGGCATACGGCCCACGTCGCGAGGATATGACGCTTACGGTGGACAGGGGGCAGTTCCCCGAGGAGATCAAACCCGAGCCGGGCCAGCAACTCCAGGTCCAGCAGCCTGACGGCCAGGCAGCCGTCGTCGTCGTCAGCGACGTCTCGGAATCGACCGTGACGCTGGACGCGAACCATCCCCTGGCCGGGCAGCCCCTGATATTCGAGATCCAGCTCGTGGATGTCGTCAGCGCCGGACAGGAACGGGCAACCGGATAATCCCTAAGACCTCAGTAACCCCGGTAACTCCGAAAGCGGGCGGGTGTTGACGATATCGTCCGGCGTAAGCCACCCCCGCCGGGCGGTCGCGACCCCGAACTCCATGTACCGGAGGTTCTCCCGGTTGTGCGCGTCCGAACCAAGCGAGAACCGGACGTTATGCTCGCGGGCCGAACGGGCGTTGACGTCGGAGAGGTCCAGCCTGCCCGGGAACGCGTTGATCTCCATCAGGGTGCCGAGCGCTGCTGCGGCATCAAAGACCGCAGCGAGATCGATCCGGTACGGCTCCCGCGCAAGAAGAATCCGTCCCGTCGGGTGGCCGATGATATCGACGTGCTCGCTTCCCATCGCCGTGATGACCCGCTCCGTCATCTCCCCCTCGGGCTGCTTGAACCCGGAGTGGACGCTCGCGACCACCACGTCGAGGTCGGCAAGGATGCTGTCGGGGAGGTCGATCGTGCCGTCCATGCCGATGTTGCACTCGGTCCCGGAGAGGACGGTGAAGTCGCCTTCAGCCGCCCGGTTGATCCGCTCGATCTCACGCACCTGGTCGGCCAGGCGTTTTGGGGAGAGGCCGTGGGCGATGTGGAGGGTCTCTGCGTGGTCGCAGATGGCGATGTACTCGTAGCCGAGCGCCTGCGCCGCCGCCGCCATCTCCTCGATGGAGTGGGCGCCTTCGCTCCAGCGGGTATGGACGTGGAGGTCGCCCCGGATCGAGTCGTAGCTGACGAGGTCGGGCAGGGTCCCGGCCCGTGCGGCCTCAAGCTCGCCGCGGTCCTCCCTGAGTTCCGGCTCGATCCAGGCGAGATCGAGGGCCCGGTAGACCCCCGCCTCGTCCTCGCCGGCGACCGCCCGGCCGCTTGCGAGGTCGAGGAGCCCGTACTCGTTCAACCGCCAGTTCCTCGCGATGGCGAGTTTCCTGAGCGCGATGTTGTGCTCCTTTGACCCGGTGAAGTACTGGAGAGCGGCCCCGAAGTGGACGTCCTCCACCACCCGGAGGTCGACCTGGATGCCGGTCGCGAGCACCACCGAGGTCTTCGTCGTCCCCCGGACGAGGACCCGCGAGACCCCGGGGAGGGTGGCAAAGACCTCCATCACCTCCTCAGGGCGCGAGGAGGTCGCAAGGATGTCGACATCCCCGATCGTCTCTTTTCTGCGGCGTATCGATCCGGCGAGGCTCACCTGCCCGACAGAGGGGAGCGACGCGAGCTGCCGTTCGATATCCCGGGCGACGGGCAGGATGTAGCCGAGGAGCCGGCGCTCTTTTGCCGTCCGGCTCACCTGGATGCTCGCAAGGATGTTCGCTTCGGTCTTCTCCCCAAATCCAGGGAGGTCGCGGATCCGGCCGGCCAACGCCGCCGCCTCCAGGTCGTCGACGGTCCGGATACCGAGTTCCCGGGAGAGCGCGATCGCCTTCTTCGGCCCGATCCCCTCGATCCCGGTCAGGTGCTGCACGCCCTCCGGGAGTTCCTCGCGTAAGGAAGCGAGATACGCGAGGCTGCCGGTCTCGACGATCTCCTGGATCTTTCCGGCGATACCCCTGCCGACCCCGGGGACCTCATCGAGGTCTCCTTCCTTTGCAATGATGCCGATATCCTCCGGCAAGGTCTCGATCGCCTGCGCCGCCCGCCGGTATGCCTGCGGCTTGAACCGGACGCCCTTGATCTCGAGGAGGTCGGCGACCTCGTAGAGGATCGCCGCGACCTCGATGTTGGTCAACCGTGAGTACTGCTCCATACCGTTACACCCCCCACCGGCGGCGGAAGATGGCCGCGATCTCGGCGGCCGTCGTCGCCTCTTCAGGACCCTTCTCGTCCCGCCACCGGACGAACCGCGGGAACCGGAGGGCGAGGCCACGCCGCCGCTCCGGGTCCCAGTTGCAGGTGTGGACCGGGCTCTGGGTGATCTCGAGCCCCAGCACCTCCACGACATAGCGCGGCTCAAACCAGAAGTCGGGTGCCGCCTGCGGGTTCACCATCGCCCGCGCCGGCTGCCGGTCCACCCTCGCGCCGGCGAGCCGGCGGGGAAGGTCCGCGAGGTCAACGTCCGAGAACCCCGTCCCCATGCCGCAGACCGTCTGGAAGAGGTCTTCCTCGTGGTTATAGGCGGCACAGAGGACCGAGCCGTAGGTCCCGGCCCGCTTCCCCCGCCCGGCGCTGGCGCCGATGACGACCAGATCGAGCGTATCGGAGATCCCGGGGGCGTAATCGCTCTTCCACTTGATCCACTGCCACTCCCGCGCCCCCGCCCGGTAGAACGAGTCCTCTGCACACGACTTGCAGACGATCCCTTCAAGTCCCCGCTCGATGCAGGAGAGATAGAACGCCGTGATCCCGTCGGCATCCCCCGTTACGATGCGGCCCGCCGGAGATATGTGCTCGTCCCCGACGAGGATCTCCTCGAGCCTCGCCCGCCGGTCGGGGTAACTCCGGCAGAGGTATGATTCGCCGTCGGCATAGAGGAGGTCGAAGGCCCGGTAGGTCGCCGGGACCTCATCGGCGACTTCGCTGACCCGGTGCTTCCGGCGCCGCCGCATCAGCGTCTGGAAGGGCCGGTAGGTCCCGGTCGCATGGTCGAACGCGACCGCCTCGCCGTCGAGGATCGCCGTATCGACGCTAATAGAGCGCCGGACGTGCCGGACGATATCGGGGTACTGGCCGGTGACGTCGGTCAGCCGCCGCGAAAAGAGGGTGACGTCGTCGCCGTCCTTGTGCGCCTGGATCCGTTCGCCGTCGTACTTCTCCTCGACAGCGATGACGGGAGAGCCGATCCGTTCGAGGATCTCCGATATCCGGGCGACCCGCTGGGTGAGCATCGGCCGGATGGGGCGGTGCAGGGTGACGGCGATCGCCTGCACCCCGGGGAGGCCCTCCTCGAGAAGCATCCGGGCCACGAGACCGATATCGGAGGAGATGTTGTAGGCATGTTCAAGGGCCGGGCGCTCTGCCTTCGACCCCAGGAACGCCTCCGCCAGCGCATCGAGGAGGGTCATCTCCCCGACGCCGAGCCGCATCTCCCCCGCGGCAAGCCGCGAGAGGTAACGCCGCTCCGGGGGCGTGGCGGCGGTGAGGAGAGCCGCGAGGGCGTTCTTCTTCACTTCGACCGAGCCCGGGCCGGATGCCCCGGCGATCTCGACGAGGCCGCGGTGGACGTCGGCGACCGGGAGCGGCCCCGTGGCGGGGGTCGCGATCAGCCGGACGGCGACGTCGCCGTAGTCGCCGAGTTCCCGCGCCGCCGCCTCGACCGGGGCAGGATCGGTGCCGGCCGCAAGGGCGATCGCCGCCGCCGTGGTCCGGTCCCCGATGCCCAGGTTTACGTCGCTGTAGCCGGGACCAATCGCTCCGAGCACAACGTAGCAGACGATCCCGATCTCGTCCGGCGTTGCCGCGGCGAGCAGCCGGGCGAGAAGCGTGGTCATCTCGTTTTGGGACGATGTCGCTTCGAGCCTCTCAAAACAGGCGGTGAGGGTTGCAAATTTCACGGTCAGCCGTTTGTTCACTGCCGGGGGATAGATGAATGTTGCGGTATCCGGTCCGACGGGGACTTTATTATGGACCGGGTTGTGGGAGGTTGGTATGCAGGAGTCAGGAAGCGTCACGTATGTCTCACTTGAGTCGGATGAGCGTATTCACGGCGAGTATGAGGCCGCCCTGCTCGAGGTCGAGCGGGAACTCGGGGGGCGCCACCCGATGTACATCGGCGGCCGGGAGGTCACCGCCCCCCGGGAGTTTGAGACGCGGTCGCCCATCGACCCGGGCATCCTCCTCGGGACCTTCCCCGAAGGGGGAGAAGAGCATGCCCGGGGGGCGATAGCCGCCGCAAACGAGGCCTTTTTCGGGTGGAGCCGGCAGGACTGGCGGGAACGGGTCGGGATCGTCAGGAAGACGGCCGATGCGATCGAGGAACGGCTCTTCTCCCTCGCGGCGCTGCTGACCTTTGAAGCGGGGAAGACCCGCTTCGAGGCCCTGGCGGAGGTCGGCGAGGCGGCTGCTATGCTCCGCTACTACTGCGGGGTCTACGAGCAGAACAACGGCTACATCTTTCCCATGCACTCACCGGCACCCGGGGAGGAGTGCCGGAGCGTCATGCGGCCCTACGGCGCCTGGGCGGTCATCTCCCCGTTCAACTTCCCGATAGCGCTTGCCGCGGGCATGATCGCCGGAGCGCTCCTCACCGGGAACACGGTCGTCTTCAAACCGACGAGCAAGACGCCGCTTGCCGGGGTGAACCTCTACCGGCTCTTTACAGAGAACGGGGTCCCTCCCGGTGCGCTCAACCTGGTGACCGGGCCCGGAGGCCCCTTCGGCGAGGTCGTGGCAGCCCACCCCGACGTTGCCGGGATCGCGTTCACCGGGTCGCGGGCCGTGGGGACGTGGCTGCACCGGCAGGTTGCCGCGGTGCAGCCCTATCATAAGCCGCTGGTAGCGGAGCTCGGGAGCAAGAACCCGGTGATCGTCACCGCCAGCGCCGATATCCCAAAAGCGGCCGAGGGAGTGGCCCGGGCAGCCTTCGGGTTTGCAGGCCAGAAGTGCAGCGCCACGTCCCGGGTCTACGTCCATTCGTCGGTTGCAGAGCGGTTTTGCGAGGCGCTCCGCGACCGGGTGGACCGGATGGAGGTCGGCGACCCCCGGCGGCGGGAGGTCGCGTACGGCCCCCTGATCGACGACGACGCACGGCTGACCTTCCAGGAGGCGGTCGAGGAGGCGCTCAGGGACGGGGGGAGGCTCGTTGCCGGCGGGGCGGTGACCGAGGAGGGGCTTTATGGGCGGGGCGTCTACGTCAGGCCCACGGTCATCGCCGATCTTGCGCACAACCACCGCCTCTTTGCAGAAGAGCTCTTCGTCCCGCTCCTCCTCGTCGGCACCTTCGAGACCCTTGAAGAGGCGCTCAAGCTCGCGAACGCGACAGACTACGGCCTGACCGCCGGGATATTTGCAGAAGACCCCGAGGAGGTCAGGCGCTTCTTCGATGAGATCCGGTTCGGGGTCGTCTACGCCAACCGGCGCGGCGGAGCGACGACGGGAGCCTGGCCCGGTGCCCAGCCCTTCGGCGGCTGGAAGGCGAGCGGGACGACCGGCAGGGGTGCCGGGGGGCCGTACTACCTCCTCTCATTCGTCCGCGAGCAGGCGCAGACACGGGTGACGGAGCCGGGAACGAAAACTCCATAACGAGAGAGCGCCCTCCCTGGAGAGATAGCATGGGTGAGCGCAGAAAGGAATCGGTCTTCGGCGTCCTCATTTCAAGAGTCATCGGGCTCGTCGTCTTTTTGATCCTGCTCGGCATCCTAAACATCCTGGCCGGCGGCTACGTCCAGACCCCCGTCTTCCTCCAGATCGTCGCGTTCCTCAACGCCAACCTCGGGCTGCTCATCCTGATCTCGGTATTATTCCTCGTCGGCGACCTCTTCGGCGCCCTGGCCTTTCCCCTGAACCTCCCGGGCCCAATCTTCAGTGCCGTCGGTGCCGTATTCCTGGTTATGTTCCTCTTCCGGCTCTTCTCACTCGTGGGCGAGATCACCGGGGTCGAATTCTTTGCCTTATTCGAGACGTTTGCGCTCCCGGTCTACCTGCTCGTCGTCATCACCGCGCTCATCGGCGGGTACATCGCGCTCTTCGCGGACCCGCCGCCGGGCCGGGCGTGAGCCCCGACTACTCGAACCCCTCCGTCTCCTCAAACGTCTTCACATCGTAATCGCGCAACCCGCCGGTCTCCGGGTCCATATGGACCATCACGAAAAGTTCGTGCTCGGAGTTCTCCCAGAGGGCAAGGGCGGGCCGGTCCTCCTTCGCCCGGAACCCGAGACCCTCAAGGCCCTCCCGGATCCCATCGTACGTGGTGTTTGCCGCGATCATCTCCCGGACCCGGCCTTTCATGGCCTCCTGCTCCTCCCGATCAACCTGCAGTTGTTCACGCATGCGAGGGTCATACTGCATACACCCGGATAAACCTGACCCGGCAGGGAGGGGTGCAAAGAGGCCCCGCCACGAGGTAGTGCTCCAGCATATACCTGATAATTGGTCTCAGAGGATCCGACAGAAATTACGTTGCGCACCAACCCGGGTTCATGACAAAAAATAACCCGGGGAGAAGATTTCCCCTGAGTTCGACCTTTTTTCTCAAGCATCTCCTCATGCCGTGGACCGTGGTGGCTATCGCCATGGGGGATGGGGCTGACGGAGGGGGTCTCCCCCTCCCCTGTCTCGCGCGGAGATCCGCATGCCTCACCACCCCACCCCACCCGGCCTCCTCCCCCTTCCTGCGGGGCGGGGGCAGTCATGGCGATTGCGATGGATGGGACATCCGGAGCTCGAGCACCGCCAGGTGCGCAGCCCCATGGAAAGCCGTGCCCCGGGTTGCAATCAATCGAGAATACCCGGATGGGATCGCAACAACGTTATGATCCGTTGTTTCGTAGGGCACTACCCGCCACGGGCTACGACGGGGACAGAACCATCACCGGGCGTTGTAGCCGGCAGACATCCCCTCGCGGCCTTCCAGATCGTCGTAGGCGGCCACCTTGTACCCTGCATACCCGCCGCCGAGGTTCATCTGTAAGAGGACGAAGATCCGGAGAGCGGGATGCACCCAGATCGCGACATCGGCGTCGTCCTGCTCCGGTATGAAATTTAACGACTGGAGTGCTGTCCTGATATCGGCATAATTGGGTGTCGACTGGATCATCTCCTCGATCTCCACCATCACGGCCCGCTGTTGCAGGGTCTCGATATCCTCAAGCATGCCACCTCGATCGATCCCCTCGTATAAAAGATGATCCGGAGCCGGATCCGGAGACGAACCACGCATTCTGCGGCGCCGTCGCCACGTGGGAGCCCGGGGATTATGGTCGGTATGCCCCTGCCGGGATGCAGGATCGCCCGGTGAAGTGCACAACCTTCATCAGAGACCTCGTGAAAACATACAGCAAGGCCGACCGGAGGACCTATGACCAACGACGACGACTCAAGGACACTGATCCTCGATATAGACACCGACGATCTGCAGGAACTCTCCGAATACCTGGACGTGCTGAGCAGCAGCACGCGCTTGAAGATCTTAAAGGTCATCGAACGCAGTCCAAAGGATGTCCGGCAGATCTCGGCCGCGATCGAGACGAGCTACGAGAACACAAAGAAGCATCTCGACAAACTGCTGAGCATAGGCGTCGTCAAGAAAGAGGCCGGTCTCTCCCGCCCGACCGCAAAAGGAATTCACCCGGTCTGGAAATACTCGCTCGTGCCCGGGGGACTCGAGGCGATCACGAGAAGCCTCGGGCTCTTCTCGAACCTGAAACTGACGCTCACGGATGCTGTGCTCGCGAAGAGACTTGCCGGTGTCCGGGAGACGTTCTCGGGAGAGTTTTCCGGGCAGTTCCCGGTCGTCATCCTCCTCGGCGGGTCAGAGGACGGCAGGGTCTTCCCGCTCGGGCACGACAGCATCGCCATAGGCCGGGCGGACCCGGACGCACCCCGCCAAGCCGGGCAGGATATCGTTCTCGGCGAAGAGTACGCGGCGGTCACCCGCGTCTCGAGACCGCACGCCCGGCTCACCCGCCACCGGGACGGCGCCTGGCTCATCGAGGACTGCGGCAGCACGGGCGGCACTTTCGTGAACGGTACGCCGCTCGACCGGGGCACGCGGCGGGAGCTCCACGACGGCGACCTCGTCGAACTCGCAAAGGGCGCGCCGGGGGCAACCCTCGTCTTCGCCGTCTCCGGGGGGGTGCCGGCGCCGGATGCGGCCTGAACGGGCGGCCGTCCTGCTCCTCGCCGCCGGCCTGCTCCTCCTCGTCATCTCTCCCGGCGTCTCGGGAGCAACGGGGCCGCCGGAGCTCTCCGGCACCGACGCTGCCGCTATCGAGGCTGCCGGCAAGACACCGGGCGAGGATACGGTTACCGCCCCCGGAAAGAGCGGAGACGCTCCCGGCCGGAACAAGGACAAGGACAACGGCAAGGCCAGGGATACGCCGAAAGCGACGCCGACCGCCCTGCCCTCGCCCGAAGAGACCGTCACCCCGGGAGAACAGCAGACAGAGGCGACGCCGGAGGTGACGGCAACCGCGACAGCCACAACAACACCCCGGGAAAACAGCCAGACGATCACCGACCCGTTCCCCTGGGCCGGGGTTGCTCTGGCCCTCATCCTGCTCGGCGGTGCCTCCGTGCTCGGTGCCGGGCACCTGAAGAAGTCGCAACGAGCAGATGCCGGCGAAGCACCGGCGGGCACGACCATCCTCCCCGGCGCATACCGGACCACGCTCTCCCACCCGGCCGGGTTCCCGCCCGAACTTGCAGGGCGGTACGGCCAGGTCGCCTTCGTCGGGAGAGGCGGGCTCGGACAGGTCTTTTCGGCGGTCAGGCGTGATGACCGTCAGACCGTAGCGGTGAAGATCCCGGTCACCTACGATGAAGCGACCGGAAAAACCTTCATGAAAGAGATGCGGTTCTGGGAAGACCTCACGCACAAAAACATCGTGGCGGTCTACTCGGTCAACATCCTCCCGGTACCCTTCGTCGAAATGGAGTTCCTGCCCCGGACGCTCGAGGAGATTGCAAAACCCGCCCCGGTCAAGACCGCCGCCCGTATCGCTGCAGGCATCGCCGCCGGCCTGGCCTACGCCCATGAGCGAGGCGTCGTCCACCGGGATATCAAGCCGAGGAACATCCTTCTCGCGGACGACCTGACGCCAAAGATCACCGACTGGGGCATGAGCACGACGCTGGCAGCGAGCCGGGACACCAGCATCGCCGGGTTCACCCTCGCGTATGCGGCCCCGGAGCAGATCGCCCCGGAACGGTTCGGCAGGACCGATGCACGGACCGACATCTACCAGCTCGGCGTCGTCTTCTACGAACTGGTGACGGGGAAGACCCCCCATGCCGGCGAGAACCTCGTCGGGCTTGCCGGGGCAACCCTCCGGGAGCAGCCGGTCGCCCCCTCACGGATCGATCCGGACCTCAAAAGACTCGACCCGATTATCCTCCGGTGCCTCGCAAAGGACCCTGCTGACCGTTACCAATCTGCCGGGGAGGTGCTCGATGCCATCGAGACCCTGATGAGGGAAGCAGGCGACACGACGCCGACCGGACCCGCAGGGGAGGAGAGAGCGTGAGGAACCCTCTCGCCCGGTATCTTGCCCGCGCGAGGGAAATGCAGTTCCACTACCTGCTCGCATCGCTCATCCTTCTGCTCGCGGTCTACCCCTACGCAGGTGCAGGGCCGACCGGCACGGTCGCCCTGAAGGTGCTCTCGTCCTTCATCCTGATCACCGGGGTCTACGCCGTGAGCAACCGGCGACGGCAGGTCGTCATCGCCGCTCTCCTCGCGGTTCCCGCCTTCGGCCTCGGCTGGCTCCACGTCGTCACCGGGAATCCCGTAATCGGCACCGCCGAGAGCGTCTTCACGCTCCTCTTCTACGCCTTCACCGCGCTCTTCGGCCTTTTCCGGGTGCTCGGGGAACGCAGGGTCACCACCGACACCATCTACGGGGCGGTCTCCGTCTATCTCCTCATGGGCCTCACCTGGGCGACCGCCTACGGCCTCGTCGAGAGCATCAGTCCGGGATCGTTTTCGGCCGGGCCGGGGGGCGGCGCCTTCACCTTCCCGACGTCCATCTACTACAGTTTCGTCACCCTCGCGACGCTCGGCTACGGCGACATCACGCCGATCACCGACCAGGCCCGGTCGCTCGCCGTGCTCGAGACCGTGAGCGGGACCATCTATATCGCCGTCCTGATTGCCCGTCTGGTGGCGGCGGCCGGGTGGCGGCCGGCGACCGATCGCGAATGACGCCAGCCGAAATGCGAGAGTAAAAGAACCTTTTTCGGGATTCCTCCAATTAAAGATACGAAAATTCTCGTAGCTAAAGCAAGATATTTATTTTCGCCAAATCAAGTGATGATTGATACCTATGCGAGGAAAGACAGCACTTCTGGGGATCGCTCTGATGGTCCTCTGCGCCGCGGTGATAGGAAACGTCACCGCACAGTTGCCGGAGGAATCTAAAGACAAAGTGATCTACGTCTCCGGTACCGGCAAGGTGACGACAACACCCGACCAGGCGATCATCGTGTTCGCGGTCGAGACCGAGAACGCCGACGTTGCGACGGCGCAGCAGCAGAACGCCCGGCAGATGGATGCCGTGATCAACGCCATAAAGAATGCCGGCATCCCGGCAAAAGACATCCGGACCACCGGCTACAACATCATCCCGGTGACCGAGAGCAGCGACAGGCCCCTGACAACCTCCAAGGTGAAGTACTACCGGGTGATCAACAGCCTCGAGGTCACGTTAAGCGACGTTAACCGCGCCGGCGAGATCGTCGACCTGGCCGTCACCAGCGGCGCAAACCGGGTCGATCGGTTCTCGTTCACCTTGAGCGACGCAAAGCAGCAGGAGTTCAGAGCGGACGCACTGACCGCCGCGGTAGCGCAGGCGCGGGGCGACGCAAACGCGGTTGCTGCAGCCATCGGCAAGACCATCATCGACGTCAAAGAGGTCAACGTAGGAGGCAACTACGTGCCCATGGCCTACGACAGCCGCTACTCGGGCATGGAGAAGGCAGCGGGCAGCGCTGTCCCGACCCCGCTCGAGGTCGGCGAGATCGACGTGACCGCCACCGTCTCCATCACCTACATCATCGGATAAATT
Organism: Methanomicrobiales archaeon HGW-Methanomicrobiales-2; assembly: GCA_002839645.1. Classification (GTDB taxonomy): domain Archaea; phylum Halobacteriota; class Methanomicrobia; order Methanomicrobiales; family Methanoculleaceae; genus Methanoculleus. The sequence goes on along the minus strand of PGYL01000001.1, from coordinate 48,744 downwards.
CCTCCCTCTTTTTCGTCTGCAGGCCCGGGACACTCCGACCCCCGGGCCTTACCTCTCCCCATCCAATCTGCCCCATCGGGAAGCATAATCTCTACCAGGGAGAGACCCAAAGACTGGAGTCTGTTCTTCATGCTCACCATCACCGAGATATACAACAACATCCCCTGCCGGGAGGGACTCACGACGGACTGGGGGTTCTCCTGCCTGATCAATGAGGCGGGCCTGCTCTTTGATACCGGGGAACGCGGCGACGTCCTGCTCGCAAACATGCAGGCGCTCGGGATCGACCCTGCGTCTGTTGGGCGCCTCGTCCTCTCCCACGACCACCACGACCATATCGGCGGCCTCGCAGCGGTTCTTGCCGCGAACCCCTCGATGGAGGTCTATGTCCACGACGCCTTTTCGGAGAAGACACTTGGGCTGATCCGGGAGTATACCGAGCCGCAGATCGTCAGTGCGTGGACAAAGATCGCGGACGGCATCGCCGTGACCGGCCCGCTCGGGACCGATATCCGGGAACAGTCGCTCGCGATAACCGTGCCGGAGGGCTTTCTGGTCGTCACCGGATGCGCACACCCCCACATCAGCCGGATCATCGACCGGGTCGCAGAGGAAGGATTGGTGTGGGGCGTCATCGGCGGGCTGCACACCGTCACCGGCGAAGATATCGACGCACTCGCCGTGACGTATCTCTCGGCATCGCACTGCACCGATACGATCGGGGAGATCGCAGAGCGGTACCCGGCCTCCTTCCGGCCGGGGGGTGCGGGGCGGGTGCACCGGATCTAAAAAAGGTTACTCTTTCTTTTCAGCAGCCCGGTTCTTCACTTCGAGTCCGTCCGCAAACCAGACCGTGCGCTGCGGGAAGGGGATCTCGATGCCGTTCGCTTCAAGTTCCTGCTTGATCCTCCAGAGGAGGTCCGTCCGGACGTCCCACCAGTTCCGGGCCGGCGCCCAGATATAGGCGGTCCGGTTGACGCTGTTATCGCCAAGATTATCGACAAAGACCGACGGTGCCGGGCTCTTCAGCGCGAACGGGTGGGTCTCGATGACGTCTTTGGTGATCCGGATCGCCTCGTTCGCATCGTCCTGGTACCGGATGCCGATCTGGTATTCGAACCTCCGGGCGGCGTTGTGGACGTAGTTCGTGATGTTCGAGGTGAAGACCGTTTCGTTCGGGATCCTGACATAGATCCCGTCATACATCTTGACGACGGTCGAGAGGACGCGGATGTCCTCGACGCTGCCGCTGACATCCGCGACATTGATGTTGTCGCCAATCTTGATCGGGTGCTCGAACATGAGGAAGAGGCCGGAGACCAGGTTTGAGACGACGCTCTGGCTGGCAAAACCGATGACGAGACCGGCGATACCTCCGGCCACCAGGAGGCCGGAGAGGTCGAACTTGAGCTGCGGGAGAGCGATGACGATCGCCCAGACAAGGATGAGGTAGTAGACCAGTTTCGTGAGCAACTCGCGCTCGTTCTTGGGCAGCCGATCCGATAAGGCTCGTCGGACGTTTGTCGAGACGACCTTCGCGACCGTAAGGCCGATGATGATGATGACGGTGAAATACAGGAGGTTTTCGACAGTGATATTGCCGATGCCGATGGGGATCTCGAAAACCTCCGTCGCGTTGAAGCTCATGAAAACCCCCACTCCATCAGGTATCCGCGGTTGATCACCGGGATCTTGCGGGCCGCATGCAGTTCGATGGACTTTACCATGCCGGGGCGGAGAGGCGCATCGATGAAGTCCGTCTCCGCCAGAGTCACACTGATAACCTTCATCGTGGCAGTGGTCGCCACAAAGTCGCCGTAGTAGATCTTCATATCGGTGCTGTCAAAGACAGCGCATGAGATCTCCACCCACTCGTGGGATGCGTTGTGGATGGAGAGTTCCATCACTCCTTCAGAGAGACACTCGACCGGGGGAGCCTCCGTGTAGACCGCGCTCCGGTACCAGCGGGCGACGACTCCGCCCGTCGGCGATCCATAGAGCGTGTACTTCTGGGTGCCGAGGCCAAAGACATCGAGCACATCGATGTCTCTTGCCGCCTCCAGGAAGACGCCGATCTCAACCGGAAACTTCAGGTAGACCGTCTGGCTGGCACCGGGCTCAAGAATCATCGGAGTAAACTCAATCTGGAGGAATTTCGTGATCTCTTTGGGGAGACTGATCGGCTCCACCGGATTGATGACGATCTCGCCCGTTTCCGAGACCAGGAGCCGCTCGAACGTCTGCCCTTTACACCTCCGCCGGTAGGTCAGAAGGCCGCCATTCCGTTCGGTTTCGACCAGAATATCCCCGTCTTCACGGTGAAAAATGCCTTTGTAGCGCCCGAACATCATCTATGATCTGCAAATACTCAAATATTAACTTACGCGAGTGATGTGAACTGCCGGCTTTCGCGTCCCCGGCCTCAATCCAGAAAGGCTATTCTGCGGGACCCGCAAGCAGTAAACCTGCATCAAATTGACGTATTGCGCCAACCCCCAATAATCTGCCCCGAAGAGATCTCAGAAGGTATATATAACATATCCTCCGGGCAGTATATTGTGCAGAGAATAAATAGACACTCTTTTAAGCGACTCTCCCAGACACTTTTCCTGCGCGTTTATACCGGTCCCCGGTGATACCCATCCTTGAGCGATGGATCGTGAAGGCACGGGGTTGATCGCCGGGACCGGAAGCAGTAATAAACAAGGAGTCTGTACCCGCCGGCACAGAGGGATCCTCCCGGAGATCCGGAGGAGGAGGCCTTCTCGCGGCTATACGGGGACGAGAACCGTCCCCGGGTGATGCGTGTGAAAATGAAGCAGGAAAGAGCCAGAGAGTCTATGAAACACAGCCAGATACCCGTGAGTATCTTCGACCATCTCCGGCAACCGGCACTCGTTCTCGACTGCGAAGGAAGGGTGGTCGTCTGGAACGACAGCATGGAACGGTACACCGGCATTTCGGCAGATGATATCATAGGGAAAGGCGGTCACATCCATGGAAAAGCGTTGTTCGGCGAGACATGCCCCACACTCGCGAACTACATTCTGACTCACAGCGATGCCGGAAGCGACCGTTACCGCGTGCTCCCCCATGAAGGGGAAGAGTTGCTCGCCGGGTCCCACATCCCCCCGGCATCCGATAGAGAGGTCGTCTGTATGGCTGCCCCCCTCTACGACACCGCCGGCAGGCAGATCGGTGCGGTTGAGACCATCCGGGATACTCCGGAAGAGAGAACGGTCGAAGAGGCTCGTGCGGCACCTGAGGAGCAGGTGCAGATCCTGGCAAGTTCTCTCCCCGACATGATCTTCACGCTCAACCAGGACGGCATCTTCACCCAGTTCTACTGGACCGGCGCCCGGAGCCTGGGCGTAGACCCCGAAGAGATCGTAGGGAAGACACCCCATGCCCTGTTTCCTGCGGAGGAGGCAGATTTTCTGGTCGGGGCTGCGCACCGGGTCATCGAGGCGGGAGAGGTGGTATCGGAGACCCGGTCGTTTGTGTGGCGTAGCGACCAGCGGTCGTTTCAGGTCACCATTCACCCCCTGCACAACCCCGCCGGGAAGATCGTGGCCGCCACCGGGGTCAGCCGCGACATCACCCGGGATCTTCTCTGTGAGCAGACCAGCCAGCTCTCCAGCCTCTACCTCGACCTGCTCGGCACCGACATCTACAACACCAGCATGGTTGCGGCAACGATCATCGAGATGCTCCGGGAACGGCTCTCCGGTGAGGAGGCGGAGCTCGCTCAGCGGGTCAAGAACACGGTCGAGCAGGGGATCAACGTCATCAAGAATGTTGAACTCTTAAACACCCTCAACAAACACCGTGTCCGTCTTGAACCGGTCGACCTGGACGGTATCGTTCGCGGCCAGATACAGCGCTACGCTGGCATCGATATCAGGTACGAGCCGGAGAGCCACATGGTCTGGGCAAACCCCCTCCTCGAACACATCGTATCCAACCTGATCAGCAACAGCATCAAGTTCGGCGGCATGAAGGTCCGGATCGAGATAGCCGTCATGGAGACCGGAGATATCGTGACGCTCTCCGTCGCCGATACCGGCATCGGTATACCGGATCACTTAAAACCCAACATCTTCGACCGATTCAGCCGCGAGGGCAGCAAAACCGCATCGGGGAGCAGGGGCCTTGGGCTTCATATCGTCAAGACCCTCGTAAACCAGTACGGCGGACGCGTCTGGGCGGCGGACCGGGTACCCGGCAAACCGGAGGAAGGCGCGACAATAAAGGTGATCCTGCAAAAGTGCTAAATTTCTCTCCCGGGAAGGGTAATCAGATATATATTCTTCCAGCGACTATATCATACCGCATCATTCCCATTGGGGACCTCTCTAATGATACGAACTATATGCTTTAAAGAGCGACGATATATCGAAGAGTTGAGAATTCTCACCCGGGCGACCGCGCTCGACTGCATCATCGATGAGCGCTTCGATCGCATAGTATACCTCATAAAAGAAGGAGATATGGGCCTCGCTATCGGCCGGAACGGAAGCAATATCCGGAAGATGCAGCGGGTCCTCGGCAAACGTATCGAAATGGTCGAATATTCTCCCGAGATCGAGAAATTTACGAGAAATGTGTTTAAACCGGCCGAAGTCTTCGGTGCCAGGAAAGGAGACGACGGGAGGCTCATGGTATACATCAATAAAAGCGATCTCGGCATCGCCATAGGCAAAGGCGGGTGCACCATCGAGAAGGCGCGGCTCCTCCTCTCCCGGTACTTCGAGACCGACCTTGGTGAGGTGCTTGCGGGGGATGAGACTCATGCGTGACTGGAACGTCCTCGACGAACTCTGGCAGGTCATCCAGGACCGAGCAGAGCACCCCTCGGCCGAGAGTTATGTCAGCTCCGTCCTGACGCACAGAAAAGGGATCGACAAATCCCTCGAAAAGGTCGGTGAAGAGGCGGTCGAGTTCATCCTGGCCGCCAAGAACCAGGTCCCCGAAAGGACGGTCTCCGAAGCGGCCGACCTCCTCTTCCACTTCCTGGTGGCGCTTGAAGCATCGGGCACCGATGTGGCCGACGTGCTCGACGAACTCGCCGCACGCCGGAAGTAACGGCCTGCCCGATTTTAACATTTTTTCCGGGGGCCGTCCCGCCCCGGTAAGAGTACAACAGAAGAGGTCCGTCCCATAAGGGCCGCTCAAAGGTACTCTTTCAAGTCCACCATCCTCGGGAGATCGTCCTTTTTTACGGCTGCGGACTCAACGACCGTATCCTCGATCATGATGGGAGCACGGTAGCGCAGAGCGATGGCAATCCCGTCGCTTGGGCGGCAGTCCATGGTCTCGGTGCGCGACCCCTGCCTGAGAAGCAGTTTGGCGTAGAAGACCCCTTCCTCCAGAGAATCGATGTGCAGAGCATCGAGAGTGATCTCAAAGTTCCGGAACAACTCAACGATGAGGTCGTGGGTGATAGGCCGGGGAAGCATCTCGCTGTTCAATGCGTTGCTGATTGAGATCGCTTCCCAGAGCCCGACATATATGGGTATGGTGCTGTCACTCCCGGCATCCAGGACGACGGTCGGCGCCGCTCCCATCTCGCTCACCGACATGAACACGCCCTGCACCCGGCAACTTTGAGCAGTCATGTGATCACCTGACATCAGCCTTATCGTGTTTAAACCTTGGGGTCAATCACCGCTGCTTTTTGGCGCGGGCGAGAAACTCACGCCGCACGATGACAAGACTCGACATCAGACCAAGGAGGATGTTGAGATAATAGAGGATCAGCCGCCAGAGGAGGACGAAGATGCCCACGATCGACGACGGGACGAAGAGGCTGTAGAGCGACGTGGCGCCGAGCTCCGCAATGCCTGAGCCGCCGGGCGTGAGCGGGATCAGCATAATGATGGCAAGGACAAGCTGGACGACGAACGACTCGATGAGGAACGCCGGCTGCCCGAGACCCACGAGGAGCAGGGATGCGATGGCGAACTCCGAGAGCCAGAAGAGCAGCGTGAAGAGCATCCCCCATACGAGGCCGCCTTTGCCGTGGTTCACGAACTTGACGAGACCCGCGTTGAAGTTGTCCACCTCCCGGTCGATCGACTCAAGCAGGCTCTCCAGGCGTTTTAAGTGCCAGCGCCGATCAATCCACCGCGACATCCATTTGAGGACCCGTTTGAGATGGTCCGGGTTCTTCACCGAGTAGGCGAAGACCAGCACGAAGAGAGTGACGAAGATCCAGGCGGCGTACATCAGGAGGCTCAGCCCGCTGAACCCCGAGGCGAGGCTGCTCCAGTAACTGCCGAGGAAGAGCATGGCGAAGGCTCCAAGCGCCCCGAGAACGATCCCGTCGAGGATTCGCTCCATCAGGACGACCGCGGTGGCGTCCCCGACCGGGACGCCTGCCCGGTAGAGTTCGTGGACCCGGACCGGTTCGCCGCCCGCCGAGGACGGGGTGACCGCCGCAACGAGCATGTTCGCCAGCACCAGGTTAAAGCAGTGCCTGAAGTTCACCAGGTACCCAAGCGACTTCGACATCTTCTGGATGCGGAGCGCCCAGAACCCGAGCGAGACGATGTGGAGGAGGACGGCAAGGACCAGGTAGAGCGGACTCACGCGGCTGAGGTACTCGATCGTCGTCTCGTCGACGGTGAAGTACAGGACGCCCACCATGACGAGAGTGCTGAAACTGATCGAGACGAGCAGCCACTTCCATTGAGACCTCTTCATTCTCTACGCCCCCGGGTGGGGAGATCTGATCCCTCACCCCGATCTACCGATCGTTTGCTGATTTTCGGGCAGCCCCAAGGCGGAAATACCCGAAATTTGACTAATAAGGTATTGTGCAGCTACTATTTAACGATGGTTTTATCGAAAATCAATAAAATTCGAGAACAGCAGAATACAGGGCCGCCGGGCCCGGGATCTGCTTCCGCGCCGGCCCTTAGACGGTGAAGAGACCCCGCTCGCTAGTTATCCTGAAGAGCCCCGCACGGACACCGGCATCGAGCCAGGCATACCCGTAGCTGAACCGGGCGAGGGCGCCGGCAAGGTCGCCGGCACGAAGGAGCTCTACGCCCTCCGCATACCAGGAAGACGCCAGGGAGTGGAACACCTCCACCCCCGCAGAGAGCGGGCTCGCCTCGTCCGGGCCCGCGCGAACCACGAGAAGAGCGGAGTGCAGCATCCGTTGGTAGCGGTGGGTCTTCTCGTCCAGGTGGGCGCCATATCGGTCCGGTATGGCTGCATCCGCCCCGTCCGGCGGGTGGGTCGCGAGCGGTTCAAAGAGCCCGAGCCGCGAGCCTGCGTCAAGCCACCCGAGCCCGTACGCAAAGGCGGCGAGCGCGTTCACCGGATCATCCGCCAGAAACGCCGTGCCGTCGCTCTGGTAGGCCGCAGCCATCTCGAGCACCTCGTCGGCCACCCGGTGCAGGAGGGTCTCCTCCGGGACGGCGATCCGGGTCAGGGAGAGTGCCTCCAAAAAGACAGCACCGTACTCCTCGAGGGTCATAAGCCGGCAAAGATCTCCAGGTACTCGCGTTCCATGGGGTGGAGGTCTGCCGGCACGACGAGGATATGGAGCGGGGCCCCGAACTCCGTCTCTTTGAGCCGCTCGGCGGTCCCCGCCGCGACCACGGGGCTCTCCGACCCCGCCCGGGCGATGCCCACGTAGAGCACGGGCGGCTCGATGCCGCGCTTTTCCGCCATCTCTTCGAGGAGGGCGACCGCCTCCGGGATGCGCATGTAGTGGTCTTTCTGGATATCGAGGTAGACGAGCGTATGCAGGTTTTGCGCGAGATTTGCCGCAACCGTCTCGATGGGGGCCGTCGGGAACCACCCCTTTGCGGGGAACGGCACCGAACAGGACTTCCCGAACCGGTAGTTCTGGAGCCCGGAGAGGCCCGAGACCGCACTCGATATCGAGGAGGCGTGGATGATGGACGTCTCAATCCCGGCGGCGGCTGCCCGCATCCGCAGGTCGGCGTGCGTCGTCGAGACCATGGGGTCTCCCCCGGTCAGGAACGCCACCCGGCCTATCGCAGCACGCTCGAGGATCTCCCGGGGGTCTCCTTCGACATCCTCCCGCCCGAGCACCCGGACCTCCTTGCCAAAGAACGCCTCCATCGCGGAAACATCCGTCCCCATCAACCGCGACGTATACGATTCCAGGTAGACGGCATCGGCGTTACGGACATATTCGAGGCCTTTGACCGATATATCCCCGAGGTCGTAGAGCCCCAGGCCCACAAACATCAGCATGGGCGGTTCGCTCCAGAAGTGAGGCTGAGCACAGGTGGGCAGGGTATCCGGGGCATGATGCAGCCGGGACGCAACTGCAAGGGTTTCATCGTCATCCCTCAACTGTCAGTGTTCCATCGTCGTAGAAGTAACGGATCCAGGGGGTCGTCCTGCCGTGGATGCCGGTGACGCGGAAGTCCCGCTCCACCGACTGCCTCCCGTCATCCGTCCTCACCTCGATGACCATACTCATCAACTGCTTGATCGTGGATACCGTCCGCCCGTCGAACGACTCGCTGTTGAGGACGTAGATCCCGATCCCCTCAAGTTTCTTCACCCGGTTCGTCATGACGTGGAGGAACTTGAAGGTCACCTCCAGCCGTGCGTACATAAGAAGCGTCGAGACCGAGTTGATGCAGAGCCGGATCGGCGGGGGCATCGGCCCCGGAGGATCGGCCATCACCCCCTCCTTCCACATATCCTCTACCATCCGGGAGAACTTGATGCCCATACTGGTCAGGTCGAGGGGGCTCGTGACAAACTTCGCCTTCGTCGTGTCCCGCAGGGTCGGCACCGAACTCTTCGTGACCGCATCGATCGTCCCGATCTGGTGTCTCCCTGCCCCCTGCCTCCTGAATGCACCGACGACGTCGGCAGCACGCTCGTCGGTCGAGATCGCAACCGTCCATTCCCCCGCCCGGGGGCAGGCAAGTTTGTATGCCAGATGCTCCGCATAGGTCAGGGGCGGCGCCAGGATGAGGACGTTCGCGGCAGCCCGCAGGCCCCCATACTCCCTGTCGATCATCGGAATGCCGGTTTCGTAGAGGTACATCTCAGTACACCATCTATGATAGGATACGATACATAAGGCCTCCGATAAGGAGTCCGAGGGCAACGGTGTAGACAGTGATCGCGAGCGTTATCCTTGAACCGACTTCACGCAGGAGGACCGTGATGGTCGCGAGGCAGGGGACGAAGAGGACGGTGACGACCGCAAAGATATACAACTGGAGGGACGAGAGCACCGCCCCGAGGTCGGCGGTGCCTGCCAGGATGGCAAGGGTCTCAAAGGCCATCTCTTTTCTGAGGATCCCGAAGACGAGCGCCGTCGCCGAGTAGCCGGGAAGGCCGAGGAGGGCCAGGGTGTAGGGCTCCACGATCCCTTCAAAGATTGCCATGATGCCGAAGAACTCAAGCAGCCCGAGGACGACGCTCCCGACAAGAAGCAGCGGCATCGCGATGAAGAGGAACTCCGAAAGGCGCGCCCAGGCCTTCTTCATCACCAGTTTCGGGTCTGGCCGGCGGAGCGGCACCATCTCCATGATCATGCCGAACCGCTCGCCGGGCGTCACGCGGGAGAGGACGAGCCCCGTGATAAGGATCAGGACGAAGACGATGCCGTATACACTGAATGCCGCCCCGAGACCGACGAAACTCCCCACAATCCCGGCGATGATGACGGTCCGGGCCGAGCAGGGAACCATCGTGACCAAAAACGAAGCAATGATCCGCTCCCGCCGTGAGTGCAGGAGCCGGATGCCCATGATAGCCGGCACGTTGCACCCGAACGCCAGGGTGAGGGGGATGACCGCCCCGCCGTGCATCCCGAGCCTGTGCATAGCGTTGTCGGCGAGGAAGGCCGCCCGGGTCATGTATCCGGAGTCTTCGAGGACGGAGATGATGATGTAGAAGAGCAAGACGTACGGGAACGCTATCCCGAGGCCCGCCTGGAGCGCGAGCAGGATGGATCTTCCCAGTTCTTCGGCGAGGGGAGGCAGCCCGAGCGCGAGGAACGGTTGTATGGCAAATACGTTGAAGATCTCCACGATGATCTCCTCAAGGAACGATCCCACGACGAAGACCAGGAGGAGCATCCCGACGAGGATGCCGAGGAGGATCGGCATTCCGGGGAACAGCCGGGTCAGGATGCTGTCCGGGTCGGTCTGGCGGAGGAGCAACTCTTCCTTGAGGGTGAGGTCGGCGATCCGGTGAGCGAAGTTGTGCCGGTTGGCCGCGATGATCTGGCTGGCCGTCATCCGGTGCCGGGACTCGATCTCGTCGGCGATCGTTCGTGCCGCCTCGAGCAGTTCCGGGTTATCGCCGAACCCCTGGAGCGCCCGGACGCTCTCCTTGCGGTCGACGAGAAACATCTTCCCGAGACTCCGGACGGCGGCTTCCACATGATGGTCGTACGGGATCTCCACTTTCGACGGCCGGGTGGCGGCAAGGGCCGCGGGGATGATCCGGTCGATGTTCTTCCCCTGCGACGCCGCCGTCTGGATGACGTCGACACCGAGAAGGTCGCGGATCGGGGCGGGATCGATCTCAATCCCCAATTTTGCGGCTTCATCGGCCATATTCAGCACGACGACCATCGGGAGGCCGTACTCCGCCACCTGGAGGAGGAGGTAGAGGTTGCGCTCCAGGCGTGTGACGTTCACCACCACGATGACCGCATCGGTGTCCTGCTGCTCCAGGAACCGGCGAACCAGATCTTCCTCGTCCGAACCCCCTTCCAGCGAATAGACGCCGGGAAGATCCACGAGTTCGACCATCTCGCGCTGAAAACAGGTGTTGCCCCGCTGCAACTCGACCGTGGTCCCGGGATAGTTGCTCACCTCGACCCCGAGGCCGGTGAGCTGGTTGAAGATCAGGGATTTGCCTACGCTGGGGTTGCCGATCAGCGCAAATCTCATGGACACGACTCCACCAGGATCGATCTGGCAATCTCGGGGCTGATAGCGATGTCACACCCTTTCACCCTGACCACGACCGACTGGTTCGGGAGTTTTCGCCGGATCTGCACGACCTCGCCGGGGAAGATGCCGAGGTCGAGCAGCCTCCGGTGCCGCCGGGGCCCCCGTATCGTCGCCACCTTAACGGTATCCCCTTCCTTGCAGTCAAGCAGCGTGCAGGTGTCCCGGCTCCGGCAGTGTCCCATACGCCCCGCCGGGGGTTGGGCGCCGTCCATGTAGGAGGAGAGCCGGTCGATCGTCTCGTCGGAGATGTCGTGCTCGAGCGTGCAGGCCTCCTTGCTCGCGGCATCCGCATCGACACCGAGCATCTCCGTTAAGAAGCACTGGAGGACACGGTGTTTCCGTGCCACCACTGACGCCACCGATAGTCCCTTCTCCGTCAGTCTGACGGCGTCGTCGGTCGCCCGCTCCAGGTATCCTTCCTCGACCAGGGAGGCGATGGTCGTCCCGGTGGCTTCCCTTTCGGTGCCGAGGGCTGCCGCTATCTCCTGCAGCGTCGCCGACTGCCCGCCGTTCCCCGTGATCGCGAGGACCGCTTCAAGGTAATCCTCGAATGTGGAAGGAAGCATGCTACAATTTCTTCCACGTCTACAAGTTTATGGATTTGGGTAGTACCATCGGGAGGGAGCCCGATCAGGAGCGGGTTCCGCCACCCGGTGGCGAGGATTGTGGGCGGCCCGGGGCGAAGCGTTAATGTCTATATGGTTTCACGGACGATCGATGATCATGGGGACGACCCCGGAGCGGCAGATCACGAACGCCGACGTTGCCGAACGGCTCGCGTTCATGGGCCGTCTGCTCGAGATCGCGGGAGATGACCGGTACCGGACCGGGGCTTACGAGCGGGCGGCACGGCAGGTCGAGCGGCTCTCCTTCCCGGTTGCGAAACTCACTGAGGAGGAACTCACCCGCATCCCGGGCATAGGTGTCCGGATAGCCGGGCAGATCCACGAGATCGCCGCTACCGGGACGTTTGGGGAACTCGAAAGTCTGCAGGCAACCATCCCCGGGTCGATCGTCGAACTCCTCGGCGTTGCCGGTGTGGGGCCGAAGACCCTGCACACCCTCTGGAAGAGACTCGGCATCCTGACCGTAGAGGATCTCGAGCAGGCGGTGAAGGGGCACCGGCTCAGGGCACTCCCGGGGTTCGGGGCAAAGAAGGAGGAGACGATCGAGCGAGGCATCAGGCAGTTCCGCCAGAGGTCGAACCGGATGACCCGCCCGCAGGCCGACGCCGTGCTCGCGAGCGTGGCGACGCTCTTCCCTGATGGGCAGTATGCGGTTGCAGGGAGTTACCGGCGGGGAACAAGCACCGTCGGCAGGATTGAGATCGTCGCTACCGGGGATTGCAGCCTCGGGGTTGCCGATGAAAGCGCCGAAGTGGTCTCGCTCACGCTCGGCGGTGCCGACCTGAAGATCCGGTTCACCGAGCCCGGCCGGTGCGGGACCGCGCTCCTCTGCGCCACAGGCTCCCGGGGGTTTCTGGCCCGCCTCGGCGAGGTGGCGCTGGAACAGGGCTACCGGCTTGAACCCGAAGGCCTCGTGGAGACTGCAAGCGGCCGCCTGCAGACGTTCGGGAGCGAGGAGGAGGTCTTTTCATTCCTCGGGATGGCGGCAGTCCCGCCGGAGTTGCGCGAGGACCGGGGCGAGATCGAACTCGCCCTCCACCACGCCCTCCCCGACCTGGTCGACCTTCGCGACGTGCGGGGAGACCTTCACGCTCACACAACCTGGAGCGACGGCCACCAGTCGATCGAGGACGTCGCGGAGGCAGGAGACGCCCGGGGCTACGAGTACGTCGTGGTCACCGACCACTCCTCGCGGGTGACCCCGGATGCCCTCAAAAAACAGCAGACCGAGATCGAGCGGACCAACCGCCGGCACGCCTGCCAGCTCCTCGCCGGGAGCGAGGTGGATATCAAGAGCGACGGCACGCTCGGCTACCCTAACCGGGTTCTCGCCGACCTCGACCTGGTGATCGCATCGGTCCATTCGGGGTTCGCCCAGGACCAGGATCTCCTGACCCGGCGCGTCCTCACCGCGATGGAGAACGAGCACGTTGATATCATCGGCCATCCCACCGGGCGGCTTCTCAGCCGCAGACCGCCGTACGCAATCGACCTTCTCCGGGTGATCGACCACGCCGCGGTGACGGGAACCGCCCTTGAGATCAACGCGTCGCCTCACCGGCTCGACCTTGAGGATATTTATATCTGGCATGCGAAGAAGAAAGGAGTGAAACTGGCTGCAGGGACAGATGCCCACAGGAACGGCGAATTTGCAAATATGCGCTACGGTATCATGCTGGCACGCCGGGGCTGGTGCACCCCGGACGATATATTGAATACCCTTCCTCTATCCGGGTTGCTGGAGTGGCGGTCGTGATCTACCGCCTCTACGAAAAGATCCTCCTCCGGGACCTCTCCACCCTCCCGGAACACATCTGTTTCATGATCACCGAGCAGGATATGCTCGACGCCCCGGGCAACCTCTACCTTGCCGCCCAGTGGTGCCGCGACCTCGGGATCGCCAGTGCCATGTTCCATATCAGCACCGCCGATCCGGCCCGGCTGGAACGGTGCCTCCCGCTGCTCCGCCAAATATCGTCGATCGCACGCCTGACCCTGCACTACCGGGACGAAAAGGAGGTCAGCGGGGAAGGTATGGACGTGACGGTGGCTATCGGGAAGAGCGGCCGTGAGGAGATTGCCGGCTGCGTGAGAAGGATGGCCGAAGACGGCGTCGACCCGGCGCTGGTCGACGAAGACCTGCTGGAGTCGTACCTCACCTTCAACTACGAGCCCGACCTCGTCATCAAGACCGGCGGCGACCACCTGACCGACTTCCTCATCTGGCAATCGGTCTACTCCGAACTCTTCTTTCTCGACGTCAACTGGGCTCTGCTCAGAAAAGTGGATTTTCTCCGGGCACTCCGGGATTTCCAGTCCCGGGCACGCCGTTTCGGGCGGTGACCGTCAGGAACGCCGGCCTGCACGCTCCTTGAGAAGCATGCGCTGGTCATAGACGCGCATCGCCCGGAGGAGATCGATCCTCCGGAACGCCGGCCAGTAGGGAGCGCAGAAGTAGACGGCCGACTCGTGGCCGTTCGCGAGCCAGGGGAGGAAGTTGGATGTCCGGCAGTCGTTGCCGGTGCGGATGATCAGGTCGACGGGGGGTATGGGCGCGCCCCGGTTGAGGTGGCTCTCGACGGTCGTGGTGCTGATGGTCCCGGGGTCGAGAGTGCCGTGTTTTACCTCGCCGAGGATCAACCGGGCGGCATGCACGATCTCGTTGCGGCCACCATAGGCAAGCGCGATATTGAGGTAGTAGTTGGTGTAGTGCAGTGTCGCTTTCTCCGCCGCTTCGATCGTCTCCAGGAGGTCGTCGGGGAGGAGGGACCGGTCGCCGATCATCTGCACCCGAATATGATTTTTGTGCACCCGCTCGTCGGTCAGGATCGCGAGAAACTTCTCCTGAAAGAGCGCAAAGAGCGACGCGAGCTCGTCCTTGTTTCTCCTGAAGTTCTCGGTGGAGAAGGTGTAGAGCGTGATATGCCGCACACCGAGTTCGCATGCCCAGTCGAGGACCTGCTCCGTGGCATCCGCCCCGAGCCGGTGCCCGAGTGCCGTATCAAGCCCCTGCTCCCGGGCAAACCGGCGGTTTCCGTCCTGGATCACCGCTACGTGCCGGGGGATGTGCTTCACCTGCCACTGCAGGAAACGCTCGTAGAGGGGCTCAAGCCTTGATCGGAGCATCAGAGCGGCGTCACCTCGACCACCATGCCCCCGTTGGGGTAGCGCTCGACGACGTATTTCTTGCCCGGCAGCCCGGCACCGTGATCGGTAAGCACCCACCACGCCATCTCGACCCTTCCTTCGCAGACCACGTAATCGTCCTCATCGAGGCTCTCCAGGAGATCGTCGATGGGGCCTGTCGCCTCAAGCACCCCGTACACAACCGTCCCGTCATCCGTCACCTCTTCAAACGGACGCGCAGTGTTTGCAGCGATCCGCTTTAAGCGTTCCCGTAGCTGAACCGAGTCCTTGAAGACCGACGAGCAGAAGTGCACTTTGTGGTCGAGAGAGAGTTTCTCCGCCCACTGGCGGGCGCCCAGCACGGCATTATGCAGCCCGTCCTCGGGTTCGAGCCCGCGTTCGCGCATGGCGGCGGCGCAGGTCTCCCCCCACTCCAGTTCGTTGATATTGAGGAAGTCGAGGAGCGGGAGGGCAGCGGCAAGGTCCTCGATTCCCGGGAGGGCCGGCACCTCGATGCCGATCAGAAAGCCCATGTTCCGGGCGAGGACGGCCGAGCGGGCGAAGTCGGTCTCGAGGATGCATGGCCACGACTCATGAGGCGGGTGCAGCCTGATCTCGTCGACCAGCCCCTGGAGGCGGCGGAGCATGGCCTCGTTGGGCGCAAGGCCGGTGTAGAGGTGGATCTGGTGGTCCGGGCCGAAGTGCTCCTTGAGAGCCCTGCAGTATTCCACCACCCGGTCGAGTTCGATCAGCGGTTCGCCGCCGGTGACCCCGGTCCCCAGAGCGCTCATGCTCTCCGCCACTTCGATGGCCTCGGACGGCGACGAGACTTTCCGTTCATTTGCAAACACTACGTCCCGGCCTTTCCGCTCATACGAGAGCGGGCAGTACCAGCAGGTGCGGTGACACCGGCCGGTCACGAAGAGGACCATCTTTGCTCCCTGGTGGCAGAGGACGCATCCCGGAGAGAGGAACGGTCCGCCGGGGGATACTCCCGACTCCTGTGGCATACTGTAGTATTTATGGGCCGGCTGAGGTGAAAAGGTTTGACGGTGAAGGAACGGAACTCTTGCGAGACTCAGGTCTGCCGTTAAAGCATCCTATTCCCCGCTGTTTCTTTTTTCGTGGGCAGAGTGCGCAAGGAGATGAACAATAGGTAGATATAGGCCTCACACAGAGAATTAATTTGACTATGCCGTCCCGACCGCGTGATGACGGCCTCTCGGAGGTCGTCGGTTTCGTCCTGATCCTCGGCCTGATCGTCGTCGCACTCTCGCTGTACCAGGTGTACGGGGTCCCGGCGGCGGGAAGGGAGGACGAGATCGCCCACATGAACGCGGTGAAGGACCGGTTCGTGGATTATAAGATTGCTCTGGATTCGCTGTGGGTGAATTCGTTGAATACCACGCGATCTGCCGAGGGCGTGACGCTCAGCACCGCGTTCGACCTCGGGACGCCAGGAGGCAGCACGCAGGGGGGAGGTGTTCTCTCCCCGGTGCTTGCTCCTATAGCGTCGGGGGGGACGGTCTCGGTGAACGAGCATCAGGATAGCCTCACGATCACCGATACCGGGGTGGAAAAGGTTGTACTGGCCCCAATGGGGGAGGTGGCCTACGAGTCCGCGAACAACTACTGGATACGGCAGCGCTACGTCTACCAGATGGGAGGCCTCTTCCTCGAACAGGACTCAGGAACAGCCATCCGGCTCTCTCCCCTGGTGTCGGTGTATAACGTCAACACCGGCACTGAAGCGAGCCCGAATTACCGGTTGCGGGTGGAGATCGTTGCCGTCCAGATCTTCGGCAGCCAGGGGACAGGAGGGCAGGGCGTTGCCAGGGTGGACACCCGGCTCCGGGAGGGAGTGACAAAGGTCCCCCCCGCCACTGCCGGAACCGGGGAGGATATCACGGTGACGGTGAATGCGCACGACGAGGCGACCGCGGCAGCGTGGCGGCAGGCCTTCATCGACGCCGTGGAACGTGAGGGCGTGGATTGGGGAGCCGGGGATGGCGCACGCCCGGTCCGGATCGTCCAAGCCGGGAGTCAGGCGAGCATGACCTGCCGCCCGGATACAGGGACGGAACCTGACCGGATCCAATACATCGACCTGGATGTCACCCGCGTCGGGCTCAGCGTCGGGCTCCAGCAGTCGATCATGGCTTAGGAGGGAAGAAGAATGAAGGGACCAGGACAGTCGAGAGGGAACCGCAGGGCAGAGCAGGAAGGACGCGGCATCCGGCACAAGGACCATGCAGTCTCCGAGGTCGTCAGCATCGTCCTCCTCCTCGCCGTCGCCGTCGTGGGCGTCGGGCTTGTCGCCGTCACGATCTACTCCCAGCCAACGCCGGAGGGGACGCCACAGGTCGATATCCTCGTATCGGAGAAGGATGGTGTCATCAGTCTGACGCACAACGGCGGAGACACCCTTGCAAAAGGCTCGTTCTACGTCCTGGCCGACGGAGTGCGTCTCGATAGCCCGGTCTCATATCCCGGTGGCGCCGGATCGTGGTCGCTCGGCGGGGTGTTGCAGTACGACGTGGGTTCCGCTCCCGAACGGGTGCAGGTCGTCTACCGCAGCGGTGGAGGGGCGACCCTGCTGAAGTCAGCGACCTTCTCCGGGACTGCCGGAGCCGGTGGCCCGGATATACCGGCCGGAGGAGAATGGGTAGAAAGCGAGTTAAACATCTCTTTCGACACGATAGAGGAGCGGGAAGCCTGGGTGGTCGATCAGTTTGTCACAATGCTGGAGGGCAACTCGATCTACCTCAGCCAGAATGTATGGAACAATGGCAAAAGCGACTGGGGGTGCAGCGGTTCCTTCGAATTTACCCTCAACGACAGCAAAACGTACCTCGAACTCGCCACAGATCAGGTAACCTTTGCCAAAAACGATGTGCTGAGGATCGGGCTCACCGGCAAATCTGCAATGCGGTTCTTTGCCATTGGGCACGGCGGATGGCACATCTCCGCGGCCAACGTGGATGTCTACAAAAACGGTGTACTGCAGAATTCCGGGACCATAAGCGGAGGAAGGATCTACGATTACAGCGATTTCAGCTCCTCAGTGGTTATTACAAGCTCCGAAAAAAGCGTCCAAACAGAGTACTACGTCAACAACACACAACTCATAAACGGTATGTGGAGTGCCCCTATCACCCTCACCAACATCAAACCGGCGGATCCCACCCTGATGATCCTGGACATCTCAGATAACGACCCGTGCTACTTTATCGGGGCTGTAGAAAGTATAACAGGGTATCCCTGAGGAACATTGAGAGAGATAAGAGAGCAGGTATGGCTCGATTACCAGAACCACAGCCAGCGGAGAACGACCGGGGGATCGCCGAGTCCCTGGGGGCGATCCTCCTCATATCGGTCATCGCGCTCGGCATCGCCGTCTTCGCGGTCGCCTTCTTCTCCCAGCAGGCGGCCCCGATCCTCCCGTCGGTCACCTTCAACGTAACCTACGGCGAGGACGGGAGCGTCTCCATCCGCCATCAGGGCGGGGATACGATACCGCGAGACCGGCTCCGGGTCACCATTGACGACGGGACCGCGGTGCACGACAACGAGGATCTCTCTGAAGTTGATGAAGGAGAAGATTGGACTGCCTGGGGCATCGGCGATATCCTCGTCTATGACCCCCCGACATCCCTTTCCGGACCGTCGAAGGTCCTGATGGTCTACGCCGACCCCAGCGGCGGGGAGTACCTTATGTATCTCTCCGAGGGAGAGCCAAGTTCCTTTGCCAAATTCGTCATTGACAAGAATGTCTTCGTCCATGGTACAACTCTCAAGTTCAACGGAGACAACATCTACGGTCCGGGAGCAACGATCATCCTCACAGGCATAGGCGGACTGAAAGCGGCAGATATTGGCAGTATGGGTGCCTCCATCGCTATCTCGGACATCTACATCAACGGTGATGTTACCCTCGGCGCAGGAAGTGTTAGCCTGGGGTCGCCAACCAATCCCGGCCACATATATATCAATGGAGACCTGACACTCAATACCGGCCTCAGAAGTATCTACGGCGATGTATACGTTAACGGCAATTGTGACCTGGAGGGCGTCACCATACACGACGATGTGTATGTTAACGGAGATCTTACGCTACGGAGGTCGGACACCGTTATTGCGGGTGACGCACGCATCTATTACACCGGCACGCCCACCGCACTCAACCATGTCAGCGATAGCACACTCTCAAAATGCATCCACCAGGAAGCAGTGCCGGGCTTCACCATGCCGGATCAGAAGATACCCTCCACGAAACCCGCCGACTGGTATACGGCAAAGAATTACACCTCCAGTGGGCCCCTGACAGATGGCGTGAAGATATTTGCTGATAGTTACTCATATACACCGTCGGGAGATCTCCAAGCAGAAAATGTCATAGTTATCGCAGAAAATGGTGACATTCGCATAGAGAAATATGGAGGATTGGTAACCGGCGTCTTCTTCGCCCCCAACGGAAAGGTGACTTTCATCGGTGACTCCCTCGAGGGAGTTGTCATCGCCCGTGACGGGCTCTTCATTAATAGCTGGGGAACGGACGTCACCTTCAAGAATCTTGAGGAGTACGTCAGCAATTCCGATGACTACCCATTCTAAGGAAATTAGTGTTAGCGGGGTTGCAGGGCCAGCCACAGGCCCATAACCTCCGTTCCAGCCATGATTACGGGAGGTGCATAGAAAGACATCAACAGTCCCACTTGCTTCTATCGGACACCTAAAACCCTATAGTTAGAACCAATCCCATAAGTGCATAGAATGATCCTTGATTACACCACCGTGGCACTCGACCACGCCCAATGCGAGATCATCGAGGACGCCGAACCGTACTACGGGGAAGTCCCGGAACTCCCCGGCGTCTGGGCAACGGGGAGAACGCTCGAAGAGTGCAGGAGAAACCTTGCCGGCGTCATCGACGAATGGCTGATCGTACGGCTCCGGCGCGGACTCCCGATCCCTTCGATTGCCGGCCGCACCGGGGGAGAGATCACCTGAGTGGGTACCGGAGCATAGGATCAGACCTCTCCTCCGGGACAGACCTCTTCTGGCACCTATCTGGGCCCCAGACACTCCTCCACCCTAACGTCCATCCCGCACCCGGCGATGCCGGCATATCCCGGGCCACTTACACCAGACCGTCCGGCCCCCTCACCCTCCCCTCGTCCACCAGGTCCGTATAGTCGTCGAACCAGTAGGCCTCCGGGTTGCTCTTATAGACCATGAACCGCCCGATATCCTCCGGATTGGCCGCCTGGTTGTACTTGAAGTATGTGTGGTTATCGGTCTTCCCCAGCACCTCAATCTTCCCTGTCGCATGGGAGATCACGAACCGGGCCTGTTTCGCAAGTCCCGAACACCTCGACCGTGCCTGCTCGAAGATCCGGTACGACTCCTCCACCGGCACCGCAAACGTCCGGTTGCCGATCGTGGGACGGCACTGGAATACGTAGTAGGGATTGACACCGATGAACGAGAGTTTCTCAAAGAGCCCGGCAAGCACCTCCGGGTCGTCGTTGATGCCGCGGATAAGGGGTGTCTGGTTCATAATCACCGCCCCGGCATCCTTCAGGAGAGCAACTGCTCGACAGGCCGCATCGGTCAGTTCCCTCGGGTGGTTGAACTGCGCCATGATGTAAATGCGTTTCTCATCCAGGCTGTAGTCCCGGATCATATCCAGCAGCGCGGGATCGTTCGTGATCCGGAAGGGGTCGTATGCCGGCATCTTCGTGCCGATCCGGATGATCTCGACATGATCGATATCCCGAAGCTGCCGGATGATGTCAAGCAGCCGGTCAGTCCCGAGGATCAGGGGATCGCCCCCGGTGAGCAGGACGTTGCTGATCTCCGGGTGGTCCCGGATGTAGGCAAGCCCCCCGGAGATGTCCTTGTTCACCTCGCGCGCATCCTCGGTGAAGAGACGCTTGCGGAAACAGTAGCGGCAGAGGCCGCCGCAGAGGTCGCTGACCAGCAGCAGAGCGGTCTCACGGTACTTGTGCTGCAGCCCCGGCGCCCGGGTGTACCGGTGTTCCGACGAGGGATCGAGGTGTCCCCAGGGCGTAATCTCCTCGAGGGTGGGTACAATCAGCCGCCGGATAGGATCGGCCGGATCGTTCCAGTCAATCAGCGAGAGGTAATAGTCGTTCGCGCGGAACGCGAAGAGCTCCGTCACCTGCGAGAGGCGGGCACACTCCTCTGCGCTGATACCGGGGACGGTATCGAGCGATGACAGGTAGATCGGGTTTGCGGTATCATGGATGGAGCTCACGGTATCGTCGATCGGATTCTGAATATCATATGTCGTGTTCATGGGATTACCTCCAGATCGACACCCTCCAGTGCGGGATACGAACCGCAACAGTCGGGGACAAGCCGCATGAGAGCAGAGACCGTGAATGGAATCCGATCTACGCAAAGTGTTCATGAGAGTATCATGTTCTCATGCAGGAAACCGTCGCTCCGACATGCGTCATTGAGTGTCGGATTGCGTTTTGCAGCTGAAAAAGAGTTCTCAGGATATTTATATCTTCGCCTGGGGATACAACGCTCCGGGAGAATCGCTCGCCCCCCACCCAGAAGAACCACTCGCCCCCCACTAACTACAGAAGATACTGCATCACTTCTTCTTCTTCTTGGCCATCGAGAGAATGTCCACGACGTATTTTCCTTCTTTTTCCAGTCCGACGACGACCTCGTCGGACCTGGCCAGTTTATCGATATTCAGTTCGTACGAACCGGGACCCAGAATGCGGATGCTCTCAATCCGTTCAAAGACCTCGATCTCCTCTTTTCGCCGATCCCGCCGGACCTCAAGCACGTCCTCGCCTGTATCTTGGGCGATCTCATCGACGGTCTTCTCCTTCAGCACGTCATCGTGCCGTTCGGCCTCACGGATGTAGAGAAACTTCTTCCCGCCGCAGCTCGGACATCCCTTCAATATCTTCGTCGAGCCGTCATCGAACTCCCTGCCGCATTGTGTACACTTGTGAGGCATATATCCACCGTGCTACCCGTTCATCTCGAGGAGGAGACCCATGCACTGATGAGATCCTTCTCCTTCTTGAGCGTCTTGAGCTGGTTTGCAGGCCCGATCACCGTCAGCCGGGTCTCGGAGCGCTTCCCCCCGAAAAGTTTCCCGAAAAGACCTGTCGGGGCATCTCTGACGGGATAGGTCTCCATCTCGATCCCGGAAAACCCGTCCGGTGCGATCTCCCGCATCGTGATCTCGATGAGTTTGCTCTGTTCCTCAGGCGCGAGACCCTTCTCAAGAACGACGATGTTCCCTTCCATGACATCGTCGAGGATCAGGCGGACTTTCTCCATTACCGTGAGCCGATCAAGACGTTCGGCCGAAATTAGGTCAATTTGTACACCCTGTATCATCTCCATCACCCGAAATACGACGTCATGTTCTCGTACAACTCATCCACGTTGTTTCCTTCAAGGCCCGAGATGGAGATCACAGGGTGCTGGGGAAATGCACTCTTGATCCGCGCGGCGGAAGCATCAGGAAGATCGTTCTTGTTCGCGACGATCAGGACAGGGAGTTTCCGGCTCTCGATGATCCCCACAAGCATGATGTTCACCTGCTGGAACGGGTCCAGTGTGGAGTCGAGCATGTAAATGACGCCATCGATATCCTCGCGGAGCCAGTGCATCGCCTCAGCCACGCCCTCGGTCGCCTCCCGTGCCCGCTTGATCGCCTCTTCCTTCTCGATGCCGTATTCGACGAACTCGTTATAGTCGATCTTGGTCGTCACGCCCGGCGTATCGACGATATCGATGGTGATCGAGCTGCCGTTCTGGCCTTTGATCGTGATATCTTCCTTGCGTCGCACACGGCGGGTCTCGTGAGGCACTTCACTGACCGGCCCGACCGCATCACCAACCCAATCCCGCACAATCCGATTCGCAAGCGTCGTCTTGCCGGCATTGGGAGGGCCATAAATCCCGATGCGGCAGGTCCGCTTCTTAAAGAGTCCCTTCAAGAAACCCGAGATCCTTTTTTTCGTACGAACTAAGAACGTCATTAAGCTCCCTCTGGTAGGCCGATTTGCCTATACGTTAGTGTGTTATGGCACACACGAATAAATATAATTATATGTTCCGTCCGGCGCAATTTCCCTATTTTGGAGACAAACCGCAATCTCGGAGCGTGAGAATTATTTTATACTGTTGAGACCTAGATACACTTGCACCTGAAGAATCTGGCCATATATCGGCTCGATTAGGAGAATCCCATGATAAACAATAGCGATACCATCCGCTTCGAGACACGCATACCACTCAGGGAGGTCATGCAGAGCCATCCAACGACCATCGACGGGGGGGAGACTGTTGCCCGGGCGGCACAGACTATGTGCCGCGATGGAGTCGGCAGTTGCATTGTGCTGCAGAATAACCTGCCCGCCGGGATCGTCACTGAGGAGGATATCAACTGCAAAGTTGTGGCAAAAGACTCAAAGCCGAGCAGCATCCATGTCAGCGAGATCATGAGCACCCCGCTGATCACGATCGGTGCCGACAAACTGGTCGGGGATGCCGCAGCAATGATGGTGAAGCACCGTGTCCGCAGGCTTCCTATTGTTGAGGAGCAGCAGGTCATCGGGATTGTGACGGTCAGGGATATCCTCACCGTCGCGGCTGAGGTGAACGAACTGCTGGCGGACCTCATCGAGATCAACCGCGAAGAAGAGTACGCTATGGGGGTCTGCGACCGGTGCGGGAACATGTCCGATGATCTCTCACGGGTCGACAACCTTATGCTCTGCCCCGTCTGTCGGGAGGAGGAGCAGTTGTTATGAAAGTGGCCTCAAACCTGATGGTGGAGATCCCCACCCTGCGCTATGACGACTATGTCACGAAAGCACGGAGCGTTCTCCGGGACGACGTCTTTCGTGAACTCTACATCGTGGACGAGAAAAACCATCTGATGGGCTATCTCGACATATCCGATGTCCTGCGGGTTATGGACACCAAATCAAACGTCACGGTCAAAGGCTTTATTCGGGAGGCCGCCCAGGTCGCCCCGAATACGCCCCTCGCGGAGGTCGGCCTCGCAATACAGAATGCCCGTACAAACAGCGCTGCAGTCGTCAGTGAAGACGGTATCTTCAAAGGAGGGGTGCTCTTCTCCGAACTCTTCCCCATCCTGATCTCCCGTCGTGACATCCCCGGCAGGGTCGAGACGGTCATGACGCGGGAACCCGTCACCTGCGCACCGGACGACCCGATACTCCGCATCTATAGCCTGATCGTTTCGAGCGGCTTTTCCGCGTTTCCCGTGGTGCAGAAGAAAGAGACCATCGGCGTCATCTCCCGCCGGGATCTCCTGCGTGCCGGAAATGTCCGCACATCGGTGAAGAACCAGGCCGACACCACCGTGGACCGGGTCATGACGACACCCGTAATAACGGTGACGCCCGATGACTCGATAGCAACGGCAAGCCGGCTGATGGTCGACCACGACATCAGCATCCTCCCTGTCGTCGACGAGAAAAAGAGGCTCGTCGGCGTTATCGACCGTCATGACGCCATCAGCGGCCGAATGCCGTGAAAATATCTCCTGACACTATAATCCCAGAGGAGTGAGACGATGCAACCGAATCCCAATAACTCGGATAAGAAACCGGCTGACAGGCTCCTGAAGATGCCGGGCAGACGCGATCGCGGACCAGTCGACTTCAAGACAAGGATCGCCGAGTATGAAGGCGAGATTATGGCGATCGCTACCCGGGACGTCGTCACGGCACAGCAGACCACCACGATCATCCAGGCAGTCGAGATTATGACCCGCGAAGGGTTCCGCAGGCTGCCGCTCGTCGATGCGGGGACGCACCGCCTCCGGGGGATCGTGACCGTCAGCGACATCATCGACTTCATGGGTGGCGGCGACAAGTTCAACCTCGTACAGGTGAAACACGGGGGGAACTTTCTTGCGGCCATCAACGAGGGACTCCGCGAGATCATGACCCCGCACCTGGTCACCATGCCTGTTGCGGGGAACATCGCCGATGCGGTCGATATCATCATCAACAAAAACATCGGCGGGATCCCCATCACCGACGCCGAAGGAGAACTCAAGGGTATCGTGACCGAGCGCGACGTGATGAAGGTGCTCGCCACCGCGCACTCGGGCCGCAGGGCAGAAGATGTCATGAAGGCATCCGTCCGCGTCACCAGTCCCGATACGCCGATCGGCAAAGTCTGCGAGGAGATGGTAAAGTGCAGGTTCCGGCGGCTTCCAGTCGTTGTCGACGATCTTCTCTGCGGCATCGTCACCGCCACCGATATCATGAGTTATCTCGGAAAAGGGAAAGCCTTCGAGCAGCTGACGACGGGAGACTCCGCCGAGGTTATGGGCGCGCCGGTAAGGTCGCTCCTCTCGGGGGAACTTCACACCACCACGCCGGACCGGAATATCCACGACATCGCCATCGAGATGATCCAGCGGCGTGTCGGGGCGCTGCCCGTCATAGAGGATTCGCACCTTGTCGGACTCGTGACAGAATACGACCTTGTGAAAGCATTTGCAGAGAGGTGAGAAGAGAATGCGTGCCATTGATGTGATGTCCACGCCGGTGTACGTCGTTGCACCGGCCGATAATGTCGCCTATGCGCGAAACCTTATGCTCAAGCACCGCGTCTCGAGACTTCCCGTCATGGAAGGGGAAGATCTTCAGGGCATCCTGACCAAGAAGGATATCGCCTACCGGCTCAGGCAGACGGAACCGATGTGGCGGCGGCGCCCGATCGATCGAATCCCGGTCAGTGTCCTGATGGCACCGGATCCGATCACGGTAAAACCGGAGACCAGCATTCGTGAAATTGCAGCCATAATGCTCGATAAGGACATATCCGGACTGCCCGTGGCCGAAAACGGCAAGGTGACCGGCATCGTCACCAAACTGGATGTTCTCCGTTCAGCCCATGTACGCGGGCTCTCTCTC
This sequence comes from Methanomicrobiales archaeon HGW-Methanomicrobiales-2, assembly GCA_002839645.1. Lineage (GTDB taxonomy): Archaea > Halobacteriota > Methanomicrobia > Methanomicrobiales > Methanoculleaceae > Methanoculleus. The sequence continues at coordinate 23,058 of PGYL01000001.1, read as the reverse complement.
CAGGTCAGCGAGATCATGGAGGACGCGGCCACGGTCAACCGCTACCACTCGCTTGACCATGTTGTCGACACGATAAAAGGAAAAAACGATAAACTTATTGTCGTTAACGACAATGGAAGCCTTGCCGGCATCATTACGGAAAGTAACCTCGCATTTTATGAGTATCAGGACGAGCGAACGAACCTGCCCAGAAAAGATGTCACACACCTCAGGAAAGAGGAGCCGGCAGGGCAGAAACGCCTCAGATACGTCGTCGAGGTATCGGCAGTTGCAGAAGACATCATGAACCGCCCGGTCATCACCGTTCCCTCCGATGCATCCCTCCAGGATGCTATCGGGCTGATGCTCGAAAACCAGATCAACAGTATCGTGGTCCTCGAGGACGATGAGGTCCGGGGCATGCTCAAGAGAGATGATATCATAAAGGAAGTGGCAAAATGAGCGACAGATTTCAGTTACTCGTCAAAGACGTGATGGCAAAACCGATCACTATCGCGAAGTCCGCCTTTGTCAGCGAAGCGCTCGAGAAGATGCTCGGTGAAGGCGTCGATCCGCTTATCGTGACCAACAACGGGACGGTCATCGGCACGACATCCCGGGCAGCGATCGCCGAGACACTCGGGAGCAGGAAGACCCAGACGCTGAAGGCCACATCCATCCATGTCGCGAACACCGTCGAGGAGAACTTCACCTCGGCATACCCGGACCAGAGCATCGATGTTCTGGTGCCGCTGCTCCAGCACTACAAGCTGGTCGTGGTTCTTGATGCCGAGCACCGTCTCATCGGACAGGTGACGGCAGGTGACCTCCTGAAGGTGCTCCGGCCGGCGGGCGGCCTCCAGAGCGTCATGGAACCGGCACACACCATCCAGGTCGAGGAGCGGGCCGTCCACCTCCGCAGGAGAATGCTGGACGGTGAGATCAACCGCTTCATCGTCGAGGAGGGCGACCGGGTCCTCGGCATCGTCACGGAGACCGATGTCGCAAAGGCGCTCTACGCGTTCAAGGATCTCGTGGAAGAGACCCACCAGGAGTACCGGATCAGGAACCTTCTCGTGCGCGACATCATGAGCGCGCCCCTGATCTCGGTGGATGCGGATACCGACGTCTCGGATGTCATCGACCTGATGCTTAAGAAGAGCATCAGTTCCGTCCCGGTCCAGCAGAACGGCAGGATCGCAGGCGTTGTAACCAGGAACACACTGGTCCAGGCCCTGTGAAGAGGGCCTGATACTACTTTTTTTTGCGGACGGGCGGTCCGTTCCGGGTTTTAATCTAAGAATGTAGGCTTACAGGAACTGGTTGAGGGGCGGCTCTCGGGATATCTTTTCAGACCATCTCTTGCAGGAGCATGGGTGCTCAAGATGCGGGTACAAAGCCCATGGCACTGGACCGTGGGAATATCGCCATTGGGGGCGGGGCTGACGGGGAGGGGGGCAAGCCCCCCTCCCCTGTCTCCAAGTTCATAAGGCTATACTGCATCCCCACCTCGCCCGGCCTCCGGCCTCCTCCCCCGCCCGAGGGGCGGGGGCAGTGCGTGACGATAGCCACCACGGTCCAGTGCATGGGGTCTGTCCTCGCATCCCGGACACCCATAAACCACCATATAAGATAGTTCCAGAGCCCCGCCCCGCCCCTTCGCACCTGACGGTGCTCGAACTCCTTCCCCTTCGGGAAGTCGTTCCCCGCACCTTCGGTACCAATCATTAATACTCCACAGCCAGAAACGGTATCAGGATATTTCCATGAAACCAACGCAGCCAGTCAAACCGAATACGGATGTAACGGCACTTCTCCTGTCCATGAGCAGGACCGGCTTCCAGGGAAGAAAACTCGGGGAGTCGCTCGGCGTCTGGACCAGGATGGTCGAAGATCCGGACTGCACGATATTCATGGGGCTGTCGGGGGCGATGATCCCGGGAGGTATGCAGAACATACTCATCGAACTCGTCAGGCACCGCTACATCGACGTCCTGGTCTCGACGGGTGCAAACATCTTCCATGACACCTGCGAGCACCTTGGTGTCCGGCACTACCTCGGCCACCACCACGCAGACGATGCGGCACTCTTCGAGAAGGGGATAGACCGCATCTATGACGTCTTCGCGTACGAAGAGGAGTTCCGGAGTATCGACGCGGAGATATCGCGGTTCGCCGACGAGATCGCACCGTTCCGGGGTTCCTCACGGGAGTTCATCCGGCTCCTCGGGAACTGGCTTCGCGAGCACAGGCCGGAGGGACAGTCGCTCATCGCCACCTGCGCCGAGTACGGCGTCCCGATCTTCATCCCCGCCCTCGGCGACTCATCCATCGGCATCGGCCTCGTGATGGCGCGCAGGCGCGGGATCGACATCGATATCGACCAGCTCGCCGACACCGACGAGATCACGCGCATGGTCGAGGAGGCGAAGAAGACCGGCGTCATCTACGTCGGCGGCGGCGTGCCGAAGAACTTCATCCAGCAGACCCAGGTGATCGCCTCGATCCACGAACAGAACCTCGGCGGACATGCCTACGCCATCCAGTACACCACCGACGCCCCTCACTGGGGCGGGCTTTCGGGGTGCACGTTTGAGGAGGCGATCAGCTGGGGCAAGGAGGCAGTGGCGTCCCCCCGTGTCCAGTGCTTCTGCGACGCCACGATCGCGCTCCCCATTGTTGCGTCGGGACTTATCGGAAGTGGAGTTCGGCGGGCTCGCCGCTCCCCCTGAAAACACCACAAATATTATCAAGGTATCATACCAAAATGAATAGGCACGAGTCATAGAATGCTGTGTCTGGAGCAACACCCGCGTGTTGCGAGTATCGAAAGATGCGAAGTTCACTGTTGAGGTAGCCAAGCCTGGTATGGCGCAGGTTTGCTAAACCTGTGTCCCCCTGGGACTCGAGGGTTCAAATCCCTCCCTCAGCGCTTTCACCGACAACGTCGATGATGAGGCGATCACATGGATGAAGAAGAGATAAAGTACTTTGTTCGAGTCAGAAACACTGATCTCGACGGCACCAAGGCAGTGCACATCGCACTGACCGGGATCAAGGGCATTGGTCCGCACACATCGCGCACCATCACCGCTCTTGCCGGCGTGGATCCCCATGCCATTCTCGGCAAGCTGGACGACGGATCCGTCGAGCGGATCGGAAACGCCGTTGATACGTACACCGAACAGGTGCCCGACTGGATGGTAAACCGCCCGAAGGACATCTACACCGGCGAGGTTCGTCATCTCCTCGGACCCGATCTCACGATGATGAACGACGACGATGTCAACCGTATGCGTAAGATGCGCAGCTACCGGGGCATCAGGCACGAGACAGGACAGAAGGTCCGCGGTCAGCGCACCAAGTCCACCGGCAGAACCGGCACGACCGTCGGCGTCAAGAGAAAGAAAGAGTAATGCGGTGATCGAATGGGATATCCAGGGAAAAACCACAAGCAATACGCGACGCCCAAGCGGCGGTTCGAGAAGACAAGACTTGAGGACGAAAAGCGGCTCATCATCGATTACGGCCTCCGGAACAAGCGCGAACTCTGGAAGGCCCAGAGCGTGCTGCGGAAATACCGGTCTGCCGCCCGTGAGCTGGTGGCACTGCGGTCGGGTGGCCTCAGCACTGAGGACTACCAGGCGAAGAAGGATCAGTTCCTCAACCATCTCTACCGCTACGGCCTCATCGGCGAGAACGCCGATATCGGCGACGCTCTCGGCCTGAAGGTCGAGCAGCAACTCGATCGCCGCCTCCAGACGCAGGTCATCCGCAAGGGGCTCGCACGATCCCCCAAGCAGGCCCGGCAGTTCATCGTTCACGGACACATCGCGATCTCCGGTCGCCGCGTGACCGTACCGAGCTACCGTGTCGCGAGAGCCGAAGAGCCGGAGATCAGTTACTACGGCCCCTCCCCGTTGACGAACGACGTTCACCCCGAGAGAAGCCGCATCGCCCGCACAGGAATGAGGTAATATCATGGCAGAAGAGAAATGGGGCATTGCACACATCTTTGCCTCCTTTAACAATACCATCATCACCGTCACCGACCTCTCCGGAGCGGAGACGGTCACCAAGAGCAGCGGCGGCATGGTCGTGAAGCAGGACAGAAACGAGAGCTCGCCGTATGCAGCCATGCAGATGGCAATCCAGGTCGCACAGAACGCGCGCGACAAGGGCATCACCGGCGTCCACGTGAAGGTCCGCGCACCCGGACGGGGCAAACAGCGGAGCCCCGGACCCGGCGCTCAGGCAGCCATCCGCGCCCTTGCCCGTGCAGGGATAAGGATCGGCCGCATCGAAGACGTCACCCCGGTGCCCCACGACAGCATCCGCGGTAAGGGCGGACGGAGAGGAAGGAGAGTTTAATGGAAATAGCGTTTTCTCGACTGGATGAGAGAGTCGCCAAATTCACCTTAAGCGGCGTTTCCACGTCGTTCGCCAATATGTTTCGGCGGGCGATGATCAGCGAAGTGCCGACGCTCGCCATCGAAGATGTCCGGATCTACGATAATACAAGCGTCCTCTTCGATGAGATGCTGACGCACCGGTTGGGGCTCATCCCCCTGCGGACCGACCTGAAACGCTACGCGCGGCGTAGCGAATGCACCTGCGAAGGCGCCGGGTGCCCGGTCTGCACCGCAACATATACGCTCTCCGTCGAGGGGCCAAGAACGGTCTACTCAAGCGACCTGATACCCCAGGACCCCGACGCTGCACCGGCAGAAGAGAAGATCCCCATCATCGACCTCGGGCGAGACCAGAAGATCGTGCTCGAGGCATACGCCATCGTCGGCACCGGAAACGAGCATGCCAAGTGGCAGGCAACAACCGCCTGCGGCTACAAGAACCACCCGGCGATCACCATCGGTGAGTTGTGCGACGGATGCGGTATGTGCGTCGACGAATGTCCGCGCAACGTGCTCGAAACAGCACAGGGTAAGGTTCGGGTCATTGCAGAACGGCAGGAACTTTGTTCCCTCTGCAGGCTCTGCGAGCAGGCATGTGTTGCCGGCGGCATCGGCACCGAGGCGGCCATCCGCATCGGTACCGACGCGAGCAGTTTCATCTTCGTGGTGGAGGGCGACGGCTCAATGCCCGTCCGGGAGATCATCGAGAGAGCGCTACAGTACATCCAGAAGTCGTCAGACGATCTGGTAGACGTGATGAACGAGATAACGGGAGAGGGGACTGAATGAAGAAGACAACCGAGAATAAATCGAACCCCCGGCTGGTCGCTCTCATTGTGACGCTGAAAGATGCGTCACGCGTACACGAGGCGAACATCTGGCGCGAGATTGCAAAGAGGCTGGATACATCCCGGAAGAACTACGCAGAGGTGAACCTCAGCAAGATCGACCGGTACGCGAATGAAGGCGAGACGATCCTGGTGCCAGGCAAAGTGCTCGGCAGCGGCGCGCTCAACCTGCCGGTAAAGATCGCCGCACTGGACTTCTCCGAGGCCGCGATGAGCAAGATCACCGGTGCCAACGGGACGTGCATGACTATCGAGGACCTCGTTCGGGATAACCCGAAGGGGAGCAAGGTACGGATCCTCAGGTGAGACGAATGGTTACAGTTATCGACGCAGACGGATTACTGCTCGGAAGAATGGCCAGCCTCGTCGCGCAGCGCGCGCTTGCCGGCGAAGAGATTGCCCTGGTAAATGTGGAGAAGGCAATCGTCTCCGGAAGCCGGGCACATGTGCTTGCGAACTACACCCACAAGCGCGAGCGGGGATCCCGTGAAGGCGGCCCGTTCTTCCCGCGCAGACCTGACCATATCGTCAAGCGCACCATACGGGGCATGCTCCCGTACAAGCGCGAGCGCGGCATGGCTGCATTCAAGCGGATCAAGACCTATGTCGGGGTTCCCATGGAACTCGTCGGGATAGAGACCGAAACGCTCGAAGTGGCTCACATCGACCGGCTGAGCAGCCCGAAGTATATTACGATCGGGGCGATAAGCACCAACCTCGGAGCAAAATATTAAGAGAGGTGATGGAATGGCAAAGATCATCAACACAAGCGGTAAGAGAAAGACGGCAATCGCCCGGGCGACCCTGAGACCCGGCAACGGCCGGGTCCGCATCAACTCCGTGCCCCTGGAGATCTACGGGAACGAGTTGACGCGCATGAAGATCGCCGAGCCGCTCCTGCTGGCGCCGACCGCACTCGACGGTGTCGATGCAGCGATCGATGTCTCCGGCGGAGGCATCATGGGCCAGGCCGAGGCGGTCCGGACGGCACTCGCGCGCGGCATCGTGGAGTGGCACAACGACCCACGGATAAAGGATGCGTTCCTCGCGTACGACCGGACTCTGCTCGTAAACGACTCACGGCAGAAAGAAACCAAGAAGCCGCACGGCCCAGGCGCACGCGCACGGTTCCAGAAGTCCTACCGGTGAGCAAAAGAGATATAAGGGATGCAGGACCATTATTATGATACCCGTACGATGTTTTACATGCGGTAAAGTCATCTCTACAGCCTGGAAGGAGTTCGCGGAGCGGCGAGATGCAGGCGAGGATCCAAAAGGGATCCTCGACGATCTCGGCCTGGAGCGGTATTGCTGCAGGCGGATGCTGCTGACACACAAGGTAGTAGTGGAGGACCTGAACCCATACCAATGAGGGGTCGTGGGGTAGCCTGGCCATCCTATGGCGTTCGGGATGCTGTGACCTGAGTTCAAATCTCAGCGACCCCATTTTATCATTAATGATTTTGAGGCTACACGATGGAATCGTATACCCGATATGAACGAGCGCGGATTATAGGGGCTCGTGCTCTGCAGATATCGATGGGTGCACCTGTTCTGGTTAAGACACCAAAAACAGAGCCACTCGAGATCGCGCTTGAAGAGTACGATCAAGACGTGATCCCTATAACGGTAAAGAGAAAGTAGTGATTTGATGACGACCATCGAACAGATCATCTTAAGAACGATCCTTGATAGCCGCGGGAATGAGACCGTCGAGGCTGAAATCCACACGGATTGCGGCTTTGGGCGGGCTGCGGCACCGAGCGGAGCAAGCACCGGCACCTATGAGGCCAGAGTGCGGCCACCGCGCGAAGCTGTCGAGGATGCACAGAAGAACCTGATTCCATCGCTCATCGGTGAGGACACTCGCGATCAGATCACATTCGATGCAGTACTCAGAGAACACGACGGGACACCCGACTTCAGTTCAATCGGTGCCAACGTTGCTGTAGCACTCTCGCTTGCGTGCGCAAAGGCGGCTGCATCGTCTCTCGACCTTGAACTCTTCCGGTACCTGGGCGGTGCATTTGCCGGCGAGACGCCCCTGCCTCTCGGCAACATCATCGGGGGAGGCGCGCATGCCCCGAACGCCACATCCATCCAGGAGTTCCTGGTGGTTCCCACCGGAGCTTCCGGCGCAACAGAGGGTGTCTTCGTGAACGCTGCCGTTCATGGAGCAGTGAAGAAGATCCTGCAAAAGCAGGGCAGACTCTCCGGTAAAGGGGATGAAGGTGCCTGGGCACCCGCAATAACCGATACCGAAGCATTCGAGATCATCGGTGAAGCAATCGCCACCGTCACTGATGAGACGAACGTCGAGGTCCGGATGGGCATCGACGTGGCGGCAAGCGAACTCTGGAACGGCAAGCAGTATCGCTACAAGGATGCTGTACGGACCCGGGAAGACCAGGTAGCCTACATGGCGGATCTGGTCGACCGCTACAACCTCATCTACATCGAGGACCCCCTCTTTGAGGAAGACTTCGATGCATTCGCCGACCTGACCGAACAGGTCGGGGATCGCTGCCTGATCTGCGGAGACGACCTCTTCGTCACGAATGTCGAACGTATCACGAAAGGCACCGAGATGTGCGCGGCAAACTGCGTGCTGATCAAACCAAACCAGATAGGAACGCTCACCGATACCTTCGAGGCGATACACCTCGCAAGGGAGAACGGCATGGAAACCGTCATGAGCCACCGTTCCGGAGAGACCACCGACGCGACGATCGCACACCTTGCGACCGCGTTCGAGTGCATCTTCCTCAAGACCGGCGTGGTCGGCGGGGAACGGATAGCCAAACTCAACGAACTGATTCGCATAGAGGAGCTGATCTAACTTGACCGCAAACGAACTTGAGATCGAACTGAAAGAACCACTGGTACCTGTTGAAGAGTACCTCGCAGCAGGCGTGCACATCGGCACCCAGCAGAAGAGCAAAGACATGATGAAGTTCATCTACCGTGTCCGCGGGGATGGACTGTATATCCTGGACATCCAGGCAACCGACGAGCGGATCAAGGTCGCTGCGGAGTTCCTCGCACGCTACGAACCTGCGAAGATCCTGGTGGTCACCTCCCGGCAGTACGGTCAGTACCCGGCCAAGAAGTTTGCCGATTCCGTCGGCGGCATGGCGGTCATCGGCCGCTTCATCCCCGGGATGCTCACCAACCAGCGCCTGAACAAATATATCGAGCCCGACGTGATCGTGGTGACCGACCCCATCGGTGACTCCCAGGCGATCGCTGAAGCAGTTCAGGCGGGTATCCCGATCGTCGCTCTCTGCGACACCAACAACATGACGAAGTACATCGATCTGGTCATCCCGACGAACAACAAGGGGCGGAAGGCGCTCTCGGTGATCTACTTCCTCCTGACGAAGGAACTGCTCCGTCTGCGCGGCGTGACCACATCGCTCACTGCCGAAGACTTTGAGACAGAGTTATAAGATCCGAAGCACAAGAGCTCAACCTTGATGGATATGCGCCCATGCAGTGTAGCGGGAATGTTCTATCCTGCCGAGCCCAGGCATCTGGAGCAACTGCTGGAGACGTTTTTCCGGAACAGGGCCCCGGGCGTCGATGCCCGGGGAATCGTCTCTCCCCATGCGGGCTACGTTTATTCGGGAGAGACCGCAGCCTGTGCTTTCTCTACCATACCACCTGATTTTGACGGCACATTCGTTGTCATCGGTCCGAGCCACCGGGGATACATGACCTGTGTCTCCGCCATACCGTGGGAGACCCCTCTCGGTATCGTCGACGTCGATACGGAGTTTGTCGACGCACTGGATATCGAGATAGATGAGTTATCGCACCGGAGCGAGCATTCGATCGAGGTGCAGATGCCCCTCATCAAGTACCGGTTTCCGCGAGCGAGGGTCGTGCCCGTTCTCATGGGAGAACAAAGTTATGAGGCAGCGACACTCCTCGCGGATCAGGTGCTCCGGGCGGCAGGCCACACGGGAAGAAATGTGCGGATCGTCGCCTCAAGCGACTTCTCTCACTATGTTCCAGACGAGGTAGCCCGCCGACAGGATCTCTCGGCAATCGACGCACTCAAAACCCTGGACATACCGGAATTTTATCGCCGGCTCCAGGAGACCGGCGCTACGGTATGCGGCTACGGCCCGATCGCAAGCATGTGCATCGCCTGCCGGTCGCTCGGTGCAAATAGAGGGGAACTCTTGCGGTATACGACCAGCGGCGATGTGACGGGGGATCTCGATCAGGTTGTGGGGTATGCGGCGATAGCGGTGGTGTAATTGGCAACGTGGAGCGCGCCGGGCAAGATATTCCTGTTCGGCGAGCATGCAGTGGTCTACGGGAAGCCGGGGGTCGCGATGGCGATCAAGCCCCGTGTATTTGTCACGGTGAGGAAATCCCGGAACCCGACACGTGCGAAGTCACCCTACATCGATGAATGTTTCAAACTGATGGGTGTCCGGGGCAGTGTCTACGTCCACTCGCAACTCCAGAGTTCATCCGGGCTCGGGTCGTCGGCCGCGGTGACGGTGGCGACACTCTCCGCCATCAACGACGAGTTCGGTCTCGGGCGCACCCGGGAGTTCATCGCCGATGCGGCGTTCTCTGTTGAGAAGAAGGTCCAGAAAGGGAGGGCGAGCCCCACCGACACCTACGTCTCGGCAAACGGAGGGATGGTCCTCATCACGGGGAACTCCAAACGGAGACTCCCCCCCGAGGGGCTGCAGGTCGTTGTCGGCAATACCCTGGTGCCGCACAGCACCGCGAGAATGGTAGAACAGGTCGGGGATCTCCAGAGGAGACATCCCGACGTCGCAAACCCGATACTGGATGCCATCGGGGCCGTGACGCTTGCCGCCCTCCATAACATCAACAACCCAAAGGAACTCGGGCAGTATATGGACATGAACCATGCCCTCTTAGAAGCTCTCGGCGTGGGACACCCCACAAGCAGCAAACTCGTGCTTGCGGCGAGAGCAAGCGGCGCCTACGGGGCGAAGATCACCGGGGCAGGAGGCGGCGGGTGTATCATCGCCCTCTGCCCCCGGCGTGCAAAGAGCCGGGTTGCCGGGGCCATCGAGGCCTGCGAAGGGAAAGCAATCATCACCACGATAGACACGGACGGCGCGAGAAAAGAGAAACATGACTGAGACCGTGGTACTGAAACTGGGAGGGAGCGTGATCACCGACAAATCGGGAGAATGCGCTATCGATCACGCCCGCCTGCACGAGGTTGCCGGCCAGCTCGCCGTACGGAGAGCGCCCGCACTCGTGCTCGTCCATGGTGCAGGGTCGTGCGGGCACCCCGAGGCCCGGCGTTACCGCATCAACGACGGCCTCACCCCGGAGAACCTGCCCGGCGTCTACCATACACATACCGCCGTCTCGCGCCTGAACGCTGCGGTCGTCGATGCCCTGCGGGACGCGGGGGTCGAGGCGATCGGCATCCACCCGTTCGATCTGGCTCTCGCCGAAGGCGGACGTCTGGTCTCGTTCGAGACCCGCCATATCGCCGAAATGACAGAACACGGCATTGTGCCCGTGCTGCACGGCGACGTGGTGATGGACCTTCTCCGGGGATCCTGCATCGTATCGGGGGACCAGCTCGTGACCCGCCTTGCCGTTGCTCTGGCGAGCCGGCGTGTAGGTCTCGCAACAGACGTCCCCGGCGTGCTGCAGAACGGATCGGTCATCCCGCGCATCGACCGGAGTATGGCAGAGTCGTTTACGATCGGCGGATCGGGAAACACCGATGTGACCGGAGGCATGCAGGGCAAGATCAACGAGCTCCTGGCACTGGCCGATACCGGCATCGATTCGCATATCTTCCATGTCTCGAAGATCGCCCGGTTCCTGGACGGCAGCGAGCATGGCGGAACAACAATAACTACAAGAGGCATGCCATGAGAGAAGAGACCACCACATCCTCACGGAAACGGGATCACCTCAACATCTGTTGTGAGAAACCCATCGAGGCCGGCGACGCCGGTTTCGGGGACGTGCGGCTGGTCCATAACGCTCTTCCCGAGTGCAATATGGATGCGATCGAGACCGAGACCAGGTTCCTCGGTAGAACACTCGGCTCTCCCCTCTTCATTGCAGCGATGACCGGAGGACACCCGGACACCCTCGAGGTAAACCGGCGGCTCGCACGTGCTGCCGAACGGTATAACCTCGGCATGGGTGTCGGTTCTCAGCGAGCGGCACTGGAAAAGCCCGAACTGGAAGAGAGTTTCACCGTCGTGCGGGAGGAAGCACCTCATGCCTTCCTCTGTGCGAACCTTGGCATCGTTCAGCTCCGCGACCACGGCATCGAGTGGGCCGAGCGGGCTGTCGAGATGATTGATGCACAGGCTATCGCCATCCACGTCAATTCACTCCAGGAAGCAATTCAGCCGGAGGGCGATCATAATGCAGAGGGGGGCCTTGAAGCGCTCCGCAACCTCTGCGAAGAGTTCTCCTATCCGGTCATCGTGAAGGAGACGGGTTCCGGCATATCGGCCGGGACTGCAAGGGTTATCCGGGGAGCAGGAGCAAGCGCTATCGATATCGGCGGTTATGGAGGCACGTCATGGGCAAAGATCGAACGCCTGCGGACGAACGACTCCGGGCTCGCCGATCTCGGGGAAGCATTCCTCTCCTGGGGCATACCGACGGTGGTAAGCCTCTGCGAGGTGCGGACGACAGGAGGCCCGACCATTGCGACGGGCGGACTGCGTTCAGGAATTGATATCGCCAAAGCAATCGCACTCGGGGCGGAACTCGGAGGCATGGCCCTCCCCCTCTTAAAACCGGCGATGGAGAGCGAGGAAGCTCTCTTTGCAGCCGTCGAGGCGATACACCGCGAACTCGACGTGGCGATGTTCCTGACGGGGTCCCGGTCGATACGGGATCTCTCCCACGCACGGACGTATATAACCGGACTGACCCGGCAAATGATTGAGACCAGCGACTAACCACAAAAAACATCCTTACAAGGAGAGGCTACATGGATATTGAGATTATAGCAGTGGGCGGATATAACGAAGTCGGCAGGAATATGACCGCCGTCCGCTGCGGAAAAGAGATTGTCATCTTTGATATGGGGCTGCGCCTCGACCAGGTGATGATCCATGAGGATGCTGATATTGAGAATATGCATTCCCTGGACCTGATCCAGATGAAGGCCATTCCTGATGATACCATCATGAATGCGGCAGAGGGGAGCGTCAAGGCGATCGTCTGTTCGCACGGGCACCTGGACCATATCGGTGCAATACCGAAACTTGCGCACCGCTACAACGCCCCCATCATCAGCACGCCGTATACCTCGGAACTGATCAGACAGCAGATTGCAGGCGAACAGAAGTTCGGAGTGAACAATAAACTCTTCGTCCTGAAGGCAGGGCAGCGCTACACTATCTCTCCGCACCTCACGCTCGAGTTCGTGCGGGCCCAGCACTCGATCATCGATACCGTCTTTCCGGTGCTGCACACGCCGCGGGGAGCGGTCGTCTACGCGAACGACTTCAAGCTGGACAGAACGCCGGTGCTCGGCGAGCCGCCGGACTTTGCCCGGCTGCGGCAGATAGGGAAGGAGGGCGTGATCGCCCTCATCACGGAGAGCGTCAACATCGCCGATAACGGCCGGTGCCCGAGCGAGAGGATCGCGCGGGACCTCGTACGGGATACCATCACGAGTTACGAGGACGACAAGGGCGCCCTGTTCGTCTCGACGTTCTCGTCGCATATCTCCCGTGTCAAGGCCATCGCCGAATGTGCCCACGAGATCGGCAGAAAACCGGTCCTGCTCGGGCGGTCGATGGAGCGCTACAGCTCGGCGGCCGAACAGTTGAAACTGGTCGCGTTCCCCGAGTCCCTCTCCATGTTCGGCAACCGCCGGACCGTGGACCGGACGCTTCGCCGGATCATGAAGACCGGGAAGGACAAGTTCCTCCCGATCGTCACCGGCCACCAGGGAGAGACAGGCGCCATCCTGACAAGGATCGTGATGGGGGATACTCCCTACAAACTGGAGAAGGGCGACAAGATCCTCTTCTCGGCAAAGGTGATCCCGAACCCGATGAACTACGGGCAGCGTTACCTGGTCGAGGCCCGTGCCAAGATGGCGGGCGTGCGGATCTTCGATGAGCTGCACGTCTCGGGTCACGCCTACAAAGAGGACCATTACGAGTTCCTGCATCTCTTAAATCCCCAGCACATCGTCCCGTCCCACGGCGACATCGGCATGACCGGCGGCTACGCGAGGTTCGCGGAGGAGATCGGGTATACCCTCGGCAACGACCTCCATATCCTCCGGAATGGGGGCAGACTGTTGATAAAGTAGGAGACAATGCATGACGACGCTTGAAGACTACCTGGAGAAGAATGCTGACCGGATCGACAAGGTGATCCACCGTTACTTCGGAGATGTCCACGGCGACCTCTTCCGGGCGAGCGCCCACCTGCTGCTTGCAGGGGGCAAACGGCTCCGCCCGGCAGTCGTCATACTCGCTGCGGATGCAGTAAAGAAAGGAAGTTCGGACGACCTGATCCCTGCAGCGCTCGCGCTTGAACTGACCCACAATTTCACCCTCATCCATGACGATATCATGGACGGCGACGTTGTGCGGCGCGGCGTCCCGACGGTGCACGAGGTCTGGAACGAACCGACGGCCATCCTTGCGGGGGATGTGCTCTACGCGAAGGCGTTTGAGTTCATCTGCCTCTCGGAGGCCGAAAACCCCGCCAAAATCCGGGCGGTGAAGATGCTCGCCCGGACCTGCACCGAGATCTGCGAGGGGCAGAGCATGGATATGGCGTTCGAGACGAGAGACGACGTCACGGATCTCGATTACCTTGAGATGGTCAGCAAGAAGACCGGCGTGCTCTACGGCGCGTCTGCCGCCATCGGCGGAATCCTTGCGGGTGCAAACCCGGTTCAGGCCGATGCTCTCTACCAGTTCGGGGTGAACAGCGGCGTTGCCTTCCAGATACAGGACGACCTCATCGACCTCTTTGCAAGCACCGAGAAGAGCGGCAAGGACCGCGCGTCGGATATCCGGGAAGGGAAGCAGACCCTGATAGCAATCAAGGCACGCGAGAAGGGGCTCGATCTCGCCCCGTACCAGAGAGTACTCTCGGCTGCCGAGATCGATGACCTGATCGCCCTGCTGGAGGATGCAGGCGTCATCGCAGAGGTTCGGGCCACGGCCGTCGAGCGGGCGACCGTCGCAAAACAGGCACTCTCGATCCTCCCGGACTCAGAGGAGAAACACCTTCTTATCGAGATCGCCGATTACTTCATAGACCGGGGTTACTGACACCATGGACACTGATATCGAGCATCTGCTCTTCATCTACGCCCTGCAGAACGCGGTGAAGCACGACGGGATCCCAAAAAGCGGGACGGTCATCGGCACGGTGCTCGGCAAGCATCCCGAGTTCCGGAGCCGGGCCCGGGAGATAGGAGCGCTCGCGGGAAAGGCTATCGCGGAGGTGGCGGCAATGAGCCAGGCCGACCGGAAGAGCCGTCTCTTGGAGATCGCCCCCGAACTCCTCGACGAACTCACCGAGACGCACGAGCACACAAGGGAACTCCCTGCCCTCGAGGGCGCCGAGAACGGTGTGGTGATGCGGTTTGCACCCAACCCCAGCGGTCCGCTGCACCTCGGGCATGCCCGGGCCTCCATCTTAAACGACTACTATGTCAGGCGGTATGGGGGCCGGTATGTCCTCCGTATCGAGGATACCGATCCAAGGAGGGTCGATCCCGGGGCATATGCCATGGTGCAGGAAGATATCGCGTGGCTGGGGCTCGGGATCACCGATATCGTCTACCAGAGCGACAGGCTCGATATCTACTACGACTGGTGCAGGAAACTCATCGAGCTCGGCGGCGCCTACGTCTGTGTCTGTGATGCAGAGCGCTTCAGGGAACTCAAACTCAAGGGGAAGGCCTGCCCCTGCCGGGAGCGGCCGGTCGAGGAGAACCTCGAACTCTGGCAGCAGATGCTTGACGGAGAGTTCTACGAGGGGGACGTGACCGTCCGGGTGAAGACGGAACTCACCCACCCCGACCCGGCGATGCGGGACTACTCCGCGATGCGGATCGTGAACGCGCCCCTCCACCCGAGAGTGGACAACACGGTCTTTCCGCTGATGAACTTCTCGGTCGCGGTAGACGATCACCTGCTCGGGATCACCCACGTGATCCGCGGGAAGGACCATATCGCGAATACGCGGAGACAGCGCTATATCTTCGACTACTTCGGCTGGAAGCCGCCGTTCTACCGCCACTACGGCCGGATGGGAATATCGGGCGTCGTCCTCTCGACATCGGGGATGCGCGAGGGGATCAACAACGGCACCTACACCGGCTGGGACGACATTCACCTCGGGACGATGCGGGCAATCGCACGCCGGGGGATTGAGCCCGAGGCAGTCAGGAACGCCATGATCGATATCGGCGCCGGGGAGACCGACATATCGTTCTCGTGGGAGAACCTTTACTCACGGAACAAGGAACTCGTCGACCCGAAGGCGAACCGCTACTTCTTCGTGCCCGACCCGGTGGAGGTCACCGTTGAGGGCGCTCCTCTCCACGAGGCCCACGCGGCCCTGCACCCGAACGATCCCTCCCGGGGGGTCCGCACCCTCGTCACCGCCGGAAGGGTGCTCCTCCCGAAAGCGGATATCGAGGGCCGGAGCATGATCCGCCTAAAAGACCTCTACAATATCAGGATCGCGTGGGATGGGGATGAACCGCACGTATCCTACGCGGGCGACGCACTCGAGGATGCCCGGCGCGAAAAGGCGCCGATCGTCCAGTGGCTGCCGGCGGACGCGAAACTCCCCTGCACCCTTCTGCGGCAGGACGGAAGTCTCGAAGGGTTCTGCGAACCCCTGGTCGCCGGTGAGGTGGACCGTGTCGTCCAGTTCGAGCGGATCGGGTTTGCGCGGATCGACTCGGCGGACAACGGCCGGGTGAGCGCGTACTTCGCGCACCGGTGAGGAAGCGGAGGGACGGGCTCCCTCTTTTTCATGAACGGGGGGCCGCCAACGTCTCCGCCCGCCCGACCAGTTCGCGGAGCACCGACCGCGCGAGCCCGGCATTCTCGTAATCCCTCTCCGCGATCACTTCCCGGATACAGGCCGGCACATCGACGAACCGCTCGGCCTCCCGGATCTCGGCTGCGAGCGCCGCGAGATCCTTCTTCTCCCGCATCCGCTCCCGGTGCCAGGCCGCGGACTCCCGGTCCGGGTCGATCGCGAGTACTGCCTCGTAGCAGGCCGCCGCCTCATCATACCTGCACATGACCCCGAGCACCCAGCCCCTGCTCTGCCAGGCGAGGATATGCTGCGGGTCCAGCGTGAGCGCCTTCTCACAGCAGGCGACGGCGTCTTCGCTCCTGCCGAGGTGGGCGAGAGCGTATCCCTTTCTCTGCCAGGCCGTCGGATCTTCGGGCTCGAGAGCGAGCGCCCGGTCGAAACAGGCGACCGCCTCGTCATAGCGACCGGCTTTGAGGAGCGCAAACCCCTTCCGCCTCCATAGAACAGGGTCGTCGGGGGAGAGTTCAAGGGCTTTGTCGTAACAGACGGCTGCCTCGTCGTAGTTTCTGGTGTTGCAGAGAGCCTGACCTCTGTGGTACCATGCTCCGGCACCCTCTTCTCTAGTCGCCATCGGACCTATGGGGGAGACCAACCCATAAGAACCTAACCCGTATCCTCCGGGAACGTTTAAGACCGGTCGAACGAGAGATAGCTCTACTATGGCAGATAAGATTCTCGTTGCGTATGCCACCCGCTACGGCTCGACCGCAGAGGTGGCGGAAGCGATCGGCGATGAACTCCGAAAGGCAGGCGATGACGTCGATGTTTTGCCGGTGAGCGATGTCCAGAACCTCTCCCCGTATCGGGCGGCCATCATCGGGAGCCCGATCTACATGGGGAAATGGCTCCCGGAAGCGCAGGTCTTCATCGAGCAGAACCAGCAGGACCTGCGCAGCATCCCGGTCGCCTACTTTACCGTGGGGCTGACGGTCGCGGACGGGGGGCCCGAGATACTCAGGAAGGCGGAAGCATCGATGGACCAGGTCAGGATGCTCGTGAACCCCATAGATATCGGCATCTTCCCGGGAAAACTGGAGAGCAGTCGCTTATCCTTCACGGACCGCACAATCATCAAGCTCATCCGGGCAAAGACGGGAGACCTCCGCAACTGGGAGGCTGTCCGGGCCTGGGCGGAGACGGTGCGCTCGAGGCTCGTCCCGGCGTAGCCGGGCCCTGCCGCGCTCGCGGCAGCAAAACCATAGGTCATGCATTAAACCCCCTATTTGCTCATTCCAACCCTATAACTCCTGGAAAAGGTGCTTATAGGACGACCACCCATTTATATAAACCATCAGGTGAACCAGGTGAACAAATACTCCTTCGTCACCAGAATGCCCGACGAACCGGGCGCGCTGCACCGCGCGGCCGAGATCATCAAGTCGTATGCGGGCAACATCAACCGCATCCAGTTCGACCGCAGGATCGATCCCGTCACCGTCTTCTTCGAGGTGACCGCCACACCGGAGGGGTACTGCCGGATAAAGGAAGACCTCCATGCGATCGGCTACCTCCAGGAATCGCTCCCCACGCTCGGGTTTCTGAGATTCACCGTATACGTCCCGCATCAGCCCGGGTCCCTCTTCGAACTTCTCACCTACATCACGGGGGCGGGGGCAAACATCGCCTACATCGATTTCGACGAACGGCGGTGCGACTCCGGCAGGGTCACCATCAGTTTAAACGTCGAAGAGACCGCGATCGTGGAGAGCCTGCTCGACAGGCTGAAATCACAATACCGCCTCGATATCCTCGAGTACGACACGACCGGCGAGAACCTCGACGACACCGTCTTCTATGTCAGGTTCGCCCAGGCGGTGCGGGGGCTGATCGGGACGGCCGAGGACGAGTTCCTGCTCTCCCTCCTCCAGGACGTCAATCACATCGTCCAGGAACTCAACAGCCTCGGTCAGGACCCAAGGGAGGTCTTCGAGTGCATCCTCCTCACGGGAAGGACGCTCAAGAACACTACCGGAGACCGGTTCTACGCGGATGTCCAGCGCATCCCGATCAGCGACGACGTCGAGGTCTTCTGCTTCCAGACGCCTGGCGGCGGGAGCATCTTCCTGCTCCGCGCCCCGGAGGAGACCGTCATGATCGATACCGGATACGGGATCTACCACGAGGATGCCGTGCGGATGTTCCAGCACTACGGCCTTGGCGATCTCAAAAAGATCAAGAGGATCTACATCACCCATGCCGATGCGGACCACTGCGGGGCGGGCGGGCTCTTTGACGCAACATCGTATACGCACACCGGGTCGCGGGAGATCATCCGCCGGGCGAACCGGGCCTACGGGTCGCGCAGCGAGTCCTCGATCCTCGAAGAGGTCTACACGACCGTCATCAACCTCTTCTCGCACTTCACCCCGCCGGAGAACCTCGAAGTCTTCCCGGAGGAGAAGATCGGCACGCGCTCGATCTTCCCCATCCTTGCCCGCTTTACGGTCCACGACCTTGAGTTCGAGGTCCTTGAGTCCCTGGGCGGGCACATGCACGGTCAGGTCTACCTCTTCTGTCCCGGGCACGGGATCATCTTCACCGCGGACACGCTGATCAATTTCGGGAGCCTCGATGAGGACCGGAAACACTACAACTCGCTGGCCGACTTCCTGGTGACGTCGGTCAACGTCGACAGCGACTGCGCACGCCAGGAGAGGAAGGCGTTGCTTGAGATGATCCGGGACCTCGATGAGGAACTTGCCCCGACCGGCCGCCGGTGCCTGGTCGCCTGCGGCCACGGCGCCATCTCCGTCCTCTCAAACGGGAAACTGGAAGCGATCGGCCCGGTCGAGCATTATCAGGCGGAGAAGAGGGGAGTTTAGGCGGTCGTCCGGGGGCACCGCCCCCACATCCCGGCGATCAACTGCCCGGCAGGATAGATCGTCACCACCCCTCGATTTATTCTGCCGTCACGCCGCCCCGCCAGACCCCTGCTCCCCGAGCAATGCAATCCCTGCACCGAAAACGACCAGCGCTCCGCCGACCAGCAGCACCAGGGAGTCTAACTGGACGAGGAGGAAGAGGCTTGAAATGATGCCGACGACCGGGATGATCGGGAGGGACCCTATGGTTCCCGGTATCCGGAAGGGCCGGACGACATCCGGGGCACGGTACCGGAGCAGGATCACGGATGCGTTGATGAAGACGAATGTCACAAAGAGCGTGAAGTTCGTGATGTTCGCAACGAAATCGATCTCGCCGGCAAAGAGGAAGACCATGGAGGCGAGCGCAACGGCGACGATGGCCGTCCAGGGCGTTCGTGTCCGGGGATGCACCCGGGCGAAGAAAGAAGGGAGCGAGAAGGAAGAGGCCATGCCGTAGATGATCCGGGACGACGCCATCATCATCAGGAGGGCGGTGTTTGCGGTGGCAAAGAGGGCGATGACGGAGATGATGGTGAACGCCGCGGGACCGATGGCGACAGCTGCGACGTCGGCGAAGGGTGCCCGGGAGGCGGCGAGTTGCTCGGCGCCGACGACCGAGACGGCGGCGAGAGATACCAGGATATAGAGGACGACCGAGATGACAAGTGCGATAATCAGGGCGAGGGGGATGGTTCGCTCCGGGTTCCGCGTCTCCTCGGAGAGTTTTACCATCTCCTCAAACCCCATGTAGGCGAAGAAGACGAGTGCGGACGCCTGCAGGAGCCCCGGGACTCCCTGCGGCATATCGAGGTAATCCACCTGCCCAAGATACGGGAGGCCGATCAGGATGACCATGACGATGCCCCCAACCTCGATGAGGGTCAGGGCGATAGCGACCCGGGCGGTCTCCTTGATGCCGTAGAGAAGTATCCCGGCGAGGACGAGGATGATCAGAATTGCTGAAGGGATGACCGGAAAGCCGACCAGATCCGAGAAGTACCCGGCAAACCCGAGCGAGACGGTTGCGGCGCCGAGGATGCCGGAGAAGATGATCAGCCACCCGACGACGAACGCAAGCCTCCGCCCGAAGGCGTTCGAGACATACTCGAACTCAGCGCTTGCACGGGGATACATCGACGAGAGCTCGGCATAGGCGAGGGCGCTGAACGCGGCGATGGTGGCGGCGATGGCGAACGTCAGCCAGACGGCGTTGCCGGCCATCCCGGCCGCTTCCCCGAGCAGGGCGTAGATCCCGGCCCCGAGTATGATCCCCACACCCGAGAGAGTGACTGCAGGCAGCCCGAGTTCGCGCCGGAGTTTCGTGCCGGGATTCGGGGCGTCCGGTTCCTTTTCCAGCATACGTATAACCCTATGTGCCTGCACCATTTATGGGTATCCGGCAGGCTCTGCCGCACCGCGGAGAGGACGTTTCCGGAGACCTCCGGGTGCTTTCCCCGGGATTCGGAAGAGAATCTATCCTGAATATCGGGCACACCATACGTTTTTATCAGATGCATACTCCGGGGGCATCGATACGGGGGGGATAGAGATGGGGCAGAACATACTCAATCTCTTACGGCAGGAACATGCGAAGATGCTGATGCAACTGGGGGAACTCCAGCAGAGGGAGATCCGTGACCGGGCAGAGTTGTTCAACCAGATGAAGAACACCCTTCTGCCGCACATGGCCGGCGAGGAACGGGTCTTCTATCCGCGGCTCGAAGAGCAGGGGCTGCATGACCTCACGGCAGGGTCGCGGGAAGAGCATAAGATCATCCAGGCGCTCGTCGACCGGTTAAACAGCATCTCAACGGCCGACGAAGAGGACTGGGTCGACGCGATCTCGAAACTCCAGGAGGCGGTGAGGGGCCATGTCGACCGGGAAGAGAAGACGGTCTTCCCGGAAGCCAGGCAGAAGATGGACGATGCCCTCCTCCTGCGTATCGGCAACCGGTTCGAGGAGGCGAAGGGGAAGGCCCACCTGCGACCGCTCAGGTGACTCCTGCGGTCTCCCGGATCCGGGCATAATGCATATATATCGTGACTGTCCATGCAGGCCTCCCTGTCAGGGGGAGTGGTCATATGGCGCAGAATGTTATTGATATCCTGAAACAGGAGCACAAAATGGTGCTCTCGCAACTCTCGGAACTCTCAAGCAAGGGCACGAGCAACCGTGAGCAGAAGTACAACTCTTTAAAGGAGAACCTCATACCGCACATGATCGGGGAGGAGCAGGCGCTTTACCCGAGGCTCATGGAGTCGGGGATGCAGGAAATGGCCCTCGAGGCGATCGAGGAGCACAACGCGGTCAAGACGCTGCTTGGCCAGCTCGACAGCGCGTCCACATCAAAGGAGGATGTCTGGGTGGCGAAACTGACGGTGATCCAGGAGAACGTGGAGCACCACATCAGCGAGGAGGAGGATAAGATCTTCCCAGAGATGCAGCAGAAGATGAGCAGCGACGAGCTCTCAAGCCTCGGAGGCAGTTACGAAGACGCAAAGAAGGCCGCGCTCCCGGTTGCGGCGCGTTGAGCGAGCGAGCGAACCGATGCGGAGAGGTGCGCGGCACCGGTGCTCCTATTTTTTTTCCGGCCGGAAACTGATAACGGGTTTGAACCCTGCGAAATTGTTATCTGCCATACCTCCCATTGCTCTCCGGACGGAGGCCATGTATGCCACATATTCTTGAGTTGATCCGGGACGACCACGACCTGATCAGGAACCTCTTCGATGAACTCGAGAGCAACCCTGAAACCCGGGATGTCCGGTGCATCACGCTCCGCCGTGAACTGCCGGGACATATGTATGCGGAGGAGGCCACACTGTATGCATACCTGCGCGATCGGGTGCCGGAGGAGATCCGGCGTTCGCTTGAGGAGCACTCGCAGGTCCGTGAGGCGCTTGCCCGGTTTGAGCGGATCCCGCTCAGGGGCGATGCCTGGATGCCGGCGCTCGTCAGCCTGAGAGGGGATATCGAGGCGCACTTTGCCACGGAGGAGGGAGATGTCTTTGTCCTGGCGGAGCGGCACCTCGATACGGGCGTCCTCTTCGAACTCAGCGAGATCTTCCAGGGGGAGAAGCAGAAAGCGGCAAAACTTGTGGTCGTGTAATCCCCGGTTGCATACGGCTATGGCGAGAGGGAACCACGGATGAAAGTCGCATCGATCCGGTTGTCTCGCTCAGCGCACCGATGAGGGGGTGTTATCGCGGATACTGCACCGCATACAGGAAGAACGGCAGTCCCACGGTGCAAACATCCTGGAAGCACAATCTCCGGAGGCACCGCCGGTATCGTAGCGCGTCAGGTCTCCGGGACAGGTAAATAAGATCACCATGACAAATGGCGAAAATTAAATAGTATATAGAAACACAGATAGCATGGTGCCACCGCAGTGCGGCACATCTTGAGATCCAGACATGGTTTGAAACCCTCTCTTCGACGTAAGATCCTGGAACACCCGTGACTCCAAAGGACGGAGAGGAGTCGCATCGGGCATCGTGCCGGATGCCCTGAAGGGTGCTGTAAGAGAGTTTCAGAGGGGATGGAAAGGCCGTTCCTTTCCCTCCCCCAATCCGGTTCGCTTTTTGAGAGCAGTCTTCAGGATATCTGCCGGGAAGGGAAGACCCGGTCGTGCCGGCTACCGCTCGCGTATGACGATAGAACCAGACGGTGAAAAGATACTGTTGTAGAAAGGTGCGTTACGCAAAAGGGACGATCAGGGACATATAACTGGCGCTCGCACAGTCATATATAAGAAGAACAGTTTTCAGTGTAAAGGGAGGTAATAGCAGCGAGTTGTGCTTCCCGAGGGCTCTCGCACCTCAGTACAACACATCACGTGAGAGGGCTTAACTGCTGGGTTCGGAATGGGACCAGGT
>PGYL01000048.1 GCA_002839645.1 Methanomicrobiales archaeon HGW-Methanomicrobiales-2 | reverse complement strand
TGTCGGTGTCACATTCCTCGTCGGCGTGGGTGTCACGTTGTCCGTCGGCGTCGGGGTCTCGTTCACGGTCGGCGTGGGTGTCCCGTTCATGGTCGGCGTCGGGGTCACGTTCCCGGTCGGCGTGGGTGTCACGTTCACGGTCGGTGTCGGTGTCACGTTCCCGTCAGCGGTGACGTTCACCAGCTCAAACGTGAGCGGGATAAGTGGCGTGTGATCGTTGTTGACCACCTGGACCGAGAGGTTGTGCTCGCCGGCCGTCACGTTCTCCCAGGTGTGGGTGAGGTTCGTGGAGATGACGTAGCCGCCGAACTCCGGAACCGCGGGCTCACTCTCATTCGTCGGCACCACGGCATCCAGGTAGTAGTGCAGGTGGCCTTCGCCCGGTGCGTTCGGCTGCCCGGTCGGCTCCACCAGCGTGAAGTTCGTGACGTTCACGCTCACCGTGACATTGCCGGCGGTGACGTTGGCGCCCTCCATGGGCTCGACGATGGTGACGTTCGCTTCAGTGGGCGGCGTCACGTTCCCGGTCGGCGTCGGCGTCACGTTCCCCGTCGGTGCCGGGGTCACGTTCCCGGTCGGTGTCGGGGTTACGTTCCCGGTCGGCGTCGGCGTCACGTTCCCCGTCGGTGC
The DNA here is from genome assembly GCA_002839645.1 of Methanomicrobiales archaeon HGW-Methanomicrobiales-2. GTDB lineage: Archaea > Halobacteriota > Methanomicrobia > Methanomicrobiales > Methanoculleaceae > Methanoculleus. Next base: position 19,564 of record PGYL01000048.1, on the reverse strand, counting down.
CGGCGTCACGTTCCCCGTCGGCGTCGGCTCGGGTGTTACAACCGCCTCAAGAACGGTCACGTTGAGTATCACCGTATACGCGGCATCCTCTATGGTGTGTTCCGGAGGCCCATAGGAGAAGGTCAGATTGTCCCCGTCGGTCACGTTCGTCACCGCAGGCCCGGTCGTGCCCTGCTCGCCATTCAGCCAGAACGTCCAGTTGTTCGGCGTCCCGTTCAAAATCTCATTCTCGATACCAACAATCGATAGAATACTGAGGTTTCCCTCTTCCAGCGGCAGGTCTTCAGCAACCTGATACTCAAAGACTCCGCGGTTCGAGGCATCGTCAAGTGCTCCAAGCACCGTCGCCTGCGGCACCTCGTATATCTCGGTGCTGTTTACCGGTGTAATGTTTACAAACTCATCAGGGTTCAGTTCGACAGGGCCCTCTCCAATCGAGACTGCCATGCTTGCGGCAGAGATCGACAGGAGGAGAACGATGCATAAACTGAACAATACAGGTCGTCTCATACATATCCCCCCTTGCGGGCAAGAGAATAATCAAGGTAATATAAAAATATTGCCATAATATTAATTTAGAGCCAAATGGGGCAGATCAGGGCGATAAATACCGGCCCGGCTTCAGGTCATCTTCTCGTGCCAGCCACGACGGACACCATTCTCCCGGATTGGAGAAGAGATCCGGACCCGATGGAAGGTATCAGGCAGCAAGTGGCACGCAACATCTGCAGGACACTCGGTTATTCTGAAAAAAAAGCGGGATCAGCGTTCAGAACCGCTCAAGCAGTCTCCCGGACGATGCCGGGGGCGGTAGCGGTGCTCGCCGCCCTCCGCCCTACTTTACATCACTGTACGACGCCCACCAGGGTCTGGTTCCCGGCCATCGTCTCGGTCGGCATCTCGGTCTCCATCGCGGTCTCGGTCTCAGCCGCCGTCAGGTTCAGGCCCGGGGGCACCAGCACCTGGTCGATGACGTGGATCACGCCGTTCGTTGTGTTGATGTCCACCATGGTGACGGTGGCGTTCTCGATCATGACCTCGCCGTTCGTGACGGAGACGTTCAGGTCCTCACCAGCAAGCGTCGTAAGTGTCGTCATGTTCCCGGTCTCGTTCCCCATACCGAGAAGCCCGCTGAAGATTTCGAGAACACCGCCTTCAGACTCGGTCTCGTTCCCGGTCTGGTTCTCGGTCTCGTTCTCGGTCATGCTGACGAGGTCCACCGAGGTGTACTCACCCTCGATAACATGGTACTGGAGCACCATCGTCAGGTTGTCGGTCTCGTTCATGAGCGGGTTCACGGTATCGTTGCCGAGAGCGTCGAACGCATCGTCGCTCGGGGCAAAGACTGTGTAGGGCCCGCCGGAGTTCAGGGTATCATAGAGCCCTGCCACGCTGATCGCCTCGGCCAGTCTCGTCAGATTCTGGTCCTGCTCGATGTAGGCAGCGATCGTCATGTCTGCTGTCTGATTATCCATCTGCCCGGTCTCGTCCACAGGTGTCATCGTTGCATTCTCGTCGCCTACCACTACCGCTGTCGCAGCAAACGGGAGCGCCAGCAGGGCAAGAATGCATGCGCATAGAGCTATCCATCGTCTCATACTATCATCCCCCTTGGGAGGGGGAAGGATGCATATTGAATTATATAAATCTTACCATATTTTGTAAAATAACCCCGATTGCACAACGAGCCCCTTCAACCAAGTTTATGACAGACCGGAGACCTCGACGCTGACCGGCCGGACGATGGCCCTACAGCCGTATCAGCACGGCCTTCTCCTCCATATACTCCTCGAGCGCCCGGCTGCCGTTCTCCCTGCCGATACCGCTCGCCTTCGTCCCTCCAAACGGCACCTCCGGAGGGATCTTAAGGTGCTGATTGACCCAGACGATCCCCGCCTGGAGTTCCTCCGTCGCCCGGGCGATCACGTCCGCACTGTGGGTCCACACCGATGCCCCGAGACCGTAGCGGGAGTTGTTCGCCAGATCCAGCGCCTCATCGAGGCCCTTGACGGTCGCGATCGGCAGCACCGGGCCAAAGACCTCTTCGGCGAAGAGGACGGAGTCGTGCGGAACGCCGGTGATCAGCGTCGGCAGGAAGAAGAGACCGCGTTCGTATGCTTCCCCCAAAGGAGCCTGCCCTCCCGTAACGATCTCCCCCTCATTCCCGTCCCGGGCGGCATCGACCTGGCCGACGACCCGTTCAAGGCCCGCAGCGTTGTTCAGCGGGCCCATGGTGACGCCGCGGTCCATGCCGTTCCCGACCTCGATCGCCTCGACCCTGGCCGTCAGGCGCCGGATGAACTCATCCGCGATCGACTCGTAGACGTAGAGCCTCTTGACCGCCGTGCAGACCTGCCCGCAGTTGTAGAACCGTCCTCTGATGACCCCCTCGACGGCTATCGGGATATCGGCATCGTCGCAGACGATCATGGGGTCGCTTCCCCCGAGTTCCAGCGTGAGCCGCTTTAACGCCGGGGCGGCATCCAGGGCGACCTGCCGCCCGGTCCCGACCTCGCCGGTGAACGAGACCTTCCGAACATCCGGGTTCCTCGCGATCTCCCGGCCGACCGTCTCCCCGGGACCGGTGACGATGTTTAGCACACCCGGTGGAAGTCCTGCTTCCCCGAGGATCTCCACGAGTTTGATGCAGGTCAGCGGGGCGGTCCGGGCGGGCTTTAAGATCACGGTGTTGCCCGCCGTCAGGGCCGGGCCGATCTTCCAGGCCATGATGATCGCCGGCATGTTCCAGGGAACGATCGCGCCGCAGATGCCGAGCGGGCGTCTCAGGACCGTGGTGCGGCCATAACCCCTGAGGTTCATGAACTCTCCCCGCTCCCCTGCCGAGAGGGCATGGTAATACTCGAGGATGTTTGCGAACCCGTTGATCTCGTCGACCGCCTCACGGATGGGCTTTCCCTGCTCGGCGGTCAGGAGCGCCGCAAGATCGGTGTTCCTGCGGCGCACCTCTGCTGCCGCGAAGAAGAGGACCTTTGCCCGGTCCCGGGGGCTTTTAGCGGACCAGTCGCCAAAGGCTTCACCGGCGGCCTGCACGGCCGATCGGACGTCGTCCTCGCCGCCGAGCGGTGCTTCCCCGACCACGTCCCCCGTCGCGGGGTTATGTACTGCAAACATCTTCCCGGAGACCGAATCGCGCCACTCGCCGTTGATCAGCATCTTCATAGGTGATCCTATAGACGGAGATGGTAATATGCGCTCTGTCACCCACGATACTCGCACCGGCACCTGCCGATAGGAATGGCCACCGCCGCCGCCATCCCGGCAAGCAGGAGGAACGCAGCCAGGAAACCGAGCTCTCCCGCGACCAGCCCGGCAAGGGCGGGAAGAAGCGTGAACCCGGCGTAGGTGGCGGTGTTGAAGAGCCCGGTCATCACGCCCTGCTGGATCTTTGTCTCCGCAAGGAACGCAAGAGCCGCGACGATGATCACCCCCGCAAGGGCGCCGATGACGGGAAAGGCATAAGGCGTAAAATAACCCGCCACGACCGCCCCGGCCATCAGGAGCGAGGAGATCCGGATGGTCGGGACGGGACGGAGGGTAAAACGGGGGGCGACGATCAGGGCAACGACGGTCGCGAGATTGATCGTCGCGAGCTGCAGGGCAAGGAGCGACGGATCGTTCCCGGTGTACCCGGGATAGATGGCCGCCACCGCCCCGGTCATGCCCACGAGGACGACCGCTGCGACAAAGAGCCAGAAGTAGTTTCTGACGATTGCAGGAAGGTCGGCTCTCGCGAACTCCCCGCGCTCGCTCTCCCGGATCGCGAAGCCCATCCCGAGCGCAGGGACGGCGAGCACCGTAAAGAGAGCGATCCCCGCAAGATGGCTGTCGAGGGCCGCATCGAGCCAGCCTGTCGCCAGGAGCCCCACGACCAGGCCCAGGTTTAAGGCCGCCATGACATAGCCGCTGAGCTGCCCGGACGACGGGTGCGAGTTTGCCCACGCAAGCGCCGCCGAGAAGAAGAGCCCGGCGCCGATCCCCTCGACTCCCCGGAATGCCAGGAGCGGCAGGCCTGAGGGGAAGAGCAGGATGAGGACACCGCTTACGAGGGTCAGGAGAAGGCCGGCACGGATGAGCGGCACGCGGCCTATCCGGTCGCTTGCTATCCCTGCCGGCAGCACGGTAACAAACGTGCCCAGAAAGTATGCGGCGTAGACCGCACCCTGCAGTGCCGCCCCTTCGGCAAAATCAGGAAGCACCGGGACGACGGCGTTTGATAACGCCATCACCACGAATATCCCGAAGAGGATGGGCAGATTCCGCAACATCCTTAGATCATGCGATAGGTCTCAAGGTTCATGGGAGAATGCGTCTCGATACGGTTCCGCTTGTAGATGGAACTTGCCAGGTCGAGGGTCTTGTTCTCGTCGCCGTGGATGGTGAAGATCTTCTCCGGGCGCGGCTGGAGGTGGGCCACGTAGTTCATCAGCTGTTTCCGGTCCGAGTGGCCGGAGAACCCGTCGCTCGTCGCGATCTCGAGGTTGATCACGATCGTCTCGCGCCATCCGAGCGGGATCTCACGCCATCCCTTCTGGATACGCCGTCCGAGCGTCCCCTCTGCCTGGTAGCCGACGAAGACAAGCGCGTTGCGCTCGTCGGGGCCGAGGGCCTTGAGGTACTCCATCACCGGACCGCCGTTTAACATACCGCTCGTGGTGATGATGACACAGGGTTCGCCCGTGATAACCTTCTCACGGAGGACCGGTGAGTCCACCTGGACAAAGGCCTCGGCAAGGAAGGGGTTTAACCCCTCGCGGAAGATCTGGTTTCGGAGATCGCTGTTGAGGTACTCCGGGTAGGTCGTGTGGATCGCCGTCGCTTCCTTGATCATGCCGTCGAGGTAGATCTTCACCGGCGGTATCCTCTGCTTCCGGATACCCTCCTCGAGGGCGAGCATGACCTCCTGCGACCGCCCGACGGAGAACGCGGGGATGATCACCTTGCCGCCGCGCTGGATCGTCGTCGAGACCGTTTCGTAGAGTTTATCCTCTGCATCTTTTCTCTGGGGCTGGTTATCGTTCGCCCCGCCGTAGGTGCTCTCCATGAAGAGCGCTTCTAAGCGGGGGAAGGACGACACCGCAGGGGAGAAGAGCCTGGTCTTCTGGTAGTTGAAGTCCCCGGTGAACGCGATGTTGTAGAGACCCTCGCCGATATGGAAATGCGCGATGGCCGATCCGAGGATATGCCCCGCGTTATGGAAGGTGAGCTTGACGTCGGGGGCGATATCCGTCACGCTGCCGTAGTTGAGGGTGATGGAGTGCTTCATGTAGGTCCGCACCTCGTTTGAGGTGTAGGGGATCTTATCCGTCTCCTTCCGAACGACGTCTAAGTAATCGAGCTGGAGCATCGTCGAGAGATCCCGCGTCGGGGGGGTCGAGTAGACCGGCCCTTCGTAGCCGTACTTGAAGAGAATGGGGACGAGAGCACAGTGGTCGAGGTGCGCGTGGGTGAGCACCACCGCGTCGAGCGAGCTGAGCGGAGATATCTCGGGCACGTAGAGATATGGCGTCCCGTTCGCGGCGCTGCCCGGTTTCTCACCGCAGTCCACCAGGATCTTGGTCTCCGGCGTCGAGATCAGGAACGCAGCACGGCCGACCTCACGGCAGCATCCGAGCGTGGTGACCCTCAGCCACTGGTCTTTGCTCGTGACCTCCCGGTGAATGCGGCGGCCGATCGTCCGCAGGAACGCCTTGCGTTCATCCTTCACCGACCGGAGGTAGGTACGGATCTGCTTCACCGTTGTGCTCTCGATGGGCGGTGTCCGGACCACCTTGGGCGTCCAGCCGATCTGCTTCGTGATATCGCGGAGCGTCACGCCGTTCTTGCCGATGACCACGCCGGGCTTCTCCGCTTCGATCAGGACCTCGCCCGTCTCCGGGTCAAAGAAGAGATCGGTGATCCCCGCGTTCTCCGGCACGACGGCCCGGATCTCCTGGGCTGCCCGCTCGGGGTCTTCAAGAATGTTCGGGCGCACGACGATGCGCTTTCTGAGGTCACGTGCCAGTATTTTTATCAGGTCTGCCTGATCGGCAAACTGTTTCGGGTCATCGGTATAGATGACGAGCTCGGGGCCCTCGAATTCGACATTTGAGATTGTAATCCCACTGGGAACAATCTTGTTGATCTGCTCCTTAAGCTCCTGGAGTTTCTCTTCAATCACCATTAAAATCGTCCTAAAAAATGTCAGGGTGTCGGGCGGGCCACAGATGGCCTCTGCAGCCCGCTCTCTATGTGTTCTTCGTATTTGTCCTTCGTTATCACGACCACCATGATGTCCTCCCCGGATGCGGAGTCACGGCGCATCGCCGAACGGACAGCGCGGACGGCGAGGTCCTTCGCGTCGTCCTCCTTCATGTCGGGGCGGTACTGGTCTTCGAGCACACCGTAGGCGAAGGGAGAACCCGAGCCGGTTGCGACGATGTCCTCTTCCTTGGTCGCTCCACCCATGGCGTCGACGGAGTATACGCTCGGCCCCTCTTCATCGAATCCGCCCATCAGAAGCTGGACGTAGTAGGGATAGTAGCGGTTCTGGTTTAAGTAGTTCGAGAGCAGGGTCGATGCCGCACCGACCGACATGGTCTTGCCGCGGCGCATCTCAAAGAGGTTGCACTCGACCTGGAGGATCCGGACGAGTTGCTGCGCATCACCGACGCCGCCGGCGATGGTCAGACCGATCCGCGGCGTGATCTGGTAGATCTTCTTGGCACGCTTGCTCGCGATCATGTTCCCCATCGTCGCTCGCATCTCTGTTACCAGGACTACGCCACCATCAAAGATCAGCCCTACTGTGGTTGTACCTTTCTTAATCTCTTGGGAAGTATCAAGCATTGAAGCACCCCTAAAACCATTAAAACGCTTTATCTCGCTCAAAAGCGGTTAAGCGTATAGCGATATCATAAAACATAAATTTATCGTCGTACCGGGTTATGGCACGACATGATAAGCATCTGTATATTATATGAATGTTGCTCCTTAACTCTTTCGCAGGCCCTGTGAGTCGGGCAGCAGGACTTTGATCAGCTCCCGATCAAAGAGCATGGCAACGAGCCGCTTGTTCCCGTTGACCACCGGGAGCTGGTCGACCCGGGATCGCCTCATCTTGAGTGCGCATTCGCCGACCTCTGCGTTTAAGGGAACAGCCAGGACGTTCTTCACCATCGCGTTCTTCACGGGGATCGGAAGGAGCTGGATCCTGGAGATCCCGTAACTGATGGTGTGCATGTCCCGGATGCTCTCCCAGGTCCACTCGTCGTCGTCCGTACCGTTCGAGAAGTCGCTGACCTCGACGCCGTCCTCGATGCGGGAATGCCGGATGAGGTCCCGCTCCGATATGATGCCGGTGAGCGTACCGTCTTCCATCAGGATGGGGATGGCATCGTAGCCCGAGATCTCAAGGACCCTTCCGACGAGCGAGAGAGGCGTATCCTCCCAGAGGGCGTAGGTCTTGCTGACGTAGTTGTCCTTGATGGGGATGGTGGAGCGCATCTGGGCGATGGCGCCGATGAGATCGGCCACGCTGATCAGCCCGATCATCGACCCGCCTTCCATGACGGGGAGCCTTCTGATGTTATGCCGCACCATCAGCTGGGCCGCTTCTGTGATAGGGGCGTCGGGCCTGATGACGACCGGGTCAGGCGTCATCAGGAGCCCGAGCTGGGTCTCGTCTGCTTTGCGGAGGAGGTCCTTTCGGGTGATGATGCCGACGAGTTCGCCGTCCTTCAAAACCGGCACGCCGCTTATACCCGTGCGTTTCAGGATACGCAGGACATCGTCCCTATTTCCGGGGATCTCAACACAGACGACGTCCGTCACCATAAAGTTCCGGACGAGCATCTGCTGAGGAGAGACTATGATCTCACCACCGTTGTCGTGATGGGGCTGTTTTGCACCACGTAGTCGGTCACACTCCCGAGCAGGAGACGGTCGACACCGCTCTTGCCGTAGGACCCGAGCATGATGAGATCGGCTCCCAGTTCTTCGGCGAGGGAGACGATCTGGGAGCCCGCGTGCCCCTGCCGGAGATGCGTCGTAAGCGAAATGCCCGCGGCATCTGCTTTTTTACGAGCACCTTCAAGAATTTCCTCGCCTTCCTTTTGCAAAACACTGTAGATTATTTCAAGTGTGTTGTCCATGGGAAGGGATGAAAAGAGCCCGGATTCAACCACATAAACGACATGAACTTCGGCATCCCAGACGCCGGCCTCACCGATAGCCTTTTCAAAAGCCCGGTTGGCAGGTTCTGAGCCATCTATCGCAACGAGTATCTTACGGAACATACACACCACCACGCAGAACAGATACTTCTTATTTGGTTTCTATTGCAGAGTTAAAACTGTTTGGCCGATAGATGAAGAATCCAGCCGTTTCACCATGGTTGCCCGGATGTCCTTGCTGAAGGAGAGATTCCTTTCCGCCGGGTTTACGACGAGGAAACGCGCTTCCTGCCCCTCATCGAGGAAGCCTGACCTCCCGGCGAGCCGCGCCCCCGAGATTGCGGCACGCAGGATCTCTTCGGGTGGCGCGCGGTAGACGGTTGCGGTAAAAGCCATCTCCTGCAGCAGGTCGGGCTGGACAAACATGACGTTATCTGTCCCGAGATAGAACCTGCCCCCCAGTTCGAGGATGCGCGCGATAGGCGGGTGGGCCGCCGATGCCGCAACCCCGAGCAGCCAGTTCGACCTCGGGCAGACAACGATGGGAATACCCATATCGACGATCCGGCGGAGCTGTGCGTCTGTCGCGTGGGTGCAGTGGACGAGCAGATCGGGCTCGAACGCGAGCGCGTCGTCAATATCGTCCGGGTTCTTCTCCCCGGCGTGGAAGGCGACAGGCCTGCCGGCGGCTCGTGCATCCCTGACGATCTCTTCGACGTTTGCCACATCGTGGACGCTGCTGATGCCCGCCCCGTCGCTCACCTCTTCCCCGCCTTCCCGGCCGAGGATGACGGGCCGGCAGTCGAGCCCGGCCGCCGCCTCGCGGAGCGCCGCCACACCGTCGGCCCCTCCTTCCCTGAAGTCGGCAAACCCGGCCGTCCCGGTCGCGATCATCGTCATGATACTCGAGCGCATCCCCCGGATGAGTTCGGCCCGCGGGGTTGCCGCAAGGATCCTGTGTTTTAAACCGTTCGGGGGTTTGACGAGGTCCGCGAGGCTGCCCCGGGCAGGGAGGTCCATCGCGACGGTGTCGCCGAGGTGCGTATGGGCGTTGAAGAGAGCGGGCACGATCCACCGGTCCGGCGTCCCGGAATAGGGCTCTATCGAGGTGATGATACCCGCGGAGACGGTGATGGTGACATCTTCTTCACTGAGGTCTTCGCCGAGGAGTGTGCGGCCGGTGACGACATACGGTGTGACTTCCTGCATCTCTCTTAACCTCTGTTTTATATATCGCGACGGAGAATATTTCTGTATGGCGAAAAAATCTGGCGGAAGACTGGTATCCTCTGCCGGCCTGGTCAACTACTATGACAGCGAAGATCACCGGGCCATCCATATCAGCCCGATAACCGTGATCATCGTGACCATCGTGACCGGAGTGGCAGTCTTTATCCTCAATGCTCTCTTCTAATCCTTTTTGTTCTTTTTCAGGGCTGCCCTGATGATATCTTCTCTGGGCGTGAAGTAGACGGAATCGTGCCCGTTCCAGACCCGGCAGTTCCGGAAGACCGCGGCAGGAACACCCTGGTGACTCTCGCCCATGACGAAGTTCGCGAAGGCTGCAATCTCGTCGACCACCGCTTCTTCGGTGATCTCAAGGACATGCCCGAAGAGGTCGGTGTCGCCCCGGTAGTCGTCTATCGCCGTCATTCCCGCCCATCCGATGGCGATCCCGGTCTGGCCGCGCCGAAACGACCGCCCGCAGGTGTCGGTGATGAGCACCCGGACGTCCTTTCCCGTGATGCGGCGGATCGCGTCCCGGACCCCGGCAGCGGCCCCCATGGGGTCGGGCGGGAGGATGATCAGCCGACCGTCCTCGACGTTGCTGTGGTCGACGCCTGCCCGCACGCCGATGTGGCCGGAGGGCAGTTCCGAGAGGATGAACGGGTGCTCAAGCAGGATATCGGTGGACGAGTCCAGCACCGCCTGCACGAAGCGGGGGTCTTCCTTCGTCTTCGCCGCAATCCGCACGGCGTCCGGGCCGGCGGTGATGCTGGCGAGCTCACGGGTGAAGCCCTCCGCCTTGGAGTATACGGACGAGGCGATGGCGAGGATATCTCCGTCTTCGAACGCGACCCGATCGCAGATCAGGGCAGGCAGATCGTCGCCTTTCTGGATCAGGGGGAGGCCCTGAACACCGATTACCTGGATCTCCATGGAACTCACAGATCAGTGATCGTATCCGATTGCAGAAAAATGCTCGGGTTTTTCCTGCGGGGGGCGGCAGGGAATTGCGGGGATTATGGGCTCGGGAGGGGGTGCGGCGCGGGAGGGGATGGAGGGGACAGTGGGGGAGTGGTCGCAGGGAAAGCCGCCTCCTGCAACACCCCCACCCCCGGCGCAACCACAGTTCACCCGCAGGACGCCCCCACGTCCTCTTTCAGCCGGAACTCCGGCTCGAACGAGCCGATCAGGTCGAGGTACTGCTCGACGGTGCGGGTGAAGAGGAAATGCTCCCGCACCCTCTCGTGCGCCGCACGCCCGAGCCGCTCACGGAGGTCGGGGTCGCGGAGCAGCCGGACGATCCTCTCCGCCGCCTCATCGACCGAGGAGACCAGAAACCCGCTCTCCCCGTCCCGGATCTGGTGGCGGATGCCGCCGACGTTTCCGCCGATCACCGCCGCGCCCTTCCACATCGCCTCCGAGACCGTCAGCCCAAACCCCTCCCGGATGGACTTCTGGAGGACGACCGCTGCCCGCCGCTGGAGCGCGTTCACCAGCGCGCCGTCCTGGACGCTCAGCACGATGACCCGCTCGCCCCGGTGGGAGAGGAGCGACCGGTAGACCTCCGCACCCTCCGGGTCGTCGGTCGCCACGTTCCCGACGAGGACCAGGGTGCACTCCTCCTCCTTCCTTGCCTTCTGGAATGCCCGGATGACCCCCTCGGGGTCCTTCCAGTGGTCGAACCGGGAGACCTGCACGACCAGGGGGAGGTCGGTCGGGATGCCGTAGTGCGCGAGGCGCTCGTCGACGGCGGCCTCGGAGAGTTCGCGGTTCACGATGGAGAAGGGGTCGATTCCGGGCGTGAAGAAGACCTGCGGTCTCGCGAGATCCCGGCGGTATTCCCCGCAGGAGAGGACGACGGCGTCGTACTTCTCGATGAACGGGAGAAGGTAGTTCCAGACCTCCCGGTTCGGTGCGGTGAGGTCGAGATGGCAGCGCCAGACCCAGGGGCTCTTCTTCCGGTAATGAGTGATCAGCGGGAGGGGCTGCGGGTCGTGGATGAAGACCACGTCGTGATCGAGATGGTTCCGTACGGCGTTTTCGTGAATGACATCTTCGTAGATCTCCTTCTTCCGACCGGAGAGGTTGATCTCCACTCCCTGGAGGGCGTTATGGAACTTCTTCGTCACGCTGAAGAAGTCCGGCGGGCCGTGGACGACCCGCCACCCGGTCTGTATGCCGAGGCTGTTCATCAGGAGCGTCAGGGATGACAGGATCTGGGAGACCCCGCCTCCGTAGTAGGTGGAGTTTATGTGCATGACGTGCATGTCACGGAGCGGCCGTGCCTTCGCCTTAATGCGACGTACGGCCTCTTTTCCGATATACTGCTCATAGTCCCCGATCGTGTGGATTGCGCTCATCAGATCTCTCCCCCATTCTCGCGATCGTTCTTATGCGTAACGGCAGGGGGCTCCCTGCTGTTCCTGCATAACCGTTATATAGGTGCCCCGGCACCCATCAGCCGGGAGGCGAAGGGGAATGGTGGAGTCGCGGGAACGGAACAACGATCTGCCGGGAACGGCTGAGTCGTACTGGATAGCAACTTCACCGGAGACGGGGTTTCCGCCGCTCGACGGGGACGGGCGCGTGAACGTCACGGTGATCGGCGGCGGGATAGCGGGGATCACCACGGCATTTCTGCTGAAGAAGGCGGGGCTGACCGTCGCCCTCATCGATGCCCGCCGGATCGTCACGGGGACCACCGGCTATACGACGGCGAAGATCACGTCGCTCCACCGGCTCATCTACGCGGACCTTATCGACCGGCTCGGGAGCAGGCAGGCGCAGCAGGGAGTCGGCGGAGTCCCGCGCATCTGTCGCGGCCGAGGCGGACGCAGCACGGAGCCTCGGGCTCCCGGCGGCGTTCACGGAGGAGGTGCCGCTGCCGGGCAGGACCTACGGGGCGGTGGTCGTCGAGAACCAGGCACAGTTCCACCCGAGGAACTACCTCCTGCTGCTCGCCGGACACCTCCCGGGAGAGGGGAGTTACGTCTTTGAGACGACGAGGGCGGTAGGCCTCGAGGAGCAGCCCGGCGGCGTCACGGTGAAGACCAACCGGGGCTCACTCTCCTCTGACTATGCGGTCCTCGCCACGCACTACCCCATCTACGACCGTCCCGGCGCATACTTCGCCCGGATGCACCCGTCACGGTCCTATGCGCTCGGCCTCCGGCTTGATGAGCCGTTCCCGGACGGGACCTTCATCAATGCCAAAGGATCGGTCCACTCCTGGCGCTCGCAGCCCGCCGGCGACCACGACCTCGTAATCGTCACCGGTGCGGCCCACGACTCCGGGACGGTGACCGACACCCGGGAGCACTACAGGAGCCTTGAGGCGTACGCCCGGTCGGTCTACCCGGTCCGGTCCGTCGACTACCGCTGGTCGGCACAGGACTACATCACGGCCGACCGCGTCCCCTACATCGGCCGCATCGCCGAGGGGCACGACCGCGTACTTGTCGCGACGGGATTTGGGAAGTGGGGGATGGCTGCCGGCACGGCGGCGGGGATGATCTTAACAGACCTGATCCGGGGCCGCGAGAATCCCTGGGCGGAGGTATTCGACCCTTCGCGGTTCAAAGAGCAGCCGGAGTTCCCCGACCGGGTGCAGAAGAAACTCGAGGCCGCCGGGGGGACGATCAGGGTCGACACCGGCCGGTTCGACCGGGAGGTCGCGGCGATACCGCCCCGGGAGGGGAAGGTCATCGAGGTCGACGGGCAGAAGGTTGCAGTCTACCGGGACAACCACGGCAAAGTCACCACGCTGGATCCGACCTGCATGCACATGGGCTGCACCGTCGCGTGGAACAACGCCGAGGAGACCTGGGACTGCCCCTGCCACGGTTCCCGCTACGATGCCGGCGGGAAGGTGATCGAGAGCCCCACGGTGAAGGACCTTGCAGGGAAGAAGGTCATGCGGGAGTAGGCGCGGGTTCTGCCGGGGGTAGAGGTCGAGCAGCGACATTTAGCATGAAAGAGGCGTGAGCGCCGGAAGGGTCAGTGGCGACAACGGGAACGGCAAAACGAGGAAGAAGTCAGATACACTGGACCGTGGGAATATCGCCACGCGGGGAGGGGAGATGCTTCCCCCCCCTGATTACAACCCGCATAAATCCTTTATTTCGTCAGCCCCACCCCGCCCGGCCTCCGGCCTCCTCCCCCGCCCCTCAGGGGCGGGGGCAGTGCGTGGCGATAGCCGATGGGAATCCGTGCACGGGTGAGCAACGTCCCGAAGAAAGAGGAACGGGGCGAGCGGCAACTGTGAGACGCTCCACATGGACTCGAAACGCGAGTAGCCATCAGGCTTCGAGCATCCCCTCCCACAGGCAGCCCCGGGATGCCCTCATCCCCAAGAGCCCCCGCCGACCCTCCATCCACCAACGGACCACCTCAATCAGACTCTCTACGGAGAACAGCCGGGTTCCATACCTATATATGGTGCCGGCATAATGGGACCGACCGCTGCCGCCCCCTTCCCCGGCACCCGTTCGGGGACGGGGGCAGGCAGAAGGAGGCTTGACGCATGGAGCATGGACCGGGTGGTTATGGCCTGCCGGGCAGGCACGAGTCGTTCTGGATGGAGACAACGGCGGAGACGGCGTATCCCCCCCTGCCGGGGAACCTGGAGACCGACGTGGTGGTCGTGGGCGGCGGCATCACCGGCATCACCACCGCCGTCTTGCTCAAGCAGGCCGGGTACACGGTCGCCTTGATCGAGGGCGACAGGATCTGCCGGGGGGTGACCGGCCACACGACGGCGAAGGTGACCTCGCTCCACCGGCTCATCTACGCGGAGCTCATCGACCGGTTCGGGAGCAGGCAGGCGCAGCAGTATGCCGAAGCGAACCAGGCGGCGATCGAGACGGTCGCATCGTTTGTCCGGGAGTACGACATCCCGTGCAGTTTCGAGGCGAAACCCGCCTACACCTACGGTTCCACCCGCTGAAGTATCTCCTGCACCTCGCCTCCCTGATACCGGGCGACGGGAGCCAGATCTTCGAGAAGACCCGGGCAATCGAGGTGCAGGACGGTGGAGGCCGCTGCACGGTCCGGACGGAACGGGGAACCGTCACGGCCCGGGCCGGGGTCCTTGCAACCCACTACCCCTTCTACGACAGCCCCGGGTTCTACTACGCCCGTATGGATCCGTCGCGCTCCTACGTCCTCGGCCTCCGGCTTGACGAGCCGTTCCCGGACGGAATGTTCATCAACGCCGAAGGGCCCACCCACTCCTGGCGGTCACAGCCCGCCGGTGACGGCGAACTGGTCATCGTCAGCGGCATGGAGCACCGGTCCGGCGAAACCGTGGATACGAGGGAACACTACCGTAGCCTCGAAGCGTACGCCCGGTCGGTCTACCCGGTCCGGTCCGTCGACTACCGCTGGTCGGCGCAGGACTATATCACCAACGACGGCGTCCCCTACATCGGCCCGCTCGCGGAAAGCCACGAAAACATCTACATCGCGACGGGCTTTCGGAAGTGGGGGATGACCAACGGCACCGCGGCCGCGACGATCCTCACCGATATGATCCGGGGCCGCGCGAGCCCCTGGGCGGAGGTCTACGCCCCCGACCGGTTCAAGCCGGCGGCATCGGCCCGGCGGTTCCTGGTCCACAACATCGGGGTGGCGGAGAAGTACATCGGCGGCATGATATCCCGGCCGGCCGGAGACCTCGCGGACGTTCCGCCCGGGGAGGGGAAGGTCCTGATGATCGAGGGCCAGAAGGCCGGCGTTTTCCGCGACCGGGAAGGCAGGGTCCACGCGGTCAACCCCACCTGCACCCACATGGGATGCGTCGCCGCCTGGAACAGCGCCGAAGAGACCTGGGACTGCCCCTGCCACGGCTCGCGCTATGATGCCGACGGGAAGGTGATCCACGGGCCGGCGGTGAAGGATCTTGCACCGAGAGGGGGGTAAGTATCTGTCCCGGGGTCGGTCGGCATTTGTGCATCAGGTGCTCAAACTCGTCACGATTTCAGTCGCTCTCCTGTGCACGGATTTCGAGGGGATATCGCCACGCACTGCCCCCGCCCCCTGGGGCGGGGGAGGAGGCCGGAGGCCGGGCGGGGTGGGGTCACAGGTAGAACCTTACGGGGTAGAGACAGGGGAGGGGGGAGCATCCCCCTCCCCGTCAGCCCCTCCCCCAATGGCGATATCCCCACGGTCCACTGCACCGGGATCTTTCCTCGCCTACGTTGTTCTTTCTGCCGCCCGAGGATCAGCTGCCCCCCCAGAGCACTCCGGAAAAAAACAGGATGGATAATTATATATCCGCCCGCCCGCACATTCCCATTAACCATGTACCTCGTCATCCGCTGTCCGGGCTGCTGGACCTTCAACTACGTGGACCGCTACCAGCGTTGGAGGCTCTGTCCCATGTGCGGCGAGGCGATCAACGTCGAGCGTGCGCCGGTCTACCTGGAAGCCGATGACTTCCTGGATGCAGAACGAGTGGTGGCGCAGTTGGAGTCGTACCTGCACCAGACCGGGAAAAAAGACCTCACGGAGCAGGACATCCAGCAGTTACGGGCCCAGTATGCCGAGTGGGTGAAGAACCGGGTCTGATCACCAGAGGCGCCCGCAGCCGGGGCAGAGCATGCTCACTCTTCTACCGCAGTGCGGGCAGAACAGGCCCGTGCGTTCGTTGCTGGAGAGCGGTCTCCCGCATCGCTTACAGTGGATCGGAGCATCGAACCCACACTCGTGTCTGACCATCAACCCAGATATTCGTAGTCCTTCACAAAAAGATTTCCTTTTCCCCGGTTCGCAATATCCCCGGTAAAATGGATAAGCGTGCGACCCTCGTGCTGAACCGTCTCATTCTTCTTGAAGGTGGGGAGCATCGCCTGCGCGGTCCCGTAGACGTAGCAGGAGCCCCCTTTCATGTTCGCACCCGGGCGGCGGCAGTCCCCATGAACGATGAGCGTGCCGCCGTGCATCTCCACCCCGGCCATATCCCCGGCATCGCCGTGCACCGTCACGGTGCCGCCGGCGATGCTCTCCGCCAGGAAATCGCCGGCGCGGCCGAAGACCTCCACGGTGCCGCCGGTCATGCCCTTCCTGCCGCCGCGGTATCCCGACGCACAGTAGTCGGCGGCGTCGCCCCTGCAGAGGATGGTCCCCCCCGCCATCTCCCTCCCGAGCCAGCCGTCGGCGTTGCCGTGGACCTCGATGGTTCCGCCGCTCATGAAGTTGCCGCAGTGCATCCCGATCCCGCCGAGGACGGTGATCTTCCCGCCGTTCATGTACTCCCCGACCCGCTTCAACCGGAACGTATCCCCCGAGAGGACGACCTCGACGTCCTCCGCCCTGCTGGCATCGCCCTCGATTGAGACCGAGAAGACCTCGTCGAGCCGGAGCTCGCGGTTCCCCCGCCAGACTAAGAGATCGGCGCCGGCAAGGAAGTTCTTCGGGACGATCGACTCTGCCTCGATGGGGATGAACGATTTCGCGGCGGGTTTCATGGCAAGCGTGACCTTCATAGTTCCGTCTCCGTCTCGATACACCGGTTCCGGTTCAGGTACTCATCCTGCACCGGGTAGTTTCTCATCCGGACCGTGTAGTAGCGGTCGAACTTCTCGATGAAGTCGGGGTCTTTGCCCATATCGTAGGCCTCAGAGACCTTCGGGCTGACCCAGAACGTGGCGTTGCTCCCGTCGACCAGGCACTCGCCCCTCCGGGCGACGACCCGGCCCCGTTTGATCGTGTACTCGGTCTGGCTGAACGCATCGACCACCTTACGATAGTCGGTCGACGGGTCGACCTCATCGATCTTTAAGGGGTAGATGGCGACGTCCGCATCGGCGCCCGGCCCGAGATGGCCTTTCCCGAAGTCCTGGATCCCGAGCGCCCTCGCCTGGCCGGCCCGGGTCATCACCGCGATCTCGTACCAGTCCAGCTCCCGCTCAATCGCCGGGAGGGGCACCCGTGACGCGGTATCGGGGTGGATCGTGGCGAACTCGGTGTCGCGGTATTTCTTGCTCATCAGGAGGCCGATGATCTCGGGGTAGCGGACGAACGGCGCGCCGTTCGGGTTATCCGTCGTGAGCAGGCACTGCCAGGGGCTCTTCGTGAGGAGCGCGAGCTCAAGGCCGATCGCCCACATGATCGAGTTGACCAGGTTCTTGCGCCGGTAGATGACCGGGATGATCCCCGAGCCGGTCTCGAGCTCCACGTCGTGGTTGCTCCACTTCTCGTGGTGGAGGCGGTAGAGGTTGAACTACGATCGGGGGGCGCTTGTGGACGAATTTTGCTATCGGCTCGCTTTTGGAGGAGATCCCCCTCCAATCCGACCCGCCGTAGGCGTGGAACTGGACGTGGGTGGCATACAGAGTCTGCCTCTTCTTGTTCAGGTCCGGTATGAGGCCGAGGGACCCGAGCGTGCAGGTGTAGTTCCCCGGCGTCCCCAGATTGTTGCAGTGGAGGTGGACGGAGTGCGGGAGGTGAAGGAGCTCGTTCGCCTCGACCATCGACCGGATGATCTCCGCGGGCGTCACCTCGAAGTAGGGCACCGGGTCCCTGATGCACGAGACGTTCTTGCCCCACTGCCAGGCCTCGGTGCCGCCGGGGTTCGTGAGTTTGACGCCGAACCCCTTCACCGCCGAAAGCGTCCAGGCGATGATAGCCGCAACCCTCTTTGTGTCGCCGTCGCGGATCGCCTCCAGGATCCCCCAGTTTCCGTCGAAGAGGACGTTTGCCATCGTGTCCTGGAGCGGGGTGTAGAGGAACTCCTCGTGGGTGTGGCGGGCCTCGAGCGGCGCCATCGCGCCCTCGAGCAGGGTGGTGTAGCCCATCACACTGTAGCGGTAGCTGTTGCCGTAGGTGGTCGGGACGCTGTAGCCGGACGTGGCGTGCAGCGGCCCGCGCCGGGGCGTTCTGCCCGCCCGCATATCCTCGGGGCTCATGTACCGCCCGAAGTTCACCTTCGTCCCACAGATGTGGGTGTGCGAGTCGATCCCGCCCGGCAGGGTGAGCATGCCGTGGGCGTCGATCACCTCCGCCGCACCGCTCACCTCCTCGACGATCCTCCCATCGCGGATGGCGATATCCATCGTCTCGGCGTTGATGCCTCTGAGGG
Organism: Methanomicrobiales archaeon HGW-Methanomicrobiales-2; assembly: GCA_002839645.1. GTDB lineage: Archaea > Halobacteriota > Methanomicrobia > Methanomicrobiales > Methanoculleaceae > Methanoculleus. The sequence continues at coordinate 1,087 of PGYL01000048.1, read as the reverse complement.
GGTCGATCACGCAGGCGTTTTTGATTCGGAGTTCGTTCATCGCTCTTGCGCCTCCTGCATCAGTGCATACATCTTCAAGAGGACCTCCCGGTCGGAGGGGTAGTCGGTGGAGAGGACCTTCCTTGTCCGGATAGGCACCCCGTCCATCCGGTAGGCCGTCCCCACGGCATCGATCCCGGTCACCGCCACCGGGATCTGGACGTTGCAGAACGCGGTGGTGGCGTTCGGGTAAGGATCGAGCTGGACCACCGGGATATCGGCGAGGTGCTCCAGGCACCGGCGCGGGAAGTGGGCGGCCGGGTCGCTCCCGACGATCAGCGCCGCGTCGCACTCCTTCCGGGCCAGGATATCCACCGCCGTCGTCTCCCCGGGGTTGTAGAAGGCGATCCCCCGGGAAAAGTCGATCCCGAAGGGGTAGCCGGTCATCCAGGTGTTCACTTCGTTGGACCCGTAGACGTTGTAGTGGCCCCGCATCGCCGAGATGGTGAACTTCGTGTGCCGGCTCAGCTCGGAGACGAGTTCGATGGCGTTTCTGATGTTCTTGTACTTCCCCCGGGTCATCGTGAGCCCGAGCCCGAAGTAGACCGCCCCGAACTTTGCACTTTTACAGAGGTTCGCCACCCGGACGAGCTGCTCGCGGGTGACGCCCGCGACCGTCCGTGGGATCGTGTCCGTCTTCCCCTGGACGATAGCCCGGAGCGCCGAGAGGACCGCATAGTCCCCGCCGGGCTTGATCTGCACGAACTCGTCGGCGATGTTCGCGGTCTCGGTCTTCCTGACGTCGACGACGATCACCTTCCGGTCGCGGAAGGCGTTCTCGAGGAAGAACCCTTCCGCATAGCGCGTGTAACGCGAGAGGTGGCGGGGGTGGGCGTCGATCGGGTTCGACCCCCAGTAGATCACGAGGTCCGCCCGGTTCTTCACGACACCGAGCGTGCATCCCGGGTGCCCGACCTCCTGGATGGCGAGGATCGAGGGGCCGTGGCAGACCGAGGAGGTGTTGTCGATGACGCCCCGCACGAGTTCGGCCATATGCACCCCCACGCACTGGGCCTCCCCGTGAGTGCCGCTCCACCCGTAGAGGAGC
>PGYL01000047.1 GCA_002839645.1 Methanomicrobiales archaeon HGW-Methanomicrobiales-2 | reverse complement strand
CCGGTATCATCGTGGAGAAGCAGATGCCCGCAGGACTTGAGGTGCTGATCGGCGGAAAGACCGACCCGTCGTTTGGGAAGGTGATCACGTTCGGCCTTGGAGGGAAACTGGTGGAGCTCCTGGAGGACGTCTCCATCCGGATGCTGCCCGTCACAAACGATGAGATCCGCGAGATGATCCACGAAATAGAGGGTTACCGGCTCATCAGCGGATACCGGGGAGAGCCGCCGAAGGACGAGGAGGCGCTCGTCCGGATCATCGCGATGATGGCACAGAGTTTCGTCGAGGACCCGCGAATCCGGGAGTTCGATCTCAACCCGGTCATCGTGTACGAGGAGGGAGCCAGCGTCGTCGATGCAAGGATCATCGTCGGGGATACCGCCGGGGGCGCCACCTCCCGCCTCAGCGTCCGGGCACCCCCGGATCTCTTCTATCCGGAATCCATCGCCGTTATCGGCGCATCTGCAAGCCCGAACAAGGTGGGCTACTCTGTCCTCCGGAACCTGCTCTCCTTTCCCGGCAACCTCTACCCGGTCAACCCGTCCCACACAGAACTCTTCGGGCGAAAGGCCTACTCCTCCGTGACGGATATCCCGGGCCCGGTCGACTGGGCGGTCATCGCCGTGCCGGCCCGCCTCGTCCCCGGGGTGATGGAGGAGTGTGGGGAGAAAGGTGTCCGACTTGTCATCATCGTCACCGCCGGGTTCCGCGAGATCGGCGGCGCCGGCACGGTTCTCGAAGAGGAGGTCACGGCGATCGCACGCAGGCACGGCATCCGGATCATCGGGCCGAACTGCCTCGGGATCATGATGCCGCACCAGTGGATCAACGCTACGTTCGACCCGGTCTCGCCGAGGCGCGGGGATGTGGCCTTCATCTCCCAGAGCGGCGCCATCATCACCACCGTCGTCGACTGGAGCCTTCCTGAAGAGTTCGGGTTCTCAGCCGTCATCAGCGTCGGCAACCAGGCGGACCTCGGATTCGAGCACTACCTCCGGTTCGCCGAGCAGGACGAAAATACCCGGTCGGTCACCCTGTATGTCGAGGAGATCCTGGACGGACGCGGGTTTGCGCAGATAATGCGTGAGGTTGCCGGGAAAAAGCCGGTGGTGGCGGTGAAGTCCGGGTCGTCCCGGAAGGGCAAGGCCGCGGCGTCGTCCCATACCGGGTCGCTTGCCGGGAGTTATGATGTCTACGTCGCGGCGTTCCGGCAGGCGGGGGTTATTCCGGCCCGGAGCCTCCGGGACGCCTTTAACCTGGCCGAACTCCTGGCGTCCGAGGGTTACCCGCAGGGGAAGCGGGCGATAGCCGTCACCAGTGCGGGAGGGTTCGCCGTCCTCGCCTCCGACTATGCCGAGACGTACGGGGTCAATATGGTCGACCTTCCCGACGACGTGCTCCACGAGCTCAATGCGTTCCTGCCGCCGTACTGGAACCACTCAAACCCCATGGATATCCTCGGGGACGCCGACGCCACCCGGTTCGCCGCTCTCTTCGACGTGCTGATCCGGCACCAGGACTTCTGGGACATCGCGTTCGTGATCGCCGTCCCGACCACGCTTGTCGATCCGGCACATGTTGCAAACGAGATCCTCCGGTTCTCCCGAAATACAGGGAAGATGGTGGTGGGCTGCATGCTTGGCGGCGACAGCATCAGGAGCGGCCTGCGCATTCTGCGGGGTTGCCGGATCCCGAACTTCTCGGAGCTTGAGGATGCGTTCAAGGCAGTGGGAAGCATCCTCGGGGTCAGAACCGCCCGGCCAGGTGTTCACCTGCCCGGGTCCCGTGAGGACCAATGTCCGGGCGGCGGGAGGTGACGTCCGTCCATCTCTGCGTATTCCCGGAAACCTTTTATATAGTTCTCCCATATTCCGGCACATCAGAACGGGGACGGCTCCCATCATCGCGGAGATGAAGACAGATGCTGTTTGAGAAGATTAAGTCCGACATCCTTGCTCACAATTCATACATCATCGGGGCGGACGGGGAGGCGGTGGTCATCGATCCGAGGCGCGACTGCCAGGTCTACACGACCATCGCCGAGCACGAGAATATGAAGATCACGAAGATTTTTGAGACGCATAAAAACGAAGATTACGTCATCGGCTCCCGTGAACTTGCCCGCCCGACCGGGGCGGAGATCCTGCACGGGGCACGTGAGGAGTTCGGGTTCGGCACCGGTGTCCGGGAAGGGGAGACGTTCAGGCTCGGCTCACTCGAGATTGAGGTCCTGGAGACACCCGGCCATACCGTGGAGAGTATATCGCTTCTGTTCCGTGACCGGTCCGTCTCCGACGAACCACAGATGGTCTTTACCGGCGATGCGCTCTTTGCCGGGGATGTCGGGAGAACCGATCTTGCCGGTGAAGACCTGCGGCGGGAGATGTCGGAGATGCTCTATTTGAGCCTGCACGAGAAACTTCTCCCGCTTCCCGACGGCGTGATCGTCTGCCCTGCCCACGGCGCCGGTTCGGTCTGCGGCGGGAATATCGGCGACCGGGAGTACACGACCATCGGTTCTGAAAAGGCAACCAACCGGCTGCTCTCCCTGGAGAGGGAAGCGTTTGTCGAAGAAAAAGTGAGCGAACGGCTCTACGAGCCTCCGTATTTTGAGATGATGCGAAAACTCAACCGGGAAGGCCCACCCCTGATCTACAACCTCCCGCACCTGCGGGCATACTCTGCCCGGGGGATTCGCTCTCTCCTGGATCGGAAAGCGCAGATCGTTGATATCCGGTCTCCGACGAGCTTCGCCGGCGGGCATATCCCGGGAACCATCAACATCTGGCGGCAGGGCCTTCCCCTCTACATGGGCTACTACCTAAACTACGAAGACCCGATCGTCCTCGTGGACGACTTCAACCTGGACATGGACCACGTGGTGCGCCACTTCGTGCGGCTCGGCTACGACAACATCGCGGGATACCTCGCGGGCGGGTTTGCAGCCTGGTTCAAACAGGGCGAGGAGATCGAGAGGACCGGCACCTGGTCCCCCTCCGACCTCGCCGAGCACCTGGACGACCCATCGGTCTGGGTGCTCGACGTTCGTAACGTCAACCACCGGGAGGAGGACGGTCACATCGAGGGCTCCCATCACATCTACGTCGGAGAGCTCGAAGAGCACCTGGCGGAGATCCCGGAGGAGAAGCAGATCGTCGTCCACTGCGACGTCGGGTTCAAGGGGAGCCTTGCGGCAAGCATCCTCGAGGCGCACGGGTTTCGGCACGTCGTCAACCTGCTGGGCGGCACCATCGGCTGGGAGGCAGCGAATTATCCGCTCATCAAGGACTGATTCCTTTTATCCCTATTTCTCCTCCCTTTCTTCAAGGGAGGCCCATCACGGTGCCTCCGTATCGTCCCGCGCGAGACAGACCCTGATCGGCACCCTGGCTTCAAGCGAAGCCGCGACCGGCGAGCGCCGGTAAGCGTGATGCACGAGTTCCTCGACCTTCTCCCGCGGTGCGTCGGCATCCACCCGGACGGTCAGCCGGATCTCCGCGAGACCCGGTCGGGCATCGCCAATGTTGAGGAACCCGCCGAGATCGAGGTCGCCCGCAACATCGATCTCGATTGAATCGACCTCGATCCCGTCCTGGGCCGCGCTGTAGGCGATGGTAATCGCGGTGCAGGCGGAAAGTCCCGTGAGCATCAGCTCCATCGGGCTTGCGCCCCGGTCGGTGCCGCCGAGGACGACCGGTTCGTCGGCCGGAATGGCGAAACTCCGGACGATCGTGGTGGAGTGCGCACCGCCGTTCCAGCTCGTGATGCAGGAGAGGGTCCGTTTGCCCTTCACTGCATCCTTTCGTATCGCCTCCACAAGGGCGTCCACCCTCTCGAGATCGACTCCGTTTTGCATCATTGCAGCCACCTCCTCCCGGATCCCTGCCGTCAGATGATCGGCTCCGGCGGTTTTCCTGTCGATTTCATAAGCCGCAGCATCTCATCGGGATCGGTCGTCGGGATATCGCAGGCATAGTTGGTGCAGACATATGCCGTCGCCCTCCCCTCGACCGTTACGATATCGCGGGTAAACCCGGCTACTTTTGTAATCTCCGGATCTTCTTCGTCGGAGGGGCGGAAGATGACGACGGCATCGGGGGTATAGTGCAACCGGATGGCGTCGACCATCGCCCTCGTATCCTCTGCGTCCGGAACGCCGGATATGATCACCTCGAAGTTCGGTCCCAGCATGAACTCGAGGCCGGTAAGGAAGTGGGAGTAGGCGGTAGGAGACTGCCGGATGGTATCGGCAAAGACGTGCCGTATCCGGTTCGCCGTCTCCTCGAATTCGAGGTTCGCTGTCATCCGGCCGAGGACGAAGAGGGCATACATGGCCACGCTGTTGCCCGAGGGGATCGCCCCGTCATAGATCGGTTTCTGGCGGACGGGGACATCTGCATCGTCCGGAACGAAGAAGAACCCTCCCTGGTTGCAGTCCCGGTAGTGGGCGACGAGGTCCCGGGAGAGTTCGGTGGCGGTCAGGAGGTGGGCGGGGGAGAACGACGCCTCGTAGATCTCAAGGAGAGCCCAGAGCATGAAGGCGTAATCGTCGAGGGTCGCCGGGAGACCAGCCTCGCCGTTCCGGTAGCGGTGGAGGAGCCGCCCGTCCGGCCGGCGCAGGCTGGTGAGAACGAACGCGGCCCCCTTCTCCGCCGCTGCCAGGTACTCCGGGTCATCGAAGACCCGGGCAGCTCTCGCCAGGGCGGCGATCGTGAGGGCGTTCCAGTCGGTGAGGATCTTGTCGTCTTTTGCCGGGTGGACCCGCTCTCCCCGGGCTGTAAAGAGTTTCTGCCGGGCCCCCTCCACGAACCATGCCAGGTCCTCTTCGGAGGTCGAGAATTCGTGGGCCCAGGATGCCAGGGGGCGTCGCAGGCGGAGGATGTTTCTGCCCGTCCTCCTCCCGCCGGGCTGCTCCCGGTAGTTGCCGGGTTCCGTGACGTTAAAGATCCGGGAGAACCGCTCCCCGTCCTCTTCCCCGAGGACCCGGAGGATCTCGCCCTTCGTCCAGACGTAGAACTTCCCCTCCTCACCCTCGCTGTCTGCGTCCTCCGCTGAGTAGAAGCCGCCACCGGCATCGGTCATATCCCGCAGGACGTAGGCGATCACCTCCCGGGCGGTCCTGGCAAACTCCTCCCTCCCTGTCGCAAGGTAGGCCTCCGTATACGCCATGATCAGGAGCGCCTGGTCGTAGAGCATCTTCTGGAGGGGGGGGACGAGCCACTCCGCATCCGTCGAGTAGCGGTGGAACCCGTAGCCGAGCTGGTCGAAGATGCCGCCCCGCCGCATGGCATGCAGCGTCTTCTCAACCATTGCGTACGCCGGTTTCTTCCCGGTCCTGTTCCCGTATCGAAGGAGGAATATGAGGTTGTGCGGGGCCGGGAACTTGGGCGCATCCCCGAACCCACCGTTCTCCCCGTCGAAGATCCGGAAGAAGGTGTCGTAGGCCTCATCAAGTATCGGCTCTGCAAGTTCGCTCTCCCCCGGAGGGGTGCGGGCAGCGCTCTGCAGCGCCTGGAGCACCTGATCGCCGGCGTTCTCGAGTTCCTGCCGCTGGCTCTGCCAGATCTTGCTGATCCGGGGGATGAGGTCTAAGAGACCCGTCATCCCGTACCGGCTCTCTTTGGGGATGTAACTGGCTGCAAAGAACGGTTTTTTGTCCGGGGTCATGAAGATGGTGAGCGGCCACCCTCCTGCCCCGGTCAGCGCGTGAGCGGCCGCCATGTAGACCTGGTCGATATCCGGCCGCTCCTCGCGGTCCACCTTGATGCAGACGAAGATGTCGTTCAACAGTTTGGCGACCTGTGGGTCTGCAAACGACTCTTCCTCCATGACGTGGCACCAGTGGCAGGCCGAGTAACCGATGGAGAGGAATATCGGTTTCCCCTCCTCCTGTGCCCGTAAAAAAGCCTCTTCACTCCAGGGGTGCCAGTCGACGGGGTTATGGGCGTGCTGGAGCAGGTATGGGCTCAGTTCGTTGATCAGCCTGTTCGGTGAAGATTTTTCCCGCACCGGTGCTCCTGGTGCTTCCGGGTCGTGTCCGCGTGCCGGGTTCATACTCCTGACGTGCGGATGCAGGCTAATAAAGATGACTCTTCCCGGTGGAGGGGGTGCTCCCGGAGTGGGGGCCTTCTCCTCCACTCCAACGGCATCCCCCTCTCCCGCCGGGAAGAGTATTCCGGCCCGGCCCCGGTCGCGGGCCTCCTCACTCCGCGATGGGGATCTCCTTCGTCTCCTCCGCGACGGGCTGTATGTAGGGGACATCCACGGCAAGCAGACCGTTCCTGAAGGTCGCCTTTGCCGCGTTGGTATCGACGGGACAACCGATCGCGTACGTGCCGACGTAACGGACGTCGCCGCGGGCTGCATCGATGGAGAAACTGGTCTCCTGCATCTTAAACGTGATGTCTTTCTTCTCGACGCCTGGTAGTTCTATCTCGATGTGAAGATTCTCTTCGTTTTCATCTGAGTAAGCACAGACATAGGGTGCGACTCTCAACGCTGCCATCTCATAAACCTCCTCGATGGCGACAGAAGTGCGGGAGTGCTATTTAACGTTTCCCTTCTCCCTGCCCTGCCTCGTACGCTCGCACTCCGGGCTGGCGGATCCCGGGCAGCGCGGCACCCGCAACGAGAGAGGGAGATTTTATCTTGCGGGGTTGAAGGGGCGGAGCGGGAAGACCCCGGCCTTGAGGCCGGGGATGAAAGCGGCGTCCCTTCGTCATACGATTATAGAAACTCATTTAAAAGTGTAAATATGATATTGTCCTGTAATGTTACAAGCCTACAAGTATCGGCTGTATCCAACTCAAGCGCAGATTCCTCTGCTCATGAGACACATCCATGCCTGTAGGTTTGTGTACAACCATTCATTAGAACAAAAGATCCGGGCGTACGAGCAGAATGGGAAACGATTGTCGTGTTTTGACTTAAACAACCATCTTCCCACCCTCAAAGCGGAGCATCCGTGGTTGACCGAAGTTAACTCACAATCGCTCCAGTATGTGAACCGGAATCTTGACAACGCTTTCACCCGGTTCTTCCGTGAGAAGAAAGGGTTTCCAAAGTTCAAGTCGAAGAAGAATCCGGTACAGTCGTTTCAAGTGCCACAACATTACCATGTGGATTTTGAGTCTAACCGGGTCAAACTCCCGAAGATCGGTGACGTGAAAACGAAGTTACATCGTGTATTCACCGGGAAGATGAAGTACGCGACGATTTTGGTAACTTCGACCGGGAAATGGTTCATCAGCATTCTCGTTGACGATGAACAACCCGATCCGAACCCGGTACCGTTTTCATCGGAAACTACGATTGGGATTGATGTTGGTCTGAAGGATTTCGCAACCTTCTCGACTGGCGAGAAGGTTGCCAATCCCCGGTACTTGAAGAACTCGTTACAGCGTTTGAAAGTGTTACAGCGACGCGTATCGAGAAAAATGAAAGGATCGAAGAATCGACAGAAAGCAATTCAAAAACTAGCCCGATGTCATGATAACGTTGCAAATCAGCGGAACGATTTTCTGCACAAACTTTCCTATCGAGTTGTGAGCGAGAACCAAGCCATCGCAGTTGAATCGTTAAACATCGCGGGGATGCAGAAAAACCATAACCTGGCACAGAGTATCAGTGATGTATCGTGGAGTGCGTTCTTCACGATGTTGGAATACAAATGTCGGAAGTATGGAAAGACACTTCTTACGATTGGGCAGTTCGATCCGTCCTCGAAAATTTGTAACCGTTGTGGATATAGTAATCGGGATCTGAAATTATCAGATCGCGAATGGATCTGTCCCGACTGCGGTACTCATCACGACCGCGACATCAACGCGGCAATCAATATCAAGAAGTTCGCCCTGCAAGATCAGAATCTTGTAGGTGTGGTATAACAGGCGTGGAACGCGCCGAAGAGCCTGTGGACTTACCTCGATAGAGGGAGGGTGAAGCAGGAAGCCCCGCCCTTCAGGGCGGGGTAGTTCACCAGGGAGGCGTCAAGTATCATGCATGAATGAGCGGTTCATCTTCACCCGGCACCGCACCAACTGCTATTACTGCGGCGAGGATGCCGACCAGATTATAAAAGCGGTCTCCGCGCAGGCGCAGGTGATCTGCTCCGCCTGTGGGGCTACAAGGATCTTCATCCCACGGTTCGAGAACACCGGAGCGATCGGGGTCTGCACCCCGATCGGGTGTTACGATGTATGGGCTCTCGAAACCGACGGACTGTGCAAAAATTGTGGGGTCACCGGCCCGCACGACCTCACGATCGGGTGCAGCCACTTCACGACCCGGTGCCGCAACTGCGGCTACACGCACTTCTACCGGTTCAACCTGGAGTATATCGGCAAGTGCCCTGTCGGCGGAGCCGACGAGGTCAGCGCTCCTCGCGCACCATAGCGATGGCCTGCTTCGGGCATTCGTTTGAGCAGATGCCGCACCCCTTGCAGTAGTCGAGGTCGATATTGAGTTCCTCGTCGATGACCCCGTCCGGGCAGTACTGGGCGCAGAGCCCGCAGGCGTTGCACGCCTCCTTGTCCACCACGGGCCGGAACGTCCGCCAGGAACCCGTCTTCCCCGAAGAGGCCTCCGTTGGCCTGCTGAGCGCAAGTCTCTCTCTCATACCTTCAACTCCTCATACGCCGCCTCAGCGGCCTTCACGTTCCGTTCGTCGGCAAACATCTCCCGGATCGCCTGCTCTGCCGAGGGAAGGGTGACGATATCCATCTTCGCGAGCGCCCCGAGCACCGGGGTGTTGAGAATGGGGCTCCCGGCGACCACCAGGTTCTCTGCGAGCGCGATTCCGGTCAGGTCGACGTGCCGGCAGGTCCCGTTGCACCCGGCAATAGCGTGGGCGCTGTTGAGGAGGACTGTTCCGCCAGATTTTAAGCCCTGCAGGACGTCTACCACGTCCATGATGCTGGTATCGAGCACGATTACGAGATCCGGTTCATGGATCTGGCTGTAGATCTTGATCGGCTGATCATCGATCCGAACGAACGAGACGACCGGCGCCCCGCGCCGTTCCGCCCCATAGAACGGACAGGCGGTTGCGTATTTTCCGTCCCTGAATGCCGCGAGGGCGAGGAGCTTCGCAGCCGTGACGCCGCCCTGCCCGCCCCTGGAATGAATCCTGATCTCATACATGGTCGCTCACCCCAAACCAGGTCTCCTCACCCGGATGCCGGTTCCGGACAAAGTCCGCGATATCGTTGTAGGTGACCTCCTGGCCGCCGAGGCCGGCGATCACGCTGTAGGGCACGATGCCTGTCTTCGACCTGATAGAATGCGCCACCACGCCCCCAAAGCCGAAGGAGTAGTCGCGGTCGATCACCACGACCTCCCGCCCGGAAAGGTCGAGGTCGGGGAAGGGGCGGAACCAGCGCAGGCGCATGGACCCGGCCTTTATACCCTCGTCGCGGAGACGGTCGACCGCCACCTCCGCCTCTTTCCCGAGCGTTCCCATGGCAACGACGATGACATCGGCATCTTCGCACCGGTAGTCCTCGGTGGGGCCGTAGGAGCGGCCGAACCGCTCTGCAAACTCGCGCTCGACATCCGCGATCACGCCCTTAGCGTCGCGCATCGACCGCTCGATATCCCAGCGGAACCGGAAGTAGTCGGCCGGTCCGGTCATGGGGCCGTAGACACAGGGGTTCTCTGTATCGATCGCGTGCGGGAGATGATAGGCAGGCAGGAAGTCTCCGATCTCAACCGTCTCAAGCGACTGCATGATGTGGCTCAGCGTGAACCCGTCCAGGTTGACCATCACCGGGAGGAGGACCCTCTCGTCCTCGGCGATCTTAAACGCCATCAGGGTGGCGTCGTAGGCCTCCTGGACCGTGCCCACGAAGACCTGCAGCCAGCCCGTATCGCGCTGGGAGAAGGCATCGGTGTGCTCCGCCCAGGTGTTCCACCCGGGACCGAGAGCACGGTTGACGTTTGCCATGACGATCGGCAGGCGCGCGCCCGCCGCCCAGTGGACCATCTCGTGCATGTAAAGGAGACCGTGCGAACTCGTTGCCGTGAAGGTGCGGACACCCCCGGCGCTCGCCCCGATACAGGCGGCCATCGCGGAGTGCTCGCTCTCCACCGGGATGTACCGGCTTTCGAGCTCACCGGTGGTGACGTACTCGGCGAGCTGCTCGACGATCTCGGTCTGGGGGGTGATCGGGTATGCGGCGACGACACCCGGTTTTGCGGCCTTCACCGCGGCCGCCACCGCCTTGTTGCCGGTCCCGATCGTCAGCATATGCCGGCCTCCTCACGGGAGAGACGCTGGATGTTCCGTTCCACCTGCTGCCGGATCTCGCTCGCGATCTCAGGACTCAGGTTCTTGAACCGGCCCTGGCCGTTGATGTAGTCCTCGAGCGGCGCCGGCTTCCTCATCGCAGCCTTTGAAGGGCCGTTGATCGAGAGTTTCCCGAACTCACGCTCGTAGAGGATCCATGTCCCGGTCTTCACCGCCAGTTTTCCCATCTCGACGGTCTTCTCCGTGGGGTAGCGCCATCCGGGCGGGCACGGCGCCAGGATATGGATGAACTTGGGCCCCTCGATCGAGAGCGCCTTCTTCACCTTCTTGTAGAGGTCGAGAGGATAGGCGCTGCACGCAGTCGCCATATAAGGGGGGTTATGTGCCTCGACGATCCGGTCGAGGTCTTTCTTGGCCGTGCGCTTGCCGCCGGGTGTTGTGGTGGTGCGCGCCCCGAGGGGGGTCGAGCCCGACCGCTGCATGCCGGTGTTGCCGTACGCCTCGTTGTCGTAGCAGATGTAGAGGAAATTGGTGCCCCGCTCAAATGCGCCGGAAAGCGACTGGATCCCGATGTCGACCGTTCCGCCGTCGCCTGCATAGACGATGACGTTGGTCTCTTTCCCGCGCGCGCTAAGAGCATCGCTCAGGCCGGAGGCGCAGGCGGCGGCTGCGGCAAACGCTATATTATAGACCGGCACGTTCATCGCCGTGCCGGGGTAGATCCCCTGGATGACGCTGGTGCAGCAGGCGGGCACGACCAGAACGGTATCGGGGCCGGCCGCTTTGAGCACGTAGCGCAGACACAGGGAAGAGCTGCACCCCGCACAGGCGGACGTGCACTTATACAGATACTCCTCCTTCGGAATCGCGGACAAATTGTTTACACTCCTCTCATCTACATTTGTCACCATTTGTAATGAGAGTTTTGCGCCCCCTCCCCCGGGCATCCGGCGGTCTTCCGGAGGAATGGTGGATGGGGGTGCGCCGGAATACGGGATGCGTTGAAAAACGGGCCGGGCTGGAGCCCGGTTAAATCGGACCCGGCGCGGACCGACCTGCCGGGGGTTCCCCGGACCCTTCACCCCCCTTAGTTCCCGGCACCACTCCCGGGGGTGCGCCTCTGCGGCGCCGAACCCGGGCGGAGCGACCGGCGGATCAGGCCGGCGAAGCACTTCAGGCAGAAAGGGGTGAAGAACCAGACGCCCATCTCCAGAAGGGGAAGGGGTCCGTTGTGGCGTATCCGGTACCGGTAACTCTCAAGGTTCATCTTCATGTAGACCGGCGCGATCTCCTCGAACCACCGGGCCTCGGTAATCCGGCCTTCGGTGACCTCTCGTGAGATCTCGGCGAGAAAATTTCGGATATTCTCGCCCGTAACTCCCTCCGCGACATGGGGCACAAAATTGTCATCGACAATGAGCGGGGTCACCCCGCACTCCCCGACGACCCCGTCGTTCTGCAGGTCGACCGAGAGGATGACCGCCTCCCGCGAGAGGTTATGAGGCCAGCGGGGTTCGAACTGGAGCATGCCGAGCGAGTAGGCGATGAGCCCCCCATGGTAGCGTTCGATCGCCTGCATGGTATGGGGATGGTGACCGAGGATCAGGGTGGCCCCCGCGTCGATGAGCCGGTGGGCAAGGTCGATCTGCTGGGGGGACGGGTAGTAGGCCATCTCGGCCCCCCAGTGCAGTGAGATGGCGATGTGATCGCACCGGCCCGCGAGAGTGGCGATGTCCTTGAAGATATCCTCCTCGACCAGCCGGTTGACTGAGACGTCCTGAGATAGGGCGAGTTTGCCTATCGTGTAGCCGGCAAACCCGACCGAGATGCCGTTCCTCTCGACGATGACCGGCTCCTGCCGGCTCTCTGTCGCCGATCCCCCGATGCCGAGGATGCCGCGGCTTTCGAGCGCATTGAGGGTGTTCTTGAAGCCCTCGGCGCCCCGATCGCCTGAGTGGTTGTTTGCGACGCTCATGACGTCGAACCCGGCCTCCACCAGGTACCAGGCCGCGTCCGGGGACGTGAAGATCACGTGATGCTTCTCCGCCCGTTCCCCCGTCTCCGAGAGGGTGGTCTCCAGGTTCCCGAAGAGGAGGTCCTTCTCCCTGAGGATATGCCTGACCTCTTCGAATGGATACTGGTCGTTCGCCGCCTTGAGCCAGATATCTCCTGCTGCTATTAATCTGAGTTTCTGCATGTATCTCACACCGAAATGCCCCACCGGTCCAGCGGCAGGTCCTGTATCAGGAACTGATACTTGCCGCGCCGTGTGCGGGGGATTATCCCGACGAAGCGGATGGTCACATCCACGTCGCCTTCAAATCTTTTGTTGAGTTCCCGGAGGATGCGTTCCGTATCCCGGTCGTTATATCCCGGCTTCTTCACGATCCGCATCAGGACTTCTCCTTCCCTCTTCTGGTAAAACTGAAATTGTGCAACGTTGTCAAAGACATCGGAGTGCATGTTCACCGCCGTCATCGATATGAACCGGCGATCCTTCGTGACGATGAACTCCTGAAGCCTTCCCTCAACCCGGTCAAGCATCGGGTAGGCACGGCCACAGGAGCAGGGGGCCTCCCCGAGAACCGCAACATCCATGGTCCGGTAGCGAATGAGGGGGCAGATGGGGTTTATGAGGCTCGTCGTGACCACCTCTCCCATCGCACCCGGCCCCTCCACGGGCAGGCCGTCTCTCCCGATCAGTTCGACGATCCCGTATTCGGGAAAGATATGATACCGGGTGCTCTCCTCGCACTCGCCGGCGAGCACCGTCTGTTCGGAGTTCCCGTACCAGGAGAAGACCCGGCACCCGAA
>PGYL01000046.1 GCA_002839645.1 Methanomicrobiales archaeon HGW-Methanomicrobiales-2 | reverse complement strand
TCCGGCATTCCCGGCACCGGCGATACCGTGCCGGCAGTAGTCGAAGTAGTTCGCCTCGATGAGGGCCACCGCACCGTTGGATACGCTGATACCGTACCCCAGACCGGCATTCTGGTTGTGGTGGATGTAGTTGTGGTGGATGTAAGCGCCGGTCTTCATGTCAGAGCCTCCCGTACCTATGAGGCCGATTGCTGCGTTGCCCCAGCCGGAGATCTCGCAGTTGTCCACCTCAAGGTTCCGGTATGAGGAGATAATCCCGGCCACCACCGGACTGCTGGAAGTCTTGTCCGGTCCCTCGATACGGAGACCGCTGATCCTCACATGCTCTCCGCCGATCCGGAATGTGGTGGCTTCGCTGCGGGAAGATTGATAGATCCGGCCACCTGCAGCCCCGTTTTCGCCACGGTTGCTTGCGAGTGTGACTCCGGCCGGTATCTTGACCTCGTAGCTGCCGCTCATGTCGATGTTTGCGTTGCCTTCAACGTAGATGACATCTCCGGAGCGTGCACTCTGCAGAGCTGAGAGCAGTTCACTCTTTGTATCGACGATGAACTTTGCGCTGCTTCTGCTGACGGTGTTCTTATACCCCTCACCGCCCCCAACCGGGCTTCCCGTGGGGTTGGCATCCGCTCCGTAGGCGTTCTGGCCCGGAGTCGGCGTCGGAGTCTGAGTCGGCGTCGGGGTGGGCGTCGGCGTTACCGCGGGCGCATTCACCGTCATCGTCTTTGTGAGCACGTTGTTGTTCTCGTTACTCTCCTCGATGCGGTTCACGTCGTCGACGGTCGCGGTGATCGTGTAGGTGCCTGCAGCTGCAGTCCAGGTCGCACCGGCCAAACCGCCGCTGGCGGTCACCGTGACCGATGCGCCGGGGGCGATCGAGGCTGTGTGGCTGTCGGACCAGACCGCGGAGCCAAGGCTCCCGCTTGACGTGAAGGCCACGCCGTGGGTTGTACTCGACGGTGTTGCGCCGGTGCCCTGGTTCTTGATCACCGCTTTCATCGTGATTGCGTCACCTGTTGCCGGGTTCGCCGGTGCCCAGGAGACATCAGTCACGACGAGATCCGGCTTCCCTGAGGGAATCGGCGTTGCAGTGGGTGTCGGCGTCGGGGTGGGCGTCGAACCCGCTATCGAGACCGTAATCTGCTTGGTGTAGACGTTGTTGTCCTCGTCGCTCTCGGCGATCCGGTCGACATCGTCCACGTTGGCTTTCACGGTGTGGGTGCCTTCGACGGCCGTCCAGGTTGTACCGGCCGAGCCGCCGTTTGCAGTCACTGTAACCCACTCACCCGGAGCGATAGACTCGGTGTAGGTGTCGGACCAGACGCCGGACCCGGCGGCCCCATCATCGAACGTGAAGAGGACGCCGTGCTTCACACCTGCAGGCGTGGGAGCACCGCCCTGGTTCTTGATCACCGCTTTCATCGTCACTGCGCTCCCGGTTGCCGGGTTTGCCGGTTCCCAGGAGATGTTGGTCACCACGAGGTCCGGTTCCCCGGAGGGTGTCGGCGTTGGGGTTACGGTTGGATTGGATACCCCGACTTCAACAGGGCTGCTCAGCGCATAGGTTCCGGCGTCAATAACTATGGTGCCGTCGGCAATGGCCTGCATTGCGGCCTGGATGACTTTACTGTCATCCGTTCCCGCTGTTCCGCTGCTGATTACCTGACCAGTGCTATCTTCTGCAATGATCTTTGAGTTTTCGATGTATACAACGGCATCGTAGGTACCCTGTGATACCTCCTGACTTGGCGCAGCCTGTACCGGTGCGGCTATTGCAAACACCATGAACAAGGCTAGTGCAAGGAATAGGGTTTTTTTCATGTCTATTCTCCTAGATCTGCCCTCCGGGGGAACCATTCGGCTCCCCGGAGGGTGGGTGAGGGCAGACGACCCTCAGAATTAATTTCTCATGACCCTATTTATGCTTATGCTTTTATCGATATTGATTATTTTTGTAGTTATTGATTATTTGGACCTATTTAATAACCATTTTTAATGAATGTGTACGTTTAAAATCATTTTCGTTAAGGGACGTAATATATCTTAAAAAGGTGTTTTATCTTCTTTACCTCTGGTCCTCTCCGCGCACCTGCAAAACGGCATTGGACGGGAATTTGCAAGATGACAGTTTTTAGTTATCTACTTGCCAAGAGGCCGGCAACCAGACCTATTTTCCGGGCGGCTACCGGCGGGGATCGCGCTTGAGGCTCTTTGAGGAGGGTTGGGGTGGGTTGGTGCCGCCATTGGATTCCCCATCACCTGAGCGCAGAATACGTCGGGTTGACGGGGTCAGAGGAGGGGATACCCGTGCGGAAGAGTGCAATGGGGCCGGCACCGCTCTCCCAGTGTGGGTAGCACGCTTCCAGTACTACTGTGCGATGGCGTATGTGCAACCTGCCCTCCCTATCGGGCTCCGATCTGCAGTGTCCGGGGATCCATTTTTTATGTCTGGGATTTGATGGATGGTGAGCAGGTTTGCAGGCACCGTCCCGAGCTGCTTATACTGTGCCCGGCTCCGGAAATCATGACGTTCCCGGGAGAGTGAGGATGAAATGCATCTGTGTCTTGTGAATCATTCGGATCTCCCGAGAACTGAGGTCTTTACCCTGGGTCAGCACCTGGGCGAGCGCGGGCATCAGGTTACTATTCTCTATCCCTCTGACGGGAAGCGTATCCCTGCTCACGCAAAGGTGGATGTGGTCCCCTTCCCTGCTCGATTTCTGCCAAAGATCCATTATGTTCTTCCCAACTTTCGGAGGCAGTACCAGCTGCTGCAGGAGTTCACATCCAATGAAGGATGCGAGTTGATCCAGGCCTGTGACTACGACTACCTGACCTCTGTGCCCCCTATTCTCCTGAAGAGGAAGAACGGCACTCCCCTGGTTCTCACCACGGATGCATTTCCGGGGCTCTCATGGTTCTTTGGAAATAGGTTGGTTGACGATGTGGCCCGGATCTATACGAGAACTGTCGGGAAGCGGATCCTCAATGCGTATGACCGGCTGGTCCTCCTGAGCAGCAAGCTGGTGAACGATGCCGTGACGCTGGACGTCCCGCACGAGAAGATCCGCGTCATTCCCATTGGAGTAGACCTGGCACGGTTCCGTTCGGGGGTAGACGGATCCGATCTGCGGTCCGACCTTGCTATCCGGGACGAAGATCGGGTGATCCTGTTTGTGGGGAGGCTAACTCTTGTCAAGAGGGTCGATATGCTCATAGAACTATCCCGGCTGCTCTCCAGAGAGCGGGTCAAGTTCCGCCTGGTGATCGTCGGGGACGGAGAGTACGGCGAATATTATCGGCAGATGGCGCAAGGAGTAGAGAACGTGACCTTCGTGGGCTCCGTTCCCTCAGCGGAGATGCCCCGGTACTATGCCCTTGCTGATCTGGTGATCCTGCCATCTCTCTCTGAAGGCCTGCCAAATGTGTTGCTGGAGGCTTCTGCTTCTGCAAAACCCATTATCGCAACAGATGTCGGGGGGATATCTGATATTGTCCTTCACGGTAGATCGGGGTATCTTATCGGCGCAGGGGACCTCCATTCACTGTACACTTACACGATGCAGTTGCTTGACGACATGGAGCAGGCAAGGCAGATGGGTTGGGCAGGCTTTGAGCATGTGAGCCAATACTTCGGTTGGCAGACTGTCACAGACGCCTATGAAGCGATGTATTTGGACGTACTGGATGCCTGCTCTGACCGATCTTAATCCGGGTTCACAGGATGCGGGCCAGCTGCTCTCTGACAATCAATCCTAGAAAGTATCAGATCCAGTTCTCCTATTCCGTCATCAACGTGCTGCGTGCGAGGCGGTAGAGGGCATTCCTCTGGATCCACGCCGACCCCTCGATCCCTGTTCTTATCGCCGCCGCGAAGGCTACCAGGGCTATGGCGAGGAGGAGTGTCTCGGTATTTGCGAGGCCTAGCAGGTCTCTCTCCCAGGGGAGGATGAACAGGCCGAGTTCTGCGTATGAGAGCGGCCAGAGGTACGCATACCCCGGGATACACGTCGTGAGACCATCTTCGACGAGATGCGCCCCGAATCCCAGGGCCGCAAGACCGAAGGACTCCAGAAAAGGAATACCCATCGGTCGAAGGGCGACGGCAACTATGGCCGCATACAGGAAGAGAGATCCGACGTTATGGAAGGAGCCATGGAACGCTACTCCCTCAACCATGAACCCCCCTACGGTCCCGTACAGCAGCCAGTGCAGGATGTCCACCACGATATCGATGTCCGGTGAAAATGCACTGGCGGTGATGATCCAGGAGTGGTCCTCTCCGGTGAGCTTGCGGCTTGCGAGCCCCACCAGGAGTGCTATTCCTATGCCAAAGATGAGATGCTCGATGATCATGAATTCACATCGTGGTCCCCTTGCAGGTTTGATCATTGCAGGATGTTAATATTGTTCCGGCAATATGGGCGGAGGACTGAGACTCCAGCCCGTATTTCAGGGAATGATCGGTCATTGTCGGATGCCCTCTCTACTTGAATAGATTGATGGAGAACGCTGTATTTGCGTGTGCAGCATCCCTCCACCCTGCATGCGAAAGTCATCCGAAGATCTTGATGCTCTGGATCCTTTTGGCCCTCTATGACCCCTGACATGGGAGAACATCTGGTTATCAGACGTCTGAATGAGCTTTATTGATGCAATGTTTTATTTCGCGTACATGTAGAAATCGGCGCATAAAAAGGCATATATGGGGTGGTGATCGGTGGTAGGTTTCCATGGAGCGTGGTACAGCGTTCGTGACCGATGCACAGATGCGGAGCTCCCTTGCTGTCATCCGATCCCTCGGTCAACAGGGTTTGCGGGTGACTGCAGGCGAGGAGACAAGGTGGTCGACGGGCTTTCTCTCGAAATACTGCAGCGACAGGGTTGTTTACCCCTCCCCAAAGACCGAAGAGAGGTTTATTGAGCATCTGATTCCCATTCTGGAGAAGGGCAATTACGACGTAATTTTTCCGGTTGCAGACGCATGCTTAAAGCCCATCAGTGAGAACGAACGCGAGATATCCCGGTATACGCAGATCGCCCTGCCCCACCCGTCGGTTTTCCAGCGAGGCTATGATAAAGGTCTCACCCTGCAGATCGCCATTGAGAGCGGCATTTCCTGTCCTAAAACTTACTTTCCCGGATCCATAGAGGATCTCCCCCCTATTCTTGAGAAGATTGAGTATCCAGTCGTCCTGAAGCCACGGGTCGGCTCGGGAAGGCGGGGTGTGATGGTCTGTGAGACCCCCGAAGAGGTGAGTTTGCGGTATCAACAATTGGTTGAGCAGTATGGGCCGATGCTGATACAGGAGTTCATTCCGTATGGGGGGGAGCTCGGGGTCTATACACTGGTCAACCGATATAGCGAGATGCGTGCTGTGACCGTGCAGCGAAGACTTCGTTCTTATCCGGTCGATGGCGGACCGAGCACTCTTCGAGAGACCATCAGGAATGAGTTGTCGGAGACTGCAATCGCTCTGGCATCCCGCCTCCTCCGCGCAATGCGCTGGTCAGGCGTAGCGATGGTAGAATTCCGCGTTGATGGACGGGATGGGTCGCTGAAACTTATGGAAGTGAACCCGAGGTTCTGGGGTTCGCTGCAGTTGTCCATCATCAGTGGCGTCGACTTCCCCTATCTGCTGTACCGGATGATGATGGATGGCGATGTCGCCCCGGTGCTGGACTACGAGCCGGGTGTCCAGTGTCGTTGGTTGCTGCCGGGGGAGATACTCTGGTACCTCAGTTCGCCTCAGAAACTGAAGAATTTTCGGGAGCTTTTGCGGTTTGATGTCCCTGACGACATCATCTCCTGGAGCGATCCCGGGCCGACACTGGGATTTGTGCTTGCCACTCTCCGGTACTCGATGGACAGAGAGATGTGGAGATTTGTACTCAGGCGGTGAGGTGGATGATCAACGCGCTCAGCATCGACCTGGAATACTGGTGGTGCAACGAATTTCTCACGAAGTATCTGCCCGATAAGAGGGAAGACACTCTTCGAGAATCGCTGAACCCGCTTCTCGGACTTCTCGAGGAAAAGGATATACGGGCCACGTTCTTTGTTCTGGGGGCGGTGGCGGAGGAGTACCCCGATATCGTGGAGGACGTATTCGAAAGAGGGCATGAGATTGGCTGCCATGCGTACTCGCACAGGACACTTTACGAACTTGATGCCCCTGAGTTCGAACGAGAGATCGAACGGTGCCTGTCCCTGCTCTCTAAATATCGCCCTCGGGGGTTCAGAGCCCCGAGTTTCTCGCTGAACAACAGCACCCGGTGGGCTCTGGATATTCTGCAGAAGCACGGATTCCAGTATGACTCAAGCATATTCCCGGTGCGAACGAACCTTTATGGCGTTCCTAAGGCGCCGCTTGGTGTATATAGGCCTTCGAAGGACGACGTCGCAATGCACGATCCGGAGGGCGCAATCGTAGAATTCCCCTTAACCGCTTTGAGGATAGGCTTCAACGTCCCTATCGCAGGTGGATTCTATCTCCGTCTCCTGCCAAGGTGGTTCCTCTCCTGGGGGATCGGGCGGGTGAATAAAAATCGGCCGGCAAACATCTACATCCACCCGCATGACGTATTCCCCCATGTCCCGATAACCAACCTCCCGATCTTCCCGAAGTTCGTCACGTATCACGGGGCCGCAGATTCGCTGATCAAACTGCGGCACCTTATAGATAGGTTCTCGTTTAAACCCATCTGCGATATCTTAGCCGATGTCGGCAGCGAGGCCGGTCTCCCCCCTGCCGCAACAGCCGTGAGTGCGGTTTGAACCCGAAGGATCCGGCCTGCACCCGTCCCCTTCTGCAGGTGCAATCGCTGACATCCGGGACACTCCGTGCCTCGCATCCGGTGTTTCAGGGCTCCTGGATCTTCGTGTGCGCGGGGCGCGGCATCCTCTGCCATGCCCGCAGGGTTTCTCGGATCGATTTCCTGACAGTCGTCAGCAGGAACATGGGGACATGGCAAAGTTACTTCAACTGCAGGTGCATACTGGCGCCCGATCTCCTGGTGGCCGGCGACCACTGCTCTTGCAGAATTGTCCGGGGGTATGCCTGATGCGTCTCGATACTCATATCCATTCGAAATACTCGTATGACTCTTTATCGGATCCTGTGCGTATCCTCAAAGTAGCGAGGAAGAGGGGCCTTGATGCCATCTCCATTACCGATCACGGCAGCATGCAGGCATACTCGTCCTCTTTTCGTTCGTCTGACCCCCTTGTTATTCCCGGGATGGAAGTGAAGACGGACAGAGGTGACGTTATTGGTCTGTTCCTGAACGAGCCGTTGGAAGGAACCGGCTTTTTTGAGATCTGCGATCGGATCCGGGATCAGCAGGGGATTGTCGTGTTGCCTCATCCATATCACCGTTCCTGCGATCCGGAAGAGCTCGTCGGCCACATAGACCTCCTTGAAGTGTTGAACTCACGCTCCCGGAAAGAGGAGAATATCCGAGCTCAGGCTCTCTCGCACCGGTTTGGCATCGGTCCGATCACCGGCAGCGATGCGCATACCTGTTCCGAGATCGGCAGGGCGGTAACCGAGATTGACGGCATCTATAGCGATCTGGATGAGCTTCGCCGGGTTTTACTCCGTGCCGATAGACGATGCTCCGGCTCCCTTTCACCGTATGTCATCTCAAGGGGGTTCAGCTTCGGCACAGGAATGCTCAAGAGGTTCACCGGTGGACTATGTGGAAAGAGATAACCGGTACCGTGAAAGGATAGGCATGCTACGTGACTTCACGAACAGCCGCCCCGCAGTTCCTCGCCCGCGTCAGAAGCACCGAACCCCCGCTGTCGCCGAGCACCTCCGTCGCCGCCCGGGCGACCGGGTGTTGCATGGCCACCTCGACCTTCTTGAACCCGAGGGCTTGTGTCCTGTTGATCGCCGAGCCGAAAAGGTCGAGGTCGTGCTCGATCAGGCCCGGGATCATCCGCATCAGCACCTCATGGCAGACCTCCCGCACCTCATCGAGGGGCACCGGGCAGTGCGTGCGGAAGATATCGACCTCCCTTCCCCCGTGCGCCCCCGCACCGGTATCGGGCGTAACGAGCAGGATGCGCCAGTCCTCCGGGAACCGGTGCCGGGCGAGAACCGGTGGCGGCGCGATGCCCCGTGACGCCGCCGAGGGGCGGAAATCCTTCTTGCCTCCCGGAGAGCCGAACCGGTGTCCGCCGTCCAGGATGAACCCGCCCTGCTCGAACGCCGCCGTGCCGATGCCGGAGGTCCCGCCGCGGCCGACGATCTTCGCAAGGTCGGATACCGGGAGATCCCGGTCGTAGAGCCGGCAGAGGGCGGCGGCCGTGGCGAGCGCAACCTGTGTCCCGCTCCCGAGCCCGGCATGCTGCCGTGCGGTGGTATGCAGAGTGATCTCCGCACCCCCGGGGAGTCCGAGCCCCTCCGTCACCACCCTGGCTGCCCCGACAACCCTGCGGCGGGCTTCCTCATCCCCGCCGTGCACGTGGGTCTCCGTGCTCTTCCGCGCATCCAGAATGCACCCGGGCTCGTCGAGGGTGACCCCGACCCCGCCATCCACCCTCCCCGAGACACCGTTCATATCAAGCAGGGTGATGTGGATCCGGGACGGGGCGTCAACGAGCACCCTGATCTCGTCCGTAAACGCCGTGCAGGGGAAGACTTCTTCGATGGCGATCAGCGGCTCTTCGCGGTGAATGATCCGGTATTTCCGGGAGAGCATCGGCTCGCACCGGTGGACGTTGAACGCCCTGGCCAGGTCCGCACCGGCACGGACGACGCGGGCATCGGTGATCTCCCGGCGCGACTCTATCTTGTGGCGGCCGAGAATTCTCCCGATGGGGATATCGGCCCGCATAAGATCCTGCCTGAACTCCGGCGCAAGCCGCCGGAGCGGGGTGCAGGAGACAGCGTAGATGAGGACCTCTCCCGTTACGCTGTCCTGTAACTCCACAACGCGGTAGTTGATCTCGTCGCCCGGCTCGATATCAAGTGCCGCCGCAGCCTCGGGGTCGGCGCCGATAATATCCTGAACGCGGGTGGTGATGGTGACCGGATGACCCGTTGCCATCTCAAGCAGGTTGGTCACCGATCCGTCAGTCCCGATGAGGACTTTCTGCATCGGGGAGAGCCTTCCTACGCCCTGCTCGATCTCCTGTATCTTCTCGACGATCCTGTCTGCCGTCAGGGGTTCCATACCAGTAGAAGTGTAGTGTAAGAAGACTACAAAAAGGTGGTGCCGGGGAATTCCGCCCCGCTTCCGGCCGGTTCACCGTGAGAAGAGCAGGGAGAGGAGGTCGGGCGCCTGCATGAGCCCAAACGACCCGCCTGCCGCCTCGCGCTCGGAGAACGCGGCAACGTCGTCCCTTCCTTTCCCGAGTATTGCAAACGGTATCGGGTCCGCGGTGTGGGTCTTACACCGTATTGGCGTCGGATGGTCGGGGAGGACCGCGACGGTCGTATCGGGTCGGTCGAGGACAATCCCGATCGCCTCGTCGAGCCGCTCGATCGCCCGCACCTTCTCCTCCACGCTCCCCATATGTCCAGCCTCGTCGGGGGCCTCGACGTGCATGTAGACGAAGTCGAGGCGGTCGAGGGCGTCGACTGCATACCGGGCCTTCGCCTCGTAATCGGTGTCGAGGAACCCGGTGGCACCCGGGACGCGGATCACCTCCATCCCGGCGAGGCGGGCGATGCCGTTCAAGAGGTCGACTGCGGAGATCACGGCGCCGGTAAGACCGTACTTCTCCGTGAAGGACACGAACGACGGCTTCCTCCCGCCGCTCCACGGCCAGACTTCCGTTGCCGGGGCTTTCCCCTCCTGGATGCGGCGCCGGTTGACCGGGTGGTCGGCAAAGACCTCCCGGGACCGCTTCATGCAGTCGAGGAGGATGCCGGCATCGTCTCCGTGCGGGAGGTAGTCCCCGACGGACTGGCCGACGATGTCGTGGGGCGGTGTGGTGACGGCACCGTGCGCCCTGGAGACGACCATCAGGTTCCGGTAACTGACCCCGGGGTAGACCCGGACCCTGCCGAGTGCAGCGTCCAGGTCGCGGAGGAGTTCGGCGCCCTCGGCGCTGGAGATGTGCCCGGCGTTGAAGTCCTCCATCACCCCGTCACGGACCGTGACCAGGTTGCACCGGTAGGCCATCTCGGCGTCCTGGAGGGTGACTCCCATGCTGGCGGCTTCGAGCGGCCCCCTTCCGGTGTAAGAGGTGCGGGGGTCGTAGCCCAGGATGGAGAGGTTCGCGACGTCGCTCCCCGGCTCAAACCCCTCCGGTACGGTCCGGAGCATCCCGCACCGTCCTTCCCGTGCGATCCTGTCCATATTCGGTGTCTTTGCGTACTCGAGGGGTGTCCTGCCCCCCAGTTCGGCAAGCGGCTCGTCCGCCATGCCGTCCCCGAGAATAATGATGTATTTCATGCGAACCTTCTGTGATCTCAATGATGCCCGCTGTTCCGATCTGGCCATATGCGACCCGGACCCGGTGATGAACGGTCTGCTGTAATTCCTTTGAGTGGATCGCTTCTGGCCCTGAGTGGGTGCGCTCCCTCTACCCGAGCATGGCACGGACCGCTGTGCGCACGCTCTCTTCCGAGGTGGTCCCGCACCGCCAGCCAAGATCCCCGATCTTTTCAACCGAGAGCTGCATCCTCGGCACATCGCCGACCCAGCCTCGTGCACCGCCGGTGAACCGGTAGCGGACACCGGAGAGACCCATCTCTCCTGCGACGATGTCGGCGATGGCGACGACGTCGATCCAGTCTTCAGAACCGATATTGAAGGTGTTCACCGGGTCGCGCGAGTGTTCGATCCCGAACTGCACGGCACGAACGCACTCCCCGACCTCCAGGTACGACTTTGTCTGCCTGCCGTCGCCGAGGATCTCGAGTTCCTGCGGGTTCTCGCGGAGTTTCCGGATGAAATCCGAGATGACGCCGTGGCCGCTCCGCTCGCCAATGATATTTGCAAACCGGTAGACCCAGGACGTCATGTTAAACGAGTGGCAGTACGACGATATCAGCGCCTCGCAGGCGAGTTTCGTCGCACCGTAGACGGATATCGGCTCGAGCGGAGTATAGGTCTCCGGCGTCGGGATGACGGCCGCATCCCCATAGACGGTCGAGGTCGAGGTGAAGACGAGTTCCGGCACGCCGTGCGCCCGCATCGCCTCGAGCACCCGGTGCGTGACGACGATGTTGTTCCTTATCTGGGAGTCCGGGGTCACGGCGCTCTGCCGGACATCGGGGTCTGCGGCGATATGGTAGACCCGGTCGGCCCCTGCGAAGTGCTCCTGCCAGCCGTCATCGAGCAGGTTCTGCCTGATGAAGGTGACCTGCCCGCTCCCCGTATGCTGAGCGAGGTTCCTTTCGGTGCCCGCGCTGCAGTCATCGATGACCAGCACGTCGTCTCCCGCTGCGACCAGAGCGTCGACGACGTGCGAACCGATGAAGCCGGCACCGCCCGTTACGATACAGAACATCATAGTGTAATCTCCCTCCCATGCTATTATAGGATTTACTTCTCGACGGAGCTGGAAAAGCCCCCCCTAACCGGTCCCGGGAGGGTTTTTGATAGTTCCACCATGGGTCTTCATACGAGCTGCCTTCCTGCTCTTCTGAAGAGATCGGTGATGCGGCAGCACGGGGAAAAATTAATGTCCGGATATGGCCTATTTCTCGATCTGGTAGTTTACCCGGGGCATAGTTACATTATTGCCTCCAACATATGAAGAACCAGGAGGAGTTGTCTAATTGAGAGAAGCATGCATCCGTTGCAGGGCCGACCGGTCTTTGATCGCCGCTGCAAAACAGACCGTGCAGGGATCCTTTGCACTCACGCAGGTGTCCCCGCGGCCCGGCGGCGATAGAGCCCGCATACAGACCCGGGCATCCGGGCACGACCACACCGGCGCCGGCAGCGCCCCGGCAACCGTGTTCATCGATACCTGCTCCGGAGCCGGGCCATGAGCCCGCGTCCGAATCTGCGGGAACACGCCGGGATCTACCTGCGGGGTCTGATGATGGGAGCCTGCGACATCATCCCCGGCGTCTCGGGAGGGACGATCGCCCTCATCACCGGGATCTACGAACGGCTGGTCGGGGCCATCGGGAGCGTCGACCCAGCCTCGGTAAAACACCTCGCGAGGGGTGACTTCGGGTCTCTCCGGGCAGACCTCGAAAGGATCGACATCCCGTTCCTGGTCGTCCTCCTTGCCGGGATCGGCACCGCCTTCCTTCTGATGTCCGGGGTGATCCTCTCCCTCCTCACCGACCACGCGGTAGCGACTTACTCATTCTTCCTCGGCCTCATCCTTGCCTCTGCGGTCGCCATATTCCTTGAGATCCGCTCCCCGGGCGCGGCCACCCTTGGGTACCTCGTCGTCGGGGCCGGTGCCGGCTACCTCTTCGGAGGTCTCGGGCACCTCGACGTCGGCCATTCCCTGCCGGTCCTCTTCCTCACCGGGATGGCGGCGCTCTGTGCCATGATCCTCCCCGGTATCTCGGGGGCCTACGTCACCCTCGTCCTCAACCAGTACGAGTTCATGCTTGCGGCGCTCAGGTCCTTCTCGCTCCCCGAGATCGTTGCCTATATCGCCGGCGGTGTTGCAGGCCTCCTCATCTTCACGAAAGGTCTCAAGTACCTCCTCGCGACCTATCCGGGCGCGATGCTCGCGCTGCTCACCGGGCTGATGCTCGGCTCGGCGAGGATGCTCTGGGATAGAGGAGCCGCGGCCGGCGATATGGTGGCCGGCGGCTGGGTATTCTTCCTTGCCGGCCTTATCGTCGTCGGCGCGGTGGAATATGCGAAGAGGCGCTACCAGGGTAGCGTGGCCTGACTCCGCTCTCTTTTTACGGGACGATCCGAAAGCTTACTTCCACCCGGAGGTGCAACGAGATATATATCATGTTTATCGGCATCGATCATGGCACTACTGCGATGCGCTTCTCCACCGGCGAAGAGGAGTTCAAGATCTCCCGCGAAGAAGCCAGGGACTTTCTGGCCGGCGACCTCGGTCGCCTCTCTCCTCTCGATGAGATCGAGGGTATTGCTGTCTGCTATTCGATGGGCGACGGCATCCCGGCCATCACCGATATCAGGAAGGTCCAGAACCGGGGGGTCATCTCCCGGGAGGGTGCCGGCAAGCACATCGGCGGCGGCACCCGGGTCTACGACGAGATCAAGGGGAGCGGCCTTCCCGCCGTCGTCATCCCCGGACTGCACCGTGCATCGCCGACCGATCCGCGGTTCAAGGCCTACTCCCACCAGGCAAGCCCCGAGAAGATCGGGATTCTGTACGAGGTCTCGCATGGCCTCGGGGGCGACATCGTGGTCTGCGACGCGAGCTCGAACACCGTCACCCTCCTCGTGACCGGCGGCCGGATCACCGGTGCATTTGATGCCTGCATCTTCGCACCCGGCACCCGGCACGGTGCTCTCGACGTAGATGCCATCCGCCGGATCGACCGGGGCGAATCCACGGCGAACGACGCCTTCCTCCACGCGGGCGTGGACCACTCGGTGCCTCCGGAACTCAGGATAGAGACGATGGTCATGTTTGCCGCGATGGAATGTGCTTCCATGCTTCTCATAAATCCCGGCGCAAAGGTCGCCCTCGCCGGCTCCATGGCACCTGCCATTGCACCGGGGGTGGAGGCGCTCCTCTCGCGGGAGGTCGCCGTCTACGACGAGTGGTGTGCGTCCCGGGGACTCGCCAGGATCGCTCGCGATGTCTTCTCGGGAGCGACCGGGATCCTCGGGCTCCCGGTGGAGCGGTAGCCCCCCGGGTGCCCCTCCATTTCGTACTCTTTTATCTGGTGCCGGGTAGTATAGTGGACTAACGGGGAGTGACCAGAAGCGTGCAGCCGGAATGCCCCAGTATCGCCGATCTCATGCTCCAGATGGCGTCGAGTCTTCAGGAGACGGCACGCGCCATAAATGCGGAGAATGCAGGTCAGTTTCTCGATGAGATCCTCAACGCGAAGCGGATCTACCTCGCCGGCGCCGGACGCTCGGGCCTCGTTGCCAGAGCATTCGCCCAGCGGCTGATGCATCTTGGGTTTGAGAGTTACGTCATCGGTGAGACCATCACGCCCGCGTTCGGGCCCGGAGACGTGCTCGTCGCCTTCTCGGGTTCGGGAGAGACCCAGTCTGTCATGGACGTCTGTGAGACCGCCCGGGAGATCGGGGGGAAGATCTGCCTCATCACGTCAACCCCCAACTCGCATATCGGGCGCATGGCCGACTGTATTGTTGAGATCGGGAATAACCCGCACAAGGACGCAGATATCCCGCGTGACTTCGAGATCCGCCAGCTCACCGGGCAGTACAGGTCGGTCTCCGGATCCTTCGCTCCTCTCGGGACACTCTTTGAAACCGCAGCGCTGGTGTTTTCCGACGCGATCGTCTCCGCCCTGATGGAAGTGAAACACTGCACGATCGAGGAGATCAAGAGCCGCCTCGCCAACGTCCAGTGAGCGGGGTATCCCGGTATCCCTGTTCGAACTCTTTGTAGCCAACGCCGGGCGATTGTATTTAAGACGTCTGCGGGGCAATGGGTGTTCCGGGACGCCCGTGACTCCGGGTGCCGGGGTATTTATATTATTAATCATTAAGATTTAAAGGGGGTTTTTGTTTGAGAGAGTTACGCATTCATGGCAGGGGTGGTCAGGGTTCCGTGACCGCCGCCGAACTCATTGCTTTCGCAGCATTTGAGGGCGGTGTGTTTTCCCAGGCATTCCCGGCTTTCGGCGTGGAACGGCGGGGTGCCCCGGTTCAGGCGTTCGTCCGTTTCAGTGACGAGAAGATCCGGCTGCGCAGCCAGGTGTATGAGCCTGACTACATCATCGTGCAGGACCCGACCTTGATCGGGGATGTAGACGTCTTTATGGGCATGGAGGCAGGCGGTATCGCCATCATCAACACCGAGAAACCCGACTTCGATGCCATGGTCCCGAAGGGCGTGAAGGTCTACGCCATCGATGCGACCACCATCGCGCTCGAAGAACTTGGTGTGCCCATCACCAATACAACTCTGATGGGCGCTTTCGCCGCAGCCACCGGCGAGATCCAGCTGGAACCGCTGGAACACGCACTGCGCAGCCGGTTCTCCGGGAGCATGGCCGACAAGAACGTCAGGGCGGCGGAACGCGCGTACAACCTGGTCGGGGGTGCCGCGTAATGGCGCTGCGAATCGGCTGCGTCGCGCCGCCGGGGAGAGCACTTGACAATAAGACGGGCGCCTGGCGGGTCTTCAAACCGGTCTTTGACCCCGAGACGTGCTCGAAGTGCGGCATGTGCACCACGGTCTGCCCGGAAGGGTGCGTCCGCGAGACGGAGGAGGGCACGTTCGAGCCCGACCTCGACTACTGCAAGGGCTGCGGGATCTGCGAGGAAGTCTGCCCGAAGAAATCGATCCGGATGGAGAAGGAGGAGAAATAATGCTGGAGTTTATGGAAGGGTCGCATGCGGTGGCCGAGATCGTAAAGCGCTGCCGCCCGCAGGTGATCGCAGCCTATCCCATCACACCGCAGACTCACATCGTCGAGGACCTTGCCCAGATGGTGGCGAATTGCGAGATCGATGCCGAATACATCACGGTCGAGAGCGAATTTTCGGCCCTCTCCGCCTGCCTCGGCGCGAGCGCGGCGGGCTCCCGGGTCTACTCGGCAACGACATCCCAGGGGCTTGCTCTGATGTTTGAAGTCTGCTTCAACGCGGCCGGGATGCGCCAGCCGATCGTGATGACGATCGCGAACCGCTCCCTCGGTGCGCCGCTCTCGATCTGGAACGACCAGCAGGACTCGATATCGCTGCGCGACTCCGGGTGGCTGCAGTTCTACGCGCAGGACAACCAGGAGACCGCCGATCTCCACATGATCGCCTATAAAGTCTGTGAAGATCACGACGTCCTCCTCCCGGCATTCGTCTGTTTCGACGGGTTCATCCTCTCGCACACCTACGAGCCGGTCTCCCTCCCCACGCAGGAGGAGGTGGATGCCTATCTGCCGGCCTTTAACCCCTACCAGCGGCTGGACGCGGCGGCGCCGTTGAGTTTCGGGATGTATGCGACGCCCGAGTACTACACCGAGTTCCGCTACGAGATCGATCAGGCACTGTATCGCGCAAAAGATGCGTTCGTCAGGGCCGGGCGTGAGTTCGGCGAGCAGTTCGGCAGGGACTACTCCGCTCTCGTAGAGGGGTATCGCCTCGAGGACGCCGATACCGCGCTTGTCGCAATGGGCTCCATCTGCGGCACCGCAAAAGATGCTGTCGATGAGATGCGCGCGGCCGGACGGAAGGTGGGGCTCCTGAACATCCGGATGTTCCGTCCCTTCCCCGCTCAGGAGATTGCGGATGCCTTGAAGGGCGTCTCGACGGTGGCGGTGCTCGACAAGAACATATCGCTCGGCAGCGGTGGGGCGGTCGGCACCGAGGTGAAAGCGGCGCTCTATGGCTCCGGCATATCCGTATACGACTACATCATCGCCCTCGGCGGGCGCGATGTCCGGAAACGGGACATCGCCGCGGTCGTCGACCTCGCCGAGAAGGGAGAAGGAGACATGTTTTATGGACTACGGACGGAGGTGCTCTGAATGGCTGAGGTAGAGAAAGGATGCGAGCTCTTCTCGGCCGGGCACCGGGCGTGCGGAGGATGCGGCCCGGCGCTTGCGGCCCGGCTCCTCCTCAAGGCGACCGGAGAGAACGTCATCATCGCCGCCGCCACGGGATGCATGGAGGTCTTCTCCACGCCCTATCCGGAGACCGCGTGGGCTGTCCCCTGGATCCACTCGCTCTTCGAGAACTGTGCGGCGGTTGCGTCGGGCATCGAAGCCGCGCTGAAGCGGCAGGGGCGAACGGAGAAGGTCGTCTGTATCGGCGGCGACGGAGCCACGCTCGATATCGGGGTGCTCTGTATCAGCGGCGCCTTCGAGCGCGGCCACGACATCACCTACATCTGCTACGACAACGAGGCCTACATGAACACGGGCATCCAGCGGTCGGGTGCGACGCCCTACGGCGCGAGCACCACGACGAGCCCTGCGGGGAAGTGTTCGCGGGGTAACCCCCGTCCGAAGAAGGATATGCCCCGGATCCTCGCCGCTCACGGCGCGCCCTACGTCGCGACTGCCTCGATCGCTTACCCGAACGACTTCGTCCAGAAGGTCGAGCGGGCGATCAACACCCCCGGCCCCTGCTACATCCAGGTGCACACTCCCTGCTGCACGGGATGGGGTTTTGAGTCCGGCGAGACGCTTAACATGGCCAAACTCGCCATCGAGACCGGTCTCTGGGTGAACTACGAGATGGTCGACGGCGAGGTGGTGAAGGCAAAGAAGGTGATGCGCAAACCCGTCGAGGATTACCTCGAAAAACAGAAGCGCTACCGGCACCTCTTCAAACCCGCCCGGCAGGATGATGAGATCGCGAAGATCCAGGCGATCGCCGATGCGAACGCCAAGCGGTTCGGGATCGACATCAAGAAGAAAGAATCGTCAGAATAAAGTACAGCCCGAAGAGTGTCATGGCGAGTCCGCTCGCCTGCACCACTTTTTTGTAATGGGGCCCGAGAACGTTTGCTCCGCGTGAGACCGCAAAGGCGAGGAGCCCGAGCCAGACGATATCCGCACCGATGTGCCCGATATAGAATTCGGCAAACGACGGGTGGAGCGCGAGAAATCCGACACCGAACGTGAGCCACCATACCCACCAGTAGGGGTTGCCGAGCGTGCAGGCCACCCCGAAGGCGACCGGGGTCCGGGTCTCCTGGTTCACGACGACGGCATCTCCCGCGTGAAGGAACTGGGCGATACCGAGCGCGATCAGGACACCCGATCCGAGGAGGGCAATGAGGTCGATATACGGGACGTCGCGCACACCAGAGGCTATGGCTGCAACCATGACGGCTTCGGGGATGCCGTGCCCCGCTACCAGCCCTGCAACGAACCTTCCTGGCTGCCGTGACCCGAGGCCGAGGACCGAGGCGGTCATGGGCCCGGGCGAAGCGGCCCCGGAGAACCCGATCAGAAACGATGCGACGACGATATCAAGCATCAGCCTTCTCTCCTCCGTGAGATGAGGAGGGGCAGGAGCATGACAAGCGCGACCGCGAGCCATATGGTGCCGAAGGTGGTGAGCAGGATCTCGCGATCCGGGGTGTAGAAGCGGACCTCCACGACCGTCATCCGGTCCCAGGCGACTTCCGTAGTCCCGTTCGGCCCGGACGAGATGACCCCGCCGGGGCTGATCATGCCGATGAGCGGGTTTCTGACGTCAAATCCCTCCGGAAGGGTGACGGTTATGGCATGCGGTGTGTCGAAGGCCGCGACAAGCCGGTTGTCTCTCACGGGGGCCTGATAGGTGACCGTGTAGTTACCCTCCGGGAAGGCGATGGCACCCCTCCCGGTCTCCCGGTACTCGACCGGGCCGGAGGGGGCGAGCACCTCGAGGTCCTCGACCTGGAGCGGGACCCGCTCTCCCATCAGGCCCGGGGTCCAGAACGTGTGTTCGGTGCCGGTGACCTGGACCGAGGCCTCGTAGGAGGTGCCGCCGGGGAGCACCCGGAAGACGGCCTCCTGTGCCGCCGCCGGGGCACAGATCAGTATCAGCGCAAGGCAGAGAGCAGCGACTGCAGGTCCGCGTCGATCTCGAGGGGGGGAACGCATTGTCGTACCACTGTTTCTGGATCTTTTAAGAGATGACCGGTCACCACACAGACGATCCGCTCATCTTTATCGATCAGGCCGAGTTCGGCAAGTTTCCGTATTCCGGCGACTGAGGCCGCTGAGGCGGGCTCGACGCCGATGCCTTCCTTCCTTGCGAGATCTCGCTGCATGGCAAGGATCTCGTCATCGGTCACGGCCGCCGCCGTTCCACCGGTTGCGCGGATGGCGACGAGTGCCTTCTCTGCATTCACCGGGGCGCCGATCCGGATAGCGGTCGCAATGGTCTCGGGCGAGGACTCCGGAACCAGCACGTCGAGTTTCTGTTCTATCGCCTTCACGAGCGGCTGCGAGCCGGCCGCCTGAATGCCGGTCATCATCGGCAGCCGGTCGATGAACCCGAGGGCCTCAAGTTCCCGGAGCCCTTTGTAGACCGCGGAGATGTTGCCCGCGTTTCCGACGGGGAGAACCATCCGGTCGGGGACCTCACCGCCGAGCTGGTCGATCGCCTCAAACCCGATCGTCTTCTGGCCCTCCAGGCGGTAGGGGTTGACCGAGTTTAAGAGGTAGAGGCCCTGGCTGATGCAGAGCTCGTGTACCATCTCGAGCGCCTGGTCGAAGTTGCCGCGGATGGAGATGACCCGGGCGCCGTGCATCAGCGCCTGGGCGATCTTGCCGAGGGCCACCTTTCCCGCAGGCAGGAGGACGACGCAGGGGATGCCGGCCTTCGCCGCGTAGGCAGCGAGGCTTGCGGAGGTGTTGCCGGTGCTCGCGCAGGCGACGGTCGTCATCCCGAGCTCGCGGGCCATGCTGACGCCCACGGTCATGCCGCGGTCCTTGAACGAGCCGGTCGGGTTCATCCCCTCGTGTTTGGCGTAGAGTTCACTGAGACCCAGTTCTTTGCCGATGTTCTTTAAGTGGTAGAGCGGGGTGCCCCCTTCCTGGAGGGAGACCGGTTCGCTCTGAACCGGGAGGAGCTCACGGTAGCGCCAGACCGAGAGGGGGCGCCGGTTCCATTCATCCCGGGAGACGTCGATGCCGTCCAGGTCGTATTCGACGGCCAGCAGGTGCCCGCAGCGGTTGCATGTGTAGATGATCTGGTCCGGGGTGTAGGTTGCACCACAG
This sequence comes from Methanomicrobiales archaeon HGW-Methanomicrobiales-2, assembly GCA_002839645.1. Lineage (GTDB taxonomy): Archaea > Halobacteriota > Methanomicrobia > Methanomicrobiales > Methanoculleaceae > Methanoculleus. Next base: position 2,541 of record PGYL01000046.1, on the reverse strand, counting down.
TGAACGCAGACGAGACGGTACATAGAAAATCGTTGATCGCCCGGATACGTATAGATATGGTATCCGGGAGCGGGACCGGTCGCTTCACCGGTGCCGCCGCTCGCGCCGGACACGGGAGACGAGCACGAAGAGCAGCCAGATGACCGGAGTGCCGACGAGTGCGATGCGCCCGAGTTCCTCCGGCGACGTGGTGATCAGGAATGGTGCGATGAGCATCCCTGCCGCCGCTGCTGCAAGCACGATGGCGAAGGCAGTCGGACGCACCTCAAAGTCCCCCTCTGCCCGGATGCGGCCCGCCACCCGCCGCCGGGAGAAGGGGTAGAGCCAGGCGATGCCGGCCGGGGTGCAGGAGTCCTCTACGAGGTGGAGAACGCACCCCACAAAGAATGCGCACCCGAAGGCCGGGAGGAGCACGAGAGGCCCCCCGAGCCAGGTGAGGATGAGGCCCAGGTAAACTGAGAGGATCAGGGAGGTCAGCCCGACACCCGCGAATGAGTGGAGCAGCCCGCGGTGCCGGTGGCGGTAACTCTTCCGGAGGAGCAGCGAGAATATCAGGGAGAGCGGGTAGTAGATGAGATACCTGATGGTATAGCCGAAGATCGGAAGCACCACGGCAAGACCGTTCAAGACCTGCCCCTTCTTCCCTTTTATTCCGCCTATCCGACCGTTGAATATCGCCGCGTCGACGGCATCCGCGTCCGGCGCAAGCGATCCGACGAAAGTGCCGAAGAGGAGGACAGCGATGAGGGCCGGGTCGAGGACGGGAGCCCAGGGAGCGATAAGAAGTCCGGCCGTGGCGAGACTGAGCGATACGTGCTGGTCACCCCGCATGGAATATCTCTACAATTTAGAGAGTAGACTGTGATAAAGGTCCCTTCTGCGGTCCGAAAGTGAAGGAAGCCTTAGTTGGGCCTCACGGACCGCTGCCGGGTTGACTTCGATAAAAAGGAGTTCTGAGCCGGCCCCGCACCGGCCGATGATGGTGCCGTCCGGGTCGGCGGCGAGTGACCCTCCACAGTAGACCTCGCCCGGCGCGCCGGCGGTGTTGACCCCTGCCACGTAATATCGGTTATCAAGAGCTCGTGCAGGGAGCAGGGTCTCCCAGTGAGGCAGCCGGCAGCAGGGCCATGCGGCCGGCACCAGCATGCACTCCACCCCGGCGAGCGCGTAGATGCGGAAGAGTTCCGGGAACCGGAGGTCATAGCAGACGGCAAGCCCGAATGTCGTCCCGTCGACCGTGAAGGTGGCGATCCGGTCGCCTGCCGTGTAGTTGCAGTCCTCTCCGTCAGGAGAGAAGAGGTGAATCTTTGCGTAGGCAGCGAGGAGTTCGCCGTCTGCACCGAGCACCACGGCGGTGTTCCTGGGGCGGCGCCCCCGCACCGCTTCGACGATCGAACCTGCGATTGTGATGCCGTTTTTTTGCGCCATCTGCCTGAATGCAGCAGTGAGCGGCCCCTCCAGGGGCTCCCCGGACCCCGGGGGGATCTTCGCCGACCACCCGGTAACAAACTGCTCGGGAAAACAGATGAGTGACGCCCCGCCCGCTGCGGCCTCTTCAGCCAACCGGCCGGCTGCATCGAGCATCTCCGCCGGACTGCTCTGGCCGCCGGCAATCTGGGCAAGCGCTATCTTCGTCATCGTTGGGACGGGCTGGTGTGGCCCCTGCAGGAGAGAATAAGCATGGTGGCGCCGATGACGACGAGGGCGGCGAGTGCCACCATGACGTACGGGGCGAACGGGATAACTACTGCGAACATCTGCGCCCCGATGAGAATTCCGCCTGCAATGATGCAGGTGCTGATCAGGACCGCTCCGGGAAGCGTAAGGTCGGTTGTCATGCGGAGACTCCGGTGAGTACGGGGAACGCTGCTCTGATCCCGATGAGGATGAACTGGACTGCAATCGCTATGAGGAGCATACCCATCAGCCGGTTCACGGCGCGGTACTCGCGCTGGCCGATGCGCCGGACGATGACGTCGGAGCGCTGCATCATGTAGTAGGTGATCCCGATGGACGCGCCGGCAGCGAGCGGTACGATGGCAATTGCGGCGAGACCTATGCTCATCGCCTCGTTCATCAGCACGATCGCGGTGGTGATGGCGCCTGGCCCCGTGATCATCGGGATTGCAAGCGGCATGACGGCGATGTCGTCCGCGTCCTGCCCCTCGTACTTCTCGGTAGCGGTCATCTTCGTCCGTGATGTCTTTGCGTAGACCATGTCCATGCCTATGCCAAAGAGGAGGAGACCGCCTGCAATGCGGAACGCTTCGATGGAGATGCCGAAGAGTTGCAGGATCCAGCCGCCTGCGACGGTAAATATCAACAGGATGATCAGGGCGAACTGGGTTGCATCACGAGCGACCTTGAGTTTTGCCCCCTCGTCCATCGTGCCGGTGAGGGAGACGAAGATCAGGGTGGCTGCGAGCGGGTTCACTACGATGATGATCGAAGAAAAACTCAGCAGCGCAAAACTCAGGAGGTCTACCATTCGTGATCAGGTATGCGACAGGTCCGATATTAGCACTTGTGGTTTAGAAGGGG
>PGYL01000045.1 GCA_002839645.1 Methanomicrobiales archaeon HGW-Methanomicrobiales-2 | reverse complement strand
CCTTGAGTGAGTTCTTCCGACTGTGCCTCATGTTCCGGCAGGTTGCAGTTGCTCAGGATCGAGGCCTCCAGCACCAGTTGAACCTATTCCCACGAGCACAGAACGGGAAGATCGGAGTTCAAGCACCATCAGGTGCAAACGCGACTTCCAAAGGAAGCGACAGCCAGCACAGGGTACCCCCGAACTAAAACACCATCACGTCCTCAATCGCCGTCTCCCCGGCGACCTCCCGGAACTCGGCGAGGCTCCCGAACGGCCGACGGGCGGCGATGGTTGCGGCCCTCTTCTTACCGACGCCCGGGATCCACCGGAGCGCCGCTACCGGCAGGGTGTTGACCTCCACCGGGCAGGGGAGGGCCGTCACCGACCGCATCCCCCAGTCCACCACGACAGTGTCGAGCACGGTCCTCGCCGGGAGTTCGAGGGGTATCCCGACCAGGATGGGATACGAACCCATCTGCCGTCCGAATGACAGCTTGCCCGGGATCTCGACGACGACACCCGATAGGATGGTGCCGGCAGGAAAGACCCGGCGGAGCATCGGCTCGTCGAACTGCGTCCGGGCCCACTCCTTGAAGGCCCGGAACCGGGAATCATGCTTCCCGAGGGTATTCTCTTCGTAGGCTGCCGTCCCTTCAAACGGCATCAGCTGCCGGATGTTCACCCGCCGCACCAGGAGCCCGGCGTCGAGCACTCTCTGGAGGAACGTCTCGTTCGCGTCGAAGGTCGCCGCCGTCTCCCCCGCGAGACCGACGATGAAGTTTAAGCCCGGCAGGAGTTCCGGGACGCCACACGTCCGCTTTCCGCCGACATCGTTCACGATCTCGATCGCGCGGAAGACATCGTCCGGCATGGCCTTGAGGTTGTTTGCCGTGACAACCGCCGGATCGGCAGTCTCCATACCGAAGGCCGCGGTGTCGCCGGGAGTGTGGCCGGCCACGATCGCCGCGAGCGCCGCCCGGGCTGTGTCCTCGTGGTGGGCGATGGTGCCCGGGTTGATGTTGTCGATGTGCAGCGTTTTGAGGTCCGGGGCGTTTGCCCTGATGGACGAGAAGAGCTCCTCAAGCACCTCCGGGCGCGGGACGGGGAACTCCCCGCCGGGACTCTGGTAGGCAAGGAGGTCCGGCTGTCGGCCGAGTCTGAAATGACGAGCACCCGCCGCACGGAGCGCTGCCACCTCCTCTGCGATCCCCTCGATGCTGCGGTAGCGCGGGAGCCCGTAGAAGGGCTCGGTGCAAAAGGAGCATCCCCCGACCGTTGCCCGGGAGCACCCGGTCGCGGTCTCGAGCTCGCACATGACATAGGGGAACGCCGGGTGCTCGCGGATGATCCCTGCGCCCGCCGCGCACCAGGGGTCGGTCAGGGAGTAGTCGCCCGCCCCGGCGGGTTCGCCACCCGAAAGCCAGGCATCCAGCGCGACCGCAGGCGACCCCGAGAGCGTGACGTCGAACCCGGCGATAGCCTGCCGGATTGCCTTCTTCCCGCCGCCGGAAGCATAGCCGAAGGCGATCGGGCCGCCGATCGCGGTGGTCGGCTCCCGGAGCAGGATCCCGATCTGCTGGACCTCCGTGAGGGTTGCAGGCTTCCCCCCGATGTAGGCGCCGGGCACGGTCAGGCCGGCGATCATCACCACGAGATCTCCTCTGCCGGGCGCGGCAACCAGAGCCGGGTCGGACCGGACCTGATCGATGGTGACGTAGCGGGGAGCGTACCCGTGCTCGATCAGGACGCCGGCGACCTCCCTGATGTAGGGGGAGATGTAGGGGGCAACACCGAGGCACGCGGGCTCGTCGACGTAGCCATCAATGATGAGAGCGCTAGAGGTCATGGCCAATCAGGCGGAGGAGTTCCCCCGCCCAGTACAGTTTTCCCCGCTTGACGGGGTCGACGTTTCGGTCGGCGAGGTCGAATCCTATGATCCGGACCCGCGCCGCCCCAAATTCGTCGGCGGCAAAGACCGCCCGGTCGCCATCGGTGAACCCGCCGAAGTTGTGGACGTGAGGCAGGGGGGCCGCCTGGGTGGTGGCGACGAGCGGGCCCGGGAGGAGAGGGACCCAGTGGCGGAGGAGGGGGATGTTATCGCCGTGGGCATGCACGACCATCACCGTCCCCTGCCGGGAGAGGTCGATGAAGGCGTCGGTCGCCCCGTCAAGGTCGGTGAAGACCGCGTCGGGCCGGATCCCGTGGTCCGCGAGCACCTCGGCGGCGGCATCGGCGGCGAGCACCGTCCCCTCTACCCGGTCAAGTTCCTCCAGGAGGCAGGGGGCGTTCCCGCAGACCGTCACCGCTCTGCCCCGGATGAGCGCCTCAAGCAGCCCGACGTCGTCCCGGTCCGCCAGATCGCATAGCAGCCGGGCGGCTGTCTCGTCAGCCTCGCGTTCAAACCCGAAATATTCAAGAATTGCAGTATAATGAGGTTCCCAGTCTGCAAACCTCATTGCTTATCCTCGTTGTCCAGACCGACGATGTTGGAGAACCGCTTCAGGATCGGGTCGATGATCAGGCCGAGCAGGCCCTCTTTCTCCTTTGCCATGGAGAAGTAATTGAGCGGGATCATGGCGGCGGCCATCGTGGCATGCCCGCCCGCCTCACCGATAGGCCCGAAAGCCTCGGCCATTACGTTCCCGAGATGAAGCCTGATATCCTTGTTCCTGGCCGAGATGATGATATTCTGGTCGCTGATGCCGTAGACCAGCGCTGTGTTCACGCCCTCGAGGTGGATCAGCATATCGGCCGCCTGGGGGAGAGCGTCGCGGTTCCTGATGTAACCGACGTTGGAGAAGAGGTAGCCGCTCTTGATCCGCCGGTTCTGGATGGCGTTCCCGATGATCTCCACGGTCTCCTGCGATATGGAGGGAGAGGTGATCTTGTCGAGGAGGTCCGAATCGGTCAGGGGGAGGAGGAACGCCGCATAGTTGAGGTCCTGAGGAGTGACGTTCCTCTTGAAATCCCTCGTATCGGCTCTGATGCCGTAGAGGAGTGCGGTGGCTACCGATTTGCTCACCGGGATATCGAGTTCCATCAGGTATTGGGTCAGGATGCTCGCCGTGGCACCCACCCCCGGCCTGATGTCGATGAAGTCGGCGACGGTAGAGGGATGCTCGCCGTTCTTGTGGTGGTCGATGATGATGTTGACCCGGGTGGACCTGGGGAGCTCGTTGTTCGTGCCGGGTGCGGATGAGTCGACCAGGGCGATATAGTTACATTCTTCGAGGATCTGGGGCGTGAGCCGCTCCATCTTGATCTCAAGGAGGTTGATGAACGCCCGGTTCTCCTGGTGCCCGATGTCCCCTTCGTAGAGGATGCGGCACGTGAGTTTGTTGCGGCTCGCGTGCCTGGCGATCATCGAGAGCGCCATGGCGCTCGAGATCGAGTCGGGATCGGGGTTTAAGTGGGTGACGATGCAGAACGTTCCCTCCCAGGCGGCAAGCATATCGTAGAGCCGCAGGGCGAGCCTCGATGACTGGAGTTTCCGGATGTGGTGGATAGCGGTCCTGGCCACCACCTCCTGCGGGTAGAGGACGATGTCGGCACCTTCCTGCTGGAGGAGGTCGACGCTGACCGGGTCGGTGGCGCGTGCGATGACGTAGGTCGCCGGGAACCGGTTCTTGACGGTCTTGAGCGCGGTCAGGTTGGCCTCCCGGTCGTTGGCGAGGATGAACGCAACCTCCGGCACGGGCAGACCCTCCATGAGGTTTGGGTCGCGGAGGTCGCGAACGAGCGCTTCGTACTTCTGATCCCGAAGATCCTCCACCCGCTTTTCATCCTTATCGAGGATGATGAGGTCTTCGTTCTCCTGCTCGAGCTCCTCTGCAACGTTATAGCCGGTGCTTCCGCAGCCGAAAATCATATATTTAATACGTTCTTTCGAAACGTTCTGGACCGCCTCAGGCATGCGTACAATGGTGTAACTTCTCATAGTATTAAGGGATTCCATTTCGGCGATTTTCGGGAGGGTCCCGTAAGATTTATACCCATTCCCGTGCTATACTACTAGGTCAGATACATGGGCCTGTAGCTTAGTTCGGCAGAGCGACGGACTCTTAATCCGTAGGCCAAGGGTTCAAATCCCTTCAGGCCCGTCGAACTCTCAATTCTTTCCATCGTTTGCATCTGGTTCCCGGTGACGACCGCCCGGTTCCCGCGATCATCCTCCCGGAGTGATTCCTCCATTGCAGACGGGGCGCCCGGCGGTCGGGTCAACCCCCATCGCCCTCCTTCCACACCATGATGTCTCACAGGAGACCGATTTTCATGACGATAACGGGGTACCGGAGGCACATATATGCCGCTGCTATATAAACCCTGCTCTGACGGAAAACCCGGGAGAGCGTTGTGCGGGGGACGGGATCGCAGGGGACCCCCGGTTCCGCACCCCCTGCCGCAGGCGGGGCGGCAGGGTCAAAAACAAAGAGGATTCTCGATACGCCGCGTTTTCACAGGGCGGTCCCGACGGTTCCCCGGGCAAGAGCATGGACCCTGGAAGGACACCTTCGCCCATCAGCTCGATCCCGTATCTCATTGACCTCGATCTTTAGCCTGCCTCCGGAAGGGAGTGGCCGGATCCCATCCCGTCTCTCGCATCCCCGGTCACCGCCCTATCTTTAAGAGCATCTCTTCGAGCGTCGGGTAGTGCGACTCGATCCGCTCGATCAGCGCGCCGTCTGCCGCAAGCGTCGCGGTCGCGCGGTTCAGTTCCTCGACGGAGTGTGCCTCGGCGAGGTGCCGGCCGTCGGAGGCGGTGTAGCTGACCGACGTGGTGAAAGACGCCGGGTCCTCGATCCGGAAGAATATCTGGTAGGTGATCGAGCCGAAGGTCTCCCTGAGTTCGGGCATGGTCCCTTGCGCCACCACCCTCCCCCGGCGCAGGATCAGGACGAGGTCGCAGGCCTCCTCCACCTGGAAGAGGTTGTGGGCCGAGAAGATCACCGTCTTACCCCGGTCGCGGAGACCTTTGACGTAGTCGAGCACCGACCGCGAGGTCATGGGATCGAGGCCGGAGGTGGGCTCGTCGTAGATGAGCAGCCCCGGGTCGTGCATCAGCGACCTCGCGATAGCAACCTTCCGCTTCATCCCCTTCGAGAGTTCTCCGATCTTCTTGTTGTCCGCCTCGAGCGCGAGCGAAGCGAGGAGGTCGTTGCGCCGTTCCCGGATGGCTGCCTTCGGGAGACTGTAGATCTCGCCAAAGAACGTGAGGTATGCATCCGTGGTCATCGTCTCGTAGAGCCGGGATTCCTCGGGGAGGTAGCCCAGGTTCTGTTTCAGATCAAGCGGTCTTCTCGCGACATCGATCCCGTCGATGACGAGGCTTCCCGCCGTCGGCGAGATGAGGCCGGCCATGATCTTTAAAAGTGTTGTCTTGCCTGCGCCGTTATGCCCGATCACCCCGAGTATCCGTGCATCGTCGAGATCGAAGGTGACACCGTCGAGGGCCGGGAAGTCGCCGTAGTGCTTGACCAGAGAGCGGGCCGTGATCATCTGGTACCCCCTATGTCTCCGATGTCTACTAATAGGTTGCTGCACAGAGATATGGTTCTCCGACGCCTTCTGGAATTACCATGAGTCTTGTATCCTCCATCCGGACGATCGCTGTCTGGGAGATGAACCGGTCGATGACCACGATGGGCAGGCACGTCCTGCCGCTCGCGGCAGGGCTGCTCGTCCTCCTGGTGCTGGTGACGGCGTTTGCCGCCCAGAGCGGCGTCCATATGCAGGACGGCATCTATCGCATCGGCATCGACGATCCCGACGTCGCCCGGGTCGTCACCCCGGATAACCGCTTTGCCACCTATCTCGACGATGCCCCCGCCCTCTGGGAGAACCGGCTCGCGTACGATATCGTCATCCTGCATGGCGAGGTCTACGCTGCAGATACAAATAAAGGTCGGGCGGCCTTAAAGACACTCGAACGCGACTACGAGGGTTACGTCTCCCACGTAGCCACCAGAGAGCCCGACCTCTTCGCCGCCTACCCGCTCTGGATCGACCTGCAGTACGTGAAGAGCGAGATCGACTTCCTGGCGACACAGAGCGGACAGCAGGTCGGGGCTCCGGCGGATGCCCGGGTGCCCCCCGCCCCCTCCGGCCCGGTCGAGGCGGTGACCGTCCCACCGTCGGCCATGCCGGTCTCCGAAGACGACCTCAGAGAGCACCTCGCGGAGGCAGGGGGCGGCCACCCCCTCGACCGATACACCGGCATCATCTCAGGCGGCTCCACGACCGATCGGTTCAGGACACCATCGGAACTCTCGGCGCCCCTCCCCTTCGATGCGCTCGTCCTGGTCTTCGTCTTCATCTTCCCCCTATACTTCACCTCCCAGTTCTTCATGATGAGCGTGATGAACGAGCGGGTGGGAAGGGCGGGTGAGGCCCTCCTCTCCACCCCTGTTGGGCCGTCCGCGATCATCATCGGCAAAGCGCTCCCCTACTTCACGATCATGCTCCTTGTTGCGGCCGCCATCACCCTCTTTGCCGGGGCGCCGCTGACCATCCTCTTCCCGCTCATCCCGGTCATCCTCTTCTTCCTCGCAAACGCCCTGATCATCGGGATGGCCGCCCGGAGCTTCAAGGAGCTCTCGTTCGTCTCGATCTTCTTCTCGACTCTCGCCACATCGTATCTCTTCTTCCCGACGGTTTTTGCGAACACCCACGTCATAAGTATCATCTCCCCCCTCACCCTGGTCGTCCTCGATATCCAGGGCGACGGGTTCACCGCCATGGAGTACGTCTACTCGACCGCGCTCTTCTTCGCTACAAGTATCATCCTCTTCTACGTCGGGACCGTGAACTTCCGGGAGGAGGGGCTCTTCTCGGAAAAGCCCCTCGCATCAAGGCTCATGGACTTCATCTCCGGCGGGATCAGCCGCGGCCACCCGCACCTCTCGCTCTTCCTTCTCTCCGCATTCACGATACCGTTCGTCTTCATGGTCCAGATGATGACGCTCGTCCTCTTCTTCAACATCCCGATGCCGCTCTCCCTCGTCCTCCTGACCGTCTCTGCGGCGTTCATCGAGGAGTTCGCCAAATCGATCGGGATCTACGCGGCAGCAAGGGAGCGTCCCGGATTCCTGACCGTGAAGAACCTGCTCGTCGGGGCGGTAGCCATCGGCTTCGGGTTCCTCGTCGGGGAAAAACTTCTCCTCTTCGCCACGCTCGCCCAGATCACCGAGTCGATCTTTGGGAGCGTTCTCTTCCTCTCCCTTCAGGTGCTCTGGATGCCGCTCCTCCTCCACATCGCGGGAGTGCTGATCACCGGCAGCTTCCTTCTGCTCTGGGGGCGGCGTGGCTACGGACCGGGGCTTGTCGTGGCGAGCGTGGTGCACAGTCTCTATAACCTCTACTTCCTCACGGGAGTGCTCCTATGAACGCGCGCCATATCGGCCTTGTCGCGAAGAAAGAACTCTTAGGACTCTCGTCGGAGAAGACGATCGTCTTTGCCATCCTCCTGCAGGTCTTCATCGCAATGTTCTCCTCGTTTCTGATGGTGGGGCTCACCGCCATGTACGACCCGGAGGCGATAGAGAGCTACTCGACGGTCACCTACGGCGTCGGCTACGCCGGAGCGGACTCACCGCTCATCGACGAATTTGCAAAGCGGGACGACCTCGTCCTTCACCACATGGACCTTGACCGGGCGCTTACGGCGCTCCGGGATCGCGAGCTTGCGGCGGTGGTCTATGTCCCGGATACGCCGCCGGACGCGGAAGGACCGGTCGCAATCACGCTCTACCTCATCCAGAACGACCTGCAGTCGAGCGTCATCAACGTCAAGATAAAAGAGGTCCTCCAGGGTTACGAGAAAGAGCTCCGGGAAGTCCGGGCCGACCGGATGACCTCCTTCCCCGTCGGGCTGAACTTCCCCGAGTCGGGGGGCGGCGAGAACTTCTTTGAGTTCGTTTACGGCCTCCTCATCCCGCTGCTCGTCCTTCTCCCGGCAATCGTCTCGGCGGCCCTGATCATCGACCTCATCACCGAAGAGTACCAGCGCCAGACCCTGGAGACGCTCATGTCGACGCCGGTCACATTCGCGGAGATGGTCTGGGGGAAGATCGCCGCCTGCGAGATCCTGGTCCCGGTCCAGGCGGGAGTGTGGCTCCTCCTCGGGGTAAACGGCATCGCGGTCGACAACGCCGCCGCGATCCTCCTCCACGCCTCGGCGGGCGGGCTCTTCCTCATCCTGCTCGGGGCTCTCGTCGCGCTTCATTACCGCGAGCGGACGAGCGCCCAGTTCATATTCTCGACGGCACTCGTCGTTGTCTTCCTCTTCATCATGGCCGTCCCCTACAACCCCTTGAATCTCATGGTCAGGCTCTCGGTGGACACCGCCGGCCCCGTCCACTGGTTGATCCTTCTTCTGGTCGCGGGCGCGACGGCACTCCTCGGATGGGCCACGACGGCCTACGCCCGGCGGGTCGCGGGGATCACCCCAAAAACCCGGTGAGCGCGGGAACCCGGTCGCGTACGGCCCGGACCGGTGAGCTGGAGGGGTCTGTAGATAGCCCTCATTAAGCCGGGATCTATCCCGGGTAAAAATATATACCGAAGGTCATGCAATTCAGCCCCATCGATGACTCACCTTCGCTACCTCAATACTACCTGTGCAGTCTGCGGCGAGTCCTGCCGGTTCACCATTCCCGAGGCCGCAGGCAGCGTCGGGTCGCGGGACCTCGATACCCGTCCCGGCGAACCCCTGCGGTCCACCATCTACGCATGGGTGAAACGGTGCCCGTCCTGCGGCTACTGCGCCCCCGACCCGGGCAAGGCCCCGAAGGGAGCGGCCGACGTGGTGAAACTCCCTCGCTACCGCTGGCAGCTTGACGCCCGGAAGTTCCCGAAGATAGCGAACACCTTCCTCTGCTGGTCGATCGTCCAGGAGGATCTTGCCGTCCCCGCTCAGGCAGCATGGGGATCCCTCCACGCTGCGTGGATCTGCGACGACGAGGGAGAGGATGTGCCCGCCCGGATCTGCCGGAAACGTGCCGCGGACCTCCTTCGGCGGGCGTGGCAGCAGGGCGAGCGCCTGTCTTCTCTGGCAGGGACGGACGAGGCGCTCCTCGTGGACCTGCTCCGCCGGGCGGGCAGGCTCAGGGAGGCCCGGCGCGTTGTCACGGAGACACTGGAGCAGAACCCGCAGCCCATCATCGCCGACATTCTGCGGCTCCAGGCCCGCCTGATCGCCGGGTCGGATCGCGGCCCCCACACCGTCGCCGAGGCGCGGCGGTTCAAGCGCCCTGCACTGCTCTGACCGGGGGCCCGGCGGAGCCTCACCATTTGTATACTGCTCTACCGATACTCTATCATGGATATCACGATCCTCTCTCCCGGCATCTACACCTACGGCGCCATGCTGATCGGCGGTGTCCTCCGCGACGCCGGCCACCGTGTGACCCTCACCCGGACGCCCGCCGCTCCGGACAGCCCGCTCCTGCTCGCGAGCCTCTTCTCGACCCAGCACCTCCTCGATCCCGCAATCCGGGACCTGATCAGGACCCACCGCGAGCAGGGGGGGACGGCCTACGTCGGGGGCCCGGTCTCGGCCGCGCCGGAGATGGTGCTCGGGGAACTCGCCCCCGATGCGGTGGTCGTCGGCGAGGGTGAGGAGACGGTGGTCCGCCTCGTAGACGAAGGTGTCTCGGCTGCCCTCCCCGGGATCGCGTTCTCGGACGGCGGCCGGGCGGTCGTGACGCCCCCTGCCCCACCGGCGCCGATCGACCGGCCGCTCCCCCTGATCCCGGACGACATCGGGAGCCAGAGCATCCGGGGCGCGAGCGCCTACATCGAGACCCACCGGGGGTGTATCGGAGGATGCACCTTCTGCCAGGTACCCCGGTTCTTCGGGAGGGCGATCCGGAGCCGGCCGCTCGCGAGCATCATCGAGGAGGTGAAGGCTTTTTCGGCACACGGGGCCACAAGGCTCTCGGTCTCCGGGGGGACCGGATCGCTCTACGGCTCCAACACCGGCGAGATGGACCCGGAAGCTTTCATCGACCTCCTCCGCGGCATGGCGGAGGTGATGGGACCCCGAAACGTTTCCTCCCCGGATATACGTGTAGACTGCATCACCGACGAGATCCTGGACGCTATCCGGCGGTATACCGTCGGGTGGGTCTTCTTCGGGATCGAGTCGGGGAGCGACCGGGTGCTCCGGCTGATGGGCAAAGGTGCAGCCGTCCGGCAGGTCGAGAAGGCGGTGGAGCGGTGCCGGGAGCACAAACTCCAGGTTGCGGGAAGTTTCATCGTCGGCTACCCGGGTGAGACGGAACGGGACTACGAGGCGACGAAGGATCTTGTCGCCGGCCTCTGCCTCGACGACGTCTTCGTGAGCAGCGCCGAGCCCATCCCGGCAACACCGCTTGCCGACCTCGCGATCAGGACACCCCGCGATAAGAACCCGGCATTCGTGCCGCACACCGGGGAATACCGGGCGCTCGATCTCACCGAGAGCGAGGCCCGGTGTTTCGACCTGATGATGCATGCCGATATGTTCCGCCCGCAGTTACGGCTCGTGACCGACGAGGTCTACGCCGCTTACCTCACCGAAGCAAAGAAGCAGGGGAGGGATATCAGGGCGGCGACCGAACTTATCCTCCGATACTCCCGGACCCGGGCGTAAGGTCCGGGCCGGCAACCTCTCTCCTCTCTTCGCCGGCGCCCCGGATCTTTCCCGGTTCGCCAGAACGGGAAACCCTTAAGTATCCTCGATCCTCTACTCCCCCTGCCTTGAAGGGGTAACCCTTCGCAGGTAAAATTAGTTGGAGGCAGATACGATGGCTGAGAGACAGACAGGGTCGGTGCTGGAAACCCGGCCGAGACTGGAAGAGACAGTGAGCCTGATGCGCGCACACGACATCAGGGATATCAAGGCACGGAACCCGGAAGGAGAGAGGCTCGGTGATATCAGTGATATCGCTATCGACCGCGACAGTGGCCGCATCGCGTATGCCGTCCTCTCCTACGGCGGGATCCTCGGGTTCGGCGAGAAGCACTTCGCCATTCCCTGGGAGGCGGTTCGCACCCGCCCGGGGGAGGGGGTCGCTGTCTTGGATGCGGATAAGCGGACGCTGGATAGCGCTCCAGGATTCTCCAGGGACAGGATGCCTCGTGAAGGAGATTGGAGCCTGATCCGAACACCCCCGGCACGTGGGGCAATGGAGCCCCAGGCCCCGGTAGCAGAGAGAGAGATTCCGCCGTCACGGGAGACGGAGCCGGTAGCACCGGCGGAGTCCACGCTTGCAAGCGCACAGAGAAATGTCCCGGTCCCGCCGCCCGTCCAGACGGTCGCAGGCGGTTGGGGAGGACAGCCGACGGGGCGGCGTGCCGAGGAGCGACCTGTTCGGACGGAGGCCCCATCCCGGGAGACCGTCGTGGAGGAAGTCCTAAGGGAGCAGCCGGTTGAGATGGAGGCTCCACCCCGGGAAACTGTCATGGAGGAAGTCCGAAGGGAGCAGCCGGTTGAGATGGAGCCCCGACCGGTGACAGAGATGGAACGGCCCGCTATGACCCCGGGACCATCTCCCGGGCACCTCTCCGCGGCCGATCTGCAGGTCTACCTCAAGGGCATGGACTACCCGGCGGGCAGGCAGGACCTGATCGGCCGGGCCCGGCAGAACAATGCCCCGGAGAGCGTGACCACGGTGCTTGAGCAGTTCAGCGACCGGACGTACCGGTCCGCCACCGACGTGAGCGCGGAGTTCGGCAGAGAGGTCCGCACCCGGCAGCCAACCGGTATAGAAGCCACCGTCGGGGAGGTTCGGGAAGAGCGGACGGAAGTCCGGGGGACGGTACCGTCCCGTGCGCACCTCTCTGCGGCCGACCTGCAGAGTTACCTCAAGGGTATGGACTACCCGGCGGACAGACATGACCTGATTAGCCACGCCCGGGGGCGCAGTGCCCCGGAGAGCGTGACCACGGTGCTTGAGCAGTTCAGCGACCGGACCTACCAGTCCGCCGCCGACGTGAGCGTGGAGTTCGGCAGAGAGAGCCGCGGCGAGCACCCGTCCGGAATGGGGGCCCGGCCGCGGGAGACCGTCGTAGAGGAGGTCGGGAGAGAGCACCCGATCGAGACGGAAACACGGCCCGGGGGGACCGTCGTAGAGGAGGTCCACAAGGAGCCCCCCGTTGCCCGGAGGGCGGCACCGTCCCTCGCGCACCTCTCTGCGGCCGATCTGCAGGTCTACCTCAAGGGCATGGACTATCCGGCAGGCAAGCAGGACCTGATCACCCACGCCCGGGAGCGCAGTGCTCCGGAGGACGCGATCGCGGCGCTCGAACTGTTCGGCGACCGGACCTACCGGTCCGCCGCCGATGTGGGGGCGGAGTTCGGCAAGATCAAGTGATAGAGCAGATTCCACCGCTGTGGGCGGCAGCCGGGAAACACCCCTCCCGCCCTCCCCCATACGCTCTTTCTGCGGGGGAAAAGACGCCGCTGATGCCCGGGCATCGGAGCCGGGGAGATCTTAAATAGTCGCAATACGCATCCCCCGCTCTGCGCGAAGGTGAAGATCGCCTTCGGAAGCATACCAGGGATATGGTGGTTGCAATGGCTGAAACAATTCTGGAGCAGCAGGTGCGGAGGACGGAGGAGCAGGAGTTCTTCTCATCCGAAGATGTTGTGGGTAAACGGGTGAAGAACCCGGAGGGGTACGATCTCGGTGAGATCTCAAGCCTGCGGGTCGGCCTGCCCACGGGAAAAGTGGCGTATGCGGTGCTCAGGACCGGGGGTGTCTTCGGTCTCGGGGCGAAGCTCTTCGCTGTCCCCATCGAGGCCATGGTCTACCGGCCGGGGGACGATGTCTTTGTGGCGAACATCAGCAAGTATAAGATCGACAACGAGCCCGGGTTCTCGGAGGGGGACTGGCCGCGAGAAGCAAACTGGAGCCTGATCGAGTCGAGGCGGCCCATGGGCCCCCCGAGCCAGGAGGAGGCCCGGGCCGTGACGCGGACGGAAGCCCCACCCCGCGAGGTCGTCACGACGGAGCGCGTGGAGGTTCGGGAGCGGGCACCCCGGGAGGAGATGCCGATACGAGCTGAAGAGGTGGAAGAGGGCAGGGCCAGGATGGCGGTGCCGGTGACGGAGCCCGCACCGCATGAGACCGTTACGACGGAACGAGTGGAGGTCAGGGAGAAGCCCACGACCGTAGAGGAGGTGGAAACCCGGCCGGTGACGGAGGCTCATGCTCCGACGATCGAGCCCATGATGAAGGCCGAGGATGTGGAAGAGGGCAGGGTCAGGACGGCGGTGCCCGGTATTGAGACCGCGCCCCGGGAGACCGTCGTCGAGGAGGTCAGGAGAGAGCCGCCGGCCGCGGGAGTTCGCGAGACCCGGGCAGGGGCCCCGTCCCTCGCGCACCTCTCGGCCGCCGACCTGCAGGTCTACCTCAAGGGCATGGACTACCCGGCAGGCAAACAGGATCTGATCACCCACGCACGGGAGCGCAGTGCCCCGGAGGACGCGATCGCGGCGCTCGAGCGGTTCAGCGAACGGACCTACCGGTCAGCCGCCGATGTAGGGGCAGAGTTCGGCAAAATCAAGTAATTCCACCTTTTTTCAGGAAACCACGTCCGCCCGCACGCTAAAGAACAAGTTCCGCCTGCACCGTTTCCCGTCCGCCGAACGTGAGGTAGCGCCCGGCGACCCTCCCCTTAATACCGGCCCGCCCGAGATCCGCGAGCCCGGTGAACAGCCGCTCTCTCCGGCAGGAGAGGATCCGGTCAGCCCCCTTCGGCCCTATCCCGGGAATGCGGAGAAGGTCGCGGCGCGGGGCGAAGTTGACATTCACCGGCCGTCTCCCATCCGCAAGGGCAACTTTCGGGTCGCAGTTCGAAAAGAACCCCTCTTCGTCGAGGGCCACCCGGAGCTCGTCGGCCGTAACACCATACTCCCTGAGCAGGTAATCGGCCTGATACCACCGCCTCGCCCGCCACGCCGGGGTATCGGGGTGCGACGCGAGAGGAGTGCCCGGCAGGGCGCGAAACGCTGAGAAGTAGACGCGGGAGGGTCGGACCCGCCGGTACTGGTCGGCGAGGCAGGAGAGGATCTCCGCATCGGTCTCGTCCGCCGCCCCGACAACGAGCTGGGTGGTGTGGCTCCCGGGCTTCTCCTCCGCCACCCAGGCCTGGCGCTTCAGAATATCCTGCCGGTAGTCCTTCACCCCGGCGATGCCCCCAAGACGGTCGGGGGACGTCGCCTCCAGGTTGATGCTGATCCGGTCCGCCACGCGGGCGGCGTCGTGGATATCCGCCCGGGTGGCGCCGGGGAGGACCTTGAGGTGCAGGTAGCCGTCGTAACCCTGCCGTCGCAGGAGTTCCCCCGTCTCCACGAGATCGTGCATCACGCAATCGACGTCGCGGGGGATCCCGGAACTCAGGAAGAGCCCTTCGACGAGTCCGTCCCGCCAGAGGCGGAGGAACGTATCGGCGAACTCTCCCGGGGGAAAACTCACCGGCTCCCGCTGGAGACGAACGGGGCAGTAGGCGCAGTCGTAGGAGCAGGTGCCGTGGAGGAGCATCTTGAGCATCCGCCCGCACCCGCCCGTCCGGCGGTTGTAGGAAATATACGGAGCGATCACGGTTCGCACATTCGGGTCTTGAGAACCGGCAAGGGCTTCTTGAGATGCCCTAAAGGTATCGAGCGCGACCGGGAGGAGCCGGATGCACTCACCCGGGCTGCAGATGTCGAACCGCCCGGCAGCGGTGAGATAGGTGAGTTTCTGCTCCGCAACGGACATACCGGAAACATCGGCCCACGAATAAAAGAGCCTGCCGCGCGGAGGGTGAAAGTGTTTGAGGAGGAACTGCCTCCTCCCTCCGGGGAAAGGCATATGCTATACGCCGGACCCTATCACCGCGAGGAGAGACGAAGATGGAGAGTCGGCCGGAGTATGATGCCGTCGTTGTCGGAGGCGGGCCCGCCGGGAGCACCGCCGCCTACCTGCTCGGAAAGTCCGGGCACCGGGTGGCACTCCTTGAGAAGCAGACGTATCCCCGGGTTAAGGTCTGCGGGGGTTGCCTGAGCCAGAAGTCCGTCCGGTTCCTCGACCGGGTCTTCCACCTGCCGATCGGTGCCCTCCGGCGGGAGGGGCTGCTCGACTTCACCGGGACAGGATACGTGCTCTACATCGGGAGCAGCCGCATCCTCGCCGAAGACCTTGTGGAACCTCTCTACTTCACCCGACGGGATCGCTATGACGCCCATCTTGCCCGGATGGCGGCGGAGGCCGGGGCGGAGGTCCATACAGGCGTGGAAGTGGTCAAAGTCGACCACGTCCGCCGCACCGTCACGACATCGGACGGAGAGCAGTATGCCGCCCGGGTTCTCATCGGGGCCGATGGTGTCCATAGCCGGGTCCGGCGCTCCCTCCCGGAGGAGATCGTTCGCCCGGAGCGGTGGCACGAGAACCTCGGGTGGGCGCTGGAACTCACCATCCCCCGCAAGGAGGCGGAGACGCTCGCGAACGGGCACGGGCCGATAGATCTGCGCGGGGGGGCGTTTCAGCCTGGCGGGGTGGGGGTGGGGGGGGGGGTGGGTCTTTCCGAAGAGCTAGGAGAGGGTTGTGGGGCCCGGTTGGAAGCGTCCGAAAAACGAAAAGGGTCTCCGTGGCCTGTTTCAAGAGTTCCTGAAGACAATCGGCTTTTCTGCGTTCGCGGACCGCAGGCCCGCGGGCTTTATGGTGCCGCTGGGCAACTACATCCCCTCTCCGGCCCACGAAGGAACTGTCCTCATCGGCGATGCCGGGGGGTTCGCAGGCCCGATCCTCGGTGAGGGAATTTTCTATGCCCACCGGACCGCAGAACTCGCCGCCCACGCCGTCGAGCGCCACCTCACCTGCGCCGCGCCGCTTGCTGAGACCTACACCACTCTCCTCCGGCACCGCCTCATCCCCGAACTGCGGGCGGAGAGGGTGCTCCGGGACTTCGTCTACGGGTGCCTGGACGCCCGGATGCAGGTGCCCCTCGCGGCCTTCATGAGGGCGACGAACACCCGGGTCATCGATGCGGTGCAGGGGTCCCGGTCGTTCCGGGGGTTTTGGCGGGACAATGACCTTCACTCCGCCGTCTGGTGAAAACGACCTCCCCGAAGGGGAGGGAGTTTGAGTCCGGGATACCTCTATCCGCCCATACGTCCGAGGGAGCCCCGTCATGAACACTCCGCGTTACCCTTCCCTCTACGAGGTCAACACCCGCGTCCGGCTCCAGCACCTCGCCCGTGAGGCGGGCTCCCGTGCCGGGCTCGGCGATATCTCCGATGCCTGGCTCCATGGGCTCGCCGCCTGCGGGTTTGACTGGGTCTACCTCATGGGCGTCTGGGAGACCGGTGAGGTGGGGCGCCGGATCTCCCGCTCAAACGAAGAGTGGCTCCGGGGCTACCGCGACCTGCTCCCCGATCTCCAGGACGAGGATATCTGCGGCTCCGGATTTGCCGTCACCGGCTATTCGCTTCACCCGGACCTCGGAGATCCCGATGGGCTTTCCCGGTTCTGCGAACGGCTGCACCGACATGGCCTCCTCCTCATGCTCGACCTCGTCCCGAACCACACCGCCCCGGATCACCCCTGGGTGCGCGACCACCCGGACAACTACGTCCACGGCACGGAGGAAGACCTCGCCCGCCGGCCGCAGGACTTCACCGCTCTCGATCTTCCCGGCGGCCGAACCGTCCTCGCCCGTGGCCGGGACCCTTACTTCGGTGGCTGGCCCGACACCCTGCAACTCGACTACGGCAGCCCGGCCCTGCAGGAGGCGATGATCGCCGAGGTGCAGGGGATCGCGAGGCAGTGCGACGGCGTCCGGTGCGATATGGCGATGCTCGTCCTCCCGGAGGTCTTCAGGCAGACCTGGGGGAGGAATATGGAGCCCTTCTGGCCGAGAGCGATCGAGACAGTCCGGAACGAGCACCCGGAGTTCCTCTTCATGGCGGAGGCCTACTGGGACCTCGAGTGGACGCTCCAGCAGCAGGGGTTCGACTACACCTACGACAAGCGGCTCTATGACAGGCTCAACACGGGGCCCGGGCCGGTGCGGGATCATCTCCGTGCGGACCCAGAATACCAGCGAAAGTCCGTCCGGTTCCTTGAGAACCACGACGAGCCCCGTGCCGCGGCGGTCTTTCCGTCCGGCCGCCATCAGGCCGCCGCCGCCCTCACCTATCTCTGCCCCGGCCTCCGGTTCTTTCACCAGGGGCAGTTTGCCGGGCGGCGGAAGAAGATCTCTGTCCACCTCTGCCGGGGGCCTGAGGAGCCGACCGATCGGGCCATAGAAGAGTTCTACCGGGGGCTCGTTGCCTGCCTCCGCCTTCCGGTGTTCCGGGACGGGAAGTGGCGGCTCCTCGACTGCAACCCCGCGTGGGAGGGAAACTCGTCCCACGACGGCTACATCGCCTTTGCCTGGGAGGTGGGAGAAAAGCGCTTCCTTGTCGCCGTCAATTACTCACCGGATCGGGGCCAGTGCTACATCCCGCTCCCGTGGGCTGACCTTGCGGGAAAGGCCGTCCGGCTCAACGACTTTATGGGACCGGCGCAGTACGACCGCGACGGAGGGGGCCTTCTATCGCCGGGCCTCTACCTGGATGTCCCGGAGTGGGGCTATCACGTCTTTACGGTCACCATAAAGAAGGGATGACTGCCCCCCCTCAGACCGACGGGGAGAGGCTCTGCACCGGGAACTGGACCTCGGTCAGGAGTTCGCCCTCGGGCACCTCTGCGGGGTCGTTGAGGTAGAGCTCCCGTGAGGGGCCGGCTGGTGCAAGGCCGTGCTCGCCCATGTAGGCAAAGAGCCGTTCGTAGGCCTTCCCGACGCCGGGATAGGGGCCCGTGTGGAGCACCGAGAGGAACCGGCCGCCCGGAAGGGTCACGACCTCGATAGCGGTTCCATCGAGGTTGACGGACCCGGTGATCGGGATAGCCACCTCGATATCCGCGTCCGTCTCCCGGTACTCCTCGTCGTGGCAGATGAACATGATCGGCCCGGTCACCTTTGCAGCGGGCTGCCGTCCTTTTGCAGGATAGACATGAGCGCAGAGTTCCCCGATCAGTCTCGGGATCGCTTCCTGGTAAACACCCCGCTCCCGGCGGGAAAGCGCCCGCATGGCAGGGATATCCTTGATAACAGGTTCGGTAATCGACATGTGGAATTCTCCGTTGAACGGGTCCTGCGTCCGCAGGACCTCTGCGATCGCATGCAGCCGTCCGACCTCCTGCTCGGTTGCAGCGAGACGCCGTGCAAAGTGATCCCGGATCGTCCCGGCATCACCGCGTACCCGCGCATCGAGGATGGCTTCGACCTCCCCTAGGTCGAACCCGAGCCAGAGCAGGTGCCGGATGCGGATGCCCCGCTCCGTCTGGGCGAAAGTGTAGTAGCGGTATCCCGTGCAGATGTCTCTTGCCGCGGGGACGAGGAGCCCCCGCTCGTCGTAGAGGCGGAGCGCTTTCTGTGAGAGCCGGGTGATCCGCGAGAACGTGCCGATAGGGATCTGGTCGACTGGCATGGATACAATCCACCTGTTGGCGTCGCCGGGTAATAGACCGTCGGAGTCTCCCCGGGGGGAGAGTTCCTGCCCGGCCAGAATAGTTCCCGGTTGGACGGCGCCCGGCGTCAACCTTCCGGAACCGTCCGGGTGGGCCAGGCCCGGAGGAAGAGGCCGGGACCGTCACCACTTCTGGATAAGGGAGAGGAGCATCTTACGGACCTGAGTGGTCAGCTCGCAGGAGGGATTTATCTCAAGCGCCCTGTCGGCACACGCAAGTGCGTGCCGGTACATGCCGAGGTGGTAGAGGACGCTACACTTCATGCTCCATCCGGCGGCATATCGGGGATCTATCGTGAGCACCTGATCGAAACATTCGAGAGCTTTGCGGTACTCCCCGAGCGCATACAGGGCACCGCCCTTCAGGCTCCAGACCCGAACGCTCCCCGGGTCGTCGGCGATGGCCCGGTCGTAACAGACGATGGCCTCTTCGTGCCGGTGCCCGAGGAAGTGGGCGTAGCCGAGATCAGTCCAGGCCGCCACGAAATGGGGGTCGATCGAGAGCACCTTATCGTAGCAGGCGATTGCATCGTCAAGCTGGTGCATCGCGACGAAGATACCGCTCCGGTTGTACCAGGCGACCGCAGAGTCCGGGTTGAGTTCCACGGCACGGTCGTAGCAGGCGAGCGCCTCATCGAGCCGGTTACGGCGCCGGTGCAGCATCCCACGGGAGACCCAGGCCGGAGCAAAATCCGGGTCTATCGAGAGCGCCCTCTCCCAGCAGGCCAGTGCGTCCTGGTCCCGCCCGAGGAGATCGAGGAAGACACCCTTGTTGTTCCACATCTTCACGTTGACCGGATCTTCTTCGAGCACCCGGTCAAAACAATTTATAGCCTCGCCGAATCGTCCCTGCTGGGCGAGAGAGACCGCTTTTCTGCTCACTGTGGCATCAGTCTCCGGACTTTCCCGGTTTTCGGGATCACCTCTTCCGAAGAGCTTTCCTGTAATACTCATTCCGGATATTCCCCCCATGGTCACGCTACTGGTGGCGGGCATATAATATAATCGTTCCCCCGCCCCTGATGATGGCAGAGCGGAAAAAGGGGCCTTCAGGGGATGCCTCCTCACTCATCAGGGACCGCGCGGGCCGGGGAGCCGTCGATTGGCATGGTTGTACCGGGGGCACGGCGCCGTACCGCCGGGAGTACCCGGGCCACCCGCCCTGCCCCTCCTTCCCGGCGGAGCTCGGTATGCACCCGGGCATGGCAGATGCCGCAGAGGGTGAGCAGGTTGGCTGGGTCGTCGTTTGTCGGATCCAGGTCGACGTGGTGGATGTGCAGGTCCTGCTCTGCACCGCAGATGGCACATTGCTGCCCGTCACGAGCCAGGATCACATCACGCACCTCTTTCCATCCACGCAGGGCATACTTTTCCCGCGTCCTGATGGGAGTCGCGAACCGCTCGCAGTAGAGGTAGCCTGCGGTCCTCGCGGCAAAAGGGCACTGGTAGCAGAGCCGGCGGAAACCGTTCCGCTCGGGATGGTCCCCGCAGAGGGGGTCCTGCGAACAGTCAAACGCGTCCAGGCGCAGCTGGAGGTAGGTGCTCACGATCAAAAGAGGGTAGGTTGCAGGACGGGATAAGGACTGGGACGCCCTCATCCCGTTGGTTCACGGCGGTGCCGGGGCGGGTGTTGTGGGCTGTATGGATGTCTTGTTCCGGTACAGGACCTCACCGGTCATGCACCGGATCTCGATCGCCGCGCCGCTCGAGGGGTCCCTACGCGGGGTAACTCCATGGGGTTACTGCGGGAGACATTCTCGTAGACTGTGAGCATGTGTCGCGAACCAAACGAAGTGATCCTGGTGCCGGATCCCTAAAACAGGTTTCGCCGACGTCGTCACTTCTTCTCCTCTCCACGGTAGGGGATCGGCACGTAGGCGACCGACGGGCGGCGGGGCATCGCCTGCAAAAAGAGGTCCATCAGCCGGTAGATCCCGGCGGGCATGCCGGGGGTGACGGGGAACCCGAGTTCCCGGGCCCGCTTGAGGGTGATCGGGTAGTCGTGGGTCCACGTCCCTTCCGTCAGCAGGCGGGAGAGGCGGTCCGCCCGCTCAGCATCCATTCGGTCCCGGAGGAGATCGGCCACGAACTCCCGCATCTGGTTCTGGGCCTTCGCCGCGATGTCGACCAGAATGAACGTCTCATCCTCGATCTCCTCCGGCGGTTTTAAGTGCGGGACCCGCAGGATCGACGCCGCCGGGTACTCCCCGATCCGGGGATCGACCGGACCGAGTACGGCGTTCTCATCCATCGCCACCTCGTCGGCAGCGAGGCAGAGGAGCGTCCCGCCCGACATGGCGTAGTGAGGGACAAAGACCGTCACCTTCCCCTTATGGCGCTGGAGCGCCATCGCGATCTGCTCGGATGAGAGGATCAGGCCTCCGGGGGTGTGGACGATGAAGTCTATCGGCATCCCCGGCTCCGTGAGCCGGATCGCCCTGAGGATCTCCTCGGAGTCGTTGATGTCGATGTAGCGGAAGAGCGGGATGCCGAGAAAGCCGATCCGCTCCTGCCGGTGGATGAGGAGGATGACCCGGGTTCTACGCTCCGCCTCCAGGTCCCGGATCGCCCGCAGGCGGCGGACCCGGGTCATCTGCTGCCGGACGATCGGCGCCGCAAAAAGGAGGAGGAGGATGCCGACCAGCAGCACGGTCCAGATATCGGGCATACCGGGACCTTACTGTGCGCCCCGCGTAAAGAAGGTTCGCCTCGCGGGACATCTCAGGAGAAGAACTCGTCCATCGACGTCTGCCGGGTGCGACCGCCCTCGAGCACCGAGAGCCTGACACCGAGGAGGCGGACGTCCGTGCCGTTGAGGAACGGCAGGAGCAGGCCGGATGCGGCCCGCCGGATCGCCTCCGGGTCACTGGTGAACCGTTCCAGCGTCCGGGACCGCGTATGCGTCTGAAAGCCGCGATACCTGACCTTCACCGTGACGTTCCGGCACCGGAGACCGTCGGCACAAAGTGTCCCGGCGGCAACGTCTGCAAGTTCGACGAGGGTCCCGGAGAGGACGGACGGATCGGCGGTATCCTCATCAAACGTCCTCTCCCGCGAAACGGATTTGTATCCCTCCCTACCCTGCACCTCCGCATCATCGATGCCCCGGGCGAGGCGGTGCATCAGGATGCCGTGTCTCCCAAACCGGGCGGTGAGGTCCTGAACGTCGCGGCGTGAGAGGTCGCCGATCGTCCGGACGCCCATCCGCTGGAGATCCTCCCCGGTCTTCGCCCCGACACCGGGCATCTTTGCCGCCGGCAGGGGAGCGAGGAACCCCACGACCTCGCCGGGAGAGATGACCGTCAGTCCATCGGGCTTCCGGTAATCGGACGCGATCTTTGCCACAACCTTGCCCGGGGCGACGCCGATGGAGCAGGTGAGTCCTTCCTCTTCCCGGATCTCCCGCTTGATTGCGGCGGCAAGCGCCTCAGCTGCCGCGAAACCGCCGGCACCGCTGACGTCGAGATAGGCCTCGTCGATGCTCACCTGCTCGAACCGGTCGGCATGCCGACGCAGGATCGCCATGATCTCCCCCGAGACCCGGGCGTAGAGCGGGTGGTTCACCGGGAGGTAGACACCGTGCGGGCAGAGGGCATACGCCCGGGAGATGGGCATGCCGGAGTGAACCCCGTAGCGGCGTGCCTCGTAGGAGCAGGTGCTCACAACCCCACGCCCGGCCCCTCCCTTCGGGTCGGCGCCCACGATCACCGGCCTGCCGGCAAGGGACGGGTCGCGCCGGACCTCCACGGAAGCGAAGAAGCTGTCCATATCCACGTGCAGGATGATCCGGCCCCCGGTCGTCATTCTATGAACTCCTCTCCGGTCTTTGAGGAAGTGTTAGAACTCTGGCGATATAGGGGGTTTGGTGAGGATGAGGTTGGGCTGCGAAGGCGGCGGGTGCAGTCCCGGGATCGTCGGGTATCTTCCTGTCTTGGCTTCAGAAACATCTAAAACCCGAAAACGGATTTATACAGCAGATGGATATGTTAGACCCGTGGGGAAATGCCCCATCCAGTGGACCGGGGGGTATCGCCACGCACTGCCCCCGCCCCGAGGGGCGGGGGAGCACTCCCCCTCCCCGTCAGCCCCACCCCAAACGCGATATCCCCTCAAAATCCGTTTTCGGGCTTTAATCCCCGAGTCTTACACTTGCCTACATCTCCAGGCATCCCAAATATGGAGCATCTCCGCAACAGGGGTTTCGCCCGGTCGGAACCACGCGCCCCAACCCACCCCCCGCGCGCCTCCCGGTGACCGGGCAGGGCACATCCGGGGCTGGAATGCCGGAAAACGCGATAATATCGGATAAAATAAGCAGATTTTGTGATACGGATTTGCAGTATCATAATACGTGGGCGAGTGAGAACCACTCGCTCCACCTTCTCCGTATAATCGGCAGGAATGTTTGCGATTACGGATATGAGGACGTGCAAATAAAAAGGGGTTATGGAGAGGTTTACCGGGCCGGGATGATGAGCGAACGCTCGCCGGCGGGCATGAACTCGCGGATTGCACCCTTCGCGAACTCGCGACGGGGCTCTGCGAAGTCGAACCTCAGGCTCGGGTCTGCGAAGCAGACCTTGACGAGCGGGCTGTAGCAGAACGCGTCGCCACGTCCGTAGTGGGAACCGGCGACGATCGCGGCGTACTCGCCCTGGTGACCGACATTCATTGCGTAGTTCGGGTAGTTCGGGCCACGGAGTTCTCCCATCAGACCGCGGTCGGACTCCATGGAGAGCGAGTTTGCGGATCCGCACTGGTCCTGGAGGTCGTAGCCGAAGAAGCCGAGACGCGACCATCCGTCCTTGTGCAGGAGCATGGAGAGATACCAGGCGTTTAAGCCGGCGTTTGAGTTTCCAGTCGTGATAGAGGTCGTGAGACCGGATGCGGCGGCGATGACACCGGCACGCTGGGACCCGCCGAAGTGGTCCTCCATCATGGTCGGGAACTGCTCGTACTGCTCCATAGCGTTGAGGGTGACCTCGGTTGCGAGATCGTTGACGATCTCCTGGGTCGGCTTGACCTTGTCGCTCGGGCTCGGGTTCTTCCAGTCGACCTTGTACTTGTCCTTGGCGTAGTCCATACCGTAGTAGGTGAACTCATCGAGGATGTTGTCGGTGTAGGCCGCGGTCGCGTACTGGGTGAATCCGACACCGCCGGACATGTAGGAGCC
>PGYL01000044.1:5605-21749 GCA_002839645.1 Methanomicrobiales archaeon HGW-Methanomicrobiales-2 | reverse complement strand
GATGTAACCCCGGAGGACGACGCACCGGTCGGTGAACCGGTAGCCGACACGGTCCCACTGGGTCTTCATGAACGCCCACTCCCGGGCCCGGGAGGCCCCTCTCTCGTAGTAGAAGCCGACGGGAATACCGGTGGACCCGCCGGTGGTGACGTACTCGAAGGCCGATTCCGGGTAGTTCCTGGCTTTTAAGTCGGGGAGGTTGTTCTGCAGGTCCTCGCGGGTCAGGAAGGGAAGGAGGGTGAGGTCGGCGGGGGTCTGGATATCCCCGGGCACGAGATGGCGCTCTTCAAAGACCCGGCGGGAGTAGGGGGCGTTTTCGTAGGCATGGTCGAGCAGGCGCGAGAGGGCCTGCATCTGGTAGGCCTCGAGTTCGTCCTCGCTCCACTGCCGGGACTGCTGGAGGAGAGCGTAGGTCTCTCGGTAGACATTGTACGAAGGAAGGATGCCGAGGGCTTTTGTTGTGAACGACTCCCGACCACAGATCCTCTCTCCCAGGCGTATCATGATCTTCTCTCTCCTTTTCAGACTCCTGTACCATACCGGGACGGCACCGTTATACCGCCTCGTTGCCTCGCCGTTGCCACCGGATTGTCTTCCCGGATAAGTCCGCGGGGGCACTACTCCGGCGGGCGGTAATCCCCCGGTGTATTGAGATAGTATACCCCCAAACATCGTATATAAAAATTGGCATGTTGTCATCTGCTCCAATCGTTATCAGAAGTCTATAACCGGACGAATGACTCTCCTGAAGGGTATGGTGGGGGTGCAGATCCGGCTCTTTTTGACGCGAGGTCCGATTCCCCTCCCTTCCTGTCAGATAATGCCGTTTGACAATCATAGCCCGATGACGTGCTAATTTGGATAAACTATAAATATGCGGACGCCCATCAGGGGTATGTCTCGCTAAGATAAGGCGACAGTCACCGGAGCCGTGTACCTCCGATATTGCGGTGCATGCCCGGGGCAGGGGGGATAATTATTCTAGAGAAGGCCGTACCTGATAGCAGTAGCGATGCGGAGATCTTCAAGGGTCTCCCGACCGAGAATGATGTTCTGGACGAGATACGGGCACTGGCCGGCGGGTTGCGCAGGCAGAATGGAGGCACCCCGCAAAATCTCGATTTCACCGTTCCCATCGGCTGGGAGGAGCGGGTAGGCTACCTTGACGGCCGACCCATCAGAAGGCTGATCATCTTCCTCCGTTCCACGGGTTGCGAGTGGGTCGAGAAGACCGGGGGGTGCACCATGTGCGGGTTTTACTGTGCGACATCCCGGGGCAGGGAAGTCTCGGCGGAGGAGTATGTCGCACAGTTCGAGTATGTGATGGGCGCCGTCGACCTGGGAGACTACCCGATCGTCTCGATATACAACGATGGAAATATCTTTAACGAGCGTGAGATGCCGGTTGCCGCCATCGAGAAGATCTGCTCGTATATCGACGGCTACAAGAACATCAAGAAGGTGGTCGTTGAATCGAGGATCGATTACTCGCCGGATGAGCACGTGCAGAAGATGAAGAAGGCGCTGAACGGGCGGCACCTCGAGGTGGCATTCGGATTTGAGTCCGCAAACCCCCAGGTGATGAACCTCTGCATCAACAAGGGGTTCTCGGCTAATAACTTCGATCTCTTCCATTCGCGGATGCAGGGTATGGGCGTGCTGACAAAGCCGCTCCTGCTCGTAAAACCGCCGTTCCTCGCCGAATCGGAGGCGATAAACGACGTCCTGCAGACCGTGGCGTACTGCGTATCCCGCGGGATCGACTATGTAGATCTTGAGGTAACGACAGTCGAGAAGAATACCGTCGTGCACGAACTCTGGAAGAATAACCTTTACCGGCCGCCGTGGCTCTGGAGCCTCGTCGACCTCCTGCAGCAGTGCCACGAGCGGTTTGGCGATCGCGCTCACGTCTACGTCAGTCCCTGGACCTACTCGGTCGAGTCCCTCGACTGGGCCCGGAACTGCGGGAAGTGCGATGCCGAGATCACAAAGGCAATCGAGCGCTACAACTGCCACTTCGATATCACGGAGTTCGACGGGCTGGACTGTTCGTGCCGTGATGAAGGGTGGGAGGAGGCCGTTATGGCGGAAGACCCCCGCACGATCCCGGAGAGGATCCGCGACCAGCTCGCGTTTGTTCGGAACACGACTGTCCACAGGACAGGAGTGTGAGAAGGCGGAGCCTTCGAATCACGAGGGTTCATGAGAACCCGGGTGCGACCACGGCCCTCGCCGATGTAGAGGGCCATACCTCCATTGTGAATCAGCCGGGGATCGGACGGTCACGCTGTCCAGGCCCCGCGAGTGCTTTTTTGCATTTCAGTGTGACGGGTGGGAGCGCTAGCGGGCGTGGGAAGACCCCGGCCCTATGAGATTCTAGCGGAATTCAATCACCGCCTGATGCGGGTCACTATCGTCAGAAAAAGATCTTACGGGCCCTCAAGCCCTCCGTGCTGACCGCAGCCGGGGAGGGCAGGCCGAACCCCCCCGGTCCCGCATGGCTGCTGGAGGAGGGTGGCCTAGAGCCCGACCTGCCCCAGATCGATCTCCCGGGGCGCCCCGGTCTCGATCGACTCCCATGCCGCAAACGTCGCAAGGGTTGTCGCGACGTTGCCGACAAAGTCCGGCTCCTCACCCTTCACGAACGCCAGGAGCTCCTCGGCAAACCCTTTCTCCTGGGTGAGCCACCGTCTCTCCCGCGACACCTTTCCATCCCGCCGGAGCTCGAGGTCGCGGAAGTCGGTGATCCTCCCGACGGCGTTGTCGCAGAAGACCTCGACCATCTCCTTGGCGTAGGATCGGTCGCCGAGTGTCGTGTAGGTGACGGTGCCAAGCGACCCGTCGTCAAACGTCAGGGTCGCCTGGAAGTTGTCGTACTTCCGGAGGGTCCCGGTCGGCTCGATAGCCCGGGCGTAGACCTGGACCGGCCGTGCTCCGGTGATATACTGCATGAAGTCGAAGAAGTGGCAGCATTCCGAGATCAGCATACCGCCGCCCTGCTCGTCGTCGTGCACCCAGTGTTCTGGAGGGATCTGTCCGGCGTTGACACGGTAGTGCAGGATCATCGGCGTAGCGCGGTTCCCGAAAAACTCCTTCATCCTCCGTGCAAGCGGGGAGTGACGGCGGTTGAATCCGACCACCAGGTGTTTTCCGGACTCGTTCCAGGCTGTAACGATCTTTTTGAGCCCGTCGATGTCGGTGGCGAGCGGTTTCTCGACGAAGACGTCTTTTCCAGCGTGCAGTGCGTCGATTGCCATGGGGGCGTGCAGGTCGTTTCGGGTCGCGATCATCACCGCGTCGATCCCGGTGTCTTCGAGGATCTTTCGGTAGTCGGTGGTGCAGTAGGAGAATCCGTACTTCTTCGCGACCGTCTGTGCCGAGAGGCCCGTCGCGGTCGCAAGCCCCCCGAGGTTCACGGGAAGTCCGGGCAGGTGGGGGTAGAGGGCGCTCTGGGCGTGGATCCCGGCGCCGATACACCCGAGCGTCCGGGCTGCGGTCGGAACCTCCCGCCTTCGCTTCTCCGGCTCCGGGAGGTGAATGACGGTGCCGGCAGCACCTGAACCGTTCGGGCTGTACTGCAGGAGAACCCCGATAAACCGCTCCTTTCCCGTGTTGATGAGGTTGTATGCCTCAGGCGCGTCGTCGAGCGTGAAGGTGTGGGTGATGAGGCGATCGAGGTCGATCCGCTTCTGCCGCACCAGTTCCAGGAACGCCTCCATGTTCCTCCGCTCGGTCCATCGGACGTAGATTGGATAGTCGACTCCTCTCTCTTCGTAGTTCCGGTCGTACCTCCCCGGGCCGTAGGACCGGGAGACGACGACCTCTGCCTCTTTCTCGTAGAAGATCTCCCGGGGCAGGTCCATCCCTACATTCCCGACGACCACGACCCTGCCCTTATCCCTGACCAGGCGGCCGGCGGCCTCGACGGGGGCGCTCGACCGGGTGGCCGCGGTGATGACGACCGCGTCCGCCCCGAACGGCGAGAAGGCCTTCATCCTCTCGGAGAGGCCGTCGTAGTTCGAGACGACGTCGGCACCGAGATCTGCGGCGAGGGCAAGTTTCTCCCGGTCGATGTCGATCCCGATGACCCGGCACCCGGCGGCTTTGAGGATCTGCACGGAAAGAAGGCCGATCAGCCCGAGGCCGATCACCGCGACGTTTTCGCCCACCGTGACCCGGGCGTTCCGGACACCGTGCATCGCGATCGACCCGACGGTCGTGAACGCTGCTTCCCTGAAACTGACGCCGTCGGGGATCCTGACGCAGAGGTTCTTGGGGACCGCGACGTATTCGGCATGCACCGCGTACCCGGCCCCGGCGCAGGCGACACGGTCGCCGACCTCAAAGTCATCGGACCCCGTCGTCACCACCGTGCCCGCACAACTGTAGCCGAGCGGTTCGGGCTTTGCAAGGCGGCTCATCGCCTGTTGGTACGCCGAGAGGGGGCCGTCCGTGCCGATCTTCTGGAGGACTTTCTTCACGTCGTCGGGCCGGGCTTTCGCCTTGCCGACGAGCGACTGCTGTGCGAGATTGATCAACGACGACTCCGTGCCGGCGCTGATGAGGGAGTAGGCGTTCTCAACGATGACCCCCCTCGTTACGGCGGGAACGGGGACGTTCTCCACCTGGATAGACCCTGACTGCAGGTCGAGTAATACCTGTTTCATGTGTATTCCCCCCATATTGCGGACTGGCTGAGGCAATCGAGCATCTCCGCCGTCATGAAGAGATCGGGAAAGTTCTTCGACGGCTCCACGGTCGACGACCGGATCCCCAGCAGCCGGCAGAGAGCCTCGAACGACCGCGTCTCCGCGGTCTCGCTGGAGCGTCTGCGGGCGATCTGCCGGTACATGCCGTAGCCGAACCGGAACGCCTGGTGCTGTAGCGGATACTTCCCACGCGACGCCGTCTTTACTGTCGTGGCGACGGACGGGATCAGATCGATCCAGGAGCCCGGCTCCCACCGGGGGGCGAGCCCCTGCACGTTCTTATCGAGCCAACCAAGGCAGAGGTCGGCGTGCTCCCGGTAACGGTCTTCCCTCCGGGAGGCGTAGACAAAGGAGGCCTGGGCAAACGCGTATGCCCCGGAGAGGTAGTAGGCGAAGGATAGCCCGCTCTTCGACCAGTCGAACCGCCCGTCGGGACGCTGGGCGGCCACGAGCCACCGGGCACCCTTCGCGAGACTTTCGTCAATCAAGTCGTCGCAGAGTACGTCGTTTATCTTTGCAAGGTAGTACATCGTCACCCCCTGGTAGTGCACGCAGGGGAGTTTGAAGACGTACGGGTAGGTCCCCTTATCGACGGCGTAGGGGTAGAAGCCGCATTTACACTGGTGGCTGACGATGTTCTCCGCCGCCCGCAGCGCCGCCGCCCGGGCACCCTCGTCGTCGTAGCGTTCCGCATACCGGGCAAGGAACGCCCCGCAGGAGGCGTCGACATTCAGGTGGTCGGCGGTATATCCCGAGGACTTCAGAAAGCATCCCGGCCTTCTTTCGCCGGCGACAACGAAATCCCGGGCTTTCAGGAGTACCTCCTCGTGCGGGTACCGGTCCGCCGCCTC
This sequence comes from Methanomicrobiales archaeon HGW-Methanomicrobiales-2, assembly GCA_002839645.1. GTDB lineage: Archaea > Halobacteriota > Methanomicrobia > Methanomicrobiales > Methanoculleaceae > Methanoculleus. The sequence goes on along the minus strand of PGYL01000044.1, from coordinate 16,189 downwards.
CAGGAGCGCGTCGCCGATAAACGCGGTGATCAGGGCCGAAGGCTCGTTGTAGTTGACGTGAATCTCGTTGTAGGACCCGTCCGGGTTCTGGCATGCCGCGACATAGTTCAGGATCGGGCCCACGAGCGGGTCCCCGCCTGACCGGAGCATCGCTTTGCAGACCTCGGCGTGCACGCGGTTCCGGATGATCCCAAAGACCGGGTCGCGGATATACGCGGTTTCGCCGTCGACGACGGCGAGGCCCCGGACGGTCCCGGAAATCCGGGAGAGAAGCGATGTCAGGCGCCCGTCCATGTCATCCTCTCGATATATTGTTTCAGTTTCAGGGCGACCGATCGCCTGTCGTAGTGCTCCGCGACGTACTCCCGGCCCCGACGGCCCATCTCCTCCATCTTCTCCGGGTCGTCCAGGAGCGCCGAGAGCGTCGCGGCGATCGCCTCCGGCGTGTTGTCGGCGATGACCCCGGCACCCGACTCTCTCGCCAGATGGGCGATCTCGCCGCATCCGCAGCCGACAAAGGGTATCCCGCACGCCATGTACTCGTAGGCCTTGGTGGGAACGGCATACTCGAGGTTCGCGAGCCTCTTTAAGGGCGCCACTCCCACGAGCGACTCGGAGAGCAACCGCGGGATCTCCTCACGGGGAAGGGTGCCTGTAAAGACGACCGAACCGGTGAGGCTCTCGGCTTTCACCAGCCTCTCGAGGTTCTCCCTCGTGTCGCCGTCGCCGACGATGAGGAACTTCAGGTTGTAGATGCCGTTCATCGACTTGACGGCAAGAGCCACCTTATCGAGATCCTGGGCATGCCCGACGTTGCCGGCATAGATGATCTGCCGCTTCTTTCCGCCGTTGTTGGGGCGGAAGAAATCGGTGTTGACACCGTTCGGCATCAGCTCCATCGGGGCCGTGACCCGGTAGCGCGACGAGATCCTCCGCCCGAGTTCCTCTGTCGTGACGCCGACGAGATCGGCTCGAGCGAGGCACATCTGCTCGAACCTCCTGCTCATCCTCTCGTAGATGCTCCCCTCCCGGAGGAAACCAAGGCTTATCGATGCGTCGATCCAGAGGTCGCGGATATCGAGGATCCACTTCACTCGCGAGGTCCGTTTCAGGATGTAGCCCGGGATCCCGGTGAAGAGGGGCGGTGCCGACGTGACGATCGCATCGAACCGACTCCGGTTGACAAGGAGCCAGAGTGCGGCGTGGAGCGGGAAGAGGAGGTAGTAGGCCATCCTGCTTGCAAATCCCGGATTTCCAGAGCCCGGCTGCCAGGTCCAGAGTTGTACTACCCGGATCCCGTCGACCTCCTGCACATTCGATCGCTTCCAGGTACGGGAAAACGAACCGGTGGGAAACGTGGGGTGCGGCGCAAGCACGGTCACGTCGATACCCAGTCTCGCAAGATGCACGGCGGTGTCATAGATGCGTGATGCGTTTCCCGATTTTTCTGGTGGAAAATGTTGTGATACGATGCATACCTGTTTCATGGAACTCCTCGTAGTATCTGGATCTGTTCGCCGGAGACTGGTTGTTGCTTCCTCTCCTGTAAAAACCGTGTGCGGGGGTTAGAGGAAGCCCTCCCGCCCGTTGGGAGAGAGCAGGGAGATAGACGGCGGAGATGGGGATGCGATCGACCGCGCAGCATCTGTGGGATACAGGGTTGCCGGGGGCGTGATCCCGTTCAGCGGTGTCTGCTGCACCGATGCACCGTCACCCAGCACGCGGACGGCAAAACCCTGGCCGGTCCACTTCTCATGGTCGAGGATGTTGCGGGCGTCTATGACGAACTTCGTTCTCATTCGAAGCCCTGCCGGTTCGATCGTGCGGAAGCAGTCGTGATCCGTGAGAATGACGAGACAGTCGCTCCCGGCCGCCGCATCCGTAGCGTCCATGAGGGGGTGCGGGAACTCCCCCGCATACGGGTCGTGGCACCTGATGGCATACCCTTCGTTCTCAGCGAGCTGGATGAATTTGAACGCCGGGCTCTCCCGGGTGTCGCCGACATTGCCTTTGTAGGCGACACCGAAGATGCTGATCGTCGGATTTCTGACGCCGGCAAGCAGGCCGCGGACGACGTGCAGCACGTAGTTCGGCATGGAATCGTTGACTTCCCGCGCTGTAGAGACCATCCTGCACCGTGTTGAGTTCTCGGTCAGGAACCAGGGGTCGATGGCGATGCAGTGTCCCCCAACGCCCGGACCGGGGTTGAGAATGGTGACCCGGGGGTGCTTGTTTGCGAGGGTGATGGCTTCCCAGACGTTGATCCCGCACTCCTCCGCGAGCTGGGCGAACTCGTTTGCGAGAGCGATGTTCACGTCGCGGCAGGTGTTCTCCATCAGCTTGACGAACTCCGCCGTCCGCGTATCGGTCTGGTATATCTGCCCACGGACAAAGGTCTGGTAGATAGAGGTCGCACGGTCGGTGGAGTCCCGGTCGTACCCGCCGACGATGCGGCTGTTGCCCGCCATCTCCTGCAGGGTCCGCCCGGGGATTGCTCTCTCGGGGCAATGGGCGTACAGGAAGTCTCCGGCAACGACGCCGCTCTTCTCTAGCCGGGGGATGACGACCCGCTCACTCGTCCCGGGCGGGACGGTCGATTCGAGGACAACCAGGTTCCCCCTGCCGAGATGGGTGGCGATCATGTCGGCCGCTTTCTTGACGTATTTCAGGTCGGAGACCTTTGTCGCCGGATCCAGGGGTGTCGGCACGGCAATTAAGAATACATCCGCGGCCTCCGGTTCGGTCCTGGCGCAAAACCGCTCTTTTGCATCACGGTACAGGTCCTCGAGCCCCGGCTCGCTGAACGGCAGGTTCCCGTGATTCAGACAATCTACCACGCTCTGCTTCACATCGACGCCGACAACATCCGCCCCGTGAGCGGCAAACAGCAGCGCGGTCGGCAATCCAATGTATCCTAATCCCAGTACACAGATCTTCATGTGTATTTTCCTCGTGCAGTTATTGGGACCGTGCGGCTGCACAGACCATGATAATCATTTTTCCAGCAATTCCATCCCCGTAGGGGTTCGCCCAGCCGCGTCTCCACGTGGCTGCAGAGCGGACTCCTTCGAGGATCCTCCCGGAGTCGGCACCTACCAGGATGTTCGATCCGACGTCCAGCGTCTCGGGCCGTTCCGTATCGTAGCGCATCGTAGCACAGGGGACACCGAGAACACAGGTCTCCTCCTGGACGCCGCCGGAATCGGTCAGTACGAGTCTTGCCTGCGACTCGAGCTGCAGGAACTCCAGGAACCCGAAGGGTTTGGTGAGATTCAATCCGTCAACGCCGATGCCCAGTTCCTTGATCCTCTTCTCGGTCCTCGGGTGGACCGGGAAGACGACCGGCAGGGAGAACTCCTTCTGCACTCTCTCAAGCCCTTTCAGGATCTCCTTGAGCCGTGTCCGGTTATCCACGTTCTCCTGCCGGTGGGCGGTGACGAGGAAGTATTCACTGGGCTCGAGGTCGAGGTCTTTTAAGACGTTGCCTTTCTTTCTCGATATGTCGAGGTTCTGGTATATCGCGTCGACGACGGTGTTGCCGGTCACGCAGATCTTCTGCTCGGGAATGCCCTCCGCGAGGAGGTTCTTCCGGGCGCTCTCCGTCGGAGCGAAGAGGTAATCCGAGATGTGGTCGGTGAGCACCCGGTTGATCTCTTCCGGCATCCAGCGGTTGAAACTCCGGAGGCCCGCCTCGATGTGCCCCACCCGCACATGCAGCTTCGATGCCGCGAGCGCCCCGGCCATGACGGTGTTCGTGTCCCCCTGCACGAGGACGATGTCGGGCGACTCCTTCTGGAGGACATCCTCGACGCCGGTCATGATCTTCGCTGTCTGACCAGCATGCGTTCCGGAGCCTACATCGAGGCTGTAGTTCGGCTCCGGGAGTTCAAGTTCCTCAAAGAAGAGCCGGTCCATCTCGTAGGAGTAGTGCTGCCCTGTATGAAGGATAAAGTAGTCAAGACCCCTGCGCTTGCATTCCCTGATGACGGGAGACATCTTGATGATCTCCGGCCGCGTGCCCAGTATCACTCCGATCATTCTACACCTCTCCTCTGTATCGTACCTTTCACTCTTGCTCACTCCCGCATTCTTGCAACAAGGGCAAGCATCAGGCCCAGCACGAGTGCGATGGTCCCGGGGATCAGGAAGAGCGATGCAAGCATGCCCTGCTCGATCGGGACGAGACCGGTCTCACTAAATCCCCGGAGAAACTGGAGCAGGAGAAAGACGCCCACAAGCATCGCGACAAGTCCGGGCAGGCCGATGTGCAGGAGGGGCCTCTTCTCCACCATGAGCCAGAATATCGATCCGAGCACCTCCATTCCGTGAGATAAGGGGTTTTTTGTGGATGTGTCAAAATCACCGTATTTACAGTTGATCGGTGTCTCCCCGACACGCAGATGCTTCTCCTCGGCTATCCGGAGCATCTCCGACTCGGTTGAAAAATCATCCTTTCGGAGCGTACCGAGCATCGACTCCATGGATTTCCTGTTTAACGCCCTAAAGCCGCACTGCGAATCGGTTATCGAACTGCCGTTGCTGGAGGCGACATCAAGCACTGCCCGACCGAACCGCCGGTAAAAGGGCATCTGGTCGAAGGTCCGAAACCCGATGACGAGGTCGGCGGTATCAGCGAGGATCGGCTCAACCAGAAGGGGTATCTCCTCGGGATTGTGCTGACCGTCCCCGTCCATGAAGACCAGGCAGTCGTAGTTGTGGTCGACAGCATACCGGAGGGCGCTCTTGATCCCCTGTCCCTTCCCCTTCCGGGCCCCGTGCGAGATGACGGTCGCTCCGGCATCCCGGGCGACCTTCACGGTGCTGTCCGTGCACCCGTCATCTATCACCAGGACCTCGTCGGCACACTGCCGGGCCCGGAGGACGACCGAACCGATAGCGACCTCCTCGTTGAAACAGGGGATCGCCACAAGTGTTCTCGTCCTGCTCGATCGGCGGGCGGGGGCGGGGGCAGCATCAGCGGTCTCGCCCCCCACCCGCCGGTGTCCGGGGGCCGTCGGCGCCCGCAAAGGGTTGGCCTGCTCCTGGACCTCAACATGGAGGACAGGGATGTTTATTGGGCTCTCCTCGCCGATAATCCGGGGCATATGTCGTTCTATCCATCGGTCTCTCTCTGCATCAGTATACTGTGGTAGTGGCACAGTTGTTTCTTCGGCGAACCACCCCTCTAGATGAACTGGTGGCCTCGCCTGAACCGGATCCTTGTCGTACATCCACTTTCCCCTCTTGACGTACTGAAACGGGACTGTGCTGGCATATATTAATAGGTTATTATTAAACAATACAAGTTAATTATATCAAAAATAGATCGAATTTTATTAACTCTTGTGCGTCTAAAACTGTCCCCGGCTACTTAAGCATTTCGGCTCCCGGACGGAGGTCTATGAACCTGCCGCAGAGATGTATGGAGAGCCTCCATGCCGGGATTCTGGCAGGGTTCCGGCTTATCTGGTGTCGTTATCCGGAAGGATTAAGTCTAGCAACCCCGGATGAGGGGTGAAGAGCCCGATTTCCCCTGCCGCACCGCTTTTGGAGGATCCGGTGCCTGCGATCTGATCCTTTTAAAGCAGCGGTAATGAGAGGGGTCCGTTTCCCGATCCTCTCTGCACCCCTTTGCCGTATTGGGAGGTTTTATATCCGTGATGTGTCGGGGCACCGGCCCTCCGGTGCAAGGCGTGCGGAGATCTCCGCCATGAGAGCGTGGTAGCGGTGGCGGTCGGCAAGATGCCGGCGACTCTTCTCGCCGATCGGGAGCGGCGTAAAAGAGATCTCATAGCCGATATCCCAGAGGACCAGTCCCTCGGGAGGAGCCGCAGGGACCCTCTGCTCCGGCGGTCCGGCAAGGAGCCGTGCGATCTCCCCGGCATCGGCCTCGCCCCTTCCCACCCGTTCAAGCGCTGTCGCCATGCACCGGACCATATTCCAGAGGAAACTCTCTCCTGTCACCTCGAAGATGGCAAACGGCCCGTCCTCAAAGACCCGCGCCGCAAGGATCTTCCTCTCCGGGTTCCGATCGCCGACACGGGCGAACGCCGAGAAGTCGTGCCACCCGAGAAACTCCCCTGCTGCTTCATGCATGGCGGCAGTGTTCCCCGGGGCCAGGAAGTAATAGCGGTAGGTCCTCGATGCAGCGCTGTACCGGGGGTGGAACCCGTCCGGAACACTGGCCCACGCCGTACACCATATGTCGGCCGGAAGCACCTGGTTCAGTGCTTCGACCGCCCGATCCGGCTTATCGGTCAGGAACGAGCATACCTGGCCCCGGGCATGCACCCCACGATCGGTGCGGCCGGCGGTGACGAAGTTTGCCTCCCGCCAGTCGTCGAAGAGGCAGAGGCGCCTGCAGGCCGCGACGAGTTCGCCCTCTACGGTGCGGAGGAGCGGCTGCATCTGCGAGCCGAAGAAGCGGTCTCCGAAGTACGAGTAGCGGAACGCCAGGTTCATCGATTTACCGTTCGCCGTATTCTGCGGAGAGCGCCCTTGATGGACTGGCGGGTGTAGGTGTGGAGCGGGGTCATCTTCCCTCCCGCCATCGTCCGGCCTTCCCGGATCGCGGAGAGGATGGAGGCCACATCCGGCTCGGCCGTGACGTACGTGACCCCGAACCCGACGTAACGGGCGTTGTGGGCGTCGCTCCCGGCAACGCCGGGCTTTCCAAATGTCCGTGCAATGACTGCGGCCTTCCGGTTCGCGGACCCGGTGATGTAGCGGCTGTTGAAGACCTCCACCGCATCCACCGCCCCGATACCTGCCGCGAGCCTCCTCCCGACGCCGTGGCGCCAGCGGTGGTAGGGGTGCGGGAGGATCAGCAGAGCGCCCTGAGCATGGGCCAGGGTGACGGTCTCGAAGAAGTCAAGCCCGGCCGGCAGAGGCTCCGTGACCCCGAGAGCAAGAAGATGACCCTGTCTGGTCGATATCTCGGTGCCCGGGATCACGGTCACGGAGGTGTCGCACTCCAGGGCGTAGAGGGCACCTTCCACCGTATCGTGATCGGTGATTGCGACGGCGTCGAGGCCGACCGCCTCCGCCCGCCGGAGGATATCCTCCACACTGCTCTCTCCGTCCCTGGAGTACCTCGTGTGGACATGCAGATCGCACCGCAGCATGAGATCAGATTATTTGTCTTCCTCTGAATAATAAGTGGAGTGTATGCGCATTCTCCTCCCGACCGGATCGGCAACGGTCGGAATCGTGAAGGCGGCGGCTGAGCGGTTCAGCGACCGCTATGATATAGATGTCGTGGCCATTGGCGGTATCGCGTCGTTTCTTGCCCCCGGCGACCTCCGGAGGCTGCTGGCCGGGGGCAACTACGATATGGCGATCGTCTCCGGGATGTGCACCGCATCCTTTGTTGGTGTCGAACGCGAGACCGGCGTCCCGGTCTACCGGGGTCCGCGGCATGCGGCCGACCTCCCGCTGGTCCTTTCGGTGCTCGATTGTGCGCGGCTCTCAACGACCGTCCCCGCCGACGAGTTCCTCGCAGAGACGCGTCGAGAGGAGGCCTGCCGGCAGGTGGCGCTCCGGGAAGAGGAGGCGGAGGCGGACTTCATCATCCGGGGCGCGAAGATCGGCGGAAGTTCCAGGATGAAGGTGCTGGTGGAGATCATGGATGCACATAAGCGCGACGATCTCCTCACCAATGTCCGGGAGTTCTTTGCCGACGGGGCGGACATCGTGGACCTGGGGTTCGGTTTCGACGCGACCCCCGGCGACGTCGAGCGGTGTTTTGCGGCCGTCGCGGAGGTTGGCGGCCCTCTGGCGGTCGATACCCAGGACCCGTCCCTCATCGCGGCGGCGCTCTTCCGTGCCGACCTGGTGCTCTCCCTGCATGAGGAAAACATCCCGATCGTCGGGAAAGCGGTCGCGGATGCCGGGGCGGCCGCGGTCGTGGTGCCCCATGACCGGACGCTTCGAGAGAACCTTGCTGCCGCAGAGGAAGCCGGGATCCGCTGCCTGATCGCCGATCCCCTCCTCCAGCCGGTAGGGTCCGGGCTGACGGGATCGCTTGCCGGGTTCCCGGGAGTCTCTTCCCCGCTCTTCTTCGGGGCGGGCAACGTTGTGGAACTGCTGGATGCCGACTCTCCGGGAGCGAACGCGCTCCTCGCGGGGATGGCGCACGAGGTCGGGGCTGCCGTCGTCTTCACGAGCGAACACAGCGACAAGACCCGGGGATCGGTGGCAGAGATGCGGCAGGCAACCGAGATGATGGCGCTGATGACCGATCGCCCCTATCCCAAAGACCTGGGGCTCGACCTCCTGATCCTGAAAGAGAAACGGCGGCGGCGCGAACCCCCGCTGGAATACGAGAGTGTGATGGATGCGTGCCCCGTGCCGAACGAGATAACCTACGACCCCCTGGGGTGCATCCGCATCGGCATCGAGGGGGACTGTATCGTCGCGGTCCACCGGGGTCATGCCGTGCGAGGGAGGTGCTGGGAGGATGTTTTTTACACGCTTCTCAAGGAAGGGAGCCTCTCGCGGTTCGACCATGCTGCCTACCTCGGAAAGGAACTCTTCAAGGCGGAACTTGCCATCCGGTACAGGAGGAGTTTCGAGCAGGACGGGCCGTTCTGAACATTCTGCTCCCGCAAATTCTCTCGATGGAGGGTGCAGGGCCCGGTCCGGACATCCACTCTTTTGAAAATATAATAATGCTTATATAATTGTGCGATTATTTCCCTGTCCGTGGCAGCGGCGAGCGGTGGCGAACTGTTCGGACGGGTATTCCGGGTACCATGGACCTTCGGGGATCAGAAGTGTGCTCAGGGTCTGCATTCAGGATGCCGGTCGCTCTCCCTGCCAGGGTAGATATGCGTGGTGAAACTGCATGAGAGGGAATCCAACTATACTCGGGCTCGTAGTGGCCCTGGCCATCGGTCTCGTTGCCCTGCCGGCTCTCGCGGCAACTGCCGACGTCGATATACGCGGCGGGTCGTATATTCCCGCCTCGCTGACGATCGAGGACAATACGACGGTAATCTGGACGAATTATGATGAAGTGAGTCACACGGTCACCAGCACGGGAGGGCTCTTCGATTCCGGGCCGATAGAAGGAAACGGGACGTTTGACTACACGTTCGCCGATACGGGAACCTACCCGTACGGCTGTACGCTCAACGCCTCGACGCAGCGGACGCCCATGCAGGGCGTCGTCATCGTCGTCCCGGAGGGGATGATGGTCGACGGGGATGAGAACGCGACCCCGGGTGAGGAGCCGGCGAGCATGACGCTGGCCGACCTGGTCGCGACGGATGAGAACCTGACCTCCTTTGCGGATGCCGTCGGAGAGGCAGGCCTTACCGAAACCGTGCTTGCCACGGGGGGGCCGTATACGGTCTTTGTTCCGGACGATGCCGCCTTCGAGGCTCTCGGCAACGAGACCCGTGCCGGACTCTCGAACGACACGGAGACACTTGATGCCCTGCTCATGCACCACATGGTGAGGGGGAACTATACCGTAGAAGACCTGATGGCGGAAGCAAACGCCACAGGAAACGAGACGGTTCTTGAGACGCTCGCCGGGGACAACCTTACTGTCGGGATGGTCGACGGTACCCTCACGGTAGGGAACGCCACAATCGTTGCATCCGATATCATGGCCGACAACGGCGTCGTCCATATCATCGACACGGTTCTCGTGCCGCCGGGTCTCGTGCCGCCGGAGAACGCGACCCCGGCCGGGAACGTAACTGCTGAGGCGAACGTCACCATCGCGTCGCCGGAGGAAGGGGCCGGCGTCACTGCCGGGAATGTCACGGTGAGCGTGGACGTCACGAATTTCACCCTGATCGAGCCTACCGGGCAGGCGAACGCGCCGGGCGAAGGCCACCTGCACTACTACCTGGATGCCCCGGTGCCGACGAACGCGAGCGCGCCCGCCATCCCGGAGACCGGCGGCTACGTCCTCACCACGAGTCCCCCCCCCACCTGGGAGAACGTGACGGCGGGCGAGCACAACCTCTCGGTCCAGCTGGTCAATAACCACCACACGCCGCTCATCCCGCTCGTCTTCGAGACGGTGAACGTCACCGCCGACGGGAACGTAACTCCGGCGGAGAACGTAACCCCGGTTGAGAATGTGACCGGGAACGTAACTTCCGAGGCCCTCCCGGAAGGAAGGGTCATCCCTTAATCTATCTCACTTTTTTCTTCCGGGCTCCCGGTAGACCGGTGTATACAGCCGGGCAGGCATGCCGAACGCGAGGGCTTATGTCCCCTCCTCCCCTACCATTCAGTAGAATGGCCATACGCGGGATCAGCAGGGATCTGCTTGCGATGCTCTTCGAACTCGGGCGGGAACATCACCCGGATGAGTTTGTTGCCGTGTTGCGGGAGCGCGACGGCGTTATCCGGGACATCGACCTGGTACCCGGCACCATCGTCGGGGAAGAGAGCGCCTCGTTCTTCATCGATATGCTCCCGCTCGATACCCACCAGGCCGGCAGCGCCCATAGCCATCCGAACGGCGTCCTCTCCCCGTCTTCGGCGGATCTCAGGTTCTTCCCCTCGGTCGGGCGGTATCACGTCATCGTCGGGTACCCCTATACCGAGAGGGACTGGCGGTGC